>NZ_AYMV01000073.1 GCF_000633415.1 Leucobacter sp. PH1c | reverse complement strand
CGGCGATCGCGGCGCCCGAGTCGGCGAACGCGATGCCGCGCGCCCGCAGCCGGGCGGCCACGGCGTCGAGGTCCTCGCGTCCGGGCAGCGTGATCGCCACGTCGCCGAGCCCGAGCGCGGCCGCCCGCGGGCCTGCGCCACGGCTGTTCCACGTGTTCATCGCGACGTGGTGGTGGTAGCCGCCCGCCGAGGCGAAGAGCGCGCCGGGATGGGCGCTCGCGGTCGCCTCGAAGCCGAGCGCGTCGACGTAGAACTCGCGCGCGCGGCCCACGTCGCCCACCTGCAGGTGCACGTGGCCCACGCCGCCCGACTGGCGCTCGACCTCGGCGAGCACGCCCTCATCGAGGTGCTCGGCGAGGTA
>NZ_AYMV01000072.1 GCF_000633415.1 Leucobacter sp. PH1c | reverse complement strand
CGAGCTGCGCGACCACCTCGTCCGGGTCGGCATCGACGGCGTCGCGGGATTCATCACGGCGCTCGACGGCCTGCCGCAGGCCCCCGTGCCCACGGTCGAGCCCGCGGCGCTCGTCGAGTTCCCGCATGAGCTGCTGCTCGACGTGCGCGGGCGAGCCGAGTTCGCGGAGGGCCACCTTCCCGGCGCCGCGCAGCTCTCTGCGGGGCGCGCGCTGTGGCACCTCGACGAGCTCCCCCGCACGGGCACGATCGTGGCGCACTGCCGCAGCGGCGCCCGCGTCGGCGTCGTCGCGAGCGCGCTCCGCCGCGAGGGCTTCGACGTGGTCGAGCTCGCCGGGAACTACCTCGGGTGGCGTGCGGCGCAGACCGCCGACGCGCGCTAGCGGATCCCGCGCCCGCGCGACCCCGCCC
>NZ_AYMV01000071.1 GCF_000633415.1 Leucobacter sp. PH1c | reverse complement strand
CGCCCGCGGGCGCGGCGACCTGCACGGGCGTCCACCGGTCCTCTAAGGTGTCGTCCCCCAGCTGGCTGGCGGAGTTCTGCCCCCAGGCGTAGGCGTTTCCGTCCGAGCCCAGCGCAACTGAGTGAAAGGCGCCGGCCGCCACGTGCGTGAAACTGATACCCGCAGGCGCGGCGACCGGTGCCGGATCCACCCGACTCGTGTCCGTCCCATCCCCCAGCTGCCCGGAGTAGTTCCCTCCCCAGGCGTAGGCGTTCCCGTCCGACCCCAGTGCGAGCGTGTGCGAGACCCCGGCCGATATCTGCGTGAAGGTGACCCCCGCCGGTGCGGCCACCTGCACCGGCATCCCTCGATCTTCGAGCGTCCCATCTCCCAGCCGCCCGTAGAAGTTGCTCCCCCACGCGAAGGCGTTTCCGTCAGAGTTCAGCGCGGCGGAATAG
>NZ_AYMV01000070.1 GCF_000633415.1 Leucobacter sp. PH1c | reverse complement strand
AGACCGTCGGCGCGAGCGACGGTTCGCAGCCCGGCCACCAGGTGACCGACATCACGGCCTGGCGCATCGCCCCCGGTGACAAGCTCGCCGCCTCGTTCGAGACGACGGCGACGCTCGACGGCGACAACCTCGTCGCGCGCGTCGGCATCGACGGCCTGCAGAACCTCACCGAGAACGTCTCGGGCATCAACTACAGCTACGAGGTCTACTACGGCGACCAGCTGCTCGTCACCGAGACCGCGCTGCCGAAGACCGCGGATTCGCCGCTCCTCTACCTCTCGGCCCCCGCTGCCGGGCAGGCTGCGGGCGCGGAGGACGCGACCAACGGCATCCTCGGCTCGACCGCGACCGCTGTGGACGGCGTCACCGCCCAGTCCGCCGTGTTCGGCATGCCCGCCACCACGGTCGACCTGAACGTGATCATCTACGCGTCCTTCTACGAGGACGTGGACGGTGACTTCCGGTACCAGGCGACCGACACGACGGTGACCGACCGCACCGACGTGACCCTCGTCGACACGCTCGGCGAGCTCACGGTCTCGCTGGCGCAGGTCCGCGACACCGGCGCGCAGTTCGGCGCCTAAGCCAGGCGCAGCCGGGCCCGGAGCGATCCGGGCCCGGCCTGCGGGGCGGCCGCCCAGCCGCCCCGCACCCCCGTGCCCCGGGACCCCCCCCGTA
>NZ_AYMV01000069.1 GCF_000633415.1 Leucobacter sp. PH1c | reverse complement strand
CCCTCGTGCATCATGATGAGACGGTTGCCGAGCTTCAGCGCCTGCTCCATGTTGTGCGTCACCATCAGCGTCGTCAGGCCGCCCTGCGCCACGATCCGCTCCGTGAGATCCGTCACGAGCGCCGCGCGCTGCGGATCGAGCGCCGCCGTGTGCTCATCGAGCAGCAGGATCCGCGGCTGCGTGAACCCGGCCATCAGCAGCGACAGCGCCTGCCGCTGACCACCCGAGAGCAGCCCCACCTTCGCCGGAAGCCGCTTCTCGAGCCCCAGCTCGAGCGACTTCAGCTCCTCGATGAA
>NZ_AYMV01000068.1 GCF_000633415.1 Leucobacter sp. PH1c | reverse complement strand
GCCCGCGGCGCCCGTCGCGCGCTCGGGCGGGTCACGCCTCGCGGGGCTCTGGTCGCGAGAGTTCCGCGGCCGCACGCTCGCGATTTGGGCGATCTGGTTCTGCGTCAATTTTGCGTACTACGGTGCGTTCATCTGGATCCCGAGCATCCTCGTCGATGCGGGCTTCAGCCTCGTCCGCTCCTTCGGCTTCACGCTCGTGATCACGCTGGCGCAGCTGCCCGGCTACGCCGTTGCCGCCTGGCTGATCGAGAAGTGGGGCCGCCGCCCGACGCTCTCCGTGTTCCTCGTGGGCTCGGCGGTCTCCGCGGTGTGCTTCGGCACGGTGCACACCGAGGCCGCGATCATCGCCTCGGGCATGGCGCTCTCGTTCTTCAACCTGGGCGCGTGGGGCGCGCTCTACGCCGTGACGCCGGAGATCTACCCGACCTCCATGCGGGGCACCGGCGCCGGCTGGGCCGCGGGCGTGGGCCGCATTGCGTCGATCGTGGCGCCGCTCCTCGTGCCGGTGCTGCTCGCGGGGCCCGGCACGGGCTTCACGTTCGCGCTTTTCGCCGCCTTCTTCATCATCGCGGCTGCGGCGACGTGGGGGCTCGTCGACCGCCGCGGCGAGGCCCTCGACGACCGC
>NZ_AYMV01000067.1 GCF_000633415.1 Leucobacter sp. PH1c | reverse complement strand
CAGCGACCTCCTCGGGGGAGAACTCGGCGGTGTCGGGATCGGTGATCGTGTAGGCGGCGTCGAGCGCTGCGCAGAACTCGGGCGAGCGATCGCCCGTGGTGTCCGCGTCGATGCCCTGATCGCTGAGCGACTCCTCAAGCTCGGTGGTCGCGTCCTCGAGCTGGCTGAGCGAGCTGCTGGCCGACGAGCTCGCGGCCTGGACGGCGAGGCCCGCGAAGACGAAGAAGAAGATGATGCCGATGATCGACGCCGCGAGGCTCACGTAGCCGATGATCGTGCCGGCGAGCGCCATGCCGCGGCCGCGCTCGCCCGTGCGCTTGATCTGCGCGAGGGCGATGTGACCGCAGATGATGCCGACCACGTTCATGAGGATGCCGCCGATGAGGGCGACGATCGCGAGCGCGTTCATCGGGGGCTGCTGCTGCGGCTGGCCCGGGTAGGGGGCGCCGGCGACGGGGGCGCCGGGCGCGGGCGGAGCCGGGGGAGCCGCGGCGTAGGCGGGCGGCTGCGTGTAGGCGGGCGGCGCGATCGCGGGCTCAGCGACGGGGGCCGCTGCCGGAGCGGGGGCGGCTGCTGGAGCGACGGGCTCGGCGGGGGCTGCCGGAGCGGCGGGGGCCGCCGGGA
>NZ_AYMV01000066.1 GCF_000633415.1 Leucobacter sp. PH1c | reverse complement strand
CAGGGCGCGCCGCGGAGGCTAGCCCTCGCCGAGGCCGCCGCTCAGGCGCCCGTGCAGGGCGCGCGTGCGGTCGTTCATGCCCGTGAGCTCCACACGGATCCCGCGCCGCGCGTACCGCGTCTCGATCGCGTCGATCGCGGCGACGGTCGAGGCGTCCCAGATGAGTGCGGCGCTCAGATCGATCTCCACGCGGCTCGGATCCTCCGCGTAGGAGAACTGCGTGGTGAGCTCGTTGCTCGATGCGAAGAAGAGCTCCCCTCGCACCGCATAGTGCGCGATCGGGGCATCGGCGTCCCCTCGGAGCGAGCGAGTCACCTCGACCACGCTTGCGACGCGGCGCACGAACAGCACGGACGCCGCGACCACGCCGACGCCGACGCCGATCGCGAGGTTGTGCGTGACGAGCACGGCGGCCACGGTGAGCAGCATCACGATCGTCTCGCTCCGGGGGAGGCGGCGGAGCGTCGAGGGGCGGATCGAGTGCCAGTCGAACGTCGCGACGGATACGGCGATCATCACCGCGACGAGCGCGGCCATCGGGATCTGCGCGACGACGTCGCCGAGCACGAGCACGAGGAGGA
>NZ_AYMV01000065.1 GCF_000633415.1 Leucobacter sp. PH1c | reverse complement strand
TTCCGAACAGCAACCTGTCTCGTACCGCACTCAACTCACCCCAAATGTTGGGGGTTGAGCCTGGGAACTGATGTTCTCCATGCGGCCCGACGAGAATCTTATCTTACACACTTCAGTGGGAAGTTTCAACTTCCCGGCTGAGTGATCTTCATAAGATCCGCTGTCCGCTCCCGGCCTGGCCGCTCTCGCTGCCTGCCCTGTCGCGCTGACAAGGGAATACATTACGCAGATCCGCGGGCCACGGCAAACCACGCTCCGATCCCGGGCGAGTCTCCGCATGATTCCGCCATTCTTGTCGAGCACCCCGTGATGCGGCCACGGCGCCTCCCCGGCCAGAATCGGGCCGAAAGTGCCCGAATCCGCCCGATCCACCTCGCTTCCCGGGCGCGGCGCGTACCAGGCGCGAAAACTCCGGCACAGCTGCATGTCTCCCTTCCCCTCCCCGCAGTCCCGCGCGCAGGCCCTACTCCCCGCTCCCCGCTCCCCGCTCCTCTCTCCTTCACTCTCTCTTCACTGCTCCGCGTTCGCGCCACCGCCCCGCACCCCTCCGCTGCTCCGCTCCCCCCTCCACAGCGCCGCCGCCACTCTTCGTGTTCCACCGCTTCCCGGAGCTGGGGCCGCCTCCGGGGCGCGGATGCTTAGATGGACGAGTGAACGAGCGCATCCCTTTGACTCCCCCGCCCACTCCCGCAGACTTCGGTTTCGCCGTGGAGCATCGCCTCGACGCGGGCGTGCGCGGAAGCGACGACGTGCCGCTCGGCCGGGCCGGCACGATCCGCACGCCGCACGGTGAGATCCAGACCCCGGCCTTCATCCCCGTGGGTACCAAGGCGACGGTGAAGGCGACGCTTCCCGAGTCGGTCACGCAGCTCGGCGGGCAGGCGGTACTTGCCAACGCCTACCACCTGTTCTTGCAGCCGGGGTCCGACCTCGTGGACGAGGCGGGCGGGCTCGGCCGCTTCATGAACTGGGACGGCCCCACCTTCACCGACTCGGGCGGGTTCCAGGTGATGTCGCTCGGCGTCGGCTTCAAGAAGGTCATCTCCATGACCGAGTCCGCCTACTCCGATGCCGAGGTCATCGCGAAGAACAAAGAGCGGCTCGCGCACGTCGACGAGGACGGAGTCACGTTCAAGTCGTTCATCAACGGCGACAAGCACCGCTTCACGCCCGAGGTATCCATGCGGATCCAGCACGAGCTCGGCGCCGACATCATCTTCGCCTTCGACGAGTGCACCACGCTCCTCAACACCCGCGCGTACCAGGAGGACTCGGTCGCCCGAACCGCGCGCTGGGCCGTCCGCTGCCTCGATGAGCACGCGCGGCAGACGACGGATCGCGGGCACCGCCCCTACCAGGCCCTCTTCGGCGTGGTGCAGGGCGCGCAGTACGAGGACCTCCGCCGAGCCGCAGCGCGCGGGCTCGCGGAGATGAGCGGCGCCGATGCGCCCGAGCAGCGCTTCGACGGCTTCGGCATCGGCGGCGCACTGGAGAAGAGCGAACTCGGCACGATCGTGTCCTGGGTCACCGACGAGCTCCCGGAGGAGAAGCCCCGGCACCTGCTCGGCATCTCGGAGCCGGACGACCTCTTCGCCGCCATCGCCGCGGGCGCCGACACCTTCGACTGCGTCGCCCCGTCCCGGCAGGCCCGCGGCGGGAGCATGTACTCGGCGACGGGTCGGATCAACGCGAAGGCCGCCACGCAGCGCCGCCGCTTCGAGCCGCTCGAGGAGGGCTGCGACTGCTACACCTGCGAGAACTACACCGCCGCATACCTGCACCACCTCTTCAAGGCGAAGGAGATGCTCGGGTCGACGCTCGCCACGATTCACAACGAACGGTTCATCGTGCGACTCGTCGATCGCATCCGCGCGAGCATCATCGACGGCACCTTCCTCGATCTGCGCGACGAGGTGCTGGGGCGCATCTACGGCCCCGAGTTCGCGCGCGCTGCCGCAGCAGCGCAGCCGCCGCGCGCCTAGCCGGCTCTCGGCGGCGCCTCAGGCGGCGCCGGCCGAACGCGTCAGGCCCGGCCCCG
>NZ_AYMV01000064.1 GCF_000633415.1 Leucobacter sp. PH1c | reverse complement strand
GCCGACGCCGAAGCCGAAGCCGAAGCGTTCACGTCACCAGCCGTAGCCGTGTCACCCTCGGTGCTCTTGTCACCCTCGGTCGACTTATCGCCCTCGGTGCTCTTGTCACCCTCGGTGGACTTGTCACCCTCGGTGGCCTTGTCGGCATCCGCGTCCGCGTCCGCTGCGGCATCAGCCGAAGCATCAGTGGAAGCGTTCGCCTCAGCAGCAGCCTTCGCCGCAGCCGACGCGTTACCCTCAGCCGCAGCCGAAGCCTCAGCCGC
>NZ_AYMV01000063.1 GCF_000633415.1 Leucobacter sp. PH1c | reverse complement strand
GCAGCCGAAGCCTCAGCCGCAGCATTCGCCGAAGCCGCAGCAGCGGTCTGCGCCGAACCCTGAGCATCAGCCGAAGCCGACTCCGAAGCCTGAGCCTTCGCAGCCGTCGACGCCGCAGCCTGCGCCGTCACATCAGCAGCAGCCGAAGCCGTGTCGTTGCCGTTCGCATCAGCAGCCGCAACCGCAGCGCCCTGCACCGCAGCATTCGCCTTCGCGTCAGCCTGCGCCGACGCCGACGCCGA
>NZ_AYMV01000062.1 GCF_000633415.1 Leucobacter sp. PH1c | reverse complement strand
GCTTGGGGCGGGGCGGGCCGGGCCGGGCTGATGCGGGCAAGCAGAGGCTTGGGCAGCGACCGGAGCAGCGGTTCGCGTGGCGCAAGCCCCGTCGCGAGCACGCTCAGCATGTCCACCAGGCGATCCCGTCTGATATCTGACAGAAATATCATCTGAACAGGAAAAGATATGCCGATAGGGTGAGGGCAGCCCGACCGCCGACGCCCGAGGACCGAGATGCCCGAGACACTTTCGCCCACCCCGCACCCTTCGGACATGGCCGACACAGCGCGCCGCGGGGACCCCGGTGAGCCCGTCGCGATCGTCACAGGCGCAACGGGAGGGATCGGCCGCGCGATCGCGGCCCGGCTCGATGCCCGCGGCTACCGGATCGTGGCCCACGGATCGGGCACGGAAGACGCGGGAGCGGCACTCGTCACCGAGCTGGGCGACGCGCGCTACGTGGACGCGGATCTCGCTGCCCCCGAATCGGCGGCCCGGATCGCGGCGTTCGCGGAGGAGAGCTTCGGACGAATCGACGTGCTCGTAAACAACGCCGGCATCGGCATCCCCGTGCCGCATCGGGACCTCAGCGCGGTGTCCCCGGAGTTCTTCTCCCGCATGATCGATGTGAATCTCGCCGCGCCCTGGTACCTCACCCAGGCCTGCGCCCCCGCCCTCGCCCGTACCCGTGGCACGATCGTGAACATGAGCTCGATGGCGGCGTCGACCGTGAGCGGGAGCTCGATTCCCTACGCGGTCAGCAAGGCCGGACTCGAGCATCTCACCCGGCTCCTCGCGGTCGCGCTCGGCCCGGAGGTGCGCGTCAACGCGATTGCGCCCGGCCTGGTGGACACGGAGCGCACGCTGGGTTGGACCGAAATCCGCGATCACGTGATCGCG
>NZ_AYMV01000061.1 GCF_000633415.1 Leucobacter sp. PH1c | reverse complement strand
GCCGACGCCGAAGCCGAAGCGTTCACGTCACCAGCCGTAGCCGTGTCACCCTCGGTGCTCTTGTCACCCTCGGTCGACTTATCGCCCTCGGTGGACTTATCACCCTCGGTCGACTTATCGCCCTCGGTGCTCTTGTCACCCTCGGTGGACTTGTCACCCTCGGTGGACTTGTCACCCTCGGTCGACTTGTCACCCTCAGTCGACTTGTCACCCTCGGTGCTCTTGTCACCCTCGGTGCTCTTGTCACCCTCGGTCGACTTGTCACCCTCGGTGGCCTTGTCGGC
>NZ_AYMV01000060.1 GCF_000633415.1 Leucobacter sp. PH1c | reverse complement strand
GCGCGGCCTCGACCTCCTCGGCGACGGCGGCGCTCGCACCGTCCGCCGGGACGCCGCCCTCGTCGGTGCCCCGGCGCGCTCGGCACAGCTCCTCCTCGAGCAGCCCGAGCACGTGACCGCGCAGCGTGCTCACGGTCGGGGCGATCGCGCGCTCGGCCTGGTCCGTCGCGAACTCGGAGGCTGCGGCGCGCACGAGCGAGCGGGCCTCGGCCTCGGCGCTCAGCTCGGGGATCGGGATGTGCCGGGCGACGGTGTCGAGGTCGAGCAGCTCGATCCCGGGCAGCCCGCCGACCTCGGGCGCGATGTTCCTGGGCATGCCGAGGTCGAGCAGCAGTCGCTCCTGCGCGGTTGGCGCCGTGAAGTCGTGCACGTCAAGGAGCGGGTCCTGGGCGGCGCTGCACGCGACCACGAGGTCGGCGCCCGAGAGCGCCGCGGCGACGCCGTCGGGGGAGACCGCGTCGAGCCCGTGGGAGGCCGCGAAGGCGGCGGCCCGGCCCGAGGGCGAGTGCACCCGGATGCGTCGCGCCCCGCGGTCGCGGAGGGCGGCGACCGTCGCGCCCGCGTAGGCGCCCGTGCCGACGAGCA
>NZ_AYMV01000059.1 GCF_000633415.1 Leucobacter sp. PH1c | reverse complement strand
GGATCAAAGTCGACCGGATCTTGCTGCGCGCGGGCGGGAGCAGGCGCCCCCCGCCCCCACGCCCGCGCCTACACCGCCCGGCGGCGGATCCGGATGTGCCGCTGCTGCATCATGCCCTGCAGGCCCTCCGGCCCGAGCTCGCGGCCAAAGCCCGACATTTTCCAGCCACCGAAGGGGGCCTGCAGCTCGGACACGTCGTTCACGTTGACCCCGACGCCGCCGGCGTGCAGGCCCTCGGCCACGCCCCAGGCGCGGTCCAGGTCGTCGCCGTAGACGTAGGCCGCGAGCCCGTAGTCGCCACGGTTGGCGAGCTCCACCACGTCGTCCGCCGCGCCGAAGCGGTGCACCGCGACGAGCGGGCCGAAGCTCTCCTCCCGCATCACGAGCGCGTCGACCGGCACCCGGTCGAGCACGGTCGGCGCGAAGAACATGCTCTGGTCGAGGCCATCGCGTACCTCGGCATGCGCGCCGCCCGCGCCGAGCACGGCCCCGGCGGCGAGCGCGTCGTCGATGTGGCGCCGCGTCTTCTCGATCACGGCGGGCGTGGTGACGGGTCCCCCGGTGACCCCGGCGTCGACGCCGTGGCCGAGGGTGATCGCACGCGCCTCAGCGGCGACGGCCTCCGCGAAGTCGTCGGCGACCCGTTCGTCGACGAAGATGCGGTTCACGGCGATGCAGATCTGCCCGGCGTTCGAGAACGAGCGGCGTGCGGCAGCCGCCGCAGCCTCGGGAATGTCCGCGTCATCGAGCACGATGAACGGCGAGTGCCCGCCGAGTTCGAGCGTGACGCGCTTCATCGTCGCCGCGGCCGAGCGCATGATCGCCTGCCCGGTCGCGGTCGAGGCCGTCGCCGTGATCGCCGCCACGTCCGGGTGCTCCGAGAGCCGGGATCCGGCTTCGAGCGCGCCGGGAAGATCCGAGAGCACCCCCTCGGGCAGCCCGGCGTCGACGAAACAGCGTACGAACTCGGCGATCGCGAGGGGCGCTTCGAGCGGCGGCTTCACCACGACCGCGTTGCCCGCGGCGAGCGCCGGCCCGATCTTCCACGCGTAGAGGTCGACGGGGTAGTTCCACGGAACAATCGCGGCGACGACGCCGAGCGGCTCCCAGGTGACGAGCGAGCGGATGTCTTTCCGCGCGGTGGGGCGCATCGAACCCCACACTCGGCGCCCCTGCTCCGCGTAGTAGCGGATCACCTGGGCGCCGAACGAGATCTCCTTCACGCTGTCGGGCACCGGTTTGCCCTGCTCACGGGTGAGCAGCTCGGCGATCTGCGGGGTGCGCTCGTCGACGAGCGCGGCGGCGCGGATCAGGATCTCGGCGCGCTCGTCCGCGGTGAGCAGGTTCCAGCGCCGGAACCCCTCCTGCGCGGCGACGACCGCCCGGTCGACGTCCGCGGCCTGCGCGACGGCGCTCGTGCCGACGAGTTCGCCCGTCGCCGGATCGCGCACCTCGACGCGCTCACCGCCGAGCGACGGCACCCAGGATCCGCCGATGCAGAGCTCGCGATCGAGACTCGCCATCGCTACTGCACCTCCGGGGCCGAGAACTCGCGCGAGCGGAGGCGCCGCCACAGCTCCGCGTAGTTGCGGTCGTTCTGCTGGTGCGCGAGCTTTGTGCGGTTCGAGTTGGTGTTCACCATGATCATCGGGGTCTCACCGCGGGCGACGAGCGCGGCCGAGGTCGAGGCGTTGATCGCGTGGCCGACCGCGACGGCGATCGACGTCGACGTCGGGCCGACCGGGAATTCCAGGCCGTCGATGAACTGGGAGGCGTCCTCGAGCGGGATCCCGGTGTCGACCACGACGTCGGCGATCTCGTAGAGGCGCTTGCCGCTCGAGTGGCGGCTCTCCACCTGCGAGGAGTGCGGCACCGAGGTGACGGCGATGACCTTCAGCCCGCGCTCGCGGAACTCGACGGCCATGTCGAGAATGACCGCGTTGATACCCGAGTGCGAGAACAGGATGAGCGAGTCACCCTCCTTGATCTGGTGGGAGCGCAGGATCGCGTTGCCGTAGCCCTCGCGGGTGTGCAGGAAGCGGTACTGCGCGGTGCCCTGATCGCCGAGCACGTGGTGCATCAGCGCGATCGAGCTCTCGACGATGGGGCGGAATCCGGTGACCCCGCCGGTGCGGGGGAACATCTCGAGGGCGGCGAAGCCGCCGTGCCCCGTGCCGAAGGTGAACACGAGGCCGTCGTTCTGGATCGTGTCGGCGCAGATCTCCGCGGCCTGCGCGATGGCCTCATCCTGGGTATCGCGGACCCCCGCGAGCTTCGCGATCACATCGTCGAAGTATCCCTGTGCAATGCTCATTGTCTTCCTCTTTTCTGTGTGGTCTGTGGCGGTCGGCTACTCGGCGACGAGCGCTTCGAGGCCGGCGTGCAGCAGGTCGAGCTCGGCCTGGCGGCGGTCTTCGCCGTCGAGCTTCGCGAAGGTGTCCCCGGCGACGCTCGCGAGGCAGAGCGAGGCGGCGGCGATGCCGCGGGCGCGGGCGACGACGAACACGGCGCTCGTCTCCATGTCGGTGCCGACGACGTGCTGCCCGCGTCGGCGCTCCACGAGCTCGGCCTGGCCTGCCGGGTCGTCGCGGCGCATCAGCTCGGTATAGAAGCCGTCGGCCGATTCGTAGACGCCCGTGACGACGGGGCGCCCGGTCGCACGGGCTGCCGCCTCCGCCCGCGCGGTGAGCGCGAAATCGGGCACCGCGGGGTACTCGACCGGCAGGTAGCCGGCGGAGGTGCCCTCGCCCCGGATCGCGCCGTGCGCGACGACGAGCGCGCCGAGCGGCGTCTCACCCGCGGTCATCACCGTGCCGAGCCGGAGCACGCGCTTCACCCCGATGTACGAGAGCTCTTCGACGACGACCGCCGCGATGGGCGCGCCCATCCCGAACGCGCTGATGGTGATCCGCCGCCCCTTGTAGGTGCCGGTCGCGGTGGTGAGGCCGCGGTCCTCGTTCAGCAGCTCGGCGTCTTCGAGCAGCTCGGTCGCGAGGAGCACCCGCCCGCGGTCGCCGACGATAATGGCGTCTTCGCCAACCTGATCGGGCGTGCAGTGGATGTACCAGGCTTCTCGTGTTGCAGTCATTGCTTCCTCATTCGTGTCGTGGTCGGTGTGGCGTCCGCGCTGCGGGCGCTGAGCATCTGCGCCGTGGCGGCCGAGGCCGCGGCGATGTGCTCGAGCATGGGGGCGGCGTCCGCTGCGCCGCGGGAGCCGAGGGCCTCGGCCGGACCGGCGGCGAGGCGCGCGGCCAGTGTGCCGGAAAAGGTGTCGCCCGCTCCCGTCGTATCGACGCCCGTGACCGGCTGGGCCGGCACGTCGCCGAGGTGTTCAGAGGCGCCGTCTGCGGTGACCCGGCGCAGCTCGGCGCCGCGCGCACCGTGCGTGACGACGATGTCGGTGCCCGGCCGCCCAGCCGCGGCGATGCCGTCCAGCGCGGCGCACTCCCCGGCGCTCAGCGTGATCACGTCGGCCCGCGCGGCGAGCGTCGCGAGCAGCTCGCCGGTGAGCGACGCGGGATCCTGCTTCAGGATCCAGCACACGACCGCATCGGGCCGGATCGCCGAGAGCAGGTCTCTCGTCGCCCGCTCGGGACCGATCGTCAGCACGACGAGCGCCGCCTCCGCCGCGAGCGCGCGCTGCGCTTCGGTGAGGCCGCCGTCGTGGCAGTCGCCGGGATCGAACAGGCAGATGGTGCCCTCGCCCTCCGGATAGAGGAGGAAGGAGTTCGGGCTGCGCTCGCCGCGGACGGCGACGCCCCGGGTCTCGGCACCGCCGCGCTCGACAGCGTCGATCCACGCGGCGCCCTCGGGATCGGATCCGACCCAGGACAGCGCGGCGACGCGCACGGCGGCGAGCTCGGCGGCGGATGCCGCGGCGGCCCGGGTCACGTGCGCCACTCCCCCGTGCCGCGGCCACTCGTCGGCGCGCCCGAGCACGGTGGTCGTCGCATCCGCGCCCTGGAACGGGGCGAGCTGCAACGCGAAGTCGACGCTCGCGTAGCCCGCGACGAGGAGGAGTGGGGCGCGGCCGTTCACAGCATCTCCTTCGCCTCGGCGAGGGAACCGACCCGGCCGAAGTAGCGGTCGATGTCTTCGAGGCTCGCCTCGGCGAGGTGGGGACGGTTCGAGTTCGTCGCCTCGCGCGGCACGAACACCTCGAAGCCGCCGGCGAACGCGTCCTGCACGGTCGCGCGGATGCACACGTTCGTCTTCACCCCCGCGACGATCACCCGACGGATCCCCTGTTCGCGGAGCACGAGATCGAGATCCGTCGCGTAGAACCCCGAGTAGCGGCGCTTCGGCACGACGATCTCGTTCGCCCGCTCCACGGGCGCGAAGCCCGGGAAGAAGTCGGCGTCGTGGGCGCCGTCCTCGTGGTGCCGCGGGAGCTTCGAGAACTCGAAGTCCGCGAGGCCCCGGTAGTGGCGCTCCACCGCGTGGACGAGCAGCGCGTCACGCTCACGAGCGGTGTCACGCAGCTCCGCGAGCGCGGGGAGCGTCGCTGCGACCTCCGGGTAGAAGTTCGGCTGGCCCGCTTCGTAGAACGAGTTGATGACGTCGACGAGCAGCAGTGCGGTGTTCGGCGCGTGGTCGGACATGAGGGTCTCCTGTGGGTGGGTCAGACGGCGACGCGGCTGCGGCGGCGCAGCGCGGAGAAGCCGGTCCAGGCGAGCACCGCGACGACGGCGATGTAGGGCAGGGTCTGGATGAGGTCGGTGGGGAACTGGCTCGTGGTCTGCAGGCGCACCTGGAGCGCGTCGAAGAACGAGAACAGCAGGCACGCGAGCGCGGTGGGCAGCGGGCGCGAGCGCCCGAAGTAGAACGCCGCGAGCGCGACGAAGCCGCGCCCCGCGATCATGTTCTCGTTGAACAGGCCGCTCACGCCGAGGGCGAGGGCGACCCCGCCGAGGCCGGCGAGCAGCCCGGCGATCGAACCGGCCAGGTCTCGGATCGCGAGCGTGCGCACGCCGAGCGAGGCGGTGGCGAACTCGTTGGCCCCGGTCGCGCGCGTGCGGATCCCCCAGCGCGTGTTCGTGAACACCCAGGCCAGGACGGGGACGAGCACGACGGCGAGCCAGAACAGGATGTCCTTGCCGCTCACGATCGCGCCGAGCACCGGGACGTCTGCGACACCGGGGATGTCGATCCGCGGGATCCGGGGCTGGTCGGGGAACCGCAGGGTTCCCGAGACGCCATAGACGCTCCGCAGCACAAACCCCACGATGCCGAGCACCACGATGTTGAAGCCGAGACCGACGATGATCTCGTTGGCGGAGAGGCGGGTGATCACGAGGCTCATGATGAGACCGGCGATCGCGCCCGCGGCACCGCCCACGAGGACGCCGACGATCCAGCTGCCGCTGGCCGCGCTCGCGAGGATCCCGGAGAACGCGCCGACGAGCATCTGCCCTTCGAGGCCGATGTTCACGACGCCCGCGCGGCGGTGCATGGCACCACCGAGAGCAGCGAGCACGATCGGCACCGCGAGGAGCAACGTCGAACCAATGATGCTGTCGATCATGCCGACACCTCCGCCTGCTGGTGCTGCTGCCGGTCCTGCTGCTTCGCCCGCCGAGCGCGCACGAGCCGCGGGATCGCGAACTGCGCGACCGCGAGCATCATGATGGTGCCCTGCAGGATGCTGATGAGCTGGATCGGGATGTTCACGAAGAGCTGCACCGTCGCCCCCGCGGCGGCAAGGGCGCCGAACGCGACCGAACCGATCACGACGCCGACGGGGTTGAACCGCGCGAGCAGCGCGATCGCGATCCCCGTGAAGCCGAAGCTTGCGGAGAAGCCGACCGAGAAGCGGTGCACCACGCCGAGGGCGTGCACGGCTCCGCCGAGACCGCCGATCGCACCGGAGATGAGCATCGCGCTCATGAGCACGGTGCGCACGCGGAGCCCCTGCGCCATCGAGAATCGGGCGGTCTTGCCCACGGCGTCGAACTCGAAGCCGAGCTGGCTGCGCTTGATCCACACGCCGTAGCAGGCGACGAGGATGAGGGCGCAGAGGAAGCCGGCGTTGAGCTGGCCGGGCGGCGCGAGCAGGGGGAGCTCGGCGGAGGCGGCGACGTACTCGGTCGCGGAGTTCGCCTGCCCCGGCGCGAGGAAGAACGACTGCACGAGCCAGGCCGTGACGCCCGTGACGATGAAGTTGAACATGAGGGTGGAGACGACCTCGTCGACGCCGAGCCACGTGCGCAGGATCGCGGGCACGAGCGCGACGGCCATGCCGGCGACCATGCCGGCGAGCAGGCAGGCGGTGATCGCGAGGACGGGCGGAAGGCCGCCCACGTTCACACCGACGACCGCGGCGGCCAGGCCCGCGAAGCCGAAGCTGCCCTCGACGCCGACGTTGAACACTCCGCCTCGGAAGGCGATCGCCGCGGCGAGCCCGGTGAAGAGCAGCGGGGTCGCGGCGGTGAGGGTCGCGTTGATCCGCGCCGCGTCACCGAAGGCCTCCTGCACGAGCATGCCGTAGATCTCGATGGGGTTCGCGCCGCCGAGCAGCAGCGCGATGGCGCCGACCGCGAGGGCGATGGCCACCGGCACCGCGATCCGCCAGGCCGATTCGCCCGCGGCCCGCCACGAGAATCGGCCGGGCGCCGGCACGGGAATGTAGCTGGTGTGCGCGCCGGTCTCCGGCGCTTGCTGGTCGGTCACGCGGTGTCCCCGTCCTCGGATGATGCGGAGGCGATCGCCTCGTCGGGTGTGGCTGCGGCTCCTGCCGCAGCCACCGGGTCCTCACTCCCGGGGAGCCCGAGCATGAGCTTGCCGAGCACGACGCGGTCCGCGTCGCGTCCCAGCTCGCCCACAACACGGCCCTGGTGGAGCACCAGGATCCGGTCGGCGAGCCCCTGGATCTCGTCGAGCTCCTCGCTGAAGAGCACGACGGCGCTCCCCGCGTCGCGGGCGGCGCGCAGCTGCTCGTGGATGAAGGCGATGCCGCGGATGTCGACGCCGCGGGTCGGCTGGCTCGCGATCAGCACCTCCGGGCGGTCGCGCAACTCGCGGGCGATGACGACGCGCTGCTGGTTGCCGCCCGACAGGCTCGAGATGGGATCCTTCGCCGAGCCATAGCGCACGGCGCCCGAGCTCAGCACGCCGTCCACGGCCCGACGCACGCGCGCGGGAGCGAACCAGCCGCCGCGTGTGAGCGCTCCCAGCGAGGGCGACGCGATCGCATTCTCGGCGATCGAGAGGTCGAGCGCGAGGCCCTCGTGCTTGCGGTCGGCGCTGACGTAGCCGAAGCCGGCGCGGCGCCGCGCCCGCACCGACGCCCGGGTGAGGGGCCTGCCGCGCAGCGCAACCGAGCCGGCCGTGAGCTTGCGCAGGCCAATGAGGGTCTCCGCGAGTTCGTCTTGGCCGTTCCCCGAAACGGCGGCGATGCCGACGATCTCTCCGGCCCGCACCTCCAGGTCGACACCCGAGAGCCGCTCGACCCCGCGGTCGTCCGCGGCGGTGAGCCCCTGGCATGCGAGCACCACGTCCCCGGGGCTCCCCGGGTTCGCGGCGTCGATCGGCGCGGACTCGCCGCCCATGATCAGCCGCGCGAGCCCCTCGATGGAGGCCTCGGATCGCGGGATCGCGGGCTCCGTGATCCCCGCGCGGAGCACGGTGATCGCGTCGGCCACGTGCATCACCTCGCCGAGCTTGTGGCTGATGAAGATGACGGTCTTGCCGTCTGACACGAGGCGCCGCAGGAGTTCGAGCAACTGCGTCGCCTGCGCGGGCGCGAGCACCGCGGTCGGCTCGTCGAGGATCAGGAGATCGGCTCCGCGCCCGATGAGCCGCAGGATCTCGACCTGCTGCTGGATCGCGATGGGCGCGTGCGCCGCGGGAACATCCCAGTCGATCGTCGCGCCGACGGATTCCGCGAGCGACGCCGCCTCACGCCGCGCGCGGCCCCAGTCGATCCGGCCCGCCGTCGTCGGCTCGTTGCCGAGCACGAGGTTCTCGAGCAGCGAGAGCTCGGGAACGATCGCGAGCTCCTGCTGCACGAGACCGATGCCGCGGCGGATCGCGTCGCGCGCGCTGGTGAGGCGCACGGGCTCGCCGTCGATGAGGATCGTGCCCTCATCCGGACGGTCGAGCCCGTAGAGCATCCGCATGAGGGTGCTCTTACCCGCGCCGTTCTCGCCGATCACCGCGAGCACTTGGCCCCGGTGAGCGGCGAGCGAGACGTCGCGATTCGCTCGGACCGTGCCGAAGGATCGAGCGATCCCTCGTGCTTCGATCCGGGGCGGCGGGGCGGATCCCGTCTCCGCCGCCCGGGTGTGCTGTTCCATCGATTCCTGACTTCCTTGTCGGGTCGGTCCTGCGGCTTACTTTCCCGGGAAGAAGTCCGGGTAGCCGTCGGTCACCACGTTCCAGACCGTGATCTCGCCGGACACGATGCCGGCGGTGAGCTCGTCGATCTTCGCGAGCGATTCGGGGGCGATCGCGTCCTTCGTGAACTCGAAGTCGGTGAGCCCGACCGCGTCTTCCTTCAGCCCGAAGGTGATCGTCTTGCCCCCGGGGAACTCGCCTCGCGCGTAGTCCCCGATCACGCTCTCGACGGCGAGGTCCGCGCGCTTCAGCACGCTCGTGAGCACGAAGCCCGGCGCCTGGCCGTCCTGGTTGTCGTCGACGCCGATCGCGTAGTGGTTCGCGTCCTGCGCGGCCTGGATCACGCCCGCCCCGGTGCCGCCTGCGACGGCGTAGACGATGTCCGCGCCCTGCTCGAACATCGCCTGCGCGAGCTGCTGCCCCTTGGCGGGATCCGCGAAGTCGTTCGAGTACGCCGTGAGCACCTCGATCTCGGGATCGATGGCCTGCGCGCCCTGGATGAAGCCGACGAGGAACTTGTCGATGCCCACGCTCGAGGCTCCGCCGATGACGCCGAGCTTCTTGTCGGCGTTGATCTTCGGGTCGCTCGTGTTTGTGGTCTGCATCGCCGCGAGCGCTCCGGCGAGGTACGAGCCCTCCTGCTCCTGGAAGAGCACCGAGGCGACGTTGTCGCCCGCGGACTCGGCGTTGAAGATCACCCAGTCGCTCTCGGGGAAGTCCGAGGCGACCTTGCCGATGACCTCGTTGTGCGAGAACTCGAGGTCGACGACGAGGTTGATGCCTGCCTGCCCGGCGCGGCGGAGCAGCTGCTCGCCCTGGCCGACGATGTCCTCGGACTCGATCGTGCTCGACGTGAGCCCCGCGTCGGCGACGGCTCGCGTGAAGCCCTCGTTCGCAAGGTCGTTGTAGGACTGGTCGCCCAGCCCGCCCTGCGCGACGACGAGCGCAACGCTGTCGCCGTCGGCTCCGCTGCCGCCGGCTCCGCTGCCGCCGTTACTCGGGGCGCACGCCGTCAGCGCGATGAGCGTAACCGCCACCGGTACGCAGAGCAGTGCTCGAGTTCGTTTCATGGGATCCTCCGTTGGATGGGTTGTTCAGCGTGACTCGGTAGAGATAGTGGGTGCCGAGGTAGCGCGCGCGGACGTGCTCGAGCAGCTGCCCCGAGGTGCCGCGCGAGTGGCGGTCCACCTCAATGAGCGCGGTGCCCGGATCGACGCCGAGCTGCTCGGCTTCGCGGGCGTCGGCATTGATCGCCCGCAGCGTCTCCTCCCCCGCGGAGAGCTCGAGGCCCGCGGCGCGGAGCGCTCCGTAGAAGGAGAAGTCAGGGTGCGCGGCGGCGGACTCGGAGATGCCGACGCGGTGCGCAACGTGGGCCGGGACGATGAGGCGCTGCAGGCCGACCGGGGTGCCGCCGACGCTGCGCATGCGCTCGATCATCACGATGTCGACGTCTGCGGGGAAGGCCGACGCGGGCTTCTCGGGGTCGGTCGCGGCGAACTCGGCGTAGTCGAGCAGCGTGCTGCCCGGGCGAAGGCCGAGGCTGTCGACGTGCTCGCTGAAGCTCGTGAGCTCGGGCAGGCTGCGCTCCATGGGGCGGGCCCGCACGAAGGTGCCCTTCCCCTGGTAGCGGGACACGAGGCCGCGATCGACGAGCATCTCGAACGCCTTCAGGATCGTGGCGCGCGAGAGGTTGTTCTCCGCCGCGAGCGTGGGCTCGCTCGGGAGCCGTGTGCCCGGTTCGAGCTTCTCGTTGACGATGTGGCTCTCGAGCGCATTCGCCAGCTGCACGTACAGCGGGAGCGCGCCGCGCGCACCATCGAGATCAAACAGCATCCTTGCCTCCTCACCCACGAACCAGACTTATCCGGTTGTCCGGACAAGTATAGATCTTCTGGGGTCGCCCGCAAGAGCAATCGACACAACTCCCCGAAAATTGGCTGGGGTCGGGGTGGATTGGGGTGGGGTCGTGGGCGGTGGTTCGGGGCGGTTTTGGGGCGGTGTGAGGTGGCGTGCGGGTGGCGTGCGGTGGCGTGCGGGTGGCGTGGGGCGGTGCGCGGCGGGTTCGCGGGCTCGGGCGGGGCTCGGCTCCCCCACCCCCGCCCCCAAAGATCCGGTCGACTTTGATCCACTTCACGGGGTCGATAGCGGATCAAAGTCGACCGGATC
>NZ_AYMV01000058.1 GCF_000633415.1 Leucobacter sp. PH1c | reverse complement strand
GCCGCCCCTCCCAGCCGCGTAGGCTGGATCCCATGAGCCAGGATCAGGATCCCACCGCCCTCGCAGCAGACGCCGCACGCGAACTCGCCCGCCTCACAGGGGTCGAGCGCCACGACATCGCGCTCACCCTCGGGAGCGGCTGGGGCGGCGCCGCCGACGTGATCGGCGAGACCGTCGCCGAGGTGCCCGCCGAGCAGATCCCCGGGTTCCACGCCTCCGGCGTCGCCGGCCACTCGGGCACGCTGCGCTCGATCCGCCTCGCGAGCGGCGCGCACGCGCTCGTGATCGGCGCGCGCACGCACTTCTACGAGGGGCGCGGCGTGCGGGCGACCGTGCACGGAGTGCGCACCGCGGCCGCGGCGGGCGCGAAGATCATGGTGCTCACGAACGGCGCCGGCGGCGTCGACCCCGCATTCAAGGCTGGCGAGGCCGTGCTGATCAGCGACCACCTGAACCTCACCGCGACCTCCCCCATCGAGGGCGCAAACTTCGTCGACCTCACGGACCTCTACGCCTCGCGCCTCCGCGACGTCGCGCGCAGCGTCGAGCCCGCCCTGCAGGAGGGCGTGTACGTGCAGCTCCCCGGGCCGCACTACGAGACGCCCGCCGAGATCCACTACCTCCGCACCATCGGCGGCCAGATCGTGGGCATGTCGACGGCGCTCGAGGCGATCGCCGCGCGCGAGGCCGGCATGGAGATCCTCGGCCTGTCGCTCATCACGAACCCCGCGGCAGGCATGGGCGAGGATCCGCTGAACCACGAGGAGGTGCTCGAGGCCGGCCGCGCCGCGGCGCCCCGCCTCGCGGAGCTGCTCCGCCGCGTGGTCGCCGCGCTGTAGTCGCAGCCGCGAGTCGCGGCGGCCGTCGTATCTTCGTATGAGGGCCGCCGCGAACGGGGTGGGATCGTCTGCTGCGGCACGGCCGCCCGCGCCGATACGCTGGGACTCCACCAGGGCAACGAAGCCGTGAAGAGGAGAAGACATGCAGTCGGTTGACGTCGTCGTCATCGGGGCCGGGTTCGCGGGCCTCACCGCCGCGCGCGAGCTCGGCCGCTCGGGATTCGAGGTGCTCACGCTCGAGGCGCGGGACCGCGTCGGGGGCCGCACCTGGACCGAGCACCGCCTCGGCCACGAGCTCGAGCTCGGCGCGAACTGGGTGCACTGGGTGCAGCCGCACGTGTGGGCCGAGATGAGCCGCACCGGCCGGGAGATGATCCGGAGCCCGCGCGCCGAGGAGGCATACTGGCGGGGCGCCGACGGCTCGGCCAGGCAGGGCACCCTCGAGGAGTTCATGGCGCTCATCGAGGAGGGCCAGCAACTCGTCATCGACGACGTGCGGGAGGCCATGCCCCGCGGCGATCAGCCGACGGTCGGCGCGATCCAGGAGCTCGACGCGCTCAGCATCCAGGACCGCTTCGACGCGCTCGGGCTCGACCCCGAGGCGCGCGCCGCCAACGAGTCCGTCTGGGTGGGGCACGTGAACGCCCCGCTCGATCAGGTGGGGCTGTCGAGCGCGCTGCGCTGGGTCGCCGCGACCGGTGGCCACTGGCAGCTCATGCACGAGGCCTCGTCGACGTACCGCGTCGTCGGGGGCATGCGCGAGTTCACCGCAGAGATCGCCCGCCAGGTGCCGGGCGAGATCCGGCTCGGCACGACCGTCGTGTCGGTCGCGCAGGACGCGGACGGTGCGGTCGTCGAGACCGCGGACGGCACGCGGATCCGCGCGCGCCGCGTCGTGAGCACCCTGCCCGTGAACGCGATCCGCGGCATCGCGTTCTCCCCCGCACTGCCCGAGGTCTGGGAGCGGCAGGCGGCCGAGACGGTCGCCTCGCAGGGCACGAAGGTGTGGCTGCGCGCCGAGGGCCACATGCCTCGCTTCTTCGCGTACGGCACGCAGCACGATGCGCTGTCGGTGCTGAAAGCGGAGTTCTCCCTGAGCGATGAGCAGGGCGACTACACCCTGCTTGTGGGATTCGGCCCCGAGCACGCCAGGGTCGACCCGGAGGATCTCGCAAGCCTGCAGGCCGCGGTGGACGCCGTTCGGCCGGGGCTCCGCATCACGGCGGCGACCGCGCACGACTGGATGACCGATCCGCTCTCGCGGAACACCTGGATGACGCATCGGCCGGGCCAGCTCACGCGGGATCTCACCGAGCTGCAGGAGCCCTCGGGCGCCGTGCACTTCGCGACGACCGACAACGCGAACCTCTGGGGCGGGTTCATCGACGGCGCGATCGAGAGCGGCCTCCGTGAGGCCCGCCGGGTCGCGGAGTCGCTCCGCCCGTAGCAGCGCCCCCGCACCCAGCGATTCGGGGGCACTGCGGGCGGGCGACTACGCCTCGTGGACCACCCGGCCCTCGACGACCGTGAGGCGCACCGGCAGTTCCGGGAGCTCGTCCGGCGTCGCGGTGACGGGGTCTGCGCCCCACACCGTGACATCGCCCACCGCGCCCACCGCGAGCACCCCGCGGTCCGCGTGGCCGCGCGCCCGGGCGGGCCACAGCGTGTAGGCGAGCACGGCCTCCTCGCCAGTGAGCTGCTGCTCGGGCTCGAAGACGTGCGCGTGCGCGTCGCCCGGCGTGTGCCGGCCGCGCGCCCAGGCCATGCCGAGGCGCGGATCGTACTGCGCGACGGGCCAGTCGGAGCCGAGGGTCAGTTCCACGCCGGCGTCCAGCACGTCGCGCACCCGGTAGCCGGTCGCGTCGCGGCCCTCGCCGAGGCGCACCGTCCAGTTGTCGCTGTGGTCCGCGGCGCGCCACTGCATGTGGAGCGGCTGCATCGACGCCGTGACCCCCGAGCCGCGCAACTGCTCGACGTCGGCGTCGGAAAGCACCTCCAGGTGCTCGATCGAGTGGAACGGCAGACCGTCTCGCGCGGGCAGGGTCGCGTAGACGTCGAGCACCTGGCTCACGGCGTAGTCGCCGACCGCGTGCGTCGCGATCAGCATGCCGGCATCATGGTAGGCGCGCACCACTTCGCCGTAGCGCTCCCAGCTCGGCCAGAACGGCACGCGGCCGTCGCCGCACGCGTCGACGCGGTGCAGCCAGGCCGTCCCGGTGTCGATGACGCCGTCGCTGAACAGCTTGATCGCGCCCGTCTGCCACAGCCGGCCCGCGCGGGCCTTCCCGGCGATGACGCGCGCCACGTCGGCGTCGGTGTCGCTCACCGCGTGCCAGTGGTGCACCGTGACCCGGTGATCCAGCTCGCCGCGCTCCTCGAGCTCGCCGAGCAGCTCGACGGTGCGGTCTTTGCCGTCCATGATCGCGCCGCCCGTGAGGCCCACCGCGGCGAGCGTGCGGAACATGTCGCGGAGCCCCTCGCGCTCCTCCTCGGGGCTCGGCTTCGGCGCCGCGTCGAACAGGATCTGGTAGGCCGTCGGCTCGCGCAGTTCGCCCGTGGGCGTCCCGTCGGCGTCGACCACAATCTCGCTCGCGTCCTCGAACTCGCGCGCGCCCGTGATGCCGGCGGCCGCGAGCGCCGGGGCCGTACCGAGGCCCGTGTGCAGGTCGTAGCAGATGAGCGCGACGGGGCGGCCGGGGGCCGCGTCGGCGAGCAGATCGCCGCGAAGGCCGGTTTCCTCGAACGGCTCGTACTCGAGGTTCCAGCCGCGCACCCACGCCCCCTCGGGGAGCTGCGCGTGCTCGGCCGCGATCGCGGCGCGGATCTCGTCGATCGTCTCGAGTCCGCCGAGGTCGATGCCCGCGGTCACCTCGGCAGCCCAGTGCGGGTGCGTGTGCGAGTCGAAGAAGCCCGGCGTGATCGTGGCGCCCCCGAGCTCCCGCACGGCGATCCCGCGCTCCTGTGCGGCCGCGCGCACGGTGTCGTCGTCCCCGAGCAGGGCGATGCGTCCTGCCTGGATCAGCAGCGCGGTCGCGTCCGCGTGCTCCCCCGTGTTCGTGCGCAGGCGCGCTCCCACGAGGGCAAGGTCGCCTCCGAGCTGTGCCATGTCGTGCTCCTTCATCGTCTAGTCCTGAATGGTCGTGTAGTGCTTGCGGAGGGGCTCGTGCACGTGCCACGTGCCGACCCAGCCCGAGGGCATCACCATGACGTCGCCCGGGCCGAACTCCTCGGGCTCGGCGCCCGCCACCTCGATCGTCACGCGGCCGGAGAGGACGGTGCAGATCTCGGAGTAGCCAACGCGCTCGGCGGTGAACGTGCCGGGCGTGCACTCCCACAGCCCGGTGTCGATGCGGTCGTCCGAGCCCCCGGTCCACACGGAGAGCGAGGCCTCGGTGAGGCCCGGGGTCGTGGCGGTCGGTTTGGGCGCGTGTGGGCCGAGCTCGGCGCCGGCCGTGCCGTGCACAGCAAGCGTGGGGATCGTGGTCATTCGTGGTCCTCCTGAAACTGATGGGAAATAGTTGCCGGCCCAGCTCGGCCGGGCCGGCAGATCGGGATCGGCTAGCCGCGGCCCGTGATGACGTCGGCGATGTGCGCGATCGGTGAGGTCTTCTGGCGGCCAGCGAGCTCACTGCGGTCAGCAACGCCGTACGCGGCGTACAGCCCCTTAGTTGCGATCCAGCGGAGCGGCTCCGGCTCCCACTTGCGCACGCGGTGGTTCACCCAGGGCAGGCTCGCGATCTCGCTGTCGTTGCCGAGGATCAGGTCGGTGATGGTGCGACCGGCGAGGTTCGTCGAGGTCACGCCGGTGCCGACGTAGCCACCACCCCACGCGATTCCGGTCTTCCGGTCGAGCCCGACCGTGGCGGCCCAGTCGCGCGGCACGCCCAGCACGCCCGACCACAGGTGATCGATCTCGGCGCCGCGCGTCGCGGGGAAGAAGCGGTGCAGGATCTCGCTGAGCGTCTGCGCCGTGACCTCGGGGGTCTGCCCGTCCGTGTCGGTCTTCGAACCGTACTTGTAGGGCACGCCGCGGCCGCCGATCGCGATGCGGTCGTCGGCCGTGCGCTGGGCGTACATGTAGACGTGCGCGAAGTCGCCGAGCACCTCGCCCTGGCTCCAGTTGAGCTCGTCCCACACGTCCTTCGAGAGTGGTTCGGTGGCGATGAGGGAGGAGTTCATGGGCAGCCACAGGCGGTGCAGGCCCGTGAGGTTGGCGGTGAACCCCTCCGTGGCGCGCACCACGTACTGTGCGGACACGGTGCCGTGCGTGGTGCGAACCGTGTGCGGGCTGATCTCCACTGCGCGAGTGCGCTCGTAGATCTCAACGCCCAGGCGCTCCACTGCGTCGGCGAGGCCGCTGGCGAGCTTCGCGGGTTGAATCCGCGCGCTGTGCGGGTGCCACACGGCCGCGCGCGTGTTCGCGACGTTGATCTTCGCCATCGCCTCGGGCGCTTCGAGGAGCTGCAGGTCGGTGTGCTTCCACTGCTGCTCGGCGGCGGCGAATGCGCGGATGCGGGATTCCTGCGCGGGCGTGTAGGCGACGTTGAACTCGCCGCCCTTCGTGATGTCGGCGTCGATGCCCTCGGCGGCGGCAACGCGGATCACCTCGTCGACGGTCTCGTTCATGGCGCGCTGGAAGCGCTCGGCGGCGTCGCGCCCGTGCGACTTCACGTACTGCTCGCGTCCGCCCGTGATGGCGGCGGTGAGCCAGCCGCCGTTGCGGCCGGAGGCGCCGTAGCCTGCGTGCCGCTGCTCGATGATCACGATGCGCAGATCAGGCTGCGCCTGCTTCAGGTAGTACGCGGTCCAGAGGCCCGTGTAGCCCGCGCCGACGATGGCGACGTCGGCGCTGAGGCTCCCCGGCAGCTCGGGCCGCGTGCGGGGTGCGCCGATCTGCTGCCACCAGTGGGACACGTTGCCGTTGATCATGATGCTTCTTTCTGTGAGGAGTGGGGTGGATCGTCGGGGGTGGGCGGGCTGTTGATCCACAGCACCGCGGCCGGGTGCTCGGACTCGTTGAGCACGCGGTGCGGCACCGAGCTGAGGAACTCGATCGAGTCATCGGTGCGCATCACGTAGCGCTCGCCGCCCAGTTCGAGCACCGCCTCGCCGTCCGTGACGATGAGGATCTCCTGCGAGTTGCCGTGCACGTACGCCTCTGAGCCGGTGGAGCCGCCCGGGGCGAAGCGCCCCGCGTACACCTCCAGGTTGCGCAGCGGGGGGAGCGCCACGACGTGCTTCGCTGCTCCGTCGAGCGGCAGCGTGGGGCGGTCGGCGGCGCGCAGCACACCGCGGGTGTGGGCGGCGGTGTCGTCCAGGAGCTGCGCGGGCGAGACCCCGAGCGCGGCGGCGATCTTGCGGAGCGAGGCGACCGAGGCGTTCGTGCGCCCGTTCTCGAGCTGGCTGAGGAAGCTGGAACTCACCCCGGCCGCTGCGGCGAGCGCGCGGAGGCTCATGCCGCGGAGCTCGCGGAACCCGGCAACGCGCTGGCCGAGCTGGTGGTCGTCGGTCACGGCGCTCCTCTGCTGGCTCCGAGCGGCCAGCGGTGCGCCGCACCGATGTTGAACACCGCTGTTCGTTTCACTGAACAAGGTGTTCAGTGATTGGGTCTCACGCTATCCCGCGGAGCCGCGGCGCGCAAGCGGTCCCGCTCCGGGCCGCGCGCGGTCACACACGGACACACGCGCGCACGGTTCCCGAGTGAGGCGTACCATGGTGCTACGGATTCCCACAAAGGACTCCCGGTTTCCTTGGCGCAAGCCGACTCACACCACACCGATGTCTTGGGGCTGGCGCTTCGTCCCACCCGAAAGACCCGCATGAGTTCCTCATCCGCGGCCGGCACGGCCGTCGCAGCACCCCGTAATTCCCCGTCACGCGTGATCCTCGCCAGCCTCATCGGCACGACGATCGAGTTCTACGACTTCTACGTCTACGCCACGGCCGCCGTGCTCGTGTTCCCGCACCTCTTCTTCCCCACCGGCAACGAGACCACGGCGCTCCTCGCCTCGTTCGCGACGTTCGGCGCGGCGATGCTCGCCCGCCCCATCGGCGCCGTGTTCTTCGGGCATCTGGGCGATCGACTCGGCCGCAAGACCACCCTGGTCGCGTCGCTCCTCACGATGGGGATCGCCACGTTCCTCATCGGCGTGCTCCCCACCTACTCGCAGATCGGCGCGTGGGCCGCGGTGCTCCTGCTCCTCATGCGACTCGCGCAGGGCTTCGCGATCGGCGGCGAGTGGTCGGGCGCGGCCCTCGTCGCCACCGAGAACGCCCCCGCGGGGAAGCGCGCCTGGTACGGCACGTTCCCCCAGCTCGGCGCCCCGCTCGGCTTCATCATCGCGAACCTGCTGTTCTTCGTGATCAACGTCGCACTCGCCGATCCCGCGGAGCCCGGCATCGCGTCGGAGGCGTTCCTCACCTGGGGCTGGCGGATCCCGTTCCTGTTCTCGGCCGTGATGGTGATCGTGGGCCTCTGGGTGCGGCTGAAGCTCGTCGAGTCGAGCGCGTTCGAGCGCACCAAGGAGCGCGGCCAGGTGACCCGGATGCCGCTCGCTGTGGCGTTCCGCGACCACTGGCGCGGCCTCGTGCTCGGCACCTTCGCGATGCTCGCCACCTACGTGTTCTTCTACCTGATGACGTCGTTCACGCTGACGTTCGGCACCCGCCCGGGGCTCGAGGCCGCCGAGCGGGCCGCCTCCGAGGCGGGCACCGAGTTCGACGCGGCGAGCTACGTGCCCGGCCTCGGCTACGCCTACAACGACTTCATCCTGATGCTCGTGTTCGGCGTCGTGTTCTTTGGCATCTTCACGCTCGTCTCGGGCCCGCTGGCCGACCGCTTCGGCCGCCGCCGCACGCTCATCTGGGTGACCCTCGCGATCGCGGCCTTCGGCTTCCTGTTCGTGCCGCTCCTCGCGGGCGACACCGCACGCGTGCTGTTCTTCCTCGCGCTCGGCTTCTCGCTGATGGGCCTCACCTTCGGCCCGATGGGCGCGTTCCTACCGGAGATGTTCCCCACGAATGTGCGGTACACGGGCTCGGCGGTCGCCTACAACGTCTCGTCGATCCTGGGGGCGGCTCTCGCGCCCATCATCGCGCTGTGGCTGTGGGGGCTCGCGGGCGGCAGCCCCGTGCTCGTCGGCCTCTACCTGACGGGCGCCGCGATTCTCACCCTGATCTCGCTCCTCCTCACGCCGGAGACGAAGCACGTCGACATGGAGGCCTGAACACCGCAGCGGCCGCAGCACCCCG
>NZ_AYMV01000057.1 GCF_000633415.1 Leucobacter sp. PH1c | reverse complement strand
GGTGCCCCCCCGCCGCACCCCGCCACCCATCAAGCCGGAATAGACTTCGATACATTTCGTACGCCAGGCGTAATGTAAGCTATGGTGTAGTAAAACCTGCATGGGAGCCCGAAATGCCACCTGCCGAAGAAGATCCCGTGGTTCCGATTCCTCTCGAAGCCGTGTCCAGCACGCCCCCGCTCGTCAGCCTCTCGCACCTGCGCAACATCACCGACCTCGTGATGCAGCGGGCGCGTCAGGCACCTGATCACGCGGCCTTCGAGGTGCCCGCGCGTGCCGGCGATCGGGACGGAGCATGGGAGCCCATCACGACGAGCGCGTTCGTGGACGAGGTCACAGCGTGGGCCAAGGGCCTCATCGCGACGGGCGTCGCCCACGGCGACGCCGTGCTGATCGCGGCACCGACGCAGTACCGCTGGGCGGTCGCAGACTTCGCCGCACTCTTCGTCGGCGCCGTCGTGGTGCCGATCTACGAGACCTCCGTCGACGGCCACATCGAAGCCGTGCTCGCCGACATGCGCCCGGCCGCCGCGTTCGTCGGCGACGCAGCGCTCGGTGAGCGAGTTACCGCCGCTGCGAGCCGCGTCGAGCTTCCGATCCGGGTCTGGGATCTGGAGTCCACGGCCGAGCCCCAGGCACCCGGCACTCCCGAAGGGCCAGATTCCCCCAGCTCCCGAAGCATCGCGGAGCTCGTGCGCAGTGGCGCCCAGGTGTCCGACGAAGCGTTGGAGGCCCGGCGGTGCGGAGCTTCGCTCGACGACGTAGCGACGGTCGTCTACACCTCGGGCACGACGGGGGCGCCCAAGGGAGCTCTCATCACGCACCGCAATCTGGCCGGGCAGGTGCTGAACACCGCGGCTGCGTATCGCGAGGTGGTGCGGGAGACCGGCAACACGATCCTGTTCCTCCCCCTCACGCATGTCCTGGGGCGAGCCCTGCAACTCATCTGCGTGTCCGAGGGGATGCGGGTGGCTCACCTGTCGAACCCGAAAGACGTCGTCGCAGCGCTGCAGGTGCTGCGCCCCACCTTCCTGGTCGTCGTGCCGCGCGTCCTCGAGAAGATCCAGGCCGCGGCCGCCGCTTCGGCGCACGAGAAGCGACTGACCCCGGTCTGGAACGCCGCAGCGCGCACCGCGGTCGAGTGGGGCGCGCACCTGGAGGAGCGAGATCGGGTGCCGGGCTCGCGGCCCCGCACCGGCCTGCGGATCCGGCACGCGCTCTTCGACCGGCTTTTCTACAGCCGACTGCGCGCCGTGATGGGCGGGCAGCTCGAGTACTTGCTCTCGGGCGCCGCGACCCTGCAGCCCGAGCTCGCGCTCTTCTTCCGCGGGATCGGCGCGCCCGTGATCGAGGGATACGGCTTGACCGAGACCACGGCGCCCCTCGCGGGCGGTCGCCCCGGAGACGTGCGCGCGGGTTCGGTCGGGCGCCCGCTGCCCGGCAACAGCGTCGCGATCGGCCCCGGAGGAGAGGTCCTCGCGCGCGGGGTGGGCGTGTTCGCCGGGTACCGGGATCCCGAGCACACGGCCGCCGCGTTCGTCGACGGGTATTTCCGCACCGGCGACCTGGGGTCGCTCGACGAGGACGGCGCACTGACGCTGCATGGCCGCGCGAAGAACGTGATCATCACCTCGACCGGACGGACCGTGTCGCCCGAGACGTGGGAGCAGTCCGTGGAAGCCCACCCGTGGGTGGCGCACGCGGTTCTCGTCGGAACCGATCGGCCCTACCTCACCGGGATCGTCGTCCTCGACACGGAGGCGCTCGCTTCGACGCCCCACGCGGTGCCCGAGCCGGTCGGCTCTGAGATCGGGATCCTCGACCTCGCCGCTGGTTCCGCGGTGCACGACGCGATCGAGGACGCGGTCGCGCTCGCGAACGCCACGCGGTCGCCGAGCGATCGCGCGCAGCGCTGGCGTGCGGTCGTGCTGCCCGCGGCGCAGCCGGAACGATTCGTCACCCCGACGATGAAGCTGCGGCGGGGCGAGCTCCTCGCCGCGGGCTCGGCCCTGATTGACGACCTCTACTCCCCTCCCCCGTCTCGTCGGCGGGGCGCTCCCCGGAAGGACACGTGACCATGCAGCAGACTCGAGGCCGTTCGATCGCACTCATCTCGGCGAGCATCGTGCTCGGCGCTCTGCTCGCGCTGGCCGGCAGCCAGCACGGAGCCACGCTCGGCGGGTTCCCGCTCTTCGCGCTCGCCGTGCTCGCGGCGTTCGTGGTGCAGTGGCTCGCGTTCATCCCCGCCGCGCTCGGACGGACAGATCGGTTCTTCGACGCGACCGGGAGCCTGACGTACATCATGGTCACCGCGACGCTCCTCCTGCTCGTCCCCGCCGCGGGGCCGCGCGGGATCGTCCTGGGCACGATGGTGATCGTCTGGGCGCTCCGCCTCGGATCCTTCCTCCTGCTGCGCAACATCCGCTCGGGCGGCGACGACCGCTTCGCGGAGATCACGGGCGATCCCGTGCGCTTCCTCTCGGTCTGGAGCGTGCAGGGCCTCTGGGTCAGCCTCACCGCGGCGGCGGCGTGGATCGCGATCACCTCGGGAAGCGGCGCGGAGGCGGACGGGCTGCTCTGGATCGGGCTCGGCGTCTGGGCGGTGGGCTTCGCCATCGAAGTGATCGCCGATCTGCAGAAGTCTCGCTTCAAGCAGGATCCCACGAACGACGGGCAGTTCATCCGTACGGGGCTCTGGTCGGTTGTGCGCCACCCGAACTATCTCGGCGAGATCCTGCTCTGGAGCGGGGTGCTCGTCGCCGCAGCGCCGGCCCTCCGCGGCTGGCAGTGGGTCGCGCTCCTGTCTCCGGTCTTCGTCGTGCTGCTGCTCACTCGGGTGAGCGGGATCCCGCTGCTCGAGGCGAAAGCCGAGAAGAAGTGGGGAGAGGATCCGGAGTACCGCGCCTATGTGGCGCGCACACCCCGGCTCATCCCGTTCACTCGCCGCCGCTGAGGAACGGCTTCCCGACGCACGGGCTACCCCGGGAGGATCGCGCGCTTCCGGGTGCCGATGATCCAGCCCACCACGAACGCGATGAACGGGATGAACGCGAGCATCGTGCTGAGGCCGACCCCGCTGCTGGTCACCAGCGTGAAGTTCGAGAGCACGAGCACCATCGCCCCGATGAGCCCGGCGCAGGCGAGCGCGGGGAACACGAGCGTGCGCCAGACGCGGCCGCCTCGGTGCTCCCGGTTCCGCGCGAAGTACACGATCACCGCGAGCGAGGTCGTGAACATGAGGATCGTCATGCCCACGGTCGCGACACCGGCCATCGATCCGAAGACGCCGACGAGCGGGTCGACGCCGAAGACCGCGAACACGGCGAGCACGGCGAGCGCGGTGCCGGATTGGACGAGCGAGGACGTCGAGGGCGATTCGTGCTTGGGGTGGATCCGGGCCAGCCGCTGCGGGAGCACCCTGAGGCCCGCGAGCACGAACTGGTAGCGCGCGATGACATTGTGGAAAGAGAGCACGCACGCGAAGAGGCTCGTCAGCAGCAGGACGTTGACGATGTCGCGGCCGATGCGCCCGAGATAGTCGTTCGTCGTATCGAGGAGCATGTTGCCCTCGCCGGCGAGCGTGCGCTGGGCCACCTCCATGACGGCGTCGGGGCCGATCGCGACGACGAATGCCCAGCATGTGAAGGCGTAGAAGCCGCCGATGATGAGCACCGAGATGTAGGTGGCCCGCGGAACCGTCCGCTCGGGATTCCGCGCCTCGTCGCGGAACACCGCGGTGGATTCGAAGCCGATGAACCCGGTGAGCGCGAACAGGATCGCGACGCTGATGGCGCCGTTGAGGAACGTACTCGGCTCGAACGAGGCGAACGTGATGCCGGCCGGGCCAGGCTGCACGACGATGGCGAGGTCGAGGAGCACGACGATACTGATCTCCGCGACGAGTGCGATGCCGAGCACCTTCGCGCTCAGGTTGATGTGCCGGTAGCCGAGGAACGCGACGATGAGCAGCGTGACGAGCGAGTAAATCGGCCAAGGAATGCTGGGCCCGCCGTAGAACCTGATCGTGTCGTCGATCGCCCAACCGATGTAGCCGTAGATTCCCGCCTGGATCGCCGTGTAGGCGACGAGCGCGACGACCGCGATGCCCATGCCCGGGCGCTTTCCCAGCCCGAGCGTGACGTAGGAGAAGAATGCCCCGGCCTGCTTCACGTGCGGCGTCATCGCGACGAAGCCGATCGAGAATACGAGCAGCAGCAGCGCGGCGATGAGGAAGCCGACGGGCGCCCCCGCACCGTTGCCGAGCCCGATACCGAGCGGCATGTTTCCGCCGATGACGGTGAGGGGCGCGGCGGCAGCGACGACCATGAACACGATCCCCGCGGTGCCGAGTCGCCCGCGCAGGCGTTCCGGATTCTCTGTGTGCTTCGTACTACTCATAGCGGCTCCTTTGTCGCTGGAAGGTGGTCGTAATGGGCTACGGGCGGGTCGCGCGCGGCTCCGCTTGCAGTGATCCCATGGCTTGCGTAAGCAAGTCGTGGTCGATGGCGTGGGCGGTGACACCGAACGGGCCCGTGAGCGTGCGCGCGGCCACCATGCAGTTCAGGATCGCTTCCTCTGTCGCCTCGATGACGAGGTCGAAGAAGGCCGTCATGAGCTGCGGCGCCATCATCGAGACCTCGATCTTGGCCCGCTCCGTCGCGGCGTTCTCGTCCCAGGCGTAGGGCGGGATGCCGCGGTTCCCGGTCGAGAACGCGATCATGAGGTCACCGCTGTACTGCTCCCCCGCACCGCCCATCTTTCCCACACCGAGTGCGGCGCGCTGGGCGAGCCGGTCGAGCTGGTGCGGGAGGAACGGGGCATCGGTGGCGACAACAACGACGATGGATCCCGATCCCGGCTCGTACGATCGCGGCGTCTCCGGAAGCGGCACCGCGTCCGCGCCGATGATGGCGCCGACCGGCACTCCGTTGACGCTGAGGCGCTCGCGCCTGCCGTGGTTCGCCTGCACGAATACCCCGAGCGTGTACGTTCCGGCGGAAGTCTCGATGATGCGTGACGACGTCCCGGAGCCACCCTTGAACTCGTGGCAGATCATTCCCGTGCCGCCGCCCGCATTGCCCTCGGCAGGGAGTTCCGAGCTCGCGCTTCGGAGCGCTTCGAACAGGTGCTCCTCGGTCACGTGGTGCCCATTGATCTCGCTGAGCTGCCCGTCGTACGTTTCCGCGACGACGGGGAGGCACCAGTAGCTGCCGGGCCCGCGCCGGGCTACCTGCTCCTTCACGAGCGCGTCCCGCACGACACCGAGGCTGTGCGTGTTCGTGAGCGCGATCGGGGACGTGAGTTCGCCGGACTCGCGCACCCACTCAAGCCCGGTCATGTCGCCACTGCCGTTCAGGCGGTGGGACCCCGCGAAGACGGGCTCCTCCCAGATCCCGTCGTGCGGGACGATGACCGTCACCCCGGTGTTGACCGCCGAGGGCTCCCCCGCGGTCTGCACCCCTCCGAGCGTCACCATCCCGACCGTGACGCCGGGAACGTCGGTGATGGAGTTTCGGGGGCCGGTCGGGTTCTTCCCGATCGAGATACCAAGATCGCGCGCTCGCATGTACTCATCCTCAAGTTATTTGCACCGTAGGAAAATAATGAACCCTGATCGCGAGAAACGCAAGGGCCAGCCCGAAACAGCCTCGCTTCTCGCTACGCTGGGGCAGACGAGCGGTCTGAACGGAAGGAGCCCGGTGGCACGACCCAACACCCAGGCCCAGCGCCGGGAAGACATCCATCAGGCGGCGATCACACTCGTGGGGCGCTCCGACCTTGCGCAGATCACGATTCCCGAGATCGCGGCGACGCTCGGGGTGACCGCAAACGCGGTGCGGTACTACTACCCCGACATCGAGACGCTGATCGCCGAGCTCGCGCAGCGCTCGGACAAGCGCTTCTACCACGACCGGCTCGCGCTCCTCGAGGAGTACCCCGATCCCACCGTGCAACTCGAACAGCTGATCAGCGCGGGCCTGCCCACGGGGCCGGAAGACGCGGAGTGGCGGGTGATCTGGATGGCCATTCTCGACGCGGGCTTCAACCTCCAGAATCGCGCGGATGTGCAGTCGATCTATCACCGCCAGGTTGGCCTCTACGCCTCCGTCCTCACTGACGGAGCAGCGCGCGGAGCGTTCCAGCTCCGGCAGGACGCGCAGGAGATCGCGATGACCCTCATGTCGATGGAGGACTACCTGGGGTACCGGATCGTGGCCCGGGATCCCCAGATCAGCCGCAGCACCGCGATCACCCTGATGACCGGGTACGCCCGCTCGGTGACCCGAGGCGACTGACGGCAGGGAGAGCGGGCCTGCGCGGCTGCATCGCGCCGAGGTCGCTGGCCTCCCAAGCCCACAATGCTGCTTCACTGACGCTCGCTGAGCTCCTACTCATCCACGGCACGGACCCGAAACCACGGGCTATCGTGAGCGCATGCTGAAGCGGCGAAGCGGAGACCCGAGCGCCGGGATCGCTGCTGCGACTCTGGTGTCCCGACTGCTCGGTGTGGCCCGCAGCCTGCTCCTGGCAACCGCCATCGGCTCCACGGGGGTGTGGGCCAATAGCTTCGCCACGGCCAATCAGCTCCCCAACTCGATCTACACCCTGATCGCGACGGGAGCGATCTCGTCGGTGCTCGTTCCGCAGGTCTCGCGTGCAATGGTCGCTCCAGAGCACGGGCAACGGTATATCAACCGGCTACTGACCCTCACGCTGCTCACCGCAACCGCGGTCTGCGCGCTCACCCTGATACTCACGCCGACACTGATCGCCCTGCTGGGCAGCACATGGGAGAGCCCCGAGCAGATTCACCTCGCGACCGTCCTGGCCTTCTGGCTCGTTCCGCAGGTCATCCTCTTCTCAATGTTCTCCGCGCTCGGCGAGGTACTCAACGCCCAGTCGATGTTCCTGCCGTTTGCGTGGGCCCCTGCCCTGAGTAACCTCATTGCACTCGGCGGGCTGGCGGTCTTCGTCGTGCTCTTCGGCGCGGATCCTGACGGCTTGCGCCCTGCAGCGCAGTGGGGGCCACTGGCTCAGTTCCTCATCGCCGGCTCCGCAACAGCGGGGGTGCTTGCACAGGTGGTCTTGCTCCTGGCAGCGCTCCGGCGCGCATCGATTCGTTTCAGACTCGACTTTCGTTTTCGCGGTGCGGGGCTGGGAACGACCGCGAAGCTCGCCGGGTGGACCTTCTTCGCCATCGTCATCGCGCAGCTCGTGCTCCTGCTCACGATCGGGGCGATGAACCGAGCGGGCGCAGAGGATGCGGGTGTTGCGGCTTGGCAGCTGACGAGCCTGATCATTGTGCTCCCGCATTCGATTCTGATCATGTCTTTCGTGACGAGCAGGTTCTCCACGATGAGCCAGCAGGCACTCGAAGGGAAGCTCATCGAGCTTGCAGGCGAGATCGCACGCCTGCTTCGGCGCGCAGGGATCGCGATGTTCTTCTTCTCAGCGGTGATGATCCCGCTTGCGATGCCAACGATCCGCGTCGTGATGTTTCGGGCGAGCTCGGAGACCGTCACGACGGTGTCCCTCGTGCTCGCGGCGGGGGCCGTCGGGTGTGCTGCTTTCAGTGGCCTCTTCGTGCTGAACCGAGGGTTCTACGCGCTGAGCAACACCCGCACCCCCGCCATCGTGCAGATCTGCGAAGCCGCACTCGCCGCGGCCGGTATCGCGCTGAGTTTCATCGTCGACCCGGCCCAAGTGACTTGGGTCATCACGCTCTGGCTCGCGCTGCTCCTCTGGGTGGAGGTCATCATCACCTATGCGCTGTTCAGGAAGCGGCTCCCCGAGCTCGCGGGACAGCGAATCGTGCACGACGCGTTGCGAGCCTTCGCGAGCGCGATCCTCGCCGGCGGGACAGCGTGGATTGTTGCTCTCGCTCTGGGAGGAGGAAGCCCGACGGGCTTCCTCCTCAGCGGCCCGATCGAGGCCATCACCGGATCCATCTTCGCGACCGTGGCAGCCCTCCTCGTCTACGTTCCCAGCCTCATCCTTCTCGGTCACACCGGCCCGCGGACCTGGCGGCGGGGCCTGCGTTGAGCTGGGCGGGTGTCGTTGCCGGGCTCCAGTGACAGATGAGCTTCGACCGAGTGAAATGAACGAGCGGATGGGACTCACCAACAAACGAAGGAGAGTACCAATGAGGTACGTGAAGCCCACCATCACCGCAGTTGCCGCCATCAGCTTCATGCTCACCGGAGCCCAAGGAACCACCGCCGTTTCTCCCCCAGAGCGAGTCAACGCCGCGCTTCGAGGCCCCGCAGGGCCGTGCCAGTCACAGAACTCAGGCGTGAAATTTACGAAGAACGCAAGTGGCTACCGGGCAAGCCTCCAAAACTGCAATTATCGCGGGAACGTGAGAGTTCAGTTCAAGTACAAGAGCACCAGCGGGCCAATAGTCCTCGTTGACTCTGTCACTGCGTGCAAGACGCTGGCTCCAGGCGGGCGGACAGCGTTTACAGGCGGAGAAAGCAGGCCCACTGTTGCTGGCGGTTTCAGCGGGAAGAAGTTCACGCACGGCTGGCGATTCTGCTAGTCCCACCTCCCCTGCCGTGAGGAGCCTTCGTCTGTGGGCTCCTCACGATGCCCCGCAGAGATCTCCGCCCCAGCTCTTATCACGTCGGCAACAGCGCTGGTACTCGCCAAACGGGAGCGAATGAGCGTCGCACACACCGCTGCGTTCCTCGCCGCGACAGCAGCGGGCCCAATCTACTCCCAAGCTTGGGAGGCAACGGCGACGGGCCCGCTCTTTGCATACAAGGAGGTCATGAAGGGCAAGGTGTACTACGACCTCACGAAGTCCTGGGTCTCCCGATACCGCGGCCATGCAGGGAGCTTCGCCTGCCACACCGCCGGGTCCTACGCAGTGGGAGTCTCGATCAGCCTGCGTTCGTGCACCAAGTGGAGAACCCGCGCGAACGGAGTAGCCCACCGAGACCGGTTCGAGGTTTCGGCGGGGGTGCACGGCAGCCCCATCTCGGGAACACATGAGCTCGACGCGGTGCTCACTCGTCACGGCGCGCTCCAGGTCACGACACGATAGCGACCTCGCGATGCAGCAGGGCTGAGCTCAACAGCACGACCGACCAACCCGCAGGCCCGTTCCAAAACTGTGGCAGTTTGCCGTCGTTCTTGTCGCAGCCTGCGTCGGAACAGCGGTCTTCCCAGGGGTTCCGATCGCGATTGCCGCCGCTGCATCGTTCACTCCCATTCGGCGGAACCGCACCATGCTCGTCGTGCTCTGGATCGCTGTAGGGCTGCTGACAGCTGTACAGGTCATCCCCTTCGTTCAGCCGACAGGATCAGGACGAGTCGGCGCGTGAGAGGTGAGGCTTTCCGCTCCGGTCCCAGGCCCCAAGATCCCGCCGCGGCGCAGACCTTGAAGAGCGCCGCGCGAGCCTTCGCGGGTGCGGCAGCTCTCCTCGTCTGAGCCTCGACCGAGCAACGAGCGTCGCGTTCAGGAAACGAACACTCCTCGTGTTCAGTCCCGCCCCTGGAACCAATCGCGCTCGACTGCGCGACGCGCCGGCACGAGAGGCGGCTCATCGGCGAGCGCGGCGGCACGGATCGAACCGTCATCATCGACGAGCAGCACGGCGGGTTCACCGCTGTGCGCAATTGCGTCGATCTCCGCCTGGGTTTGGGTGCCCAGAAGCGCGACGAGTTCCTCGTTCGAGACGCCCCAATCAGGCGCACTCCCGAGCGAGGGCAACGTGACCTCATTCGAGGGATCAGGAAGGGCGAGCGCTGGCAGCGCAGCGCCGCTCACTGCGGCGAGCGCAATCGCCGCTCCCGCCAGTACGCGATGCGAGTGCTTCATGGTCGCCTCATTTCCGAGAGTGTTGAGCTGGGGTGCGGTGGATTCGCAGGCTGCGCGTGCTGCCACCCGCGTCCGCTGCTGTTCGACCCTAGAACGTGAGACGGGCCGACCACTCACTCGATTAAGGGAGTCCACGGAGTTCTGGCCCCGCGCCGTCCATCGCCTGACAGACTTGCCTCGCAGGAGCGGCGCGGTGCACGCAATACGCCGAACCGGGATCCAAAACCCCTGGACAGATGGCCGTCCCGCGGTGAAGATATGAACATGTTCAGAGCCGACGTGGGGAACATCGCACAGCGAAGCTCGACCGGCGCGCTGCCGACCCGGGACCGGGTGAGCGAGATCGTGGCACAGGCGCACGAACGGTACGCCGGCACGAACGCCGACGATGGCGCCGTGGCCGACTACATTCCGATCCTTGCCCGCGCGAATCCCGACTGGTTCGGCCTCGCCCTCATCGGCGCGGACGGCGGCGAGCACCGCGCAGGCGATGCCGAAATCGCGTTCTCCATCCAGTCCATCTCGAAGGCGTTCGTGTTCGCGCTCGCCTGCGAGGCCATCGGCCACGAGGCGGTGCACGACACCGTGGGCGTGAACAACACGGGGCTCGCCTTCAACTCGGTCGTGGCGGTCGAGCTGAATGGCGGCAGCCCCATGAACTCGATGGTGAACGCGGGCGCGATCGCCACGACTGCGCTCGTGCCCGGGACGGACGCTGAGGCCCGCTGGGATGCGATCCGGAGTGGATTGAGTCGTTTCGCGGGCCGCCCGCTCGCGCTCGACGGCGAGGTCTACCGCTCGGAGATGTTCACGAACTACCGCAACCACGCGCTCGCCCGGCTGCTGCAGAGCTACGACCGCTTGGCGGTGGGACCGGACGAGGCCGTCGACGTGTACACCCGACAGTGCTCCCTCCTGGTGACGGCTCGCGATCTCGCGGTGATGGGGGCAACGCTCGCGTGCGGCGGCGTCAACCCGATCACGCGCGAACGCGTCGTCTCTGCTGAGACCAGCCGTGACACGCTCGCCCTGCTCGCCTCGTGCGGGATGTACGAGCGATCCGGTGAGTGGCTCTTCGAGATCGGTCTCCCTGCGAAATCCGGCGTCTCGGGCGGGATCGTCGCGATCTCACCGGGCAAGGGCGCGGTCGGCGCGTTCTCCCCGCCGCTCGACTCTGCGGGGAACAGTATTCGCGGGCAGCGCGCCTGCTCGTTCCTCTCGCGCTCGCTCGGACTCAATCTCTTCGCTTCGGCACCGCACACCGAAGTGGACCGGGATCCCGCGGTTCCCGGCGTCGCCGATCCCGGCGCCGCCTCCGCCCCCACGGAGGGAGCACTCCGATGAACACCGCCTCCACGCTCGAGACCGCCGCGGAGACGCGTCGCTCCTGGGCACCCATGATCGGCCTGTTCCTTGCCCAAGTGCTGATGTCGTTCAACGTCGCGGCGTTGCCGATCTCGCTCGGCGGCATGGTGGAAGACTTCGGGGTCCCGCCGACGAGCGCGAGTACCACCATCGTGGTGTACGGCATCGCCGTCGCCGCGCTCGTGATGACGGGCGCAAAGCTCGGCCAGCGCATCGGCTGGGTACTCATCTTCCGCATCGTCGTCGCCGTGTTCGCCGTGTCCTCGCTCATGATGATCTTCTCGCAGAGCATCGGCTGGGCGATCGGCGGCCAGGTGCTCGCCGGAGCCTCCGCAGCGGTCATCGTGCCGGCGCTGGTCGCACTGATCGCGGAGAACTACCGCGGTTCCCAGCAGGCGACGGCGGTCGGATCGCTCGGCTCGGCACGCGCATTCTCCGGAATCAGCGCCTTCCTCATCGGTGGCACGCTCGGCACGCTCGTGGGCTGGCGCCCGATCTTCTTCGTGACGCTGGGGCTCGCAGTGATCGTATTCGCGCTGAGCTTCAAGCTGCGCAGTGACCGGGGCAACCCGAACGTCAGGATCGACTTCGTGGCCTCAGTGCTCATCGGCTCCGCGATCGTGCTACTCACGCTCGGGTTCAACAACCTGAACGGTTGGGGCATCCTCATCGCCGAGCCGGGCGCCCCCTTCTCCGTGCTCGGGCTCTCCCCCGCGCCCGTACTCGTGGTGCTCGGCATCGTGCTCGGTCAGGCATTCTTCATGTGGAGTCGACGCCGCATGCGGCTCGGGAAGGTGCCACTCGTCGATCTCGGGGTCCTCAAGGAGCCCACCGAGCGCGCCGCGATCTACGCGATGTTCATCATCGTCGCGATGGAGGCTGCGGTGAACTTCACCGTGCCCACCTACATCCAGGTCGTGCAAGGGCGCACCCCGTTCGACACGTCGCTCGCGATGATGCCGTTCAATCTCACGGTGTTCATCACCGCGACGCTGATCGTGCGTTTCTACCGGAGATTCAGCCCGCGCACAATCGCACTCTTCTCCTTCTCGCTCACCACCGTCGCGCTGGTGTGGCTCGCGTTCGTCGTGACCAACAACTGGGAGACGCTGCCCACGATCCTCGGCCTCATCGTGTTCGGGATCGGGCAGGGCGCACTCGTCACCCTCGTCTTCAACGTCCTCGTCACGGCGGCTCCGAAGGAACTCGCGGGCGATGTCGGGTCCATTCGCGGCACGACGCAGAACCTTGCAAGCGCCGTCGGCACTGCCGTCATGGGCGCCCTGCTCGTCACGATCCTCAGCCTGGGCTTCACCCAGGCCGTGACGGATCATGAGGACCTGCCCGCGCAGCTCTCGGAGGAGGTACAGCTCGACGAGGTGAACTTCATCAGCAACGACGAACTGCGCGCGAAGTTCGCGGAGACGAGCGCGACACCGGAGCAGATCGACGCTGCCGTCACGATCAATGAGGAGCAGCGTCTCCGCACGCTGAAGCTCGGCTTCCTCGTCCTCGCGGGCCTCAGCCTGATCGCCGCGCTCCCGGCCTCTCGGCTCCCCCGTTACCGCCCGGAGGAGATCCCGGACCCCTCGGCAGCGAGCGGAAGCGGGGCGTAGGCCTCGTGGCGTGAGCAGCCGTCTCCCGCCTCCGCGTCGTCCCGCTACGCGGCGCTCTCGAACTGGCGCATGCGCGCCTCGGCAGTCTGGGCGAGCTCCGCGATTTCGACGCCGAGCAGCGCTCCAACCCCGGAGACGAACCGCACGGGGAGCACCAGCTCACCACGGAGCCAGCGTCCGGCAGAAGCCGGGCTGCATCCCGATTCCCGTCCTGCCCGGGATACGGAGATACCCGCGGTCTGGAGCCGAGCTCGCAGTTCTGCCGCAACGCAATCCGCGAACAGCTCGCCGCGTTCGCGCAGCACCTCCGCGGAGGAAAAGGTGGCGACGGATCCTTCCGATCCCGCGCCGACAGCGGTCGGCGCCCCGTCCCCCATCCGACTTTCGGCGAGCCCAAACACCTCGCCCACTTCGAGTCCGAGTACCTGGCACGTCGAGTACACGAAGTGCAGAGGCAGCGCGACCTGCCCACCGAGCCAGCTGCTCACGCTCGACTTCTTGAACCCGGTGAGGCCGATGAGCGCCGTGTGGTTCATGCCCTGACGGGCGAGTTGGGCAGAGAGTTCCTGCGCCAGGGCACCGACAAAATCCACAGACTCCTCCTCTTGGTTCTCCGCCGCAAGCGTAGTGACGCCCGGGAAACCCTCAGTACGGAATGCGAAGAGTTGGTGGGCCAGCGTCCCGGTATGCGTGCGATCCGCGCGAAGATTGAGGGGCGAAGGCCCGCAGCTGTGCAGGGCTCACGACTCGCCCAGCACTCTGGCGGAGGAACACCAGAATGATCCTCCGCGGCTCGGCCCGGTGCCCGCTACACTCCCGAAAGGGCGCGGGTGTCCCTCAGCGGCGCCCCCAGACGTGCCGTGGCCGACCGCAACGCTTTCAAAGGGAGATCGATGACGCAGGGTATCGGCGGGCGAGGGATCACCGTTGACGGTGGATGGAGCATCGACTCCAATGCCTTCGCAAGCGCGCACTTCGATGCTGGCATCACCCCGCTCGACGACACCGTCCTCTTCTCCGCGGTCAACGGACTCTCCGGCGTTTCGTTGACGCTCTCCTTCGAGAACGCTCAGGCGGGCTATGCGCTCGAATGCCTGCGTCTGTCCCGGGACTCCGAGTCTTGGGCTCTCGACGAAGCGCGCAGCGAGCGCACCGTCCTCGCAGCCGGGCGCGATCCAGAAGCGCTCTACGCTCTCCTCCCAGGCCTCCTCAACCCGCTCGGGAAGCCCCTGGCCCCGCTCCGCATCTCGAGTTGGACGATCATCACCAACGAGCTCATGGCGTGCGACGCGGACACCCCAGTGGGAACGCCCGCGTTCTCCGCGACTCGGGGGCGACTGTTCGTCGATGTCACTCGCACGAACCATGCGCGGCACCCGTATCGGGTATCGATGGGCCGCACTCGCCAGCCACACACGGGACTGAACCGACAGGTCGACGCAGCTGCGAGCGCGCAGCGAACCCTACACCTCACGACGCTCGCAGAGCTCAGCTCCGTGCTCGACGCTCTCCTGACGGAGTACGACGCGTTCCTGGATCGCCTTCCGGAGGACGACTGATGGCGCACTGCTCCTCGCTCAGAGGCGACGCGCCTCCGCGGCACCGCTTCGGACTGCACCGCCGCGATCGAGTAGAGCTCTTCCCCTCGATTTCGCCGAGCTCCGCGCATAGGATCGATGCAAACAACACGGGTTTCACGCATCTAACGGAAAGCTCATTCACAGAGAATGTCAACAAGACTACAGTCGGTGACCCGCGCGTCACTGGTGTCCCTCGTCGCTGTGCTCGCACTCATCGCGGCCCCTGCCTCTCCCGTTCCCGCACACGCAGCTGATCGCACGGTGGTCGATCAGGAGTTCGTGTTCCCTGGAACCGAGGGCGCTAACCTCTTCACTCAGGGCGACCGGTTTGCGCAGCCCTTCGTGCCTACCCAGCCCGGCGTCCTCGATTCAGTGACACTGACGGTGTGGACGGTCGGCGAGTTCGAGTTCAGCGGTGCATCGATCCACACAATGTCTCCGAACGACGAGGTCTCGCCCGACCCGATCGCGGGGGGCGTGGGGGAACTCTCCTTCGCGGTGTGGGACGACAACCCCAACGTGGCCACCGCAACGGCCTCGTTCCCCGGTCGACCCAAGCTCTCGGATGAGCAGCGCTATGCCATCGTGGTGAACCCTCGACCTGCCGCCGCCCCAGAACACCCTGGAGCGAGCTTCCCGATGGCATTCGGCGGGCGGCCCGACTACTTTGTCCTGAGCGAGCAGGGCGGTGTCTGGGGGGCGTTCTGGGTGACCGGCGGGGTGTATTTCTCGGTTCGCTTCGCATCGCCGGAACCACAGATCGAGGTCACCCCGATGGCCCCCACGATCGTTCCGGCGGAGCGCTGCTCTGACCGCCCGAGCGTTCAGCTCCCCGCGCAGGAGGGCGTCACATTCGCCAGAACGGGCGACGCCGACCATGTCACGGTGACCGCGACCCCGCAGGAGGGCTACGTCTTCCCCGCGGATGCGGTGCAGGAATGGTCATTCGATCTCACCCTGTACCCGGTGTGCCCCGTCGAGCCGCGCGTCACCTCACCCGTCGCGCCGCACTTCGTGAGCCCGAGCTGCGACGCACCCGGCAGCCTCAGCTTCACACCGACCGAGGGAGTGAACTACGTCACCTCCGGCCCCCAGAACCGCACACTGGTCACCGCAGTCATTCTGCCGGAGTACGAGACCGTCTCTGGCACAACACTGGAATGGGTGTACGACTTGAGCCAGCTGAAGTGCGACTCTCCGGGCGGCGGCGGATCACCAGCCCCGGCAGCGAAGACCCTCGCTGACACCGGCGGCCGGTCCCACACGAACGGACTTCTGCTGAGTGGGGGCCTGGCAGGCCTCGGCGTTCTCGCCGTCGCACTCGCCCGGGGTCTGCGAGGCAGAGCGACCGGCCGCTAGTTCCCGCCCACCGCAGCGCCGAGGGCCCGGATCACCGAGTCCCCGTGCGTGAGCTGCGGGTGATGCCCGGCGCCGGGGAGCGAGGTGAGCTCGACCCCGGGCCGGGCGGCAAGCTGCTCCGCGATCCCTCGTTCGAGCGGATCCTCGCTGCCGGTGATGATGTGCACGGGGCCGGGGAAGCGCGCGAGGGCCGTGCGAAGCTCCGCCCGCCATCGCGCCGACGCCGCGCGGGAGAGGTGGGCGGCGACGCTCCCCGCGCGACCGCGCCTGAGGTCGTTCACGCTCGAGTCGAGCGCGGCTGAGCTCGACCCGGTTCCCGTGATCTGCGCGGACAAGCTGCGCGAGTTCACCGAGCGCAGGTAGGCCCGGACGAGCGGCCGGGGCACGGACAGGCGACGGGGCCCTCCCTGGAGGAAGAAGGGCGCGACCAGCGTGAGGCTGCGCACCCGCTCCGGGAACCGATCCGCTGCCACGACGGCCGCGGCCGCGCCGATCGAGTGCCCGATCAGATCGATCGGCCCACCGTCCAGGAGCGCGGGAAGCCATTCCTCCCAGTCGTCGATCCCGGATCCTCCGCTCAACCCCAAACCGGGCAGGTCGACGGCTCGCGCGCCGGATCCTGTGGCCACGTGCCCCCAGGTGTCGGCATTCACCGGGAGCCCGGGCAGAATCACCCTGCGGGACCCGGGGTCGCCGAGCGTGAAGGTCGGCACCCCGGCCATGTCGACGATCCGTCGCTCCGGGCCCCCGGCCCGCCCGAATCGATGCGCGACGAGGTGATCGGCCCAGCGCTCGATCGAGCGGTTCACGTCGGGAGCGTGCACACCGTGACGGGCGGCAAGTGCGTCGGCGCCCGCGGTCGGGTATCGATCCGCGGAGAGGAACCCGAGGGTCTCGGGATCCGCGCGGGTGAGCCAGCTCGGAAGCCGCTTGATCACGCGCACGGGGAGCTTCAGCCTGGGCGTCCGCACGCCCAGGTGGTGGCCGAGGCGCGTGAGCATCGCAGGGAGCAGCGGCGTCGCGTCGTCGAGCACCCAGTACGCCTCCCCCTCCGCGCGCGGATCGGTCGCTGCGGCGACCATGAACGCTGCGAGCACATCCACCGGGATCACCGGCAGGAAGGTGTCCGGTCCGCTCGGCAGCGCCGACGCGGTTCCGTCCCAGAGCTGCTCGATCGTCGCGGCGAGACCGATGTGCTGATCGGATTCCCCGGTTGCACTGTCGCCGATCACGCTGGCGGGGTTGACGATCGTCCAGGGCACGCCGCGCTCCTGCGCAAGCGCCTGGAAGATCGCGTCGGACTCCACCTTGGAGGCTTCGTATCCGCCCAACTGCGCGTAGACGCGCTCGCGGTGACTCGGGGACCAGGGCACGCTCGCCGGATCCTGGCCGCCCACGCGATATCCGGAGACATGGACGACGCGCTGCAGCTGCGGCAGCGCTGCGGCGAGCTCGATCACCTGCTCGACGATGCCGACATTCGCGCGGCGCGCCTCCCCGGGGTCCATCCCGAAGCGGTACGAGCCGGCGCAGTTGTGAATCTCGGTGACGTGCGCGAACGCGGGCGCACCGCCGGGCAGGATCGTCTCGGCGTCGAAGTCGACGATCACCATCTCCACGTTGCGCAGCACGCCGTGCGCGCGGAGCCACTCGCCGAGACGGGTGCCGGATTCTGCGCTCCGCACCGCCACCGTGATCCCGGCCCCGGCTTCGGCCAGCGCGCGGACCAGGAACCTTCCGACGAGCCCCGACGCGCCGAGCACCAGCGCGTGGCGGGGAGCGCGCTGCCCCGTCATCGGGGAGCCCCCGCGCCGGCCGTCCGCGCATCGACCAGCTCGGCGATCGCATCGGCCGCGGCCTCGAGCGGCTGCGTGCTGTGGGTCGCCCTCGCCACGATGACGGATCCCTCGATCATCGAGATGATGACGGTCGCGAGACCTCGCGCCTCCGCCCTCGGCAGCCCGCCGTGCTCGAGGAGGGTCGACGTCGGGGCGATCCAGCGCTCGAACGCGCTCGCACACGCGCCGCGCAGCCGCTCGCTCTCCGCCCCCATTTCCAGGGTGACGACAGACACCGGGCAGCCCAGCGTGTAGTCACTCTCGCGCACGACCGCCGCGAGCGCCGCGATCGCCGCGCGTGCGGCCGCCGCCACGCTCTCCGAGGACTCGACCGCATCGGCGATCAGTGCTTCGAACTGCGCCGCCGCCAGGTCGATCGCCGCCTCCCCCAGGCTCTCCTTCCCCTCGGGGAAGTGAAAGTAGAGCGAGCCCTTGGGGGCCGCAGCGTGTTCGACGACGGCGTTGAGCCCGGTGCCGCTGTAGCCGTTGATCTGAATGAGCTCGAGCATCGATGCGGTGAGCCGCGCTCGGGTGAGTTCGCCTTTGGAAGCCATGCCGAAATAATAGACCGGTCTGTATATTTCTTGCAACTGCGCGCACGATCCGTACGGATCGCGCGCGGCTCCGGGCAGCCGGTCGAGTACAGTGGCGCAAGGAATCCCCCACCTGAAGACCTGCCGGATGGAGCGCCGATGTCGAGTGCCAGCATGCTCCTCCTCCTGGTCTCCGCGATGGTCACCTTCGCTGGGGTCAGGGTCCGGGCGCTCGTGCCGGCGCACTGGCACCGCACCGCGGGCCGCTGGATTGGCCCGCAGTTGCAGTTCACTCCGGCGTCATACGAGTACGAGCTCGCAGACGGGCGCACCTACTCGGGCGTCTCGCGCATTCGCGTGGCGTTCCGGGCACCGTCCGGCGGGAGCTGCACGGTCGCCTACGATCCGGCGGATCCCGCCCGCTCCCACCCCGCACAGTTCCGCACGCAGGGCACACTCCTCATCTGGGTCGGCGCCTGCGCGGCGGTCTGCGCGATCGGATTTCTGGTCCTCTCGCTGCGGTGAGGGCGTGGCAACGGCGCTCCGTTCCGCGCTCCGAACGCCGGGGCACAACCCGCTGGCACGCCACGGTCAAGAACCACTGCGCCGCTTCTCACGCTCTGGATCGCCCGGGCCACCACGACGTGCGCGCCAGTATTTCCGAAGCGAAACCGCGGCGACGGCCACGATGAGCGCGGCCGGAACAAGGATGGCCCAGAGGCCCCGACCGCTGGTTCCCATTCCGAGAAAGACGATGCCTGCCGCGAGCACTCCGGCGGCGAGGTCGATCAGCAAGCGACGTTTGTGACGTTCCATAGTGCGGGTCCCTCCGTTGGTTCGACCCCACCAGGAACGGATACCCCGGAACGCTGCACAAGCGACGATGCCGCGAACGCGCCTCACTCGCGCTGACCCTGGCCACCCATCCTTGGAGCACGATCGTACGGGGCCTCTGGGAACGACGCAAGGCAGGGGGTGCACGTCGGCAGCACGCGCCCACTGCGCACCCGCGCGAACTCCACGCACCCGCCAGCCCCGCGCGCATACTCACCCGGCGCCTCCGGACGCACGAGTCTGACGCGAAGACCACACAGTTCGGCTCGCAGGGTACCGATTTGTCTGCCGCCCGGCCTCCCGGGCGCATTTCGGCGCGTAGCCTGGATCAGCTCGGCGCGCAGGTGGCCGCCCGAGCGGTGAGATCGATCGGCAAGAGGAGTGCGCCCTGTACGAGAACAGCACGTGGGGCCGACGGAAGTTCGGCGACCCCCGGTGGAGCACGGTGCGACAGGAATTCACCCGCTCCGCCGCGTGGCGCAGACGAAAGCTCCAGTGGGTCGAGGAAGAACTGAGCTGGTACTTCGCCCCGCAGATCCGATGCGTGGGCGGCTGCCAGCGGGCCTGGTCACTCGCGAGCGGCGACCTGCACCTCTGCAGCTACGACTCGCTCGGCGCCGAGGCGCACGACGATCTGATCCCGCTCTGCGTGTCCTGCCACACCGATCTGCACATGATCATGGAGCGAGACGTGCGCCTGCGCCAGATGGACCTGCGGGACGCGAGCTTCTCTGCGCTGGCGATGATCCAGAGCACCCCCAAGTCGCTCAAGCGCCCGAACTGACGCCGCCGCCACCGCTCGCGAGCGGGCCGGCGCCGGGGACGAGCAGGCCGCTCTCGTAGGCCAGGATCACGAGCTGGGCACGGTCGTGCGCATAGACCTTCGCCATGATCCGGTTGACGTGCGTCTTCGCCGTGTGCGGGGAGATCACGAGCTCCTCCGCGATGTCCTGGTTCGAGAGCCCTCGCGCGACCAGCAGGAGCACTTCGCGCTCGCGCTCGGTCAGCGCGGCAAGCTGCGGGTGCGCAGACTCGGAGACCCGGGGCAGCGTCGGCCCGGCCACGTAGCGGGCGATCAGGCTCCGGGTTGCGGCGGGCGAGAGCAGCGCATCGCCCGCGTGCACCGCCTGAATCGCGCGCACGATCTCTTCGGGCTCCGCGCCCTTGCCGAGGAAACCGCTCGCTCCGGCGCGCAGCGCTGCCACGACGTTCTCGTCCTCCTCGAATGTGGTGAGGATCAGCACTCGCGGCCCGTGCGCGGCGTCTCCGTCGCCGAGCGCCTCGTCCTGGCTGGCGCAGATCGCCGCCGTCGCGGCGATCCCGTCGAGCACGGGCATGCGGATGTCCATGAGGACCACGTCGGGGCGCACCGCCGCCACCTGGGCGAGCGCCTCCTCGCCGTTCGTGGCCTCGCCGACGACCTCGACGCTCGGCGCACTCGCCAGGATATCGACGACGGCCTGGCGGATCAGCGACTGGTCGTCGACCACGAGCACGCGGATCATGGCTGCTCCTCTCGTTTCATCGGGAGCCTCGCCTCGACCAGGTACTCGCCGCCCTCGGTGATGCGGACCGAGCCGCCGATCGCGGCGACCCGCTCTCGAATTCCTGTGAGTCCCAGCCCGCTCCGCTGCGGCTCCGTGTGCTGCGGCGCCGCCCCCGAAACCGGGTTCGAGATCCGCACCACCACTTCGCCTCGGTGCACCTCGATGCCGACCGCGGCGGTGCCGCCGGTGCCGTGCTTGTGGGCATTCGTCAGCCCCTCCTGCACGACCCGGTAGAGCACGCGTCCGGCGGCGCCTCCCACCTCGGGGAGCGCTTCTTCGCCCGTCAGCGTGACACGCAAGCCGGCTTCCCGGACGCGGTCGATAAGCGCGATGACATCTCGAGCTGCGGGTTGCGGCGGCAGCGCTCCGGACTCATCATCGGTGCGCAGGTAGGTGAGGAGCTCGCTGATCTCGGAGAGGACTTCCCGGGCCGAGCGACGGATCGTGCCGAGTGCGGTGCGCGCCTTCTCCGGGTTCGCGTCGATCGCGCTGGAGGCGACGCCCGCGTTCAGGCTGATCACCGAGATCTGATGCGCCACGGTGTCGTGCAAGTCTTGCGCGATCCGCAGGCGCTCCTCGGCCACGCGCCGCTGCGCTTCGACCTCACGCGTCCGCTCCGCTCGATCGGCGCGCTCGGTTGCGGCGAGCGCCGCCTCCCGCTTGGAGCGGGAGCTGTCTCCGAGCGCCGCGGCCACCGCGATTCCCGCGGCGATCTGGAACACGCGAACGTCGAAGACACCGAACTCGCTGCTGAGGAGGCTCAGCGCGACAACGATGAGCGTGGCCGATGCCCCGACGATGAGCGTGGCCCGGCGGGTCCGTGTCGCCCCGAACTGGTACATGGCGAGGATCACGACGATCCCCACACCCATCGACGGCGCTCGGAGGGCGACGGAGAGGCAGGTGAGCACCATGCTTGCGCACACGACAGCGAAGGGCCACCTGCGGCGGAGCGGCACGAGTGCGCACGCGGCCAGCACGATCAGGATCGGCACCAGGACCTGGGCGACCGGTTGCGCCCCCGGGATCGGCCCTCCTGGACGCCCGAAGCCGGGGCCACCGGGATTCCCCCCGTCGAGCATCATCGGGACGCCGAACGACGAGGTCACCAGGACGACCAGGATCGCCACCGCGTCGAGCGCCCACACCGGGAATCGCGCGAACCAGGTGGCCCGCCCCGGCGCCGGCTGGCGCTGCGCGTGATCGATGCTCATGCCTCCATTCTGCCGAAGCCCGGGAAGGGAAGGAATGACGCGTTCGGAGGATTCCGTATACCGCGGGTGCAGTACACGGAATGCCCGCGCCGGGGTGACGCGCGGATCCTGAGCGCGCGCGACGCTGGAAGCAGACCAGAAATCCGCCAGTTCAAGGAGCTTCCATGATCAGCACCCCCGCGATCCTCGCCGCGATCGATCTCGCCGCGATCCTCGTCCTCGTGTTCGGTGTGTACTACCGCCGCCACCGTCGTCGCGACCTCGTCGTCGCGTTTCTCGGGGTGAACGCGGGAGTGCTCGCGGTGACGATGGTGCTCGGCAGCTCGCAGGTGGCCGCGGGGCTCGGGCTCGGGCTCTTCGGCGTGCTGAGCATCATCCGGCTTCGCTCCTCCGAGATCTCGCAGCGAGAGGTGGCCTACTACTTCGCGTCGCTCGCGATGGGCCTGATCGGTGGCCTCGCGGGCGGCACGAGCATCCTCCTGCCGAGCATCCTGATCGTGGGGATCGTCGCCGTGATGTGGTTCGCGGACCACCCGCGTCTGCTCGCCGGGAGCCGGCAGCAGATCGTGCGTCTCGATCGTGCGATCACCTCCGAGGAGGAACTGCGGCTCGCGCTCGCGCGCCAGCTCGATGCGCGGATCACGGCCGTGACCGTGCAGCAGGTCGACCTCGTCAACGACAGCACCCTCGTGGACGTGCGCTACGAGCTCGTGCGGTCCGAGCTGGTGCGGTCCGCATGAGCCCCGCGGCCGCTGCCGGTCAGGCCGCCGCGCGTCTCGCCGGTCTGCCCGCCGTCTCCCTGCCCGAGCTCGTCCACGGCGCCGAGCTCCTCGAACGCGTCGACCGCAAGTACCTACTCTCCCCCGCCGACGCGGCCGCCGTTCTGCGGACGCTCGACCCCGAGACCCGGGTGCTCGAGATCGCGGATCGACGCGCGTTCGCCTATGACTCGGTGTACTTCGACACCGACGACTTCGCCGTCTACCGGCTCACGGCGCAGCGCCGACGGCGGCGCTTCAAGCTGCGCACCCGCACGTATGTCGACACCGGTGGCTGCTTCCTCGAGGTGAAAACGAAGGACGGGCGCGGGAAGACCGTGAAGACCCGGATTCCCTGGGACCGGGAGGATCGCGCCTGGCTCGGGCCCGATGGGCGAGAGTTCGCCGCATCGGTGCTCTCCGAGCACGGCCACGACGGCGCACTCGTGACACAGCTGCGCCCGACCGTGTCGAGCACCTACCGCCGCACCACGCTGCTCCTCCCCGAGGGGAGCCGCGCGACGATCGACACGGAACTGAACTGGCGCTCGGCGGAGGGCGCCGGGGTGCGCGCCCGAGATCGCGTCATCATCGAGACGAAGTCGGCCCAGCGGAAAAGCCAGTTGGACGTCGCGCTCTGGCGCAGCGGAGTCCGTCCGAGCGGGATCAGCAAGTTCGGGATCGGCACTGCCGCACTGCACGCGGAGCTCCCCCGGAACAAGTGGGCTCGCGTCGTCGGCCCCACCGCGGGCACGGCGATCCTCACCCCCCTCACGTCATCTTCAGAAAGGAACACCCCATGACTCCCACCCCTGCTTCGCACGATGCTCACAGCGGCGGCTCCGCGCCGCACGGCCCCGCTGCGCCAAGCCCCGCTGCGCCTGACCTCGCTGCGTCCGCGTTTCGGCGCGCTCCGGCGCGCCACCCCCGTCTGCGCGCGGGGCTCCTCCGGACGAGCGCGGTGCTCCTCGGCGGAGCGCTCTGGGTGAGCGGCTGCGCATCTCCGGCAGCTCCGCAGTCGGCCGGGAGCGCGGTCGAGCGCACGGCGGAGAGCACCGGCGTCTCGGAGAGCAGCGAGGACACGGGAACCGAGGCCAGTGCCGCGGGCCCGCTCAGCCCGGCGAGCGTCCTCGCGGAGAACGCCGACGCCACCGTGTTCGGTCCCGACGAGTGGGATGCGGCCTCGGCCCTCGACGTCGATCTCGCCGATCCCACCGGCGCCGGGATCACTGCACGCGACGCGACGGTCACCATCACCGATGCCGGGGTCTACCGGTTCTCGGGCACCTTCTCGGGGCAGCTCGTGGTGGCCGCTCCCGACGACGCGCGGGTCGTGATCATCCTGGACGGGGTCACGCTGCGCAACAGCGCTGGGGCCGCGATCGACGTGCAGAGCGCAGACGATGTGGCGATCCACCTGGCAGACGGCAGCACGAACACGGTGTCCGACGCGGCGTCCTACGCTGCTGACGTCGATGCGAACGCTGCGATCTTCTCCCGCGCGGACCTCACGATCAGCGGCGACGGCGCGCTCACGATCTCCGATGCGGGGAACGACGGCATCACGTCCAAGGATGACCTCGTCATTCTCGGCGGGGACATCACGATCTCCGCCGCCCAGGACGCACTCCGCGGGAAGGACGCGCTCGTGGTGCGGGGCGGCACCCTCGACCTCACCGCCGAGAACGGTGATGGCATGTTCAGCAGAGGCGATGAGGGCGACGCCGCGGCGGACATCGACTGGACGCGCGGCTACATCGCGATCCTCGGCGAGACCATCGATATCTCGGCGGGCGACGACGGCGTCCAGGCCTTCACCGATGTGATCATCGGCGGCGGATCTCTCACGGCGTCAGTCGCCGATGACGGGGTGAAGGCCGAAGCGGTCATCGCGATCGGCGAGATGCCCGAGACCGATGCCCCACGGGTGGCCGTCACCGCGTCGACCGAGGGGATCGAAGCGGCCTCGATCGGCATCAGTGGCGGCGACGTGCAGGTCGCCGCGAGCGACGACGGGATCAACGCCTCCGGCAACACCGAGCTCCAGGCGCTCATCGCCGGCACCGAGCTCGACGACTCGCAGCAGTCCGAGTTCCAGGACACCGGCGAGGTGCTGGAAATCAGCGGGGGCACCGTGACCGTGGACGCGGAGGGCGACGGGCTCGACTCGAACGGCAGCCTCACCATCTCCGGCGGAGCGGTCACCGTGTACGGGCCGAGCCAGGGCGGGAACGGCTCGCTCGACGCGGACGGGGAGATCACGGTGAGCGGGGGCACCATCCAGGCGTTCGGTCCCGGCGACATGGAGCAGACTCCGTCCGCCGGGGAGCAGGGCTGGGTGATCGTCTCGGCGCCACTGACCGCGGGCCAGAGCGGCACGATCGTCGACGAGACGGGTGCCGAGCTCGGCAGCTTCACCTCGGCGAAGACCGCTTCGACGGTGCTCGTGTCGACGCCGAGCATCACCGAGGGCGGGTCCTACTCCGTCGTTTCGGGCGGGGAGGTGCTCGGAACCGCGGTCGCGGGCACGGGCGGCTTCTCGGGCCCCGGCGGGATGGACGGCGCGGGAGGCCCGGGCGGCGCACCCGGCGAGGGCATGGCGCCGCCCGCCCAGTAGCGGCGCTCCAGCCGCCTCCCCGTACTGCGATCGCGGTACATGAAGTGTCCCCAGCGGGGTGACGTGCCTGCCCCCGATTCCGGAAACACTGGCTTCTACAGGCTTCGGCCCACCGCTTTCGGGGCACCCCGGCCCTGCGCTCGCCCCCCTCTGAAAGGACCTCGATGTATCGCACCATGCTCATCCAAGAACTCCGCGGCAGGAAACGGCAGACCGTCATCATCGCCGCCGGCTTCGCCATCGCGATCGCACTCGTGATCGTCGTCTCCGCACTCTCAACGGGCGTGCGTCAGGCCCAGGCGCAGGCGCTCGAGAGCGTCTACGGCGTCGGCACGGACCTGACCGTTTCCGGCGCTCCGCAGGCGCCGGGCGAGGGCGGCCCCGGCGGCCCGCGCTTCGAGTTCGGGGCGGCCGAGGGCGAGAGCAGTGACGGCACGACGACGCTCAATCAGTCCCGGTTAATGAGCGAAATGGGGCGCGGAACACTCGATGCCGCCGTGGTCGACGCGATCTCCGGGCTCGACGGCGTTGCTTCCGCGACCGGGGTCCTCGAACTCACGAGCACCACCTTCACCGGCGAGATGCCCGACCTGTCCCAGCTGCAGGAGGGCGACACCGGCGGCACGGCTGACACCGGTGGCACGGCTGACACCGGTGGCACGGCTGACACGGGCGGCACCGGCGGCGGGCCCGGTGGGCCGGGCATGCCGGGCGGCGCCGGGGGCAGCTCGTTCGGGATCGACAGCTTCAGCGTCCTCGGAGTCGATCCGAGCGAGACCGGAACGGGGCCGCTCTCGGCCACGCAGCTCGTCTCCGGGCAGGGCTTCACTGTGGCGGACGACACCGCGCTCGTCGCACTGCTCGACGAGACGTACGCGACGAGCAGCGAACTCTCGGTGGGCGACACCGTCGAGGTTGCGGGCGCGGAGGTCGAGATCGTCGGCATCCTCGCCTCGGCCACCGACTCGGCCGATACGGCCGCCGAGCTGTACCTGCCCCTCGACACCGCCCGTTCGCTGAGCGGGCTCGGCGATGTCGTCTCGACGGTGCACGTGAGCGCCGCCTCGGCGGCGTCCATCGACACCGTGCAGGAGGAGATCGAGGCGTCCGTGCCCGATGCGACGGTCAGCTCCCAGTCCGAGCTCGCGGCGCAGGTCTCGGGATCCCTCTCGAGCGCAGCCTCGCTCCTCTCAAGTCTCGGCACGTGGCTGTCCGTGATCGTGCTGCTCGTCGCGCTGCTCATCTCGATGCTCCTCACGAGCTCCGGCGTGGGGCGGCGCACTCGCGAGTTCGGCACGCTCAAGGCGATCGGCTGGTCGAACACGCGCGTCGTCTCCCAGGTCGCTGGCGAGTCGATGGTCCAGGCGCTCATCGGCGGCGCCGCCGGCCTCGTGCTCGGGCTCAGCGCGGTGGGCATCATCTCGCTCATCGCGCCGACGATCAGCACGGGTGCGAGCGGCTCCGCGGGCGGCGGTGCCGCCGACGGTCTGGCCGGCCCCGGCGGTGCCGCGGGCATGTCCGGCGAAGGGATGCCGCAGGGCGGAATGCCCGGCGGCGGAATCCCCGGCGGTTTCGGCCAGAGCGCCGCCGCGGCAACCGAGATCGTCCTCACCGCGCCCGTGACGCCCTGGATCGTGGCCAGCGCGATCGGCCTCACGGTCCTCGGCGGGCTCCTCGCGGGTGCGTTCGGCGGCTGGCGGGCCACCCGCCTGAGCCCCGTCGAAGCGCTGCGAGCCGTCGCGTGATCGCGGCGATCCCGAACCTCCCCCGCACGCACCCCAGCCTTTCCCACAGAGGAGCCACGCAATGACCACCACACCCAACACCTCCCTCGCGGCCTCGACCGCGGATCCCGCCGCCGCACCGCCCATCTACGTGTTGCGTGGCGTGGAGCGGACGTACCGCACCGGCACTCAGACCGTCCGCGCGCTCCGCGGGATCGACATGGAGGTCGCCGCGGGCGAGTTCGTCACGATCCAGGGCCCGACCGGCGGCGGGAAGTCGACGCTGCTCCAGCTGCTCGGCGCGCTCGACTCCCCCACGAGCGGCTCGCTGCTCCTCGGCGGGATCGATCTGGGCGCGGCGTCGCGCGCCGAGCTCACCCGGATCCGGGCGGAGCGCATCGGCTTCGTGTTCCAGTCGTTCAACCTGATCCCCACCCTCACCGCGATCCAGAACGTGGACACCGCGCTCGAGGGCCGCGGGATCCCGCGCACGGAACGCGACCGGCGCACGGCCGAGGCGCTCGCCCGTGTGGGCCTGGCTGATCGCGGTGATCACCGTCCGGGCGAGCTCTCGGGCGGGCAGCAGCAGCGCGTCGCGATTGCCCGCGCGATCGTCGCCGAACCGCGTGTGCTGCTCGCAGACGAGCCGACCGGAAACCTCGACGAGGCGATGCGCGACGAGATCCTCGCCCTCCTCGAAGCGCTCAATGCGGAAGGCCTCACGATCGTCGCGGTGACACACGATTCGGCAGTCGCGCGGCGCGCGCACCGACGCCTCCGGCTGAGCGACGGGACGATCCGGGAGATCTGAGCGGGAAGCGCGCGGGGACGGACGGGCGCTGCCGGATCCGGGACTCGTCGACCCGGATCCGGCAGCTTGAGGCTGGTTCCGCTCGCGTCAGGCCGGTTCGATCAGCTCCGGCCCGTCCCCGCGGAGCGGCCGCACGGCGTACTCGCGCAGCTCCTCTGCGAGCGGGAGGCTCGCCTCGGACACGGCGTCGAGCAGGAGCTGGTCGCCCGGCGTCTCCGGGTCAAACCAGTCCCCCATGAGTTCGTCCGCGAGGAACACCGGCATCCGGTCGTGGAGCGGCTGCATCACGCCCGCCGACGCGCGCGTGAGGATCGTGGCCGTGAGATGCCAGCCGGCGTCGCCCTCCGCCTCGGGATCCCGCCACCAGGAGTACAGTCCCGCGAGCGGGAGGATCGGGCGGGGACCGAAGATCGCGTGCGGGGTGCGTGCCGTCTTCGCGCCGGTCCACTCGTAGAAGCCGGTGACGGGGATCGCGCAGCGCCGACTCTGCACCGAAGCCTTGAACGAGGCCTTCTCGGCGGCCGTTTCGGATCGCGCGTTGAACGTCGGGAACTTGGTGCCGAGCTGCCGGGACCAGACGGGCACGAGCGACCAGAACGCGTACTCGAACCGCCGCGAGCCGTCCGTGCGGTCGGTGAACGCCACCGGGATCCGCTGCGTGGGTTTCACGTTCCAGGAGGGCGCGTACTCCGCCGGCCGGTGCTGCATCCAGTCCGCGAGCTGACTCCCGCTGGCCACATCCATGTTCTCGTCGTAGTCGACGATGACCCTCCCACACATGGCCACAGCGTAGGACGATCGGGGCGGGAAGAACACCCCCTACCCAGACTTGGCGCTGAGTGCTCGCCTCCTTCCCCCCTCCCAAGATCCGCTCGACTTTGATCCACTTCAGGGGGTCGATAGTGGATCAAAGTCGACCGGATC
>NZ_AYMV01000056.1 GCF_000633415.1 Leucobacter sp. PH1c | reverse complement strand
GGGGGCGCACCCGCGCCGAGGGGGGCTCAGGCGATCGTCTTGATCGGCCCGCTCGCATCCGCCGCGGGCGCATCGCCGCGCTGGTAGGCCTTCGAGACGAGCATGTAGATCCAGCCGATCGCGATCACGCCGACGGTGGTCATGATGAGGAGGTAGTCCTCGGTCCAGCCGCCGCCGGTGGGGCGGGGCCACAGGATGTTCACCACGGCAGCGATCCCCCAGACGAGCGCGATGAGGTTCACGGGGTACGCCCACTTGCCGAGCGTGAACTTCCCTGCCGGCTTCCAGCCCATGATCCGTGCGCGCAGCGCGGCGAGGACCACCATCTGGAAGCCCATGTAGATCCCGACGGTGCCGAAGCCGACCATCGCGGTGAGCGCGTTCTCGAGCAGCAGCGAGAATAGGACCACCGCCGCGGGGAAGAGCGCGGCCATGAGCAGCGCGTTGTGGGGCACGTGGCGTCGCTCGTTGAACTTCGCGAGGAAGTGCGATGCCGGCAGGAAGCCGTCGCGACCCATCGAGTAGATGAGCCGGCTCGCCGCCGCCTGCAGACTGGTGATGCAGGAGAGGAACGCGATGACGATGACGAACATCACGACGGGGAAGATCGGGCCGAACGCCTGGTGCAGCAAGCTGCCGATCGGATCGGCGTCCTCGCCGCTCGCGACGGCCTGGAAGCTGGGCACCGCGAGCACCAGCGAGAAGACGAGCAGGTTCGCCGCGAAGCCGCCGATGTACAGCGTCATGCGCATGGCTCGCGGCACTCGGCGACTCGGATCCTTGATCTCCTCGGCCACGTCGCCGTTCGCTTCGAAGCCGTAGTACGCGAACATGCCGATGAGCGCCGCCGCGGCGAAGGCACCGAGGTAGCCACCGGGCGCATCGGCGCCGATGCCCTGATTGTCGAAGAAGATGGAGAAGTCGTGCTGGCGGTGGAAGAGCAGCAGGTAGAGGCTGATCACCACGGCGCCGATCATCTCCGCGATGAGGCCGATCGTCGCGGCAAGGCTCAGTACGCGGGTGCCGGAGAAATTGAGGATCGTCGCGATCACGAGCGTGGCGAGCGCCACGAGCACCGTGCCGCCCGCGCTCAGCTCCACGCCGATCACCGAGGCGACGAACGGCGCGGCGCCATAGGCGACCGCCGCAATCGTGCCGACGAGCGCGACCACGTAGATCCAGCCGTTCATCCAGGCCCACTTCCGGCCCCAGAGCCGGCGCGACCAGGGGTACACCCCGCCGGCGACGGGGTAGTTCGACACGACTTCGCCGAAGATCAGCGCGACGAAGAACTGGCCCACCAGGGCGATGACGAGCGCCCAGGCCATGGGCGGGCCGGCCTGGCCGAGCGAGATCGCGAACATCGAGTAGATGCCGGCGATCGGAGACAGGTACGTGAATCCGAGCGAGACGTTGCCCCAGAAGCTCATCTCGCGCTTGAACGTGGTGTCGTACGAGTAGCCGAGCGAGGCGAGGTGGGCGGCGTCCTCATCGTGCTCGAGAACAGAATTTTCGTGTGTCATGGTCGCGTGGTACTCCCTTGTACGTCGACGGTGAGGTGGCCCCCGCGGGCGAGAGCTGGAATTAACCTACATGTGAATGTTTTATAGGGCAAGCATTCCGTCGACGCAGCGATTCCGACACGATGGGCCCGGCAGCACCCACGCGCCACCGCACGCGCGTATCCCCGAGGGTGCCACCGAGCACGTCGCCGCACACCGCCCCGCGCGCTCCGCGGGCGTGTGCGGCGGACGCCTGCGGCGACTCAGAGCATCACGTAGAACTTCTCGAGCGGCTCGAGGATCTCCCAGGCGCCGCGCCAGCCGCGCGGGAACGAGGCCACGTCGCCAACGCCGAGCTCGAGTGGCTCGCCACCTTGCTCGGTGACCACGAGACGGCCCGCGAGGACATGGATCACCTCACCCATCTCAGCGAAGTTCCACTCGGAGCGGCCGGCCTCGCAGCGCCAGAACCCGGTGTGGATCCCGCGCTCCGAGTCCGAGGTGAACTCCTCCAGCCAGGTCTGCGGAGCGCCGGAGACCGGCACCCCGAGTGGCGGTCCGAGCGGTCCCGCCACGGGAATCCGCTCGAACACTTCTGAGACACGAACGTGCTGCGTCATTGCAACCTCCATCACTGCGAGCCCACCCTGGGCTCGTGGAGATTTATCATACATAAAATGAATGTTTTAGCGCCCGACCGGTGTGCTCGAGTGCGAAACCCGGGCCCCGGGGAAGCGCAGCGCTGACCCCCCACTCACGCCCGCAAACTCGGTGTACCATGTCACACAGTATGTAGATCCGGCGACCGTCCCCGACCCAGAGGAGCGCTCTGCAATGATGCCGACCACGATCACCACCACCGACTACCACACCGCAGGCGAGCCCTTCCGGATCGTGCATGAGAACGGACCCGTCCCACCGGGAGCGACCGTCGGCGAGCGACGGATCGCGGCGATCGCCGACGCCGACGGCGCCGACTCCGCACGGCGGCTGCTCTGCCAGGAGCCGCGCGGGCACGCGGACATGTACGGCGGCTTCATCACGCCGCCCGACGACGCCGGTGCGCACTTCGGCGTGCTCTTCTGGCACAAGGACGGCTTCTCCACCGCGTGCGGGCACGGGACGATCGCGCTCGGGGTGTGGGCGACCGACACGGGGCTCGTCCCGTCGAATCCCGACGGCATCACCGAGGTCCGCATCGACGTCCCCTCCGGCCGGGTGGCGGCGCTCGTCGAGCGCTCGGGCGGAGCGCTCGTGCGCGCCACGTTCCGCAATGTCGCCTCCCACGAGATCGCACGCGGCGTGGAGGTCTCCACGTCACGCGGGACCGTGCGGGCCGACCTGAGCTTCAGCGGCGCGATCTACGCGTCCGTCAAGGCGGCCGATCTCGGGCTCACCGTCTCCCCCGAGCACTACACCGAGCTCATCGCGCTCGGGCGGGAGATCAAGTGGGCCCTCACCGAGACACCCGAGGCGCAGCACGCGGCCGACGCCAGACTCTCCGGGGTGTACGGCACGATCCTCTGGGAGGATCTGGGCCGCGGCGAGGCGGGCCCTCGGCAGCGCAACGTGACCGTCTTCGCGGACGGCGAGGTGGATCGCTCGCCCTGCGGCTCCGGCACGGGTGCGCGCGTCGCGCTCCTCGCCGCCGACGGCACGCTCGGGGAGGACGAGACGCTCGAACACCGCTCCATCATCGACACCGCGTTCGCGGCCCGGTGGGCCCCGGCGCCCGCGAGCGAGCACGCCGACGGCGCCGGCCGCGCGGCCGTCATTCCCGAGGTGTCGGGCACCGCCTACCGCACGGGCGAGCACCGCTTCGTCCTCGATCCCGCCGACGCGCTCGGCGACGGCTTCGTGCTGCGATAAGGTCTCGAATCCGAAAACCCCTGGACAGGCCCGCCATTCAGTGAGATGGTGAAGCTCTCACAGAGGGGTGATGGCATGCACACGTACACCTTCGTCCGCGTTCGGGCGCTGCGCAGCCGCGAAGGGCTGACGCTCGAGCGAGACCACCGCGAGATCATCCGCGAGCACGCCGAACGCGGGTGGGCGTTTGTCCAGGCGATCCCCTTCACCTCGGATCCCGAGCCGCACCTGGAGCTCGTCTTTTCACGGGAGAGTTAGCATGAAGCATCCACTCCGCCTGCTGCAGGCGTTCACCCTGTTCTCGGCCGGCCTGTTCGGGCTCTTCGTGTTCATGGGCAACCTCATGGACTACGACTCGAACTACCAGTTCGTGAAGCACGTCCTCTCGATGGACGACACTTTCGAGGGCAACGCGCTCATGTGGCGGGCGATCGACGCCCCCTGGGCGTGGACCGTCGGGTACATCGGCATCATCATCGCCGAGGGCGCGTTCGCCGCGCTCGCACTCATCGGCGCGGTCAAGCTCTTCCTCCTCCGCGACGCCGACGTGGCCCGGTACAACGCCGCCCGCAGCTGGGGCTACGCGGCGTACGCGCTCGGCTTCGCGATCTGGTTCCTCGGCTTCATCGTCGTCGGATCCGAGTGGTTCGCCATGTGGCAGTCGAGCACGTGGAATGGCAAGGACACGGCGATGGGCATCGTCACGCTCTGGGCGGGCTTCGCGGTCCTGCTGGCGATGAACGAGCCGGAGCGCGCGCCCGCGCACAGCGCCTAGCGGCCCCGCCCGGCCCGGCTGCCTGCCCCGTCAGCCTGCCCCGGCAGCCCGCCGCACCCCGCCCGGCCCCGGCTGCCCGCCTCACCCCGGGACCCGGCGAATCGGGTCGAGTTTGATCCGGTATCGGGAGCGGATACCGGATCAAACTCGACCCGATTTGGGGAGCGGGAGCGGGAGCAGGAGCAGGAGCGGGAGCCGCCGAGCGGGTGGGCGCCGCTACCGGTACTCGGCGAGCGGCACGAGCGCGTACGGGTCGACCGTGATCCCGAGCCCCGGCCCGGTGGGTGCGGCGCCACGCCCCGCCACGGAGCGCGGTTCGCCGCCCGCGACGTGCTCCTCGACCCAGTCGTTCATGAACGAGACGTTGAGCAGCTTCCCGGGATCGGTCGTCGCGGCAAGATGACTGACCGCGGCCGTGGTGATGTCGCCGCCCCAGGTGTCCTCCATCGACACCTTCAGCCCGAGGCGCTGCGCCGCATCGCGCAGGAACAGCGCGCGGCTGAACCCGCCCACGCGTGAGAGCTTCAGGTTGACCGCGGAGACCCCGGCCTCCCGCTTCGCGCGCACGAGGTCGTCGAGCGTCACGACGCACTCGTCGAGGATGAGCTGCTGCTGCGCATGCCGCGCGACGAGAATGTTGTCATCCAAGCCCCGGCAGGGTTCCTCCAGGTACACGGGAAGCCCGCCGATGAGCCGCGTTGCGGCGATCGCGTCGTGCACATCCCACCCGCCGTTCGCGTCGGCGATCACCCGCACGCCGGGCGGCACCGCCTCCGCGACAGCGCGCGTGCGCGCCGCGTCGAGCTCGGGCTCGTTCCCCACCTTGAGCTGGAAGCTCGTGATGCCGTCGGCCATCCGTGACACAACGAACGCGACCATCCGCTCGGGATCGTCGAGCGGCACCGCCTCGTACAGCGGGAAGTCGCGGTGCTGCACCCCGCCCGCGAGGCCGGAGACGGGGAGCCCCGACGCCTGCCCGAGGAGGTCCCACAGCGCGATGTCGAGCGGGCTCTTCGCGGCGTGCTGCCCGCGCAGTTCCCGATCCATCAGGGCGAGCGCGCTGCGGATCTCCCGCGCGTCGTGCCCGATCAGCGCGGGCGCGAGCTCGGCGAGTGCGGCGCGAACCCCCGCCGCGAACGCCGGGAGGTAGGTGCCACCCAGCGTGCACACCTCGCCCCAGCCGGTGCGTCCGGACGCGGTGTCGATCGCGACGACCGTCGAGTCCTGCGTCGCGGCCGCCCGCCCGCCCGACATGACGTAGGTGCCGTGGCGGTACGTGAGCTCGGCGCCGAAGACGCGGATGGCGGCGATTCTCATGACTGCCTCCTGGAGTGCGGGGACGCGGGGCCGCGCTCCCGCAGTTCGGTGCCGACGGTCTCCGGGGTGCGCGCGGCCGCGACGAGCGAGATCGCGGCGAGCACGGCGAGGTACCCCATGACGAGCACGAGGTTCCCCGTGATCGCCAGGAGGCCCACCGCGATGAACGGGGCGAGGCCCCCCGCGAGCACGGTCGCGATGTTCGCGCTGATCGCCGTCCCCGCGTAGCGGAACCGCGTGGGGAAGAGCTCCGCGAACCAGGCCGGCTCGACCGACAGCATGGGCGACATCCCCAGCCCGTAGGCGGCGCCGAAGGCGAGCCACACCCACGCGGCGTTCGCAGTGTCGAGCAGCAGGAAGAACGGCCAGAAGAACAGGAGGAGGAACACGGCGCCGATCATGTAGACCTGCCGTCGCCCGATCCGGTCGGAGAGCGCGCCGAAGACGGGGATCATGACGATCGCGACGAGCGAGGCGACCGAGACGCCGAGGGTTGTCGTGCTCGTCGGCACGCCGACCCCCTCCGCGTACGTCACCGCAAAGGCGAGGATCACGTAGGCGCCGGCGTTCTCGAACATGCGGATCCCGATGACCCCGAGGATGTGCCGCCACTCCGAGCGGAGCGATTGCCGCAGGGTGAGGCGCTCCCCCGGAAGCTCGATCGCGTCGGTGAACGCCCGCGGCTCCTCGAGCCTGCGCCGGATCAGCCAGCAGATCAGCACGCCGACCGCGCTGAGCAGGAACGGGATGCGCCAGCCCCACGCGGTGAACGCCTCGTCGCCCATCGCGAGCGACAGGGCGGCGAACAGGCCGGAGGCGATGAGGGTGCCGATGTACTCCCCCGAGTTGATGAGCGAGGAGAAGAACCCCCGGCGGTGCGTCGGCGCCGTCTCGACCACGAGCACGGCCGAGCCCGACCATTCCCCGCCGATGCCGAGGCCCTGCACGAGGCGGAGCACCACGAGCGCGAGCGGGGCGAGGATCCCGAGCTGCTCGACCCCGGGGAGGAGGCCGATGAGCACGGTTCCGACTCCCATCAGCATGATCGTGATCATGAGGGTGCGCGTGCGCCCGATCCGGTCGCCGAGCAGCCCGAACACGAAGCCGCCCACGGGGCGCGCGATGAAGCCGACCGCGAAGGTGGCGAACGAGGCGAGGACGCCCATGAGGGGGCCCGCGTCCGGGAAGAACACCCGGGGGAAGACGATCGCCGCGGCGAGGCCGTAGAGCGCGAAGTCATACCATTCCAGGGCCTGGCCGCTGATGCTCGCCGCGAGCGCCCGCCGGGAGCTCGGATCGGGAGCGGCGGCCAGAGGCCGGAGCGTGTGCTCGTCGAGTGGAGTGCGTGTCACCGTCGACACCTTTCTGCTGGGGTGATTCCCCGCCATCCACTGGTATGTAACATATGACCGACCACAGGCGGGCGTCAAGGCTTCGCCCCACGGGCGGGCATTGCCCCCGGCGCGCCCACACGCCGACACTCGGCACCCCGGCACCCCGGCATTCCGGCGCGCCCACACGCCGACACTCGGCACCCCGGCACCCCGGCATTCCGGCACCCCCGACACCCCGGCGCCCCGGCACCCGCGCACCCCTCGCACCCCTTGCGCCCCGTGACACCACCCTGCTAGGCTGTGCAATGTCACACGTCATACACGCGGACCGGATCGCCGGCCACTGGAAAGGACTCCCCCCGATGACCGAAAAGAAGCCATGGCACGGCGTCATTGTCGCCTCCGCGCTCCCCTTCACCGAGGACCTCGCGGTCGACTACGACCGCTTCGCGGATCACGTCCGCTTCCTCGCGGAGAACGGCTGCGACGGCATCGCCCCGAACGGCTCGCTCGGCGAGTACCAGAACCTCACGCCTGAGGAGCGCGCGAAGGTCGTCGAGGTCGCGGTCGACGCGGCTCCCGAGGGCTTCTCCGTGATGGCCGGCTGCGGTGCCTACGGCGCCCTCGAGTCGCTGCGCTGGGCCGAGCAGGCCGCCGAGGCCGGCGCCGACTGCGTGATGCTCCTCCCGCCGAACACGTACCGCGCGAACCGCGAGCAGGTGAAGCACCACTACGCAACGGTGGCGCAGGCCGGCCTGCCCATCGTCGGTTACAACAACCCGATCGACACGAAGGTCGACCTCGTGCCCGACCTCATCGCCGAGATCCACGAGGCGGGCCACATGGTCGGCGTCAAGGAGTTCACGGGCGATCCCCGCCGGATCTACCAGATCCAGGAGCTCGCGCCGGATCTCGACATCCTCATCGGCACCGACGACAGCGTGCTCGAGGTCGGCATCGCCGGCGCCGTCGGCTGGGTCGCCGGCTACCCGAACGCGATCCCGCAGGCCACCGTCGAGCTCTACCGCCTCTCCACCTCGGGCGACGTGCGCGACCTGGAGCGCGCGAAGACGATCTACCGCGACCTGCACAAGCTGCTCCGCTGGGACACGAAGACCGAGTTCGTCGAGTCGATCAAGCTCTCCATGGACGTCCTCGGCCTGTACGGCGGCCCGTGCCGCCCGCCGCGCCTCGCGCTCCCGCAGGACGTCGCGGACCAGATCATCGCGGACACCCGCGAGGCCGCAGCGAAGGGCTACGGCAAGTAATCTGAGCCGCAGGAGGTGCGGCCGGCCGGCCCAGCAGGGTCCGGCCGGCCGCACAGCCGCACCCGCCGCGGCTGCGACGCCGCAGCCGCAGCGCCGCAGCACCCGCCCCTCCCACCACACCGCACGTGAAGGATCCGAATGCGCACCTCCCGCGTCATCCACGCCGTCGACTCGCACACCGAGGGCATGCCCACCCGCGTCATCACCGGCGGCGTCGGGGTCTTCCCCGGGGCCACAATGGCGGAGCGCCGCAGCTGGTTCATGGAGCACAACGATGAGCTCCGACAGCTCCTCATGTTCGAGCCGCGCGGCCACGCGGCCATGAGCGGCGCGATCCTCCAGCCGGCCACGCGGCCCGACGCCGACTGGGGCGTCCTCTACATCGAGGTCTCCGGCTGCCTTCCCATGTGCGGGCACGGCACGATCGGGGTCGCCACGGTGCTCGTCGAGACGGGGATGGTCGAGGTGGAGGAGCCGGTCACCACGATCCGGCTCGACACCCCCGCGGGTCTCGTCATCGCCGAGGTCGCGGTGAGCGACGGCCGCGCCGAGCGCGTCACGATCACGAACGTCCCCTCCTACGTCGACCGCTTGGACGCCGTCGTCGAGGTCCCCGGGCTCGGCACCGTGCGGTACGACCTCGCGTTCGGCGGCAACTTCTACGCGATCGTGAAGCTCGCCGAACTCGGCATCGAGTTCCGCGAGGACCGCGCGAACAAGGACGAGCTCCTCGCGGCCGGCCTCGCGATCATGGACGCCGTGAACGCGGCGGACGCCCCCGTGCACCCCGAGCGCCCCGACATCCGGGACTGCCACCACGTCTATCTGGAGGCCCCGGGATCCTCCGCCGAGCGCTCCCGGCACGCGATGGCGATCTTCCCCGGCTGGTTCGACCGCTCCCCGTGCGGCACAGGCACGAGCGCGCGCATGGCGCAGCTCCACGCGCGCGGCGAGCTGCCGCTCGAACAGGACTTCCTCAACGAGTCGTACATCGGCTCGCAGTTCACCGGCCGCCTCGTCGAGGAGACCTCGGTCTCCGGCCGCCCCGCGGTGATCCCGACGATCACCGGCCGCGCCTGGCTCACGGGCACGGCGCAGTACTTCCTCGATCCGAGCGATCCGTTCCCGAAGGGATTCCTGCTGTGACGCACCTCCCCTACTTCGACGCCGACGCGGTGCGCGCCGCGCTCCCCTTCGAGCGCGCGATGGCCGCGATCGCCGACGGCCTCCGCTCAGGGATCGACCCCGAGGACGACGGCCCGCGCCTCTTCAGCCCCGCTCCGAACGGCGAGTTCCTCCTCATGCCCGCGCAGGGCCGCGAGTTCACGGGATTGAAGGCGCTGACCGTGGCGCCCGAGAACCCGGCGCGCGGCCTCGAGAAGATCCAGGGCCTCTACATCCTCTACTCCTCGGACACGCTCGCGCCGGTCGCGGTCCTGGAAGGCGCGAGCCTCACCGCGATCCGAACGCCCGCGGTGACGCTCATGGCCGTGCGGGAGCTCGCGGAGCTCGCGCCCACCCCGTTCCCCGCCGAGCCGCGCGTGCTCGTCTTCGGGGCGGGGGTGCAGGCGGCCGGCCACGTCCGGGCGACGCGCGCCGCGTTCCCCGGGGCCCGCTTCGACGTGATCGGCCGGCGCCCCGAGCGGGTGGTCGCGCTGCAGGAGGAGTTCGCCGAGCTCGGGATCCGGGACCGCGGCGCCGATGCCGAGGCCGCGGTCCAGGAGGCCGACATCATCCTGTGCGTCACGAGCGCGAGCACGCCGCTGTTCGACGGCGCGCTCGTGCGGGACACCGCGATCGTGGCGGCGGTCGGCACCCACGGCCGCGAGCTGCGCGAGGTGGACGACGTGCTGATCGGCCGCTCGGACATCGTGGTCGAGGGCCGCGGATCGGCGGCCCGGGAGAACGGGAACCTCGCGACGGCGCTCGACGCCGACGATTGGGCCGCGGAAACGGCGCCCCGGAACCTCCAGGAACTCGTCCGCGGTGCAGTGACACGCACCCCCGGTCGGCCCGCCTTCTACAGCGGAGTCGGCATGTCGTGGGAGGATCTGATCTGCGCGGCCACTGTCTTCTCCGACGCCCGGCAACGCACGAGTCGCTGAGGAGTTCACATGTCACCGCTTCACACCAGCCCCGATCAGGCCTCGCCGTGGACGCCGCTCGAGCGGCCGTTGAACCTCCGCGAGACCGTGCTCGAGCAGCTGCGCACCGCGATCATCACGGGTCGGCTCGCCGAGGGAGAGGTCGTGTCCGCGCCCTCGCTCGGCCAGGCGCTCGGGGTCTCCGCGACCCCCGTGCGCGAGGCGATGATGGACCTCGCGCGCGAGGGACTCGTCGAGACGATCAAGAACAAGGGCTTCCGGATCACGCGGATGAGCCCCGAGGACCTCCGCGACCTCACGCAGATCCGCCTGCTCCTCGAGCCGCCGGCGATGCACTTCGTCGTCGGCAACATCCCCGCGGAGATCCGCGTGGAGCTCGACCGCCTCGCCGCGGAGTGCCTGAGCGCTGCCGAGCGCGAGGATCTGGAGGGCTACCTCCGGAGCGACCGGGAGTTCCACGCACTCCTCCTCACGCGCACCGGCAACCCCCAGCTCGTCGACCTCGCCACCTCGCTGCGCACGCGCACCCGCCTGTACGGCATCGCGACCCTCGCCCGCGAGGGTCGGCTCGCCGATTCGGCCCACGAGCACCAGGAGCTCCTCGAGATCCTCTCCCGCGACGACGCGGCGGGGGCCGAGCGGCTCATGTGCCAGCACATCGGGCACGCGCGCTCGATCTGGGCGACCGGCGGCACCGAGGAGGATGCGGCGGCGCCCGCGGATCCACCCCGATCCGAAGCCGAGCCCGAATGAACCGACACGCTGACGTCCTGATCATCGGCGCCGGGATCATCGGCGCCGCCACCGCGTACTTCGCCGCCCGCTCGGGGCTCGCGGTCACGGTGCTCGAGCGAGATCTGCCCGCCGGGGGCACCACCTCGCGCTGCGAGGGCAACATCCTCGTCTCCGACAAGGAGCTCGGCCCCGAGCTCGAGCTGACGCAGTACTCGCTCGGGATCTGGAAGGGCGAGCTCGCCGAGCACGCCGGCCTGTGGGAGTTCGAGTCGAAGGGCGGCATCATCGTCGCCTCGCAGGAGTCGAGCCTCGCCTCGCTCGAGCGCTTCTCCACCGCCCAGCGCAGTTTCGGGATCGCATCGGAGCGACTCGACGCCGGGCGGCTCCGCGAGCTCGAGCCGCACGTCACCGATCGCGCGCTCGGCGCCGCGTTCTACCCCGAGGACAGCCAGGTGCAGCCGATCCTCGCCGCAGCGCACCTCCTCCGCCTCGCCCGCGATGCCGGCGCCGAGCTCGTCACACGGGCCCCCGTAACCGCGCTCCTCCGCTCGGGCGAGCGGGTGACCGGAGCGCGCACCCCGCGCGGCGATTTCTCCGCGGCGCATGTCGTCAACGCGACCGGCACCTGGGCCGGCGAGATCGGCGCCCTCGCGGGCGTCTCGGTCCCCGTGCTGCCGCGCCGGGGCTTCGTGCTCGTCTCGGAGCCGCTGCCGCCGATGGTGCGGCACAAGGTGTACGCGGCCGAGTACGTCGACAACGTGGGCAGCTCCGACGAGGGGCTCCAGGCCTCTCCCGTGGTCGAGGGCACGCCCGCCGGCTCGATCCTCATCGGCTCGAGCCGGGAGCGGGTCGGCTTCGACTCGACGGTGAGCCCCGCAGCGCTGCGCACGATCGCCCGCAACGCGATCGAGCTCTTCCCGTTCCTGGAGCGGACCCGGATTCTGCGGCACTATCACGGCTTCCGCCCGTACTGCCCGGACCACCTGCCCGTGATCGGGCACGATCCGCGCGCCCCCGGACTCTGGCACGCGGCCGGGCACGAGGGGGCGGGGATCGGCCTCTCCGCCGGCACCGGGAAGCTCCTCGCTCAGGCCCTCGCCGGCGAGACCCCCGACATCGATCTCACCCCGTTCCGTCCCGAGCGCTTCGCCGAGGAGGCCGCCGCATGACCGAGAGCCCATCCGCGCGCCCGCGGGCGCTGCGCGCCACCTTCGACGGCGAGCCGATCGAGGCTCCCGCTGGCGCGAGCGTGGCCGCGGCGCTCCTCGCTTCCGGCCGGACGTCCTGGCGCACGACGCGCGGCGGCGCGCAGCGGGGGCTGTTCTGCGGGATCGGCGTCTGCTTCGACTGCATCGTCGATATCGACGGCGAATCGGGCCAGCGGGCCTGCATGATCCCGCTCGCCGAGGGCATGAAGATCGCCCCCGCGGGCAGCTGCGCGGCCGGCGCGCACGCCGCGGCCGAGGCGGCTGCAGGGGCTGCGGCTGAGGCTGACGGCACCCCGCGGGAGGGCCGCGCATGAGCGCGGCGTTCCGCCCCACGGGCGCCGCCCCGAGCTTCGACGTGGTGATCGTGGGCGCCGGCCCGGCGGGGCTCGCCGCTGCGGCGAGCGCGCTCACGGGCGGTGCGCGCGTGTGCGTCATCGATTCGAGCGCGCAGCCGGGCGGCCAATACTGGCGGCACGCCTCGGAAGCGGCCGGCCTCGTCGACGATGGCCGCCTACACCACGACTGGCGCACGTACCAGGAGCTGCGTGCCGACTTCGATGCGGGGATCGCCGCGGGACGGCTCACGGCCCGCTTCGCGACGAGCGTGTGGTCGGTGCGGCGGGAGGCGGCGGGCTTCAGCCTCGCGCTCACGCCCGCGAACGGCGCGTCATCGGTCGACGGCCCCGGAAGCGACGGCCCCGAAGGCGCTGCGCCCGCGCTCATCCGCGCCGCGCGACTCGTGCTCGCGACGGGCGGCTACGATCGGCAGCTCCCCGTTCCCGGGTGGGAGCTGCCCGGCGTGATGGCCGCGGGCGGGATCCAGGCCTTCCTGAAGCAGAATCGCATGCTCCCGGGGAACCGCTTCGTGATCGCCGGCACCGGCCCCTTTCTCCTCCCCGTTGCGGCCGGTATCGCGCAGTGGGGCGGCGAGGTCGCCGCCGTGTGCGAGTCGAGCGACCTCACGGGGTGGCTCCCCCGCGCGCACCGCGCGGCGGGCGTCCCCGCGAAGGGCCTCGAGGGCGCCGAGTACGTCGCCGCGTTTCTGCGGCACCGCATCCCGTATCGGGTGCGCACCGTCGTCACCGAGATCCTCGGGAGCGACCGCGTCGAAGCCGTCCGCACGGCGCGCGTCGATCGCTCCGGGCGCGAGCTCGCGGGCACGTCGCGCGTCATCGACGACGTGGACGCCGTGGGGCTCGGCTGGGGGTTCACCCCGCAGCTCGAACTCCCCGCGCAGCTCGGTGTCGCCACCCGGCTCGACGCCGACGGCTCGCTCGTGGCCGTGGTCGATGCAGCGCAGCGATCCTCCGTGCCCGGCCTGCTCCTCGCCGGCGAGCTCACGGGGGTGGGCGGGGCGGCACTCGCCGTCCTGGAGGGGCGCATCGCCGGGCGGGTCGCCGCAGCCGAGGCCCGCGGCGAGAGCGTGCTCGCGGCGAGCGGCGGGGAGCTGCGCTCGGTGCGGCGCCAGCGCGCGTTCGCCGAGGCCATGCACCTGGCGCACCCCGTTCCCGCCGGCTGGGCGGACCGGGTGACCGACGAGACGCTCGTCTGCCGCTGCGAGGAGGTTCCCGCGGGCGAGCTGCGGCACGCTCAGAGCGCGCTCGCGAGCGACGACTCGCGCAGCCAGAAGGGCGTCACCCGCGCGGGCATGGGCTGGTGCCAGGGCCGCGTGTGCGGCTTCGCGGTGTCCTGCCTCGCGGCGGGCGATGGGCACGGCGCGGGCGCGGCCTCCGCCGCCTCTCTCGCGCAGAACGCGAAGCGTCCGGTCGCGCAGCCCCTGCCGCTCGGCGAGATCGCCGCCCTCCCCGACGCGGAGTAGCGCGCCGCGCCGCGCCGGCGGGCGCGCACGACACGACACAACACAACACGACAGGGCCCCGGATCCGAGGATCCGGGGCCCTGTCGTCTCGCGGCGCGTCAGGCGCCGAGGTACGCCTCGATGACGCGCGGGTCGTTCGCGAGTTCTGCGGCCGGGCCCGACATCGTCACGCGACCCGACTCGAGCACGTAGGCCCGGTCCGCGATCTTCAGCGCGGCGCGCGCGTTCTGCTCCACGAGCAGGATCGTGGTGCCCTGCTGGTTCACCGCCGCGATGATCTCCATCACCTGCTTCACGATCAGCGGGGCGAGCCCCATGGACGGCTCGTCGAGCAGGAGGAGCTTCGGGCCGCCCACGAGCGCCCGGCCGAGCGCGAGCATCTGCTGCTCGCCACCGGACAGGGTGCCGCCCTGCTGGCCGCGCCGCTCCGCGAGGCGCGGCATCAGCTCGTACGCGTAGTCCGCGCGCTCCTGGACGAGTGCCTGATCCTTCACGAGGTAGCCGCCGAGCAGCAGGTTCTCGTGCACCGTCATCGTGGAAAAGATCTTGCGCCCCTCCGGGATGTGCAGGAGCCCGGCGCCCACGATGTCCCACGGCTGTAGCTTGGCGAGGTTATGCTCCCCCCACGTCACCCGGCCGCTCTTCGCGCGGACGAGCCCGGAGAGCATCGACAGGGTCGAGGTCTTCCCCGCGCCGTTGTTGCCGAGGAGGGCGACGATCTCGCCCTCACCGACCTCGAACGAGAGCGCGCGCAGGGCGTGCACGCGGTTGTAGTAGAGCTCAACGTCTTCGAGCACGAGCTTGCTCATTCGTCCTCCTCCGTTCCGAGGTATGCGGCGATCACGAGGGGGTCGTTCTTCACCTGTGCGGGGGTGCCGTCGGCGATCTCCTTGCCGTAGTTCAGCACGACGATCCGCTCGGAGATCTCCATCACGAGCCCCATGTCGTGCTCGATGAGCACGATGCCGACCCCGAGCGCCTGGATCTTGCGGATCAGCGCCATGAGCTCCTGCTTCTCGTTGTGGTTGAGACCGGCTGCGGGCTCGTCGAGCAGGATCAGTTTCGGCTCCGTCGCGAGGGCGCGCGCGATCTCGACTCGGCGCTGCTCGCCGTAGGGCAGCTGCGTGACGAGCAGTTCGTCGTCGGCGCGGAAGCCCACGAAGTCGAGCCAGCCCCGCGCGTCCTCGGTGCACCGCGCCTCGCTGCGGCGGTACCGCGGCGTGTGCAGCATCGCGTCAAACACGTTCTGCCGCAGCCGCGCGTGCATGCCGGTCTTCACGTTGTCGAGCACCGTCATCTCGGTGAAGAGCCGCACGTTCTGGAACGTGCGCGCCATACCGAGCTGCGTGATCCGGGACGGCTTCTTCCGAGTGATCGCCTCGCCGTCGAAGACGACGGATCCCGCGTTCGGCCGGTAGAAGCCCGAGATGCAGTTGAACGCGCTCGTCTTGCCCGCGCCGTTCGGCCCGATGACCGAGACGATCTCACCCTCGTGCACCGAGAAGCTGAGCCCGTCGACCGCCTTGATGCCGCCGAAGGAGACCGCGAGGTCGCGCACGTCGAGGATCGCGGGGCCGCCCGCGGCTCCCGTGCGCGGTTCCGTCGGAGTCACGGTGCTTGCCTGTGTCTCGCTCATCGTCGTCCCTCCTCTGCATCGTCGTCGAGCTCGCCCACCACGCCCACGGCCTCGGTCGGCGGCACTTGCGGAATCTGCCGCTTCTTCAGGAACGGCAGCACGGCGTTCGCGGGCCAGATCCCCTTGGGGCGGAAGATCATCGCGATGACGAGCAGCACGCCGAAGAGCAGGTAGCGCCACTCGCTGAACTCACGCAGGAACTCGGGCGCGAGCGACACGAAGAGGGCGCCGAGGATCACGCCGGGGGTGGATCCCATGCCGCCGAGTACGACCGCCATGAGGACGAGCGCCGAGTAGAGGAACTCGAAGCTGTTGGGCGAGATCGCGGAGAGGTGCGCCGCGAGCAGCGTACCCGCGAAGCCGCCCCAGACGGCGCCGATGATGTAGGCCATGAGCTTCGTCTTGTAGCCGTTGATGCCCATCGCCTCGCTCACGTCCTCATCGTCGCGCACCGACTTCCAGGCCCGGCCGAGCTTCCCCTTGCCGAGCCGCGAGACCGCGACGACGGCGAGGCCGATGCCGACGAAGAGCACGAAGTAGTAGAAGAGGATCTTCGAGCCGAAGTGGATCCCGCCGATATCGAGTCCGTCCGCGAACGACCACCCGAAGAACGACCAGGTGGGGATGCCGTGGATGCCCGACGGTCCGCCCGTGATCTGCAGGTTGTTCGCCGTGATGCGGATGATCTCGCCGAAACCGAGCGTCACGATCGCGAGGTAGTCGCTTCGCAGACGCAGCGTCGGCCCGCCGATCACGAGGCCCGCGAGGATGCAGGCGATCACGACGACCGGGATCGTCTCGAGCATGCTCCAGCCGAGTGTGGTCGTGAGGATCCCGCTCGTATATGCCCCGACCGCCATGAACGCGATGAAGCCGAGGTCGAGGAGCCCCGCGTAGCCGACCACCACGTTGAGGCCCATCGCGAGCACGACGTAGATCATCGCCGAGGTGAGGATCGAGATGAGGTAGGGGCTCGCGGAGATGAACGGGAGCACCGCCGCCGCGACGAACAGCACGAGCGAGAGCAGCTGCATGAAGCGCGCGGGGGCGAGCAGGCCCGAGACGGCCGGCGGCCGCTCGAGGAAGGGCTTCGGCGCCTCCAGGCGCCAGGTCGTCTTCGCCATGATTACACCCTCTCCACGACGCGCTCGCCGAGCAGGCCGGTGGGTTTGAACACGAGGAACAGGATCAGGAAGCCGAACGCGAACACGTCGCGCCACTCCCCGCCAAAGAAGTGGGTGCCGAAGGACTCGAGCATGCCGAGCACGATGCCGCCCACCATCGCTCCGTACAGGTTGCCGATGCCGCCGATCACGGCCGCGGTGAAGGCCTTGAGGCCGATCACGAAGCCCATGAGGAAGTCGATCGAGCCGTAGTACGCGGCGGCCATCACGCCCGCCGCGCCCGCGAGCGCCGAGCCGATGAAGAAGGTGCGCGAGATGACCTTGTTGACGTTCACGCCCATGAGGAGCGCCGCGTTCTGGTCGAGCGCGATCGCGCGCATCGCGCGGCCCTCACGCGAGTGCATCACGTAGCGCTGCAGGAGAAACATGAGCACGGCCGCGACCACCATCAGCACCACCTGCGGCATCGTGATGCGGGCGCCGAGGATCTCGACCGGTGCGCCCGCGAGGCGCACCGGGAAGACCAGGGGGCTCGCGCCGAAGATCTGGCGCACGGCGTACTCGAGGGTGAAGGAGACGCCGACGGCGGTGATGAGGGCCGCGAGGCGTGGGCTCTTCCGGAGCGGGCGGTAGGCGACGCGCTCGATGAGCACGCCCATGCCGCCCGTGAGCAGCATCGCGATGAGCAGCACGAGCAGCAGGACCGGGATCGATCCGACCCCGAAGAGCCCCGTGATGCCGCCGAGCACCACGAAGGCGAAGAACGAGCCGAGCATGTAGAGGTCGCCGTGCGCGAAGTTCAGCAGCTTGATGATGCCGTAGACCATGCTGTAGCCCAGGGCGACCAGCGCGTAGAACGAGCCGACGAAGAGCCCGTTCCAGATGAGTTGGAACATGTCGTGCCTCTCAGATCCGAGAGGGCGCGTGCGGGGCGGGGCTCCGGCGTCGTGCGAGACGGCGGAGCCCCGATCCGGGCGCCCTGCTACTTCAGGTCGTCCTTGAGCACGAAGGCGCCGTCGGTGCCGGTCGGCTCGACGATCACGAACCCGCCGCCCTGGCGCGAGCCGTCGTCCGCGAAGGTGAGGTTGCCGGTGAGGAGCGGGAAGTCCGTGAGCCCCTGGAGCGCCTCGACGACCTTCGCGGAGTCGGTGCCCCCGGCGTCCGTCATCGCCTGCGCCATCACCTTGACGGCCTCGTAGGTCTGGATCGAGTAGGGCCCGGGGTCCTTGCCGCCGGAGACCTCCTTGTAGTCGGCGATCCACTGTTCGCCGTTCTCGAGCATGTCGGGCGTCCGCGTGAAGGTGCCGTACACGTTCGCGATCGCGTCCGCCCCGGCGATGGCCGAGAGCTGGGCATCGACCGAGCCGTCGCCCACGAGGATCGGACCGTCGTAGCCTGCACCGCGGAGCTGGTTGATGAGCAGGCCGCCCGCCTGGTAGTAGCCGGTCCAGACGACGTAGTCCGGGTTCGCGGAGAGGATGCTGTTGACGTTCGCCGAGAAGTCCTTCTCCTTCGGGTTCACGTGCTCGCGCTTCACCGTGAAGCCCTCTCCCTGCTTCTCGATCGAGTCGGCCAGGTCCTTCGGGTAGGCCTGGTTGTCGTCGACGATCACGACGTTCTTCGCGCCGGCCTGCGTGATCCACGCGACGGCCGCCTCGGCTTGCTGCGTGCCGGTGCCGTTCACGAGGAAGGCGCCCTGCCCCACGAGCTCGTTCGAGTTCGCGGCGGGGATCACCATCGCGATGCCGGCGTCCGCGAAGATCGGGAGCGTCGGGAGGGTGGCGCCCGAGCAGTACCCGCCCACGCTGCCCGAGACCCCGGCCGTGACGAGCTTCTGCGCTGCGGCGACGGCGGTGGTCGCATCGCAGGCGTCGTCCTCGGTGACGAGTTCGAGCTGACGCCCGTCGACGCCGTCCTCGGCGTTGAGCTCGTCGATCGCGAGTTGCGCGCCGTTCTTCATGTAGTCGCCGAACGCGGCCTCCGATCCGGAGAACGGGGCGAGCATCCCGAGCTTGATCGGACCGTCGGCGCTACCGGCGTCGCCGCCGCCCGCCAGACCGCCCGAACAGCCGGTGAGGGCGAGGGCTGTGGTGAGCGCGAGCGCTCCGAGCGCCGCGACGCGGCGGGCTCGAGGTGCGTGGGGTGCAGACATGGGGTCTTCCTTTCCTGATGCTTCGTTGAATCACACGGAAGAGTGATGCGTGCGGCGCACTGACTGCGCCATGTGCAATATTACACATCGCTGCGAGATGCACCACCCCCGAAATTTCCGCGGAATTCCGCCAGTCATCACCGGGCGCACGCGGGGCTTCCCATATTGGTCACCCACCCAGTAGACTGCGAGCACCCGTCCCCCAACCCAAGGAGCTGCGCATGACCACCTGGCGGATGCCCATCGAAGGACACGAGCAGGAGCGCCTCTGGCTCGCCTGGCCGACGAGCGGCTACACGCTCGGCGAGACCGAGGCCGAGGTCGAGGAGGCCCGGAGCACCTGGGCCGCCGTGGCGAACGCCGCGAGCGAGCACGAGGCGGTCACCGTCGTCGTGAACCCGGGCGACGAGGCCGTCGCCGCGCGCTACCTCTCGGGGCAGATCGACCGCCTCATCGCCCCGCTCGACGATGCGTGGATGCGCGACATCGGCCCGAGCTTCGTCATCGGCGACGACGGCCGCCTCGGCGCCGTGAACTACGTCTTCAACGGCTGGGGCGCCCAGGACTGGGCCAGCTGGGAGCACGACCAGCACATCGGCCGCATCGTCGCCGAGGCCGCGGGCGCCGAGCGGATCGACTCCGAGATGGTGAACGAGGGCGGCGGCATCCAGGTCGACGGCACCGGCCGCGTCATCATCACCCGCACCGTGCAGCTCGACCCGGGCCGCAACCCGGGCTGGACCGAGGCGCAGGTCGAGGCCGAACTGCTGCGCACGATCGGCGCCGACAGCGCGCTCTGGCTGCCCCGCGGCCTCACCCGCGACCACGACACGTTCGGCACGCGCGGGCACTCCGACATCCTCGCCGCGTTCACCACGCCCGACACGCTCCTCATGCACCGCCAGGACGCCGCGTCGCACCCGGACCACCCGATTGCTCGCGCGAACCGGGCCGCCGCCGAGGAGTACCGCAGCGCCACCTCGGGCAGCTTCGAGATCCTCGATCTCCCCGCACCCGAGGCGCTCCGCGATGCCGAGGGCTACGTGGATTACAGCTACATCAACCACGTCGTCATCAATGGCGCGGTGCTCGCCTGCGCGTTCGACGACCCGGCGGACGACCGCGCGCTCGCGACGCTGCGCGAGGTGTACCCCGGCCGCGAGGTGATCGGCATCGACGCGCGCCCGCTGTTCGCCCGCGGTGGCGGCATTCACTGCATCACGCAGCAGCAGCCGAAGGTGTCCTGACCCGAAGCGCTCCGCACCGAAGAACGCCGCT
>NZ_AYMV01000055.1 GCF_000633415.1 Leucobacter sp. PH1c | reverse complement strand
GGAGCAAAGTCGACGCAATCTGCTGGGTGGGGTGCGGGAGGGGACGCGCGGGCCCGCGCGAGGTGATGGAATGGGGGCATGACAACCCCCGCTCCGCGCATGACCGAGCAGGAGTCGAACGCCTGGCTCGGGCTCGTGACGGTGTCGCAGCTCCTGCCGAACGTGCTCGACGCGCAGCTGCTCCGCGATTCGCAGATGACCCACTTCGAGTTCACCGTGCTCTCCTCGCTGTACGTCGCCCCCGAGGCGACCCTGCAGATGTCGCACCTGGCGCGCGAGACCGCGGCGACGCTGCCGCGCCTCTCCCACGTGTGCACGCGCATGGAGAAGCGCGGGCTGCTCGAGCGCGTGCCCTGCCCCGACGACCGCCGCGCCACGAACGCGCGGCTGACCTCGCTCGGACGGCGGGCATTCATCCGGGCGATCCCGCAGCACATCGAGCTGGTGCGCGAGCTCGTGATCGATGCGCTCAGCTCGGAGGAGCTCGACGCGCTCGGCGCGATCTCCGCGAAGATCAACGCGCGTCTCGCGGAACGCCAGGGCTAGCCGCCACCCGGATCCGGTACTCCGCCGCGATCCGGCGCACCCCCGCGATCCAGCGCGCCGCC
>NZ_AYMV01000054.1 GCF_000633415.1 Leucobacter sp. PH1c | reverse complement strand
GACTTCAGCTCCTCGATGAAGCGCTCCCGCAGGGAGCGGGTGAGCGCGAGCTTCAGCCCGCGACTGCGCCCGCGGCGCACGGCGAGCGCGAGGTTCTGCTCGATCGTGAGATCCGGTGCCGTACCCGCCATGGGGTCCTGGAACACGCGGCCGACGTAGCGCGCCCGCTGGTGCTCCTTCAGCTTGTTGACGCGCTTCCCGTCGATCTCGATCGTGCCCGTGTCGACGGTGTAGCGGCCGGCGATTGCGTTGAGCAGCGTCGACTTGCCCGCGCCGTTCGAGCCGATCACGGTGACGAAGTCGCCCTCGTCGAGCTGCAGGCCGAGGTCGACGAGCGCCTTGCGCTCGTTGACGGTGCCCGGGAAGAAGGTCTTGGAGATCTGGTCGATCGTCAGCATGCGGTTACCTCCCCGCGGTCTCGGTCGATGCGTCGGCGGCTGCGGCGCCCGGGGCCGCGGCCTGCGCGGGGACGGGCTGCGCGGGAGCGGCCGTGTCGCGCGGCGCGACCTTCCCGCCGCGATTGCGCAGCGAGGGCAGCTTCTTCAGGAAGCCCCAGCGCGGGAGCAGCAGCGCCGCGACCACGAGGACCGCGGTGACGAGCTTCATGTCGTTCGGGTTGAGCCCGGCCTGCAGTGCGAAGAAGATGATGAGGCGGTAGATCACCGCTCCGAGCACGACCGCGAGGCTCGCGAGCCAGATGAAGCGCTGGCCGAAGATCGCCTGGCCCAGGATCACCGAGGCGAGGCCGATCAGGATGAGGCCGATGCCCATGCTGATGTCGGCGAAGCCCTGATACTGCGCCACGAGCGCGCCGCAGAGCGCGACGAGTCCGTTCGACAGGGAGAGCGTCAGGATCTTCGTGCCGTCGGTGTTCACGCCGAAGCTGCGGATCATCTGCTCGTTGTTGCCCGTGGCCTGGATCGACAGGCCCAGGTCGGTCGAGAGGAACCAATCGATCACGAGCTTCAGCAGGATCACGGCGACGAAAATGATGCCGATGCCCGTCCAGGTGCCGAGCACGCCAGCGTCCTTGAGCGGCGTGAACACGGTCTCTGCGCGGAGGAGCGGCATGTTCGCCTTCCCCATGATGCGGAGGTTGATCGACCACAGCGCGATCATCGTGAGGATGCCCGCGAGCAGGCCGTCGATCCGGCCCTTTGTGTGCAGGAGGCCCGTGATGGCGCCGGCGACGAGGCCCGCGGCAGCGCCAGCGAGCGTCGCGAGGATGGGACTCTGCTCGAGCGTGATCAGCGAGGCCGCAACGGCCGCGCCGGTCGTAAAGCTGCCGTCGACCGTGAGATCGGGGAAGTTCAGCACTCGGAAGGTGAGATACACCCCGAGCGCCATCACTCCGTATATGAGACCCAGTTCGAGCGCGCCGATCATCCGGTTGTTTCCTTGCGTTCGGGACACGGAATCCGGCGGATCCGCGTCCATGAATGGGAAGAGTGGCTGCCGCGCGTACGCGCGACAGCCACTGCTTCAGAGGTACTGCGTAGGGTCTACTCTACGACGGTCGCGTCGTCGAGAATCGACTTCGGGATCTCGACGCCCATGCGCTCCGCTGCCGCCGGGTTGACGACGTAGCTGAGCTCTGCGGGGGTCTCGACGGGGGTCTTCGCCGGATCGGCGCCCTCGAGGATCTTGATCGCCATCTCGCCGGTCTGCTTGCCGAGCTTCGTGTAGTCGATGCCGTACGTGGCGACGGCTCCACCCTCGACGGTGCCGGGCTCGGCGCCGATCACGGGGATCTTCGCCTTCTCCGCGACCTGGACGAGCGAGGCGATGCCCGAGACGACCATGTTGTCGGTCGGCACGTAGATCGCGTCGACGTCGCCGAGCGCCTCGGTGGCCTGCGCGATGTCGTTCGCCGTGGTGACGGTCTTCGTGACGAGCTCGAGGCCCATCTCATCGGCGACCTTCTGCGCGGCGTCGACCTGCACCTGCGAGTTGACCTCGCCCGATGCGTAGACGATGCCGACCTTCTTGGCGTCGGGCTTCATCTCGGTGATGATCTCGAACTGCGTCTTGAGCGCATCGTCCGGAACCGCGTCGACCGTGCCGGTCACGTTCGCGCCCGGTTCCTCCATCGACTTGACGAGCTCGGCCGACACCGCGTCGGTGACCGCGGTGAAGAGCACGGGCTTGTCGGTGATCGCCTGCGCGGCGGCCTGCGCGGCCGGGGTCGCGACGGCGAGCACGAGGTCGACGTCCGAGGTGGCGAACGTCTGGGCGATCGTCACGGCCGTGGCCTGCTCGCCGTTCGCGTTCTGCACATCGAACTTCACGGTGTCGCCGTCGACATAGCCCGCATCGATGAACGCCTGCTTGAAGCCCTCGGTTGCCGCGTCGAGCGCGGGGTGCTGCACGAGCTGGCTGATGCCGATGCTCACCGCGTCGAGCTTCGCGGCATCGTCGCCGCCCGTGCTCTCGGAGGGTGCGGAGGAGCAGGCACTGAGCGTGAGTGCGGCGGCCGCGCCGAGGCTCGCGAGTGCGAGCATGCGGCGGCGAGAAGAAATCTGTCGCATGTGTATCAGTTCCTTAGCAAATATGGATACGCCCTGGCCGAAGCCAAGGCGAGCTGTGTAGTCCGGTACAAAAAGCACCGACGTCGCCATCGTAGACCGGGGAGACCACCCGGAGGCAAGTTCTGCCGCCATTGTGATGCGGACGTTGCATCCCCGATCACAGGCCGGTTCTCAGGGGAAAACGCGCGCAGGGGCGAGTCCCCGAGCGCCGGTCCGATGCGGACCGTGCCCCCGGGTGCTCGCCCCTGCGCGAGGTCGTTCCGGGCTACGCGAGCAGTGCCCGATCGTCGAACGTCGCGCCCTTGATCTTCGCGAACTCCGCGAGCAGCTGCGGCACCGTGAGATGCTGCTTCTCCTCCGCAGACGCCTGGAACACGATCCGACCCTCGTGCATCATGATGAG
>NZ_AYMV01000053.1 GCF_000633415.1 Leucobacter sp. PH1c | reverse complement strand
CGGATCAAACTCGACCGAATCTGGTGCGGGGCGAGGCGAGCGGGGCGAGGCGAGCGGGGCGAGGCGAACGGTGCGGGGGCGAACGGTGCGGGGCGAGCGGGCACAGCTCGGGGCACGGACCGGGCGCCCGATCCTCGCCTGAGTACACCCCGGCACGCGCTATGCTCGCAGCACCGGGCCATCGCCCGCCGGGCACCGCCCGCACCTCGACGATCGGAGCACACCATGACCGGAGTCACCGCGACCGGGATCGAGATCGACCGCACGACGGCCGCTCAGCCCGACGCCGTGTTCGCGGCCTTCAGCGAGGCCCCATCCTTCGCACGCTGGTTCGGCGGCCCCGACGTCGAGGTGCCCGCCGAGCGGCTGCGCTTCGACGCGACCGTGGGCGGCGACTGGGCCGCCACCATGATCCTGCCCGACGGCAACACGATCGACTGGATCGGCCGGTTCGTCGAGGTGGATCCGCCGCACCGGCTCACCTTCACGCTCACCGATCAGCCGGAGAGCGACGCGAACCCCGTGCCCGTCTCCATCGCGATCATGCCGGCCGACGGCGGCGCGTCGATTCACCTGACCCAGGAGACGCCCGACTTCCCGCACGAGCAGAAGCTCGCGACCCTCGACGGCTGGCAGTCGTTCATCGACGAGGTGCTGCGCATCGCCGAGGACGCCGCGTAGCCCGGAGCGCCGGCAACGAGCGCACACAGAAACGGCCCCGGATCGGTGATCCGGGGCCGTCGACGTTTCCTCGTGTGATGCGAACACTGGTGGAGCCGCGGGGAATTGAACCCCGGTCCACTTCGATGATTCCATGCCTTCTACGGGTGTAGTTCGTGCAAGCGTTCTACTCGGCCCCGCACGTTGTCACGAACACCTCATGCGACAGGCCCAGCCTCAGAAAAAGTCCCCACACGCCCTGAGGCGCGACGTGCGAGCAAGCCCTCTAGATGACGCCAGGAAACCGGGGCGAAGGCATACCCGGCCTGACGGACTCGGTCTCGTGCTTAGGCAGCGAGAGCGAAGTCGGTGCGCTTAGAAGTGGCACCTATTGGTTGCGAAGGGCGTTAACGAGATAACTCCGCGTCCTCGACCCGCTTCTCACAGTCTCAAATCGACGTGTCGAAACCGATCGGCCCCCTGTGTCGCCGCGGGCGGCGCACACCTGGGGTGTTCACATCACACTCTGGAATTGTCACCCGGCGCGAACGCCGGAACACTCATTCTAGCACCGCGGGGGCCGAAATGCCCGCCGGCCCAGTCCGCTCAGAGCGGATCGGCGAGACCGAGCGTCCAGCGGCACACGTCGGCGACGAAGCCGCCGTAGGCGGGCTCGTCGAGCACGGCCGGGCTGTTCGCGTACGCCCCGAGCCCGTCGACGGCCATCCAGATCCGGATGCAGGCGGCGCCCGGGTCCGGCGCACGGAACTCCCCCGCCGCGTTCCCGGCATCGATGAGCGCCGTGAGCCGCTCCTCGTCGAGCGCTTCCTGCTGGGCGATGGCATCGGCGAGCGCGGGCTGGAAGCGCGCGAGGTGCCGGGCGTTCAACCAGAGCCGGCCGAGCGCGCGGGCCTCCGCGCTCTCGACGCGCGCGACGAACTCGGCGAGCCGCTCGCGCGGGGTGCAGCCCGGCACGAACAGGCGATCCCGCTCGCGCGACACGGCGCGGGCAAACGCTGCACCGACGAGCTCGCCAACCGCCGGGAAGTAGTGCCCGATCAGCCCGGGGCGCACCCCGAGACCGGCGGCAACCTCGCGCAGCGTGATCCGCTCAAGCCCGTCGGCGAGGGCGATCCGGGAAGCCTCCTCGAGGATTTCCTCGCGGCGCTCGTCCGGGTCCTTGCGCACGCGCGGTGCGCGCTCGGGCGTCGTCACGCGGCCCGACGCCTCGCCGCGCGGTGCACGAGCTACTCGCCCATCCGGTTGCGCTCACGCATGGCGCGCTCGGCCTCGCGGCCGTCCTGGCGCTCGCGGAGCGTCTGCCGCTTGTCGTACTCCTTCTTGCCCTTCGCGAGCGCGATCTCGACCTTCGCGCGGCCGTCGAGGAAGTAGAGCCGCAGCGGCACGATCGTCATGCCGCCCTCGCGGGTCTTCTGGTAGAGCTTGTCGATCTGCTGGCGGTGCAGCAGGAGCTTGCGCTTGCGGCGCGGCGCGTGGTTCGTCCACGAGCCGTTCAGGTACTCGGGGATGTACGCAGCGTCGAGCCAGGCCTCCCCGCGCTCGATGAACACGTAGCCGTCGACGAGCGAGGCCCGCCCCATGCGCAGCGACTTCACCTCGCTGCCCGTGAGCACCATGCCCGCCTCGTAGGTATCGAGGATGTGGTACTCGTGCCGGGCCTTCTTGTTCGAGGCGATCAGCTTCTCGCCGGTCTCCTTGGGCATGGTCACATCCTCTCTCGGGGTGGTGCACGCCGAGCGCGCGCAAGGATCCAGCCTAGCGGAGCGCCCGCCGCGGGGCCAGCGGGCCCCGCAGCGGCGGCGCTAGACGCGGAGGTAGCGGGTGATGGCGATCTTCGCCGCGATCGCCGAGAGCACGACGCCCACGAGGATGAGGATCGGCGGCACGATGAGCGATTGCTCGACCGTGATGTAGCTCGTGAACGGCACCTCCTTCACGAGGAAGCCCTGCACGAAGAACTTCACGACCGCGACCGAGGCCGCGCTCGCGAGCACGGCGCCGATGAGCGCGGAGATGATGCCCTCGAGAATGAACGGCGTCTGGATGAAGCGGTTCGACGCGCCGACGAGGCGCATGATCCCGATCTCCCGCCTGCGCGAGTACGCGGAGAGCCGGATCGTGGTCGAGATGAGCAGCATCGCCGCGACGAGCATGAGCCCCGCGATCGCGATCGCCGTGTAGCTCGCGACGCCGAGGAACAGGAAGATGCGGTCGAGCAGGCTGCGCTGATCGGAGACGCTCTGCACCCCCGGGATCCCGGTGAAGGTCTCGGTGATGATGTCGGATCGCGAGGGGTCCGTGAGCTTCACCCAGTAGGTCTGGTTCAGCTGCTCGGGCTTCGTGATGTCGACGATCGGGTTGCCCTCGAACTGCTTCGTGAACTCCTCGTACGCCTGTTCGTGCGTCACGAAGAAGAAGTCCTCGACGTAGGGCGCGAGCGTGTCGGACTCGAGCGCGGCCTCGACGGCGGCGATCTCTTCCTCCCCCGCGTCCGTGCCGGAGCAGGTCGCGCTCTGGTCGGCGTCCGTGCACAGGTAGATGGCCACCTGCGCGCGGTCGTACCAGAACGTCTTCATCTGCTGCACCTGCAGCTGCATGATGATCGCGGCGCCCACGAAGGTGAGCGACACGAAGGTCACGAGGATGACCGAGATCACCACGGACATGTTGCGGCGCAGGCCATTCCAGACCTCGCCGAGAACGAGCCCCACTCTCATCGAACCGGCCCCACATCTGTCTGATCGTCATCGTTACGGTCGAGCCCGAGATGCGCGGCGAGGTTGCCGGTCTCGGACATCTCCACGGGGTCGAGCGGGCGCCCCGGATCGAGGAAGGCGGGGATCCGCTTCGCCTGCGGGCCGCCATCGGCGCGCACCGTCTGGTCGAAGTCGGTGCCGTCGATCTCCTCGTCGGCCGGGCCGAAGGGCTCGGGCTGCTCGAACACGGAGGCTTCGGGAGCCCGGGGCTCCGGTGCCTGCGGCGCCGCGGACGGGGCCACCGGCGGCATCCCGGGGACCGCGGGGAGCGTCTCGGGGTCATGGGCATCGAGCCCGGCGTCCGCCGCCTCGGTGGGCGCCGCCGCGGGATCTGCCGCGGGAACCGCGGCGGGATCCGTCGCGGGATCCGTCGCGGGTGCCGCGGCGGGTGCCTGCGCGGCAGCCTCGGATCCGGGATCCGCTGCGCCGTCGGCGCCCGGGGCCCCTTCCGCGGCGGCCGCGCCGCCCGCGAGGGCTGCTGCCCCAGCAGTGGCCGCCGCTGCCGCGCGCGCGATCTCCTCGGGCGCGAGCGCCGCGCGCACGACCGCCTCGGTCGTGCGGAGCACCTGCACCCCGGCCGCGGAGAGATCCGCGACGGGGATCGAGGCGGTCTCACCGTAGCCGCCGCCGACCTCGTCGCGGACGACGACGCCCTGTGAGAGCTCGACCACGCGCTGCTGCATGATGTCGACGAAGGTGGCCTCGTGCGTCGCCATGACGACGGTGGTGCCCGCGGCGTTGATCGCGCGGAGCAGCTGCATGATGCCGAGGCTCGTCGCGGGGTCGAGGTTGCCGGTCGGCTCGTCGGCGAGGAGGATCGCGGGCTTGTTCACGATCGCGCGGGCGATCGCGACGCGCTGCTGCTCGCCGCCCGAGAGCTCGTGCGGGAAGCGCTTCGCCTTGCTGGCGAGCCCGACCATCTCGAGCGTGTCGGGCACGGCCTCCTGGATGAAGCCGCGCGACTTCCCGATGACCTGCAGCGAGAACGCGACGTTGTCGTAGACGGTCTTGTTCGTGAGCAGGCGGAAGTCCTGGAAGACCGTGCCGAGGTTGCGCCGGAAGTACGGCACCTTCCGCGAGGAGATCTTGCTGAGGTCCTGCCCCAGCACGTGGATCTTGCCGCTGCTCGGCTGGTCCTCGCGCAGGATCAGCCGGAGGCAGCTCGACTTGCCCGAACCGGACGCGCCCACGATGAAGACGAACTCGCCCCGATCGACCTGCAGGTCGATCCCGTCGAGTGCGGGTTTCGCGGTGCCCCGGTACTTCTTGGTGACGTTCTCAAAGAGGATCATGACGCCTCGACCCTACGCCCCTCGCGTGGGCGGATGCGGCAGGCGCGCTGGGACACGCAGGGACCTCTCGGTTTCGGACGCGCCGATCCCCCGCCGCGACTAGTCCTTGTTCAGCGAGCGCCAGCGGATGCCGGCCGCGATGAAGCCGTCGAGATCACCGTCGAACACGGCGTCGGGCTGCGACGACTCGTGGCCGGTGCGGAGATCCTTGACGAGCTGCTGGCCGTACAGGAAGTACGAGCGGATCTGGTCGCCCCAGCTCGCGGTGACGCTGCCCGCGAGCTCCTTCTTCTTCGCAGCCTCCTGCTCGCGCTGCAGGAGGAGCAGGCGCGTCTGGAGCACGCGCATCGCGGCGGCGCGGTTCTGGATCTGCGACTTCTCGTTCTGCATCGACACGACGATGCCCGTCGGGATGTGCGTGAGGCGCACCGCGGAGTCGGTCGTGTTGACCGACTGGCCACCGGGACCCGAAGATCGGTACACGTCGACGCGGATCTCGTTCTCGGGGATCTCGACCTCCGTGGCCTCCTCCAGGAGCGGGATCACCTCGACGCCGGCGAAGCTCGTCTGGCGCTTGTCCGCGGAGCCGAAGGGGCTGATGCGCGCGAGCCGGTGTGTGCCCGCCTCAACCGAGAGCGTGCCGAAGGCGTAGGGCGCGTCGACCTCGAAGGTGGCCGACTTGATGCCGGCGCCCTCCGCGTAGGACGTGTCCATCATCTTCGTCGGGTAGCCGCGGTGCTCCGCCCAGCGCAGGTACATGCGCAGCAGCATCTCCGCGAAGTCGGTCGCGTCGTCGCCGCCGGCTCCCGAGCGGATCGTCACGACGGCGGCGCGCTCGTCGTACTCGCCGGAGAGCATCGTCTGCACTTCGAGGTCCTGGACGACGGCCTCGAGCGCGGCGAGCTCCTCCGTCGCCTCGCGGGCGGAGTCCTCGTCCTCGGCCTCGAGCGCGAGCTCGACGAGCACCTCGAGGTCGTCGAGGCGCGCCTCGACGCCGCGCACGCGCTTCACGCGCGCCTGGCGATGCGAGAGCCCGCTCGTCACCTGCTGAGCGGCTGCCGGATCGTCCCAGAGGTCGGGGGCCGCGGCCTGCTCCTCGAGCTCGGCGATCTCCCGATCGAGCTTGTCGAGGTCGATCACGGCGGCGATGTCGGCGTAGGTCGCGCGCAGCGAGCGGATGCGGGCGCTGAAATCAAGTTCGAGCATGATCCTCGAGTCTACCGCGCTCCGGCGCCCCGGCACCGTCAATTCCGCTCCCCTCCCGGGATCCGCCCGAGCGACCCGGCGCGGCCCGGCAAGGCAGCCCCTCAGATCACCGCGTCGGCCCTTCAGATCACCGCGTCGGCCCCGTGCAGGATCGGCGCGGCGGCCGGGGCCGTGCCGCGCACCTCGGCGAGCACCTCGACCGCGGCGACGAGCTCGTCCTCGGGGGCGGTGAACGGGAGGCGCAGGAAGCGCTCGAAGACGCCGGGGCTGCCGAAGCGCGGGCCCGGCGTGAGCCGAACGCCGTGCCGGGCCGCGGCTCGGCTGAGCGCGGAGCTCCGCTGTTCGCCGATGTCCACCCACAGGCACACGCCGCCCTGCGCGGCGCTCGCGGCCCAGCCGGGCAGCCGGGCGCCGAGGCCGGCGGTGAGCACCCGATGCTTCGCGGTGAGCTCCCGGCTGCGGTCGGCGAGGATCTCGTCGTACTGCTCGAGCGCGAGCGCCGCCGTGGCCTGCTCCCACGCTCCGGTGCCGAGATCGCTCACGCGCCGGGCCGACTCGAGCCGGGCGATGAGCTCGGGGGCCGCCCGGATCCACCCGATGCGGAGCCCGCCCCACACGGTCTTGCCGAGGGAGCCGACCGTGATGATCGCGTCGGCCTGGTGCGGCAGCTCGGCCGCGGCGGCGAATGGCTCGACGAGCCGGGGACCACCCAGCACGAGCTCCGCCGTCGTCTCGTCGGCGATCACGTGGCTCCCGGCCGCGCTCAGCGCATGGATCAGCCGGCCCCGCAGCTCGCGCGGCATGCTGAGCCCCGTCGGGTTGTGGTGATCGGGGATGAGGTAGGCGAGCCGGGGTGCCACCCGGGCGGCGATGTCGAGCACGGCCCGCTCGTCGACGCCGCCGTGGCCGACGGGGAGCTCGGCGACCAGCGCGCCCGTCGCGGCGAGCGCCTCGCGCGCGTGCGGGTAGCTCGGCGATTCGATGAGGGCGCGGTCGCCGCGGCCGAGCAGGGTGCGGGCGAGGAGGAAGATGGCGTGCTGCGCGCCGAGGGTCACCATGATCTGCTCGGGCGCCGTGGGCAGGCCGCGGCGGGCGAAGCGGTCGGCGATCGCCCGGCGCAGCTCGGGCAGGCCGAGCGTGTCGTAGCCCGGGTGCGCGAAGATCCCGGGGAACTCGCCGAGCACGCGCTCCCCGAGAGCGGGGAGCCCCTCCCAGCCCGCGGGGCAGGCCGTCGACAGGTCGATGCGCGCGCCCTCGGCGGCCTCTCCCGCGAGCGGCAGGGGGCGGGGGCTGCGCACCACGGTGCCGGAGCCCTGGCGGGAGACGGCGGTGCCGGATTCTCGGAGCAGCCGGTAGGCCGCGGCCACGGTGGTGCGGCTGACGCCGAGCGTCTCGGCGAGCGGCCGTTCGGCGGGGAGCGCCGTGCCGGGCGAGATCGCGCCGTCGCGCACGAGGAGGCCGACGCTCTCACTGAGCTCCTCGTAGCGGTGCCCGGCCGCCGAGCCCGCACCCGGGCTCGGGCTGCGCCATTCCCCGAGCAACTGGGAGAGCCGGTGTGCCGAGAGGCGCTGCGCAATCATGGGGCCACTATAGGCAGATTGGCCTCTTGATCACCAGGCCAAAATGAACTGGACTGGTCAGCATGCTCGCACGACTCTCCCGCCTCATCCCCGGCCTCCTCCTCTACGGCATCGCGGACGCGTTCATGATCCGCGCCGCTGTGGGGGTCGACTCGTGGACGGTGTTCGCCCAGGGAGTCGCGCTGCACACCGGACTCAGCATCGGCATCCTCACGAACATCATCGGCCTCTGCGTGCTGCTGCTCTGGATCCCGCTGCGCCAGCGCCCCGGCCTCGGCACGATCCTCAACATCCTGCTCGTCGGCCCCGGCATCGATCTCGGCCTGTGGCTCCTCCCCGCCCCCGAGGCGCTCTGGGCGCGCATCGCGTTCTTCGCGACGGGCCTCGTGCTCCTCGCCGTCGCGAGCGGCATCTACATCGGCGCGCACCTCGGCCCCGGGCCGCGCGATGGCCTCATGACGGGCATCCACGCACGCTTCGGCACGCCGCTCTGGATCGGCCGCACGGGCGTCGAGCTCACGGTGCTGCTCATCGGCTGGCTGCTCGGGGGCAACGTGGGCCTCGGCACGGTCGCCTTCGCGCTCCTCATCGGACCGCTGTGCGGGATCACGCTGCCGTTCTTCGATCCCGCACGCCGCCGCGCGGCGCGGGACGCGGAACGGCCCGCCGCCTCCTCCGGGGAGATCGCGCTCCCCGCCTGAGGCGACGGGCCGTCCCGTCGCACCGCCGCGGCTCCCCGCGGCCCGCTCGATCAGTCCTGGTCGACCGGCACCTTGTTGTAGCCCGTGACGGGCTGGCTCTCGTCGAAGCCGGCGACCTTGCGCTTGAAGCCCTTCGTGAGGAACAGGAGGTAGGCGAGACCGATCACGGTCCAGATCACGCCGCCGATGAGGGCGTCCGGGTGGAGGTTTGCCCACAGTACGCCCGTGAGCGCCGTGCCGATGCCCGGCATCACGATGAACTTGAAGATGTCGCTCGGGGTCTTCCGGCGGCCCTGGCGGATCGCGAACCAGGCGATCACCGACAGGTTCACGAAGGTGAAGGCGATGAGCGCGCCGTAGTTGATGAACGCGGCGATCATCTCGAGCGTGAACGCGATCGCGAGGAGGCAGACGACGCCCGTGAGCACGATGTTGAACGTGGGCGTGTGAGTCTTCGGGTTGATGTAGCCGAAGAACCGCTTGGGGAGCACGTTGTTGCGGCCCATGACGAGGAGCATGCGCGAGACCGAGGCGTGCGAGGCGAGGCCCGAGGCGAGCGTCGCGGCGAAGCCCGCGGCGGTGAGCACGGCCTGGAGCACGGGGCCACCGACGAAGTTGCCGATGAGCGGCAGGGTCGAGTCCTCGACGTACTGCATGTCGCCGCCCGGTGCGAAGACCTCCCAGTCCGGGAAGCGCAGCTGGGTGAAGTAGCCCGCGATGAGGAAGATCGCGCCGCCGAGCACGACGGTGAGGAGGATCGCCCGGGGAACGATCTTCGGGCTCTTGGCCTCCTCGACGTACATGGTCACGGCGTCGAAGCCGATGAAGGAGAAGCAGACGATCGTGGCGCCCATGAGGACCGCGCCCATCGTGACCCCGTCGTGGATGAACGGCTGCATCGAGGCGACCGAGCCGACACCCTCGCCGCCCGCGAGCTGCGCCCAGACCATGACGACGAAGACCGTCATGACGATGATCGAGAAGACGAGGAGGATCATGTTGACGTTCGAGGTGCCGCGCATCGTGAGGTAGATGACGCCCGTGACGAGCACGCAGTAAAGCACGACCCAGATCCAGCCGGGGATCCCGGGGAACACGGCCTCGAGGTAGCTGCGGATGATGAGGCAGTTGACCATCGGGAGCAGCATGTAGTCGATGAGCGACGTCCAGCCGACCATGAAGCCGACGTTCGGGTGCATCGACTCCTTCACGTAGGTGTAGGCGGAGCCTGCGCTCGGGATGGCGCCCGCCATCTTGCCGTAGCTGACCGCCGTGAACACCATCACGATGAGTGCGACGAGGTACGCGAGCGGCACGACGTTGTTCGTGTCGCGGGCGACCATGCCGAAGGTGTCGAAGACGACGGTCGGGGTCATGTACCCGAGGCCGAGACCGACGATGGCCCAGAGACCGAGGTTGCGCTTCAGGGATCCACCGCGTTTTGCGGCCGGCATCAACGTCTTCGTCATGTGCTCTCCTCAGGAAACAAGGGTCGCACGGGGCCTCTGCGCCTCGCTGCGACATGGTGGGGCAGGATCCGATCCCGCCGGCACTCATCCTCCCCCTGTTGCTCCCCCCGGCGCAAAAGCGCCCCCGGGGCGCCGAAGATTCTTCGGCGCCCCGGGGGCGGCTTCGTCGCGCTCCGCCGTTCTACTGGCGCTGGAGCCGCTTCTGTTTGTTGATGTTCACCATCTGCACGATGATCACGAGCGCGAGCGCCCCGAAGAACACGATCGAGGCGAGCACGTTGGCCTGCGCCGGAACGCCCTTCAGCGCCGAGACGTAGATGAACTTCGGGAAGGTCGTCGCGGTGCCCGAGTTGAAGTTCGTGATGATGAAGTCGTCGAACGACAGCGCGAAACTGAGCAGCGCCGCCCCGATGATGCCCGGCATGAGCATCGGCAGGGTGATCCGCCAGAACACCTGACCCGGCGAGGCATAGAGATCCCGCCCCGCTTCCTCGATCGCGGGGTTCAGGCTCGCCACGCGGGCCTTCACCGCCACCACCACGTAGGAGATGCAGAACATCGTGTGCGCGAGGATGATCGTGCCGAGGCCCTTCTCCACGCCCGCGAGCAGAAACTGCGCCGCGAGGCCGGCGCCGAGCACGACCTCGGGGGTCGCCATCGGCGTGAAGAGCAGCAGGCTGATCGTCGAGCGGAACTTGAAGCGGTACCGCACGAGCGCGAGCGCGATCATCGTGCCGAGCACCGTCGCGATCACCGTCGCGACGACGCCGACGAGGATCGAGTTGCCGAACGCCGTGCACACCTGGGGCGCCCCGCAGGGGTTCTGCCAGTTGTCGAGCGTGAAGCCCCGCCAGAGGATGTTGTTGCGCCCCGCATCGTTGAACGAGAACACGATCACGTGGACGATCGGGATCAGCAGGTAGATGAGCGCGATCGATGCGACGACCGGCACGAACGCCTTGCCCAGTGAGAAGCCCTTCACAGCAGATCCTCCGCCCCGCTCTTGCGCACATAGGTCGCGACGATCACGAGGATCACGACCATCAGGATGATCGACAGCGTCGCCGCCATCGGGTAGTTCTGCGTTTGCAGGAAGTTCGACTCGATCACGTTGCCGATCATCGTCGTCGAGGTCCCACCGAGGAACTCACGCGACGCATTCACGTAGTCGCCGGACATCGGGATGAAGCTGAGGAGCGTCCCCGAGACCACACCGGGCATCGACAGCGGAAGCGTGACCCGCCGGAACGTTGTGATCGGCGAGGCGTAGAGATCCGATCCCGCCTCGAGCAGCCGCAGATCGAGCGCCTGCAGCGAGGAGAACATCGGCAGCACCATGAACGGGATGAAGTTGTACACGAGGCCGAAGATCACGGAGAAGTGCGTCCCCACGAGTTCGCTCGGCAGGATCGACTTCCACGCCAGCGTCCGCAGCAGGAAGCTGATGAAGAACGGTGCGACGACGAGGATCAGCAGGATGCCCTGCAGCATCGGCCGCGAGCGCACCTTGACCCCGATGAGGTAGGCGACGGGGTAGCTGATGCAGAGCCCGATGATCGTCGCAACGATGGCGTAGATGAACGAGCGCAGCAGGTGCGGCCAGTACTCCTGGAGCGCGGCCCAGTAGTTCGAGAACTGGAGCGCGGCGACGTACTGCCCGATCCCCCCGCTGTCGGCCGGGGCCTGGAGCGAGGTGATGGCGAGCTGCACGAACGGCGCCACGAAGAACAGCAGCATGTAGGCGATGCCTGGGGCGAGCAGGATCAGCGCGATCCAGCCCCGCTTGCGCGGGGCCTGCTCGACGGCCTGCGTGTTCCCCGAGAATGCGGTGAAGGCCATGTCGTCCCCCTCGCTACCCGAGCGCCGCCTGGGCGGCGATCGCCCGGGTGGAGTCCTCGGTGGTGAGTGCGCCCGTGTCGAGGCGGTCGTCGGCAAGTCCGAAGGTGTGCTCGGTGAGCCAGCTCAGCCAGACCTCGTCGCCGAGGCGGGCGGCGGGACCGGCCTGCAGGTTCTGCGCGAACACCTGGAGCGGGCCTGACCCGGGGACCTCGACCGTGTACTGCGTGCTCACGCCGATGAACGACACGTCGGTGATGCGCCCGGGGCCGACGACGTTGCGGCCGGCGTCCGGCGCGGGCGGCGCGGTCGTGAGGGTGAGCTTCTCCGGGCGCACGCCGATCGTGATCGAGCCCGAGTCCCGCTGGCTCCGCGCGCGGGGCACCGAGAGCCTGGTGCCCGCGAGGTCCGTGTGGATCACCTGGTCCGTGCCGCCGGCGACCTCGACCTGGAAGAGGTTCGACTGCCCGAGGAAGTTCGCTACGAAGACCGTGCGCGGCAGCTCGTACAGTTCCTCCGGAGCGCCCATCTGCTCGATCCGGCCCTTGTTCATCACCGCGACAGTGTCGGCCATGGTCATGGCCTCCTCCTGGTCGTGCGTGACGTGGAGGAAGGTGAGCCCGACCTCCTGCTGGATCTGTTTGAGCTCCTGCTGCATCTGGCGGCGCAGCTTCAGGTCGAGCGCGCCGAGCGGCTCGTCGAGGAGGAGGAGCGCCGGCCGGTTCACGATCGCGCGGGCGAGCGCGACGCGCTGCTGCTGGCCGCCCGAGAGCTGCGCCGGCTTGCGGTCGGCGACGTGATCGAGTTCGACGAGCCGGAGCGCCTCGTGCGCCTTGCCCACCGCGTCGCCGATCCGGCGGCGGCGCAGCCCGAACGCGACGTTCTCGAGGATCGTCATGTGCGGGAAGAGCGCGTAGGACTGGAACACCGTGTTCACCGGACGCTTGTGCGGCTTGAGCGCGCTCACGTCGGTGCCCCCGATGAGGATGCGCCCCTCGGTCGGATCCTCGAGCCCCGCCACGAGGCGGAGGGTGGTCGTCTTGCCGCAGCCCGAGGGGCCGAGCAGGGCGAAGAACGAGCCGGCCGGGATCGTGAGGTCCAGGTGCTCGATAGCCGTGAAGCCGGGGAAGCGCTTCTGGATGCCGACCAGCTCGAGGTCGGCGCCGGAGTCTGCGAAGGTACCGTGCTCTGCCATGGTCACAGCCCCAGCACGTTCTGGAAGGCGGTGGAGTACTTCTTGTCCTCCTCGGCCGACAGTGTGCGGAACGTGTGGAGGTGCTTCCAGTCCTCCTCGCTCGGGAAGATGAGCGGGTTGTCGGCGTTCTCCGGGTTCACCTTCCGCATCGCCTCCTGCGTGCCCTTCACGGGCGGCACGAAGGTCACGTAGTCCGCGACCTCGGCCATGACCTCGGGGTCGTAGTAGTAGTTGATGAGCTCCTCGACCTTGGCCTTCGATTCGGCCGTGGTGCCGTTCGGCACGGTGAACGAGTCGGCCGCGATCATGCCACCGGACTCGGGGATCTCGAGGGTCCACTGGTTGTCGTTCTCGGTGTTCAGCATGATCACGTCGCCCGTCCACGCCATCGCGGCGAGCGCGTCCCCGCGGATGAGGTCCTGCGTGTAGCTGTTGCCCTTCACGTTGCCGATCTGGCCGCTCTTGAGCGCGTCGTCGAGCCAGGCGAGCGCAGCGTCGAACTCCGCGTCGCCCCAGGCGCCGCTCGGGTCGGTGCCGAGCCCGGCCATCACCATGCCCATCGTGTCGCGCATCTCGCTCAGCACGACGACCTTGCCCTTGAGCTCGGGGCGCAGGAAGTCGTCGAGGGTCTTGATGCCGTCCGGCACCTCCTTCGTGTTCCACACCCAGCCCGAGGCCGGGAGCTGCCACGGGATCGTGAACTTGCGGCCCGGATCCACGTCGAGGGCGTCGCGCTGCCCGTCGACCAGGTTCGCGGTGACGTTCGGCAGGTTGGCGTAGTCGAACTCCTGGATCTGCTCGTCCTGGATCAGCCGGGCGTTCATCCAGTCGGTGAAGGTGATCGTGTCGTAGCCGGTGAACTGGCCGAGCTTCAGCTGATCCTTGATCTTGCCGTAGAAGGTGTTGTTGTCGTCGATGTCCTCGATGTAGTCGACCGTGAATCCGGCCTGCTCTATGAAGGCGTCGAGCGAGGGGAACGACTGCGTCTGATCGTCGAAGTCGAGGTAGTAGGTCCAGTTGCCCCAGGCGATGCCTTCTCCGCCGCCCGCACCGCCTCCGCCGCCGCTGTTCGGCGCGCACGCGGCGAGTCCGAGGGCACCGGCGCCCGCGACACCTGCCGCGGTGCCGCGCAGCATCTGCCTGCGGTTGAGCTGTGCGCCGCGAAGCAGCTGCACGATATTACGTACGATCGGGTCTTCAGGCTGACGGACCATGAGAGATCTCCCTTGGTTTCTCATAGGCGAACCGACAGTCGCACAAACGGCGACACTGCCGGGTGGTGACACTGAGACTGTCACAGACAGTGACTCGATGCAAAGAAGAGAAACTCTGGAACGGGCAATTCTTCATGAAACGGTTACATTCCGGCCCGAAGAGCGCGGTGGGAAGCGCTCGGGAACGGGAGTAGGCTCAGCGTGCGCGGCCCGGGCCGCGCGGCCGAAGAGTTCGCGATTCCTCACGCCCGGAAGGGCGAAAACAACAGAAATGGGCGCCCATATCTTCGGATTCCTTTGCTTTTTCAGGTTTCCACTGCAAGAATCAGTGACGTGAGCAGCAAACGTACGTCGCAGGCTCTCGACCCCACGTCGAAGGCAATCATCGAGCAACTCCAGCGCGATGGTCGCCGTTCGTACGCGGAGATCGGGAAGGCGGTCGGTCTCAGCGAGGCCGCCGTGCGCCAGCGCGTGCAGAAACTCACGGATACCGGCGTGATGCAGATTGTTGCGGTCACCGATCCCATGCGGCTCGGCTTCAGCCGTCAGGCAATGCTCGGTATCCGGGTCTCCGGCGACACCCGTGTCGTCGCCGATCGGCTCTCCGCGATGCCCGAGATCAGCTACGTCGTGCTCAGCGCCGGCTCCTTCGACATCCTCGTCGAAGTGGTCTGCGAGGACGACGACGGGCTGATCGAGCTGCTCAACGAGAAGATCCGCGCCGTCGACGGAGTCGCCGCCACGGAGACGTTCGTATACCTCCAACTCACCAAACAGAAATACGATTGGGGAACAAGATAACCATGTCATTCGATCCCACTGCGGCGGTTGACACCGCGGCGCTCCAGGCTTCGGCCAAGCGCCACATGTGGCCGCACTTCACGAACCGCAAGGTGCTGAACGACGGCATCCCCGTCATCACGCGTGCTGAGGGCCACCACATCTACGATGCGGCCGGCAAGCAGTACATCGACGGCCTCGCAGGCCTCTTCGTGGTCAACGCTGGCCACGGCCGCGAGCGCATCGTGCAGGCTGCGGCCAAGCAGATGCAGCAGCTCGACTTCATGCCGATCTGGTCGTACGGCCACCCGGCCGCCATCGAGCTGTCGGAGCGCCTCGCGTCCTACGCTCCCGGCGAGATGAACAAGGTCTTCTTCACCACCGGTGGTGGCGAGGCTGTGGAGTCGGCGTTCAAGCTGGCGAAGCACTTCTGGAAGATCAAGGGCCAGCCGATGAAGCACAAGGTCATCTCGCGCTCGGTCGCCTACCACGGCACCCCGCAGGGCGCGCTGGCCATCACCGGCATCCCCGACATGAAGAAGTTCTACGAGCCGCTGACCCCCGGTGGTCACCGCGTGCCCAACACGAACTTCTACCGCGCTGAGGAGATGGGCGCTCCGTCCAACGACCTCGAGGCCTTCGGCCAGTGGGCGGCGAACCGCATCGAGGAGGCGATCCTCTTCGAGGGTCCCGAGACCGTTGCCGCTGTCTTCCTCGAGCCCGTGCAGAACTCGGGCGGCTGCTTCCCGCCTCCCCCCGGGTACTTCAAGCGCGTCCGCGAGATCTGCGACCAGTACGACGTGCTGCTCGTCTCGGACGAGGTCATCTGCGCCTACGGCCGCGTGGGCGACTTCTTCGCCTCGAAGGCGCTCGGCTACGAGCCCGACATCATCACCTCGGCGAAGGGCATCACCTCGGGCTACGTCCCCCTCGGTGCCATGATCGTCTCGGACAAGGTGTCGGAGCCCTTCAGCTCGGAGGACAACACCTTCTACCACGGCTTCACCTTCGCCGGTCACCCGGCGGCAGCTGCTGCGGCCCTCGAGAACCTCGACATCTTCGAGGAAGAGGACCTCAACGGCCGCGTGCGCGAGAACAGCCCGCTGTTCCGCGCCGAGCTCGAGAAGCTGCTCGACATCGACATCGTCGGTGACGTGCGCGGTGAGGGCTACTTCTTCGGCATCGAGCTCGTCAAGGACAAGGCGACCAAGGAGACGTTCAACGAGGAGGAGTCGAACCGACTGCTTCGCGATTACCTCTCCCCCGCTCTGTGGGACGCCGGCCTGTACTGCCGCGCCGACGACCGTGGAGACCCCGTCATCCAGCTCGCTCCGCCGCTGACCATCGGTCCGGCCGAGTTCGCGGAGATCGGCGGCATCCTCCGCAGCGTCCTGAAGGACGCGTCCTCGAAGATCTAAGTTCTTCACGGACTCTCAAGAAACGGCCCCCTCGCTTCGGCGAGGGGGCCGTTCCCGTTTCCGGGTGCGCTCGACGCGGCGCGGCACGCCGCGGCACGCTACGACGCGGCACGCCGCGGCACGCTACGACGCGGCACGCCGCGGCTCCCGGAAACGCAGAAGCGCCCGTCACCACTTGGGTGACGGGCGCTTCGCAGAAAGTCAGCTGGCGATCAGCGGACTTATCGGCGCAGGCCGAGACGCTCGATGAGCGAACGGTAGCGCGTGATGTCCACGTTCTGGAGGTAGCCCAGCAGGCGGCGGCGCTGACCAACGAGCAGCAGGAGGCCACGACGCGAGTGGTGGTCGTGCTTGTGCTCCTTGAGGTGCTCGGTCAGATCCTTGATGCGCTGCGTGAGCATGGCAACCTGCACCTCGGGGGAACCGGTGTCACCGGGCTTGGTCGCGTACTCATCGATGATCGCCTTCTTGACGTCTGCTTCCAGTGCCATAGGGATCCCCTTCCTGTTGTTGCGCGGCGCCAGCAGCAGGATGCTGTGGCTCTCTTTCTCCGCGGCCGTTCTGACGGCAACCTGTATATCTTAGCATCACGCGGCACCGGCCCGAAACAGAGCTGTGACGCAGCCGTCTCCGCTTGGAGATCCGCCGGAGACGCGACCGAAACGACGGCGGCGGAGACTGGGGCAACGACACGATCCCGGATCCCCGGGGAAAGGCGGTGCCCCGCATGGAAACCCTCACTCCGCACGACGTCTGGGTGCTCGCGAGCGCCGCGCTCGTGCTCGTCATGACCCCGGGCCTCGCCCTCTTCTACGGCGGCCTCGTGCGCGCCCGCTCCGTCGTGAACATGATGCTCTTCAGCATCAGCGCGATGGGCGTGGTGGGCGTGCTCTGGATCCTCTTCGGCTACGGCATGAGCACGTTCGCCGATGGGGAGACCGGCTGGGCGGGCAATCCCGCCGCCGACCTCGGGCTCATCCACACCGATCCGGCCGAGTTCATCGGGCTCGGCTTCGGCGCCACCTTCGCGATGATCTCGACCGCGCTCATCTCGGGAGCGATCGCCGACCGCGTCGGCCTCGGCCCGTGGGTGCTCTTCGCGGGACTCTGGGCCACGCTCGTGTACTTCCCCGTCGCCGCCTGGGTGTGGGGCGGGGGCTGGATCCAGAACCTCGGCAGCGCGCTCGGCACCGCCGACGTGATCGACTGGGCCGGCGGCACCGCGGTGCACATCAACGCGGGGGCCGCGGCGCTCGCCCTCGCGCTCGTCGCGGGCAAGCGCGCCGGCTTCGCGCCCGGGTCGCACCGCCCGCACAGCCTGCCGCTCGTGACGATCGGCGCCGCGCTGCTCTGGTTCGGCTGGATCGGCTTCAACGCCGGCGCCGCGGACCAGGCGGGCACCGCCGGGCTGATCCTCGTCAACACGATCGGGGCTCCCGCCGCCGCGATTCTCGGCTGGCTCGCGGTGGATCGACTGCGCGGGCGCAAGCCGAGCGTGGTCGGCGCGACCTCGGGCGCCGTCGCCGGGCTCGTCGCCATCACTCCGGCCTGCGCCGACCTCGCGCCGGTCTGGGCGCTGCTGCTCGGCCTCCTCGCCGGCGCAGTGTGCGCGCTCGCGATCGAGTGGAAGTACCGCCTCGGCTTCGACGACTCGCTCGACGTGGTCGGCCTGCACCTTGTCGCGGGGGTGCTCGGCACGATCTACCTCGGTTTCTTCGCCACGGAGCGCGGGCTGCTGCTCGGCGGCGACGCCGGCCTCCTGCTCGTGCAGACGATCTCGGTGCTCGGCGTACTCCTGTACTCCTTCACCGTGTCGCTGCTCATCGCCCTCGGCGTGCGCGCAGTCACGGGCCTCCGCGTCCCCGCGACGGTCGAGGAGCGCGGGATCGACTCCGCCGCGCACGGCGAGCACGCGTACGCGCTCGATCCCGAGCACGCGGCCCCCGAGCCTGCCGCGCTCGGCGGCGTGCGGCGCTAGGCTCGGGGCATGAGTGATCCCCAGCCGACCGACGCCTCCCCCACCGCGCTCCGCGACCTCGCCGCGAGAATCGCGGTGGACACAGGCCGGCGCATTCAGGAGCTGCGCGCCCAGGGCGTGGACGTCGCGGCGAGCAAGTCGAGTATCACGGACGTCGTGACGGCGGCCGATCGGGAGGCGGAGGCGCTCGTCGTCGCCGCCATCCGGTCGGCCCGGCCGGAGGACGGGATCCTCGGCGAGGAGGGCGCCGGAATCGACGGCTCCTCGGGGATCACGTGGGTGGTCGATCCGATCGACGGCACGGTGAACTACCTCTACGACCTGCCCGTCTACACCGTGAGCATCGCCGCGACGGTGGCCGATCCCGGCGCAATGGCCGACGGCCGGCGCGCGATCGCGGGCGCCGTGTACTGCCCCAGGCTCGACGAGCTCTTCGACGCCGCGGACGGGGCGGGGGCCCGGCTGAACGGACACAGGATCCGCGTCTCGGGGAAGCGGGAGCTCGCCACCGCCCTCGTCGGCACGGGCTTCGGCTACACCGTGGAGCGCCGGATTGAGCAGGCCGCGATGGTGTCGCGCCTCCTCCCCCGGGCGCGCGACATCCGCCGGCTCGGCTCGGCCGCGTACGACCTGTGCTCGTTCGCGGCCGGCCGGCTCGACGCCTTCTTCGAGCGCGGTCTGCAGCCCTGGGACTACGCGGCGGCGGCGCTCATCGTGCGCGAGGCGGGCGGCGCGCTGCTCGGCCGCGACGACGCGACACCGCCCGGTGAGCCGCTGCTCTTCGCAGCCGCCCCGGAGCTCGTGGGTGAGCTGCGCGACGTGGTGCTCGGCACGGCGGATGCGGAGCCCACGGGCCCCGAACGTCAACGAAACTGACACGGGCATTTACGTTCTGGGGCGAGATGTGTGAGGATGGGGCCAGCGACCCCGTCCGCCGCTGGTTTCCAAAGGAGGAAACATGCCCCACCCGACGTCCGATCCCGTCGTCCAGGAACTCGTCCGCCGCGCTCGCGCCGCACAGCTCAGCAGGCGGCAGCTGCTCCGCGGCTCGGCCTTCGGCGCCGCGCTGATCGGCGCCGGATCCCTCGCAGCGTGCTCGGGCCCGAGCGGGCCGGGAGACGGCTCCGGCGGCACGCTCCGCTGGGCCAACTGGACCTACTACCTCGACTACGACGAGGAGACGGGCGACTGGCCCTCGCTCAACGCGTTCATGGAGCGCACGAACATCTCGGTCGAGTACTTCGAGGACATCGACGACAACAAGACGTTCATCGCGAAGATCAAGGACCAGCTGAAGCTCGAGCAGGACACGGGCTACGACCTCATCGTCCCTTCGGACACCACCACCGTACGCCTCGTCGAGCAGGATCAGCTGCTCGAGTTCGACCGCGCGCTCATGCCCAACGTCGATGCGAACATGATCGACATGGTGAAGCACGCGAGCTTCGATCCGGATCGGGTCTGGTCGATCCCCTACCAGGCCGGCATGACGGGCCTCGTCTACAACACCCAGCTCTACCCGAAGGGCGTGCGGGAGGTCTCCGACCTCTGGGCGCCTGAGCTCGCGGGCAAGGTCAACCTCCTCACCGAGCAGGACGATACCCTCGCGCTCATCATGCTCGAGCAGGGCGTGGACATCGAGGGCGACTGGGGCGATCCCGAGTTCGAAGCGGCCCTCGCCGTCGCGAAGCAGCACATCGACAGCGGCCAGGTGGCGACGGTCAAGGGCAACTCGTATACGCAGGACCTCGAGCAGGGGAACGTCTGGGCGGGCATGTGCTGGTCGGGCGACATCGCGATCCTCAACGAGGAGGCCGGTGAGGAGATCTGGAAGTTCGTCGTACCCGAGTCGGGGGCCTCGGTGTTCATCGATTCGTTTTCGATGCCCCGGGCAACGCAGGCCTTCGAGCAGGCCCACGAGCTGGTCGACTACTACTACGAGCCCGAGGTCGCCGCGCGGGTCGCCGAGTACGTGCAGTACGTCTGCCCGGTGGCCGGCGCGCAGGAGGAGATGGCGAAGCGGAACCCCGAGCTCGCCGAGAACCCCCTCATCTTCCCCGACGAGGAGATGTCCAAGCGCATCTTCGACATGCGCTCGCTCACCGCGGAGGAGGACAACCGCTACACGCAGGCCTTCCAGAAGGTGCTCGGCAACTAGTTCCGGTACCGGGCGGCGGCCCGATGAGCGGGTAGGGTGCAGGGAGGGGAGGGCAACCGAAAGGACCGTCATGAGCGTTCCCCTCCTGCGCAGGGCACTCGTCATCCTGTCCCTGCTGTTCGCGCTGAGCGTCGTGACGATGCTCGCACTTGCGGTCGTCACCTGGAGCACTTCCGGGGGCGGCTTCCCGGGGTCTGAGTGGCTGGTGGGGCTCGGTTTCGGCGCGCTGTGGGTGGCCGCCATCTCCCCCGTGCTCATTGCCGGAGTGGCGGTGTCGCTGTGGATCGCACGTCGCGCACGAGAGACGAGCGATTCACCGCCGCAGCCCTGAACCGCGGGGTGCCCAGAAACGCAGCTGGCCCCGGGGAGGTCCCCGGAGCCAGCTGCGGACGTGCGTCGTGCGCCGCGCTACGCGACGCCGAGCAGCGACTCGATCGGTCCGCGCGCGAAGAAGATCACGAAGCCCGCGGAGACGATCCAGAGCAGCCAGTGCACCTGCTTCGCCTTACCGGTGAGCGCGTGCACGAGCACCCAAGACACGAAGCCCGCACCGATGCCGTTCGCGATGGAGTAGCTGAGCGGCATCACCGCAGCCGTCAGGAAGACGGGCAGCAGCACGCGGAAGTCGCTCAGGTCGATGTTCGAGATCTGCGACATCATCATGGCGCCGACAATCACGAGGGCCGCAGCAGCGACCTCGGTCGGCACGATCTCGGTGAGCGGCGTGAAGAACATCGCGAGCAGGAACACGAGGCCCGTGACCACGTTCGCGAGACCCGTGCGCGCGCCCTCGCCGATGCCGGCGCCCGACTCGATGAAGACGGTCGTCGACGAGGAGGACGTGCCGCCGCCGACCACGGCGCCGATGCCCTCGACGACGAGCGCCGACTTGATACGGGGGAAGTTGCCCGTGGCGTCCGCGAGACCGGCCTCGCGCGACAGACCCGTCATGGTGCCCATCGCGTCGAAGAAGTTCGTGAAGAGCAGCGTGAAGACGAGCATGATGACGGTGACGAGACCGACCTTGCCGAAGTCGAAGCTCACGGCGCCGACGAGGCTCAGATCAGGCACCGCGAAGGGGTTCGCGCCGAGCACGGGCTCGGTGAGGCTCCAGCCACCGGGGTTCACGGCCCCGTCGGCACCGAACTTGGGGCCGATCTTCCAGATGGCCTCGACGATCACGGCGATGACGGTGCCGCTCACGAGGCCGATGAGGATGCCGCCCTTGACCTTCTTCGCCACCAGGACGCCCGTGAGCACGAGGGTGATCACGAAAATGAGGGTGGGAATGGTGGCGATGAAGCCGACGCCCGAGGGCCCCAGGCCGACGGGCGGCGAGGACTGGCCGGTCGCGTCGACGAAGCCCGAGTTCACGAAGCCGATGAAGGCGATGAAGAAGCCGATGCCGACGGTGATGGCGAGCTTCAGCTGCACGGGCACCGCGTCGAAGATCATGCGGCGGAGGCCGGTGGCCGCCAGGAGCACGATCAGCACGCCGTTGATCACGACGATCGCCATGGCCTCGGGCCAGGTCACCTCCTGTACCACGGAGAACGCGAGGAATGCGTTGATGCCGAGGCCCGCCGCGAACGCGAACGGGAGGCGCGAGACGAGTCCGAAGAGGATCGTCATGACGCCGGCCGCGAGCGCGGTCACGGCGCTCACCTGCCCGAACTCGAGCACGTTGCCGGCGACGTCCTCCTTGCCGGAGAGGATGATCGGGTTGAGGATGACGATGTAGGCCATCGTCACGAAGGTCACGAGACCTCCGCGGATCTCCGTTCCGATCGTGGATCCTCGCTCCGTGATGTGGAAGAAGCGGTCGAGTCCGCCCTTCGGCTCCACGGTGCTCCGCTGACTCGTTTCCTGCTGGGCCTCTGCCACAGGCTGCTCCATTCCCTCAAGCTGGGCGTTTCCTGAACACGAGTACGCTACCACCTGCCGCAGCTCGGGGCACTTCCGCCGGAATGCACGACGGGCCCACCCGCGAAGCGGATGGGCCCGAAACTGCGCGGGAATTCCCGCGCACGCTGTCCGGTTGCGACTTAGCTGACGCCGAGCAGGTCGATCACGAAGATCAGGGTCTTGCCGGCGAGGGGGTGGCCGCCCGAGGTGCCGTAGGCCTGCGCCGGGGGCACGATGAGCTTGCGGCGGCCGCCGACCTTCATGCCGGGGATGCCGACCTGCCAGCCCTGGATGAGCGCGCGCAGCGGGAAGTTGATCGACTCGCCGCGGCCCCAGGAGGAGTCGAACTCCTCGCCGGAGTCGAACTCGACGCCGAGGTAGTGCACATCAACGGTGGAGCTCGCGAGCGCCTCTTCGCCGCTGCCCTCCACCAGATCAACGATCTGCAGTTCGGTCGGGGCGGGGCCCTCCGGGAACTCGATCTCCGGCTTCGTCATCGGTGTTTCAGTCATGCTCCCCATTCTCCCCGATCGGAGCCCTCCACCGCCTCCGAGTTCGCTCAGAGGGAACCCGGCGCGCGCCTCGCCCGCGGCAGCCCGCCCATCGCGGGCCCCGGTTCGGATACCCTAGAGAGGTGAGATTCGCGCACCTGATCTTGGACCCCGCTTCCGCCCCCGAACTCGTCGTCGTGCAGGAGGAGCGCTTCGTTCCCGTGCGCGCCCTCGGCGGCGACGCCGCGACGCTGCAGCAGCTCATCGCGGCGGGGCCCGAGGCGCTCGACGCCGTGCGCTCGGCCGCCGCGCAGCTGCCGAATGAGCAGTGGCAGGAACTCGCGGGCGTGACCTACGGCCCCGCCGTCATCATGCCGCCGATCGTGCTCGCGGTCGGGCTGAACTACGACGAGCACGCGAGCGAGCTCAGCCTCGACAACGATTCGGGGCCGGTGCTCTTCTCCCTCTTCCCGAACTCGCTGGGCGCCCACGAGGGCGAGGTGCCGATCCCGGTCGAGATCAGCGAGGAGGTCGACTACGAGGGCGAGCTCGGCGTGATCATCGGCCGCCCGGCGAAGAACGTCACGCCCGAGGAGGCGCTCGACTACGTCTTCGGGTACACCACGATCAACGACATCACGGCGCGGAACATCCAGTTCCAGGAGCCCCAGTGGTCGCGCTGCAAGTCGTTCGACGGCTTCACCCCCATCGGCCCCGTGGTGGTGACCGCGGACGAGATCCCGGATCCCCAGGCGCTCGCCATCACGACCGACGTCGACGGCCTCCGCGTGCAGGATTCCACGACCGAGTTCATGGTGCGCACCGTCGCGCAGCTCATCTCGTCGATCTCGCAGTCGCTCACCCTGCTGCCGGGCACGGTCATCTCGACGGGCTCCCCCGGCGGCGCGGGCCGCTCGCGGAAGCCCCCGCTGTACCTGAAGCCGGGTACCGAGGTCACGGTGACGATCGAGAACGTCGGCACGCTCACCTCGCACTGCGTGCGCGCGGAGATGCCCGGCCACTAGGCCGGCCCTTGCGCGGGCATCCGGTTCCCGCGCGCAACAGACAGCGGCCC
>NZ_AYMV01000052.1 GCF_000633415.1 Leucobacter sp. PH1c | reverse complement strand
CGGCGCCCGAGGCGTTTGCGCGGCCGGGGTGCTTCGCGCCTAGCGGGGCGCGGTCCCCGACTGCGGACGGTCGTCCTCGGCCGGGGGCTCCGCGGCAGCGGGATCACCGGCAGCGGGATCCGCGGCCGGAGCGGCGTCCGCCGCCGGCGCTGCCGGGGCAGCCGGCGCAGCGGGTGCGGCCGGAGTCGCGGGGGCTGCGTCGGACTCCGCCCCTGCGGGCGTCTCCGCGGCATCGCTGCGCACCTCCTTCTTCAGGATGCGCATCGACTGACCGAGGCTCTTCGCGAGCCCGGGCAGCTTCGGCGCACCGAACAAGAGCAGCACGATGAAGAGGATGATGATGAGCGTGGGGCCGCCCATGTTGCCGATCATAGGGTTCCGGTGTCCTTTCGCAGCGAGCGCCTAGGAGGCGTCGGTGCTCCGCGGCGCCTTCGCCGCATCGTCCGTGGACTCTGCGGAGCCGGTGTCATCGTTGCGGACTTCCTTCTTCAGGATGCGCATCGACTGACCGAGGCTCTTCGCGAGCCCGGGGAGCTTCGGCGCACCGAACAAGAGCAGGATGACGAAGAGGATGACCAGCATGTGCCAGCCACTGAGGTTGCCCAGCATGTGAATGCTCCGATCGTTCGTAGTGACGCGATTATCGCACGTCGGACTGGATGGCGACCCCGCTCCCCCGCGTGCGCTTGGCGATGATACCGAGCACGAGGGAGAACAGACCGCCGACGCAGAGCCCGATGGCCGCGCCGATGACCGCCATGAAGCCGACGGCCTGGCCGAGCGTGTAGTCCGCCTTCTCCGCGACGGGGAAGACGAGCGCGAGCAGCATCGCGATCAGTCCGCCGAGCACGGCAGCGCCCACGAGCACACGTCCGTAGCGCACGGAGCGCTGCAGCGTGACCTCGCGCGACTCCTCGACGACGACGGGCGCGGCGACCTCTTCGGCAGCGGCGCCAGCTGCGGCATCGTTGGCGACGGCGCCGTCGGCCACTGCGTCAGCGACGGCACCGTCAGCAGCGGAGGCGGCCGCTTCGGGGGCGGCCACGGGCCGCGCGGGATCCTGCTGCGGCTGCGGAGCCGCGGCGTCGGGAGTACTCATACGTCTATTCTCGCAGGCCCGGACTGGGGATCGCGTCAATCGGCCGGGCGCACGAGCGGGAGGAGCCCAGTGAGCGAGGCCCGGGTGCCTGAAACCGCCACACGCGCGCTCGCGAGCGCATCGTCCCAGCCGAGGCGGCCCGTCGCGAGCGCGAGCCAGGTCTCGGCGTCGGTCTCGATGACGTTCGGCGGGGTGCCGCGGGTGTGCCGCGGCCCGGCCACGCACTGCACGGCCCCGAAGGGCGGCACGCGCACCTCGACCGAGTTTCCCGGCGCCCGCTCGGCGAGCTCTTCGAGCAGGTATCGGACGGCGGTCGCCTGCACGAGCCGAGGCGCGTCGGGCGCGGCCGCCGCGGCGAGAGCCGCACGACCGTCGGAGTCTGAAATCCTGCGCTTCGCCATGCGTCTCAGCCTAGTGGGCGGCGATCCGAGCGTCGGAGGGACCGGGCGGCGCAGGCTAGGCTGGTCCGCGTGAAGATCCTCGTCCTGGGGCCGGGTGCCCGCGAACACGCCATCGTTCTTGCGCTCCTCGCTGAGCACGCCGACCACGAGGTCGTCTGCGCTCCCGGCAACGCCGGCATCGCGGCGAGCGGCGTGGAGACGCCCGAGCTCGCCTACACGGATCCCGCGGCCGTCGCGGCGTTCGTCGCCGAGCGGGGCTTCGACCTCGTCGTGATCGGGCCCGAGGCGCCGCTCGTCGCCGGGGTCGCGGATCCGCTGCGCGCCGCGGGCGTGCCCGTCTTCGGCCCGGACCAGGCCGCTGCGGAGCTCGAGGGCTCGAAGGCCTTCGCGAAGCGCGTGATGGACGCGGCGCAGGTGCCCACGGGCCGCGCCGCCCGCGTGAGCTCGGTCGCCGATGCGGGCGCCGTGCTCGACGAGTTCGGCGCCCCCTACGTCATTAAGGCGGACGGCCTCGCCGCGGGCAAGGGCGTGCTCGTCACGGAGGACCGCGACGCGGCCATCGCGCACGTCGAGACCTGGGCCCCGCACGGTGATGTGCTCGTCGAGGAGTTCCTCGACGGCCAGGAGGTCTCGCTCTTCTTCTTCGCGGACGGCCACGACGTGCTGCCGCTCACGCCCGCGCAGGACTACAAGCGCATCTTCGACGGCGATGCCGGCCCCAACACGGGCGGCATGGGCGCGTACTCGCCGCTGCCGTGGGTCGCGGACGACTTCGTCGAGGAGATCACGCGCACGGTCGCCCTCCCCACGGTGCGGCAGCTGGAGGCCGAGGGCACGCCGTTCGTCGGGCTGCTCTACTGCGGGCTGATCGTCACCGCGCAGGGCGTGCGGGTCATCGAGTTCAACGCGCGCTTCGGCGATCCCGAGACGCAGGTCGTGCTCGCGCGGCTCGAATCGCCGCTGAGCCAGTACCTGCTCGCATCCGCGAACGGCACGCTGGCCGAGCAGCCCGCCCCCGAGTTCTCCGATGAGCCCGCGGTGATCGTCGTGGTCGCGAGCGAGGGCTACCCCGGCGAGGTCGTCACAGGCCGCGAGATTCGCGGCCTCGACGCTGCGGCAGAGGTTCCCGGGGTGCACCTCGTGCATGCCGCGACGGCGCGGGATGCGGCGGGCGGCTGGGTCGCGACGGGCGGGCGCGTGCTCGGCGTCGTGGCGCGGGGCGAGAGCTTCGCCGCGGCCCGCGAGCGCGCGTACGCGGCGGTCGAGCGGATCGAGCTCGAGGGCGCGCAGCACCGCACCGATATCGCCGCGCGGGTCGCGTAGCGCGACCGCCGAGCGGGCCGAACGGGGCCGCGGGATCACTGCGATCCCGCGGCCCCGTTCGCGTCTCACTCGCGGGGGCGAGCCCCAGCGCGCCGGAGGCGGCGGGCGACGCACCCCGCGGCGACGGCGGTGACGGCGCAGATCGTGAGCGCGACGGCCATGAGGACGAGGTACCGCGCCTCGGTGGGGGCACCCTCGTACGGTTGGCGATCGGACCAGTCGAGCATGACGCGGACGAACACGAGGGCGCTGCCCAGGCCGACTGCCGCGGTCAGCAGGGCAGCGCCGAGCGCCCCCGAGCGGGCCGGAGCGTTCGCCCGGCCCGGGTGCTGCGTCGGCTCAGCGCTCGCGGGACGACCCATCGGGCAGATCACCGCGGATCAGCGCGTCGAAGTCGAGTTCCGCGGTGGTCGGCTCCGGCTCGGCGGGCTCGGGCTCAGTGGGCTCCGGCTCGGCGGGCTCGGGCTCCGTGGCCTCCGGCTCGGGCTCCGTGGCCTCCGCCTCGGGCTCAGCCTCAGCTTCAGTTTCAGTTTCAGCCACGGCAGCCTCGATCTGCGCGGCGGCCTCCGGGGTGAGCGGCTCGATCCGGATCGTGTCGTTCGCCTCTTCGTCGGCGTCGGCGTCGGCGTCGGCGTCGACCTCAGCCTCGGCGGGCTCCGCCTTAGCCTCGGCGGGCTCCGCCTCGGCCTGCGCGTCGACCTCTTCGGTGCGAGACTCCTCGGCCTCGACCACTTCAGCGTCGACCACTTCAGCGTCGACCACTTCGGCGCCGGATTCTCCGGTGCCCGTTTCGTCGACGCTGCTCTCGTCGGCAGCTCCCTCGCCCGCGAGCTCGGCATCGCCCGCGGCCGCAGCGGCATCCCCCGCTTCCTGGGCCGCCTGGGGCTCCGCGGCGGGCTCCTCCTCCGCAGGCTCGGGGATGGCGAGCGGTGCGGCGATCCGCCCCTCCGCCACGGCGGCTTCGAGCGCGGCCGTGAGATCGCGGAGCAGCACCTGCCACCCGTCCTGCGAGGCCGCGGCACGCGCCGCAGCATCGGGCAGCGCGTCGAAGCCCGTCTCGGTCACCGTGATCCCCGTGTCCATCCCCTGCGTGCGCAGCGTCATGAGGACCGCCGTGTCGCGCTCGTCGCCGGCCTCGCGCCACCGGAAGCCGATGGCGTGGCCCTCGACCCAGACATCGACCGCGCCGCTCGCGTCGCGGCTCACGGAGGTCTCGCCGGACTCCTCCGACCAGCGCTCCGAGATCGCGCCGCCCACACGGGGCTCGAGCTCCAGCTCGGGCCACCACTCCGCGCGGCGATCCGCCTCGGAGAGGTACGACCACGCGGCCGTGCGTTCCGCCCGCAACCGGCTCCGCGCCACAACCGGCCCGAGTGGGATCATGGGGTTCCTCCGCGTCTGTCGGCTCAAGTTCGCGGGGCTGCCTGTGCGCCATCGCGCTGCGAGAGCTGCTCGTTCTCGCACGCGACCGGCGATGCATGAGCACCCGTCTACAGATGACCTTAACCGCACCCTCTGACATCATCGCTCAGCCGCCTCGAATGTCGCGGAATTGCGCCGATCCAGCGCCCACCGATCCGGCGATCCGCCCGTCGCCCGAACGGGGGTGCGCCGCGCGGCCCCCGAGGTGGAAGAATGGGGCTGTGACGGAACTCGCCTCCCCCCTGCAGCTGCCCGGTTGGACCCACACCTACTCCGGGAAGGTGCGCGACCTCTACGTCCCGAGCGAGGGGCCCGAGAACGTGCTCCTCGTCGTGGCGAGCAACCGGGTGAGCGCGTTCGACCACGTGCTCGAGCCCCCGATCCCGGGCAAGGGCGCGCTGCTCACGGCGCTGTCGAACTGGTGGTTCGCCCAGATCGACCTCCCGAACCACCTGATCGCCCCCGCGCCGGGAATCCCCGAGGTGCCTGCGGTCGTCGCGGATCGCGCGATGCTCACCCGCCGCCTCGAGATGTACCCGGTCGAGTGCGTCGTGCGCGGCGCGCTGACGGGCTCCGGCTACGCCGAGTACGCGGCGACGGGCGCCGTCTGCGGCATCGAGCTGCCCGCGGGAATCACCGACGGCGATCTCCTCGACACCCCCATCTACACCCCCGCGTACAAGGCTCCGCTCGGCGAGCACGACGAGAACATCACGTTCGAGCGCAGCGCCGAGCTCGTGGGCGACGAGGTCGCCGCGGCCCTCCGCGACGCGTCGATCGCGATCTTCACCCGGGCCCGCGAGCTCGCCGCCGCCCGCGGCGTCGTGCTGGCCGACACGAAGTTTGAGTTCGGTCGGGATCCGGAGACCGGTGAGCTCGTCCTCGCCGACGAGGTGCTCACGAGCGATTCCTCGCGCTACTGGGACGCGGCGACGTACGAGGATCCCGCGCTCTCGGCCGGCGATCGCCTCGCCTCCTTCGACAAGCAGATCGTGCGCAACTGGCTCTCCGCGAACTGGGACCGCACGGGCACTCCCCCGCAGCTGCCCGAGGAGATCGTCGCGCAGACGCGGGCCCGCTACCAGGAGCTCTTCGACCGCATCGCGGGCTAGTCGCCCCGCTCAGGGGCAGTGCCTCGAACGAAGCGGGATCGGGGCCCGGGCGGGAGCTCGAGCCGGAGCGGGTGGGCGAGGAGCAGCCGGACGCACCCGGCGCGGCGCGCGGCGGGTAGACTGGTTCCCGGGAGCGGCCCGTAGACGCGTGCCGCAACGCCCACCGACCGTCGAATCGCGAAACCGGAGTCGCCAGTGCCCACGATTGTTGTTGATGTCATGCCCAAGGCCGAGCTGCTCGATCCGCAGGGCAAGGCCACTACGGGCGCGCTGGATCGCCTGGGCCACGGCAAGTTCGAGAATGTGCGCATCGGCAAGCGCTTCGAGTTCACCGTTGCGGGCGAGGTGACCCCCGAGGTCCTCGCCGAGGTGCGCCAGGTCGCCGATGAGATCCTCTCGAACTCCGTGATCGAGGACGTCGTCGCGATCTCGGTCGACGGCGAGCCCGTCGGCGAGGCGCGCTGATGTCGACCCGCATCGGCGTCGTCACCTTCCCGGGGTCGCTCGACGACCGCGACGCGCAGCGCGCGATCCGCATCGCGGGCGCCGAGCCCGTCGCCCTCTGGCACGCGGACCACGATCTGCAGGGCGTCGACGCGATCGTGCTGCCCGGTGGCTTCAGCTACGGCGACTACCTCCGCCCCGGCGCGATCGCCGCGATCGCCCCCATCATGACCGAGGTCATCGCGGCGGCGAACCGCGGGATGCCCGTGCTCGGCATCTGCAACGGCTTCCAGGTGCTCGTCGAGGCGCAGCTGCTCCCCGGCGGCCTGATCCGCAACGCGCACCAGCAGTTCATCCGCCGCGACCAGCGCCTCGTCGTCGAGAACGTCGACACCGCATGGACCCACCTCTTCGCCCCCGGCGAGGAGATCGTGATCCCGCTCAAGAACGGCGACGGCGGCTACATTGCGAACGACGAGACGCTGAAGCGTCTCGAGGGCGAGGGCCTCATCGCCTTCCGCTACGCCGAGGTCAACCCCAACGGCTCGCTCAACGACATCGCCGGGCTCAGCAATGAGCGCGGCAACGTGGTCGGCCTCATGCCGCACCCCGAGCACGCGGTCGAGGCGGGCTTCGGCCCCGATATGCCCGATGCGATGCGCTCCGGCACGGACGGGCTGCGCTTCTTCGAGGCCGCCATCCAGGCGCTCACCGCGCGGGTCTGATCCCGCGCCGCTCCCCGCGATCGGCGGGACGCACGCACGAGAGCCGCCGCCCCTCGGGACGGCGGCTCTCGTGTCTGTCCGGGCCGGTGCCGGCGGGCCGGAGCCCGGAGCGAGCGGACGAACGGCGCACCGCGCACCGCGCACCACGCAGGATCCTGATCCGGATCAGCGTCAGGCGGCGCGTGCCGCCCGGCGCAGCGGCGCCTCGGCCGGGTCGATCCCGTACGCGAGCAGGCGGAAGCTCGTGCCGTCCTCGCGGGTGATGTCGAGTTCCCGATCCCGCAGGCGCGCGAAGCCCATCCGGTCGTACATCTCGTACGCCGCGACCATCTCGGTGCTCGTGTTGAGCACCACCTGCGAGACAGCCCGGATTCGGCCGAGCCGAAGCCCGTGGCGCATCATGAGCGAGCCGATGCCGCGCCCGCGCGCGACCCGCCCCACGCCGAGCAGGCGCAGGTCCATCTCGCCGGGGCGCGCGACGTCGCTGAGGGTCTCCCCCGGCAGCGGTGTCGTGATCGTGGCGAGGAGCGCGCCCTGCGCCGCATCCTCGGCGACCCAGACCCGGTGCTGCGCGGCGCGCGCGGCGACATCGGCGATCTCCGCGAGGTACTCGGCGGGCAGCCCCTCGTAGTCGTCGCGGTACGCCGCGAGCACGAGCTCGCTGATCTCCGGGATCTCCTCCGCGCGGATCTCGCGCACGCGCACGTCGGCGCGCTCCTGGAGCGGGTAGGTGAAGCTGAGCGAGGAGCCGTAGCCGGTGTCGTCGAGCTCCGCGTCGCGCTCGGGAGTGCGTTCGAACCCGATGCGCGCGTACAGCCGGGCCGCGGGGTTCCGCACACCGGTGTCGAGGCGCACCTCGCTGGCTCCCCAGCGGAGGGCCTCCTCGATGCCGGCCCGGGCGAGCGCCTCGCCGACGCCGGCACCGCGCGCAGCGGGCGAGACCACGAGCAGCCGCAGCTCGGCCTCACCCGGCGCAGCGAGCTTCGTGTAGTGCGAGCCGCCCCGCAGCACGGAGACCGCGCCGAGCAGTTCGTCGCCTCGCGCGGCGACGAGGATCCGGCCCCCAGCATCGCGGCCCGCGGTGTCCCGCTCGACGGCCGCCCAGCTCGTGTCGCCCGCGAGCTCCGCCCCGTAGGTGCTCTCAGCGTACGCAGCGCGAACGAGCGCCGCCTCCGCGGGATACTCGGCCGGCGTGAGCGCCCGGATCACGAACGCGGGCACGGGGGTCTCCGCGGCGGGGGCCGCGGCGGAAGCGGGGGTCAGATCAGTCTCAGGCACCCGAGCATTTTACTCGCGCGGCGGCTGAGCGCTCCCACCGGGCCCGAACGCACGACGGCCGCGCGATCCCGGGGATCGCGCGGCCGTCGTCGCGGGGCGCTTCGCGCCGTCCGACGCTACTGCGGGGGCAGCGGGGCGCCGGGGACGCTGAAGTCGGGCTGCCCGTTCGGAAGCGCCGGGATCGGGCGGCCGTCCGCGAACGTGGGCCAGGGCAGGAGCGGACCGGCGGCGGGAGCCTGGGGCGCTGCCGGGGCCTGCGGCGCGAGGAGCGGCTGCGGGGCGGCGACCGGCGGCTGCGCGACGGGGGCCTGCGGAGCCGCGAGCACGGCGTCGACGTGCACGGCGCGGTAGGGCTCGAGCGGCACGGCCTGCTCGGCGCGCGTGCGCGCGGCGGCGCGCACCGCTTCGCGATCCGACGCCCCGTAGGACCAGCGCAGCAGCAGCGTGATGGCCAGGCCGAGGGCCGTGAGGATGAGCGTGGCCACCGCGATCTTCCAGTACAGCTCGGGGATCACCACGTTGAACGTCTCGATTGCGACCGGCGCGGTGAAGAGGATCCCCGACAGCACCGCGAGCATGCTCGTCACGAAGGCGAAGCGCCCCATCGTCTCGGGCTTCCCCTCGCTGAGACCGAGCAGCAGCTGGCAGCAGCCGAGCACGAGACGCGTCACACCGATCACGAGCACGCTCTTCCAGAACAGCGACCAGCCGAGCAGGAAGGGATCGTACGGCGTCATCCAGGTGACGATGAGCAGCAGCGCGAGGATGTACGAGTTCGCGATGAGCGCGACGGGCGCGTACCACTCGGAGCGCAGCTCGCGCCGAGTGTCGAGCGCCGTGAGGCCCACGAACACCGCGAACACGAGGAACGTGGCGAAGACGCGCTCGAACTTGCCCTGGAAGTCGCCGATGAACAGCAGCGAGATCGAGGCGATCGTGAGCGCCGCGAGCAGGATGATGCTGATCTTCAGGAACGTGGACAGCCGGCGCGGCTCGGCTCCGCCCTTCGAACCTCCGACGGGGGCGGCGGGCGTTGCGCCCTCCGCGGGCTGGGGGGCTGCGTTCGGGGTATTCATGCTCCCAGTTTCGCGGGTTCCGCTGGAAAACGCCAGAAACGGCACGCGACCGCGCGCAGAACGCGGCCGGCCGACGCCGCCGCACGGGCGCTTCCCGCACGGCCGCGGAGCCCGTTCCGCTGCGGCCCGGCGGGCGGGCCCGGGCGCCCGGGAAACGCCGTAGACTAGCGGGGTGAGCGCCCGTCGCTCGCGATCGTAGCCGTACCGCCCCCGAGCCCACGGAGCACATCAGCGTGACTGAACCCACCGCCCCGATCCATGTCCCGGACACCGTCGCAGACGCGATCGCGACGCCCGACAAGGACCAGCCGTACGAAGCACTTGGCCTGAAGGCCGACGAGTACGCACAGATCCGCGAGATCCTCGGCCGCCGCCCCACCTCGGGCGAGCTGGCCATGTACTCCGTCATGTGGTCGGAGCACTGCTCCTACAAGTCGTCGAAGATCTACCTGCGCCAGTTCGGCAAGAAGGTCAACGACAAGATGAAGGAGCGCCTCCTCGTCGGCATGGGCGAGAACGCGGGCGTGATCGACATCGGCGAGGGCTGGGCCGTCACCTTCAAGGTGGAGAGCCACAACCACCCCTCCTACATCGAGCCGTTCCAGGGCGCCGCGACCGGCGTCGGCGGCATCATCCGCGACATCATCTCGATGGGCGCGCGCCCCGTCGCGGTGATGGATCAGCTCCGCTTCGGCGACATCGACGAACCCGACACCGCCCGCGTGGTGCACGGCGTCGTCTCCGGCATCAGCTCCTACGCGAACTGCCTCGGCCTGCCGAACCTCGGCGGCGAGACCGTCTTCGACAAGGTCTACCAGCAGAACCCGCTCGTCAACGCGCTCGGCGTCGGCGTGCTCCGCCACGAGGACCTCCACCTCGCGAACGCGTCCGGCCTCGGCAACAAGGTCGTGCTGTTCGGCGCCCGCACGGGCGGCGACGGCATTGGCGGCGCCTCGATCCTCGCCTCCGACTCCTTCGACGAGGGCGGGCCCACGAAACGCCCCGCCGTGCAGGTCGGCGATCCCTTCGCCGAGAAGGTGCTCATCGAGTGCTGCCTCGAGCTGTTCCAGGGCGAGCTCGTCGAGGGCATCCAGGACCTCGGCGCGGCCGGCATCTCGTGCGCGACCTCCGAGCTCGCGGCCAACGGCGACGGCGGCATGTTCATCGAGCTCGACAGCGTGCTGCTGCGCGATCCCTCGCTCACGGCCGAGGAGATCCTCATGTCCGAGAGCCAGGAGCGCATGATGGCGATCGTGGCCCCCGAGAAGCTCGAGGCGTTCCTCGCGGTCACCGCGAAGTGGGACGTCGAGACGAGCGTGCTCGGCGAGGTGACCGACACCGGCCGTCTCGTGATCAACTGGCGCGGCGAGGAGATCGTCAACGTGGATCCCTCCACGGTCGCCGTCGACGGCCCCGTCTACGAGCGCCCCGTGGCGTACCCCGCCTGGATCGACGCGCTGCAGGCCGACTCGGTGAACGCGGCCGGCCTCGAGCGCGACGGCTCGGCGGAGGCGCTGCGCCAGCAGATGATCGACGTCGCGGCGTCCCCCAACCAGGCGGACGTCTCGTGGGTCACGAACCAGTACGACAAGTACGTGCTCGGCAACACCGCGCTCTCCTTCCCGGACGGCGCCGGCATGATCCGCGTGGACGAGGAGAGCGGCCTGGGCGTCGCCATCTCGACCGACGCGAACGGCCGCTACTGCCAGCTCGACCCGTTCGTCGGCGCGCAGCTCGCGCTCGCCGAGGCGTACCGCAACGTCGCCACCTCTGGCGCCGTGCCGACCGCCGTGACCGACTGCCTGAACTTCGGCAGCCCCGAGAACCCCGAGGTGATGTGGCAGTTCTCGCAGGCCGTCGAGGGCCTGTCCGACGCCTGCCTCGCGCTCGAGGTCCCCGTCACGGGCGGCAACGTCTCGCTCTACAACCAGACGGGCGACACCCCGATCCACCCGACCCCCGTCGTGGGCGTGCTCGGGATCATCGACGACGTCGCACGCCGCGTGCCGAGCGGGTGGCAGGATCAGGGCGAGCACCTCTACCTGCTGGGCGTCACCCGCGACGAGCTCGACGGCTCGGCCTGGGCCGGCACCGTGCACGATCACCTGGGCGGCCGTCCCCCCGTTGCCGACCTCGACGCCGAGCGCCGACTCGCGGGGCTGCTGCACGCGGCATCGCAGGGCGGGATCCTCTCGGGCGCGGTCGACCTCTCCGAGGGCGGCCTGGCGCAGGCGCTGACCGACGGCGCGCTCCGCTTCGGCGTGGGCGCCCGCGTGTGGATCGAGGAGATCATCTCCCGCGACGGCGTCGACGCGACCGCGGCGATGTTCTCGGAGTCGCAGGGCCGTGTGCTCGTCGCCGTGCCCCACGAGGAGGACGTGAAGTTCCGCGGCCTCTGCGACGGCCGCGGGTACCCCGTGCTGCGCATCGGTGTGACCGACGGCACCGGCGCCGACGCCGCGATCGAGGTGCAGGATCGCTTCACCCTGCCGCTCGCCGAGCTGGGCGCCGCGACGCGCGCGACCCTGCCGGAGCGCTTCGGCCCCGTCGTGGGCTAGTTCCCCGCGCGAGATATGCGTGTGGCCCG
>NZ_AYMV01000051.1 GCF_000633415.1 Leucobacter sp. PH1c | reverse complement strand
TTGCCGGGCCCTCGTGCGTGTCTCCGGAGGCTAGGAGACGAGCACGTCGAGCGCGCTCGTGAGCGCGCCGTCAACCGCCTGCGTCACGATCTCGCGGTAGGGATCGTAGCCGTCCATCGAGTCGTTCTTCGCGGCGAGCGGGTTGCCGTCGATCGCGAACACGGCACCGGCCTCGATCCCGTGCAGCGAGGCGATCACGAAGAGCGCGGACGCCTCCATCTCGACCGCGACGATGCCCGCGCGCTGCCACATCTGGTGGTCGATGCCGACGATCACGTCGCTCGGGTAGAACATGTCGCCCGTGAGCACGATCCCGCTGTGCGTGCGCAGCCCGGTCTGCTCCGCCGCCGCGCGCAGGGCGATCGTGAGCTCGGGGGTCGCGATCGCGGGGAACTCGCTCGGCACGAGCTGGTGGCTGATCCCGTCCGCGCGCACGGCGCCCGTCGCCACGACGATGGCGCCGTCGACGACCTCCGGCTGGATGCCGCCCGCGGTGCCCGAGCGGATGATCCGGGTCACGCCGCCGCGCGCGAGCTCCTCGAAGCAGACCGCGGCGCCCGCGGCGCCCACGCCGTGCGAGGCGACCGTGACCGGCACGCCGCGGTAGCTGCCCGCGTACACGTGGTACTCACGGTTGGCGGAGAGCTGGCGCACGTCGTCGAGCTGCTCGGCCACGCGAGCGGCGCGGCCGGGATCCCCCACCACGAGTGCGCGGTCGGCGAGATCGGAGACGCGCGCGCGGAGCAGCGGGAGTTCGGAATCAGCGGGAAGACGGACGGGTGCCATGGTGGGCCTTTCGTGAGGGGGTGAGGGGCTGGCGCCGGGTTAGGCGGCGGGCGCCGGGTCCGCGAGCGCCGCGAGACGCGCCCGCGCCTCGGTGGCCCGGGCGCGGATCGCCGCGGCGTCGAGCGTGCGGTGCGCGCCGTCGGCGTAGACGTGGCGTCCGCCGATGAAGACGTGGCGCACATCAGCGCCGGTCGCGGCGAAGCCGAGGTGCGAGACGAGCGCCGCGGGCGTAAACGGGGTGGCCGACGAGCCGGTAACGTCGAGCGCGATCACGTCGGCGAAGCGGCCGGGCTCAAGAGCGCCGGTCTCCGGGAAGCCGATCGCCTCGGCGCCGCGGCGGGTCGCGATGTCGAGCACGTCGGAGGCCCGCACGATCGCGGCGTCGAGACGCGCGCCCCGGTGCAGGATCGTCGCGGTCTTGATCTCCTCGAACAGGTCGAGCGTGTTGTTGCTCGCCACGGAGTCGGTGCCGAGCGTGAGTCGGATCCCCGCCTCCTGCCACTCCGGGAGCGGCGCGATGCCGTTGCCGAGCTTCAGGTTGGAGACCGGGTTGTGGCTGATCGCGGCACCCGTGCGCGCGAAGAGCTCGATCTCGCCCGGCGTGAGGTGCACGCAGTGCGCGGCGAGCACCTCGGCGCGGAAGAGCCCCACGCGGTCCAGGTGCTCCGCGGGCGTTGCCCCGTACCGCTCCTGGATCTGTGCGACCTCGGCTGCCGACTCGGACACGTGGGTGTGGATCGGGATCCCGCGCTCGACCGCGCGCTCCGCGAGCTCGCTGAGGAACTCAGGCGGGCAGGTGTACGGCGCGTGCGGGCCGTAGGCGATCCGGATCTGGGGATCCTCGGCGTAGCGGCCGGCGAGCTCCTCCGTGAGCTCGGTGACGGCGGCACCGTTCGCGGGAGAGACGCCGGGGAAGCCGACCGTGTCCGGAGCGAAGGAGGCCGGGGCGATGAGCGCGCGCATGCCTGCGCCGCGCACGAGCTCGATGAGCCCGGCATCCCAGTGGTACATGTCGGCGAAGGCGGTGGTTCCGGTCTCGATCATCTCGACGAGGGCGAGTTCGAGCCCCGTGGCGACGTCCGCGGGGGTGAGGCGCTGCTCGAGCCCCTGAACGGCGGCGAGCCAGGGCATGAAGCCCTCGTCGTCGGAGACGCCGCGCAGCAGGGTCATGGCGGAGTGCGTGTGGCCGTTCACGAGGCCGGGCATGAGCACGTGGCCCCCGAGCTCGTGCACCGCGGCGTCCGCGGGGAGCTCAGCGTCGGGGCGCGGGGATCCGGCGTAGGTGATGCGTCCGGAGGCGTCGAAGGCGAGCTCGGCGGGGGCGACCGCGCCCGCGGGGGTGAGCATCGCGTCGGCGCGCAGCACAGTCGGCTGCGCGGCCGCGGCTGCGCGCGTGTTCTCGGTCTCGCTCATCGCGGTTCCTCCCTTAAAGATGCCCTGCCCCACTGTACCGGCCCGGGCTGCTCACGAGCGCGGTGCGCGGGCGCTACCAGCCCGGGGTCGCCAGCATGCCGCCGTCGACCGCGAGATCCTGGCCCGTGATGAAGCTCGCGCCCGCCGAAGCGAGCAGCACGCACGCGTTGCCGATGTCAGCGGCCGTGGCGAGCCGCCCGAGCGGGGCGCGCGACGTGTAACTCTCGACGCCCTCCGGCCACGCCTCGGCGAGGCCGGGCCGCGACACGAGCCCCGGCGACACCGTGTTCACCCGGATCCCTGCGGGGCCGAGTTCGAGCGCGGCGGCGCGGGCGTGCATCACGAGCCCCGCCTTCGCCACGGCGTAGTGGGCGTGGGCGGGGGCGGGCCGGCTCGCCTCGATCGACGCGATGTGCGTGATCCAGCCCCCGGCAGGCGCCCCGGCGCCGACAACGCCCGGATCGCCCGCGGCGTTCGATCCGTCCCGGTCCGCGCCGTCCCGATCCGCGGTGTCCTGCATGGCCGCCGCGGCCTCTCGCGACAGCTCGAACACGGCGCCCAGATTGGTGCCGAGCACCTCGTCCCACTCCTCGCGCGACGTCTCCGCGAGCGGCGTGAGCGGCTGGATGCCGGCATTGTTCACGAGCCCGTCGAGCCCGCCGAGCGCGGCGACCGCGTCCGCGACGAGGCCCGCAGCGGCGCCCGGCAGCGCCAGGTCGGCGCGCACGGCGACCGCCTCGACGCCGAGGTCCCGGAGCTCCTCAATCAGCGCGAACACGGGCCCGGCCGAGCCGCGATAGTGCAGGGCGAGCCGCGCGCCGGCCGCGCCGAAGCGCCGCGCGATGCCGCCGCCGATGCCGCCCGAGGCGCCCGTGATGAGCACCCGCTGGCCGCCGAGGTCGGGAAGGGTCGAGTCCTGACGCGTCACCATGCTTAGCCTCCGAGTCGTCGCTGGCGGGAAGAGTAGTCGCGGAGCGCGCGGAGGAAGTCGACCTCCCGCAGGTCCGGGTAGAGCGCTTCCACGAAGTAGAACTCGGAGTGCGCGGACTGCCAGATCATGAAGTCGGACAGGCGCTGCTCCCCCGAGGTGCGGATCACCAGATCGGGATCGGCCTGGCCGCGCGTCCACAGGTGCTCCCCGATCGTCTCGGGGGTGAGCCGCTCGTCGAGCGTGTCGATCGTGCCGCCCGCGGCCTGGTGCTCGGCGATCACGCTGCGCACGGCCGCGGTGATCTCGCTCCGGCCGCCGTAGCCGACGGCGAGGTTGATGTGGAGCCCCTCGTGATCGGCGGTGCTGCGCTCGGCTGCGGCGAGCGCGTCGGCGAGCTGCGGCGAGAGCCCGTCGCAGGAGCCCACGTGCTTCACGCGCCAGCGCGGGTTCTCGGCGAGCTGGGTCGCGAGTTCGCCGATGATGCCGAGCAGGTCGTCGAGCTCCTGGCGATCGCGCGCCTTCAGGTTGTCGGCGGAGAGCAGGTAGAGCGTCACGGTGCCGATGCCGGCTTCCTCGCACCAGCCGAGGAACTCGGGCACCTTCCGGGCACCTGCCCGGTGGCCGAAGGCGGCGCGCTCCTGCAGGCGCTGCTTGGCCCAGCGGCGGTTCCCGTCGACGATCACTGCGATGTGAGCGGGCACCCGAGCCGGATCGATCTCGCGGCGCAGCCGACGCGAGTACACGCGGTACAGCAGACCGGTGCGGGGCGTCGACGGCTGGGCATTCACCCTCAGAGTGTACCGGGTCGTGCCTGGGCGGGGCTCGCCGATCCGGGCCGCGCAGCTGGGGATCCCCCACACATATGCCCCATCGGATCTGTACGGAACATACACTCGGGGCATGACCTCCTCCGGTGGCAGCACGTCCGTCCCCGACGAGCGCGCGGGGCACGATCCCGCGGGCGAGCCGGCCCATGTCGAGCGCCCCTTCCCCGAGCCCGACCGCCTCTCGCTGCCGCTGCTCGCGGACGCGCTCGAGCACGCGGAGCTCGAGCACGCGGGCACCGGGGACGCGGAGCCCGCCGGTGCGGAGCGGAGCGCGGGGCCGCGCACGGCCGGCGCGGAGGCGCTGCCCGCCGAGGTGAAGCCCCGGTGGCGCGGCTGGATCCACGCGGGCACGTTCCCCGTCGCGGTCGCCGCGGGCATCGTGCTCATCTGCCTCGCGCACGGTCCGCTCGCGAAGTGGGCGTCGGCCGTGTTCACGCTGACGAGCATGCTGCTGTTCGGCGTCTCAGCGCTGTACCACCGGATCAACTGGAGCCCGAAGACGAAGCAGCTGTTCCGCAGGCTCGACCACGCGAACATCTTCCTGCTGATCGCGGGCACCTACACGCCGCTCGCCCTCCTCGCGCTGCCGCTCGACAAGGGGGTGCTGCTGCTCGTGCTCGTGTGGGCGGGGGCGCTGCTCGGGATCGGCTTCCGGGTGTTCTGGATCGGCGCGCCGCGCTGGTTGTACGTGCCCCTCTACGTGCTGCTGGGCTGGGCGGCGATGATGTACATCGTCGACATCGCGCACGCGAACCTCGCCGCGATGGTCCTCGTGGTGGTCGGCGGGCTGCTCTACACCGCGGGATCCATCGTCTACGGCTTCAAGCGCCCGAACCCCGTGCCCGGCGTCTTCGGCTTCCACGAGATCTTCCACTCGCTCACGGTGATCGCGTTCCTCTGCCACTGGGCGGCATCGCTGCTCGTCGCGCTGGATCCGGTCTACCTGCGCTAGTCCGCGGCAGGCTCCCCCGCCAGGACGCCGAGCACGGCGGCGCCGTAGCGCTCGAGCTTCACCTCGCCGATGCCCGAGATGGCGAGCAGCTCGGCGTCGCTCCCTGGCTGGTGCACGGCGAGCGCGGCGAGCGTCGCGTCGCCGAACACGACGTAGCCGGGCACGCCCTGACGCTTCGCTTCCTCGGCGCGCCAGGCGCGCAGGCGTTCGAAGACCGCGTCCTGCTCGGGGGTGAGATCCGCCGCCGCGGCCGAGCGCTTCGCGCCGCCGCCCGCAAGGCCCGCGCGGGAGCCGCGCCCGGAGCGCGCCGCGCGCGCGACGACCTCCTCGCGCATCATCACCTGTTCCTCGCCGCGCAGCACGGGCTTCGCGGCCTCGGCGGGCGCGAGCACACCCCACTCACCACGCGCCTCGAGGTGGCCGGTGGCGAGCAGGTGCCGCACGACGCCGCGCCACTGGGCGACCGACCACTCGGCCCCGATCCCCCACGTGGTGAGCTCGTCGAGCCGGAGCTGCGTGACGCGCTCGGAGCCCGTGCCGCGCAGCACGTCGATGTGCTGCCCCGCCGCGAAGGTGCGGCGCCGCTCGCGCTCCGTGCGGATGATCGTGGAGAGCAGCATCTGCGCGGGGATCGTCGCGTCCCACAGCTGGGGCGGGTGCAGGCAGACGTCGCAGTTGCCGCACGGTTCGCTGCGGTCCTCGCCGAAGTAGCGCAGCAGGAACACCCGCCGGCACGCGACGCCCTCGCAGAGCGCGAGCATCTGGTTCAGGTGGCGCGTCTGGTTCGCGCGCGTGGCCTGATCCCCGTCGCCCGACTCGATGAGCTGGCGCTGCTGCACGACGTCGGCGAGCCCGTAGGCGAGCCACGCCTCCGAGGGGAGCCCGTCACGGCCCGCGCGGCCCGTCTCCTGGTAGTACCCCTCGATGGACTTCGGCAGGTCGATGTGGGCGACGAAGCGCACGTCGGGCTTGTCGATCCCCATGCCGAAGGCGACCGTGGCCACGACGACGACGCCGTCCTCGCGGAGGAAGCGCGTCTGCGCGTCGAGCCGGGTCTCCGCGGGGAGCCCCGCATGGTAGGCGACGGCGTCGATCCCGGCGTCGCGGAGCGCAGCGGCCGTCTGCTCGACGCGCTTCCGGCTGAGGGCGTAGACGATGCCGGCCTCGCCTGCGTGCTCGCCGCGGATGAAGGCGATGAGCTGCGCGCGAGCGTTCTGCTTCGCCTCAATCCGGTAGCGAATGTTCGGGCGGTCGAAGCTCGACACGAAGTGGCGGGCCTCGCCGAGGTGGAGGCGCTCGGTGATCTCGCGGTGCGTTTCGGGCGTCGCGGTCGCCGTGAGCGCGATGCGCGGCACGTTGGGCCACAGCTCGGCGAGCTGGCCGAGGCGGAGATAGTCCGGACGGAAGTCGTGGCCCCACTGCGACACGCAGTGCGCCTCGTCGATCGCGAAGAGCGCGACGTGCCCCTGCCCGAGCAGTTCGACGGTGCCCGGAGCGGAGAGCCGCTCCGGCGCGAGGTAGAGCACGTCGAGCTGACCGGAGCGGTACGCCTGCTCCACCTCTCGGCGCTCGTCGATCGACATCGCCGAGTTGAGGGCCGCGGCCCGCACCCCGGCGAGGCGCAGGGCCGCCACCTGGTCGTGCATGAGCGCGACGAGCGGCGAGAGGACGATCCCCGTCCCCTCGCGCACGAGAGCCGGGATCTGGTAGCAGATCGACTTGCCGCCGCCCGTCGGCATGAGCACGACCGCGTCGCCGCCGTCGATCACGTGGCGGATGATCTCCTCTTGCTCGCCGCGGAACGCGTCGTAGCCGAAGACCCCCGAGAGGACGGTGAGCGGATCGTGCCCGACCGCCTGGACGGTGCCGAACGGGGTGGGCGTCGCCGCAACGGGCGGGGCCGCAGTGGGCTGGGCCGCGGGGGCGCCGCCGGTGCCCCGCGCCGGATCCGCCGTCCCGGGGGCCGGAGCACCCCAGGCCTCGCCCGGCCAGCGCTCGGCGTCGCCGAAGCCACCGGGCTCGTCCGCGTCCCAGCCGTCCCCGAACGCGTCGGGGTCGCCCCAGGGCGCGGCTCCCGCCCCGCTCATCGAGCTCAGTTCCGCTGCTCGGCGTCCGAGCCGGGCTCGCCCAGCTCCTCGGCGATCTGCGCGCGCACCTCGTGCCGGTAGGCGTTGCGGCGCAGTCGGCTGACCAGCAGGAAGCCGAGGCCGATGATGCCCGCGGCCATCAGCCCCGTGAAGATGAAGCCCTCGACTCCGGGGCTCACCGTGTTCGGGTCGAACTCGGTGCTCTCCTCAGCGACCCGCAGTGCGATACTCATCAGGCTCATGCGTCCTCCTCCGTGATGCCCTGGAACAAATCTGCTTCGAACTCGCTCGTCGCCACACGCGACGCAGCGAGCCGGTAATCCTCAAACGGCCACGCCTGACGCTGCACGTCGTTCGGCCAGAAGAAGAACGGGCTATCGGGCGGCACCTGGCTCGCGTGGGCGCGCAGCGCCTCATCGCGACGCTCGAAGAAGCGCCCCACCTCGATCTTCGCGGTGCTGCGGTTCAGCCGCTTCGACATCCGCTCCCGCATCTCGCCGAACTGGGCGACGAGCGGCGAGCTGGGCTCGTGGTCCACGAGCCACTGGTAGACCGTCTCGATCCGCTCGACGTTGAAGATCTCCTCGTAGTAGAGCTTCCCGATCTCCCACGGCTCGCCCGCCTCCGGGTACGCCCCGGCCTCGCCCGAGCGCTCCCAGGCGATCCGGCTCACCTCGTGGCAGCGGATGTGGTCGGGGTGCGGGTACCCGCCCTGCTCGTTGTACGTGATCATCACGTGAGGCTTGAACTCGCGCACGAGACGCACGAGCGCCTCGGCCGACACCTCGGCGGGGATGTCCGCGAAGGAGCCGACCGGGATCGGCTCCCCCGCGTCGGGAAGGCCGGAGTCCTCGTAGCCGAGCCAGCGGTGCTCGAAGCCGATGATCTCCTGGGCGCGGGCCATCTCGTCGCGGCGCAGACCCGCGAGATCGCGCCGGCTCTTCGGATCCCGCGCCACCAGCTCGTTGAGCACGTCGCCGCGCTCGCCGCCCGTGCAGCTCACGATGAGCACCTCGACGCCCTGGTCGAGGTAGTGGGCATAGGTGGCGGCGCCCTTGCTGGATTCGTCGTCGGGATGCGCGTGCACCGCGATGAGCCTGAGCGTCATGCGCTTCCTCTCACGTGCTTCCCGGGCGGATCCCGGTACTCTGGCAACAGGGACACAGTTTACCCAGTCTGGATCGGAGGTTCCCGTGTTGGATGCGGTCGCCGCCGTCGACGCGGATTCCGCGACGACGCAGCGCTTGGAGGATCGCTACGGGACCGGGAAGAAGCGCAGCTTCGACCGGCGCTTCGCCTGGGGCGCGGCGGGCCTGCTCGTCGCCGCGGGCCTCGGCTTCCTCCTCTTCTCGGGGTGGCAGAACTCCAACCAGGTGTCCGCGCAGGACATCGGCTACACGCAGGAGAGCGAGCTCGTACTGAACGCGAAGTTCGAGGTCAGCGCGCCGCCGCAGACGCCCGTCGCGTGCGCCGTCGAAGCGCTGAACACCTCGAAGGCGACCGTCGGCTGGAAGATCGTCGAGCTGCCCCTCACGGACGCGCGCACGCACACCGTCACGACGCGTCTCGTCACGACCAACCCGGCCACGGCCGTCACCACGCGGTCCTGCTGGGTCGTCGAGGACGCTTCGAGCGAGTAGCCGCGGTCGCGGGTTTCCGCGACTCAATCCCGCGACACCCGGGATCCCGCTGCTACGCTGGATGCCACGCCCTGATCCGTCAGGGCGTTGTGTGTATTTCCGCGTGCGCCCGGATCGGGCCCGCACGCACTCACCGAAACGAGGATCGACTATGGCCGAGCCCACCCAGACCTGGCTGACGCAGGACGCGTACGATCGGCTCACTGGCGAGCTGGAGCAGTTGACCGGCGCGGGCCGCAAGGACATCGCCGCTCGGATCGAGGCTGCCCGCGAAGAGGGCGACCTCAAGGAGAACGGCGGCTACCACGCGGCCAAGGACGAGCAGGGCAAGATGGAGGCCCGCATCCGCGACCTCGAGGAGCTGCTGAAGCACGCCGTCGTGGGCGAGGCCCCGCAGGCGAGCGGCGTGGTCGAGGTCGGCACGATCATCACCGCGAACATCTTCGGCGACGAGGAGCGCTTCCTGCTCGGCAACCGCGAGCTGGCCGACGGCTCGGACCTCGACGTCTACAGTGCCGAGAGCCCCCTCGGCGCCGCGATCCTCGGCCGCAAGATCGGCGAAGAAGTCAGCTACGCCGCTCCGAACGGCACCCAGATCTCGGTGCAGATCCTCGGGGTCGACACCTACGCGGGCTAGAACCCGGAACCGCTGCGGCGGGGCGCAACCTGCGGGTGGCGCCCCGCCGCTGGCGTTTTCAGGGAACGCCGCGGCGCGCGCATCGCGGTGCGCGCGCCACGCGCGAGCTCAGCCGGCGAGCTCGGCCCAGATGTCCACGCCGAGCTTGACCGTCAGCACGCCGACGACCGCGAGGAACAGCACCCGCACGAAGCGCGAGCCGCGCGCGATCGCCATGCGGGATCCGAGGAGGCTCCCGACGATACTCGCGGCCCCCATCGCGAGCCCGAGCGGCCAGAGCACCGCGCCGAGCGGGATGAAGAACAGCAGCGCCCCGAGGTTCGTCGCGAAGTTCACGAGTTTCGCGGTCGCGGTGGCGCGCAGGAAGTCGTAGCCGAGCAGGCCGACGAGGGAGATCACGAGGAACGTGCCGGTGCCGGGACCGAGCAGCCCGTCGTAGAAGCCGATGGAGGCGCCGATCGTCCCCGAGACCGCGAGCTGCGCGAGCCCGCGGTGCCGCAGGCGCGTCGCCTCGCCGAGCGTGGGTTTGAGGAGCGTGATGAGCCCCACAACGACGAGGGCGACGAGGATGATCGGCTTGAACACCTGCGCCGGCAGGAACGCCGCGAGCGAGGCGCCGCCGAACGCGCCGAGCAGCGCGATCCCCGCCATCGGCAGGACCGTGCGCGGGCTGGGCCGCACCCGGCGCGCGTAGGCGACACTGCTCGTCGCGGTGCCGAACACCGAGGCGAGCTTGTTCGTGGCGAGCGCCTGGACCGGCGTGATCCCCGGCACGAGGAGCAGCGCGGGCAGTTGCAGCAGGCCGCCCCCGCCCACGACGGCGTCGATCCACCCCGCCGCGAAGGCCGCGACGAGGAGCAGGGCGAGCACCCCCGCATCGGTGTCAGCGGGAAGCAGCCCGTCCACGGGCGGTCACCCGTGCGGGCGGCGCCCCGCGCCGCCCGCACCCCGGGTCATGGCCGCTCGCCCTGCACGGAGATCACCTCGGTGACCGTGCCGTCGCGGTGGAGGCGGGGGTCGTCCGGCTGCACCGGAATCGTCGCCGTCGTCGCCTCGGGCCCGCCCGGGCGCTTCTGCGTGCGGCGGCTCCTCCCCTCCAGCCACTTCGCCACGGCCGAGAGCATGAGGCACATCAGGATGTAGATGCCGCCGATCACGAACGCCGACTGCAGCAGCGGGCGCCCGAACTGCACGTTACTGCTGAGCTGCTTCGCCAGGTAGAGCAGCTCGGGGTAGGTGATGATGAAGCCGAGCGCGGTGTCCTTCATGGTGACCACGAGCTGGGAGACGATGACGGGCAGCATGGCCCGCACGGCCTGCGGCAGCAGGATCAGCCGCATCACGCCACTCTTGCGCAGGCCGATCGAGTACCCGGCTTCCTTCTGGCCGCGCGGCAGAGACTCGATCCCCGCCCGGAGCGCCTCGGCGAGCACCGAGCCGTTGTAGACGACGAGCGCGATCACGACTGCCGCGTAGGGCTCCATGCTGACGCCGACCGAGGGCAGGCCGTAGTAGAGCAGCATCATCATGACGAGCACGGGCACCGCGCGGAAGAGCTCCGTGACCGCGGTGATGGGCACGCGCACCCAGCGGTGGTCGGAGAGCCGGCCGATCGCGAGCAGGAAGCCGAGCACCACGCTCAGCACGGCCGCGAGGCCGAACGCCGCGAGGGTCTTGCCGAGCGCCGCGAGGATTTGCTCCCAGATCGTCGCGTAGGTGAACAGGCCCCACTTCGTCGCCGAGAACTGGCCCGAAAGGGCCAGGCGGTACACGATGAAGGCGATGATCGCCCCGACGACCAGCACGGTCGCGACGGCGAGCACGCGGTTGCGCGCGATCGCGCGGGGGCCGGGAACGTCGTACAGCACAGAAGTCATCGCACGATCCTCCACTTCTTCTCGAGACGGTGTTGCACGAGGCTGAGGAGCATCACGAGCACGACGAACACGAAGGCGACCCAGAGCAGGACCTCCATCGGGCTGCCGGGGCGGCCCGCCGCGTCGTTGATCGTGGCCCGCAGCGCGGCGAGCTCGGCGACCGAGAAGCCGGCCGCGACGGTGGTGTTCTTCAGCAGCGCGATGAAGACGCTCATCATCGGCGGGACCACCGAGCGGAACGCCTGCGGGAGCACGACGAGACCCATGACCTGGCCGAACGGCAGCCCGATCGCGCGTGCCGCTTCCGCCTGCCCCACCGGAACGGTGTTGATGCCTGCGCGGAGCACCTCGGCGACGTACGTCGCCGTGTAGATGCCGATCGCGAGGATGCCGAGGAGGAGCGTGCTCAGCTTCGGCAGCCCGAGCGCGGGGTAGCCGAGCACGAAGAAGAAGAACACGAGCGTGAGCGGGGTGTTGCGGATGAGGGTCACGTAGAGGGTGCCAACGCCCCGTGCGATCGGCACGGGGGACACCCGCATGGCGCCGACGATCACGCCGAGCACGAGGGCGAGCACCCCTCCCCCGAAGAACACCAGGAGGGTGTTCGTGATTGCGGTTCCCCAGAGATCGAGGTTCCCGAAGATGACGTCCATCCGTCAGTCCTCTCGGTCCAGCGTCCGGGGCGGGCGCCGCAGCCCCCGCCCCGGACGCGTGAGCGGTTAGTAGGCGTCCACCTGGGGCTGATCCACAGAGATCCCCGAGCTGCCGAGGTTCTTCTCGAAGATCTTGGTCCACGTGGCGCCCCCGTCGGTGAAGAGCGTGTTGATGTGGGCGCGGAGCGCATCGTCGCCCTTCGCGAGGCCGACGCCGTACTTCTCCTCCGTGAACACCGGCCCCGTCGTGACCATCAGGTTCTCGGGATCCTGCGCGGCGTAGCCGATCAGGATCGCCTGGTCGGTGGTCACGGCGTCGACCTGGCCGTTGACGAGGTTCTCGACGCACGCTGAGTAGAGGTCGAACTCCTGCGTCTTGATCTTCGGGTAGTTCTCCTTGATGTTCTGGATCGGCGTCGAACCGGTCGCCGAGCACACGGTCTTGCCGTCGAGCTCTGCGAGCTCCTGGACGTCGGCGCTGCCCTGCTGCACGAGGAGGCCCTGGCCCGTGATGAAGTAGGGGCCGGCGAAGTCGATGTCCTGCTTGCGCTTGTCGTTGATCGAGTACGTGCCGACGTAGTAGTCGATGTCGCCGTTCACGATCGCCTGCTCGCGGTTGGCGGAGGCGATCGCCTTGTACTCGATCTTGTCCTCGCCGTAGCCGAGGGAAGCGGCGATCCAGCGCGCGATGTCAACGTCGAACCCGCTGCGCTCCTTCGTCACGTTGTCGAGGTACCCGAGCCCCGGCTGGTCCTCCTTGACCCCGATGACGACCTTGCCGCGCTCCTGGATCTCGTCGAACGTCGGGCTCCCCTCGAGCTGCACGTTCTCGGCGGGCTGCGGGATCACGGACTCGGTGCCGCCGCCTCCGCCCGCGGCATCCGTGGGGCTGCCGCTGTTGCAAGCGGTGAGCGTCAGCGCGGCGGCGGCGATGAGGGCGCCTGCCGCGAGGAACTTCTGGGTACGCATGGTGGTTTCCTTTCGGTGGATCGGATTTCGGGTGCGCGCGAGCATCGCTCCGCCGGCTGACGGAGTCGCTCACACGCGGGCCGCGCGGGTCAGTTGGTGATGAGCTTCGAGAGGAAATCCCGCGCGCGCGTGCTCTGCGGGTTCGTGAAGAACTCCTCGGGCGTCGCCTGCTCGACGATCTGCCCGTCGGCCATGAACACCACGCGATCCGCCGCGCGGCGGGCGAAGCCCATCTCGTGGGTCACCACGATCATGGTCATGCCCTCCTTCGCCAGGCCGACCATCACGTCGAGCACCTCGGTGATCATCTCGGGATCGAGGGCGCTCGTCGGCTCGTCGAACAGCATCACCTTGGGGTGCATGGCGAGCGAGCGGGCGATCGCGACGCGCTGCTGCTGGCCGCCGGAGAGCTGGGCCGGCAGCTTCGCGGCCTGCTTCTCCACGCCCACCCGGGCGAGGAGCTCCATCGCCTCGCGCTCGGCCTCCGCGCGGCTCACGCCGTGCACCTTGATCGGACCGAGCGTGACGTTCTCGAGGATGGTGAGGTGGGCGAACAGGTTGAACGACTGGAAGACCATGCCGACCTCGGCCCGCAGCTTCGCGAGCGCCTTGCCCTCGGCCGGCAGCTCCCGGCCGTCGACGCGGATCGAGCCGCTCGTGATCGTCTCGAGGCGGTTGATCGAGCGGCACAGCGTCGACTTCCCCGAGCCCGATGGGCCGATGATCACGACGACCTCGCCCGCGTCGATCGCGAGATCGATATCGGTCAGGGCCTGGAACTCGCCATAGTGCTTCTGCACGTTCTCAACGACCACCAGCGGTTCGCGCGCGCTCATCTCGTCTCCGTCTTCTGGATCTCGACCCGATCCGCGCTTCGCGTCCCGGGCCTGCTGCCTGTCTGAACGATCCGGGGTGCGTTGCCGCCCCGAGACGGAGTGCGACAAGCGCGTTCACCATCGAACCGCTTGCCCCAAGCTAGGCCCGGCCGCGCAGCGCGGTCAGCCCTCTTGAGCGCTTCTTGAGCATTCGCTTGAGCGCTTCTTGAGATTCGGGATCGGATCAGCGCCGGGCGTCGATGTAGAACTCCGCGGCGCCCGGGTGGAGCTCGAGCGGGGCGGTGAAGATCGCCTCGCGGCGGTCCAGCAGCTCGGCCGCGGGGACCTTCCGCGCGATCGTGGATCGCGCGGCGAAGAGCACCCGGGTCGCGTCGAAGATCAGCTCGTCGTCGGCGTCGGCCGCGGCGACGAGGAAGTTCGGCACCGTCATCGTGCTCGTCTGCGGCTCGGCCCCCGAGATCCCGATCGGAAACTCAGTGAGCCGGTACACCGCCGCGTGCCGGGCATTGACCCGCGACACCGTGCCGGCGTCAATGGGGAGGAGGCGGATCGGCTGGTTGCGCGCCAGCCGCTCGATCGAGGGGGTCGGGAGCCCGCCGACCCAGAAGAAGCCGTCGATCTCGCCGCGGCGGAGCGCCGCGATCGAGGCCTCGAGGCCGAGCGCCGGGTTGTCCACCTGATCGGGCGCGACGCCCGATGCCTCGAGGACGCGGCCGGCGATCACCTGCACGCCCGACGTCGCCGAGCCGAGCGAGACGGTGCGCCCCGCGAGGTCGGCGATGCTGCGCACCTCGGAGTCGGCGGGCACGACGACCTGCACCGATTCGTCGTACACGCGCGCGACGGCGCGCAACGGAAGCGGCTCCGAGAAGCTGCCGGTGCCGGCGATCGCGTCGGCCGCGGTGTCGGCCTGGGAGAAGCCGATGAGGGCCTCACCCGCGGCCACGCGCTGCAGGTTGTCGACCGAGCCGTCGGTCTCGGCGACCGCGACGTCGACGCCCAGCTCGCGGCGCAGGGCCTCCGCGAGCTGCTCGCCGTAGGTGTAGTAGATGCCGGCGACCCCGCCGCCCGCGATGACGAGCTGTGGCGCCCGGCCGGAATCGGCTGGTGATCCCGCGCTGGATTCCGCTCCGGATCCCGCACCGGATCCCGCGCAGCCGCTCGCGCAGAGCAGCGCAGCGAGCACCGCGAGCGCCCCCCGCAGGGCCCGCGCGTGCCGCAGCCGCCCGCGCATCACTGCCCCGCTCCCGGGAGCCGCAGCACGACCCGCAGTCCGCCGTCCTCGGGCGCCTGCACCTCGACGCCGCCGCGCAGGTCTCCCAGCAGGTCGGAGGCGATGGCGAGCCCGAGCCCGGATCCCGGCACGTTCTGATCCCGCGGGCTCCGCCAGAACCGGCTCGTCACGAACTCGAGCTCCTCCGGCGCGAGACCGGGCCCGCGGTCCCGGATCGCGATGCGGCAGCCGTCCGCGTCACGATCCACCGTCACGTCGACCGCCGATCCCGCCGGGGCGAACTTCAGCGCGTTGTCGAGCACCGCGTCGAACGCGCTCTCGACCGAGGTCCGGTCGGTGAGGCTGAACGCCGACGGCTCCCCGCGCAACTCGACCGCGACGCCGCGCTCGGACGACACCGGCTCCCACGCGGCGATGCGGCCGGCCGCGAGCTCCACGAGATCGACCGCGGCGAAGGCGGAGTCCTGTCCCCCGGATCGCGCCATGCCGAGCAAGGCGTCGAGGATCTCCGTGAGTCTGCGCCCCTCGGCGCGGGTCTTCTCCACGTCGGGCTCCCACGAGTCGTCGAGCCCGGTCGCCAGGTACTCGACCCGCATGAGCAGGGCGCCGAGCGGGTTCCGCAGCTCGTGCGAGGCGTTCATCGCGAATGCCTCCTGTCGCCGCATGACCCGCTCGATCTCCTCGGCCATCTGGTTGAACATGCGGATCATCCGCCGCATCTCCGGCGGGCCAGTGTCGTCCGCGACGCGCGCGTCGCGCTCGCCCCGCTCCACCGCGGCCATCGCTCGGTCGACGCGCAGCATGGGGCGCAGCACCCAGTTCGCGAGGCGGATGACGGCGAACAGCAGGAGCAGCACCGTGAGCAGGCAGGCCGCCGCGAGCACGCCCCAGTGCGTGAGGATCTGGGTGCGCACCCGCTCCGCGTTCTCCGCGATGAAGATGGCGCCGATCACGTTCCCGTCGTCGAACACGGGCTCCACCGCGACCAGTTCGCCGAGCGACCAGGGGAGCACGGGCGGCTCCGGATCGCTCCGCCGCCCGGAGAGCGCGAGCGCGACCTGGTTCTGCGCCGCGCCGTCGAGCGCGTCGAAGCTGCCCCCGCCCGAGGCCCACAGCTTCCCGCTGCGGTCGAACACCGCGATGCGCGTGCCGTAGAGCTCGCTGAAGCGGGCCATCTCCCCCGCCACAGTGTTGGCGCTCCCGGCCCGCAGGGCCTGCCGCACGCCGCTCTGGAAGTAGCTCAGGTCCCCGAGCTGCTGGCTCGACACCTCCTCCTGCACGGTGCGCGCGACGCTCCAGGCGTACGCGCCGCCGAGCGCGAGCAGGATCACGGTCATCGGGATCAGGAGGACGAGGACGAGGCGCTGCCGCACGGTTCACACACCCGTCAACCGGTACCCGACGCCGCGGACCGTCGCGATGAGCGACGGCCGGTCGAGCTTGCGCCGCACGGAGCCGACGTGCACTTCGAGCGAGCGACTGAAGCCGTTCCAGTCGCTCCCCCAGACCTCGCGGATGATGCGGTCCCGCGGCACCACCACCCCGGGGTATCGCACGAGCACTGCGATGATGTCGAACTCCTTCGGGGTCAGTTCGACCGGGCCCCCGTCGACCAGCACGAGCCGGTTCGCGAGGTCGATGTACACGCCGTCGACCGAGACCCCGGAGCTGTGCTCCGCGTCGCTCGGCAACGCGCGCGAGCGCCGGGTCACGGCCTCGATGCGGGCGACGAGCTCGCGCACGTCGTAGGGCTTCACCACGAAGTCGTCGGCCCCCGCGTGGAAGCCCTTGATCCGCTCCTCGACATGGCTCCGCGCGGTCGCCACGATGATCGGCACTCCGGAGAGGCCGCGGATCCGCCGGCACACGTCGAGGCCGTCCATGTCCGGTAGTCCGAGATCGAGCAGCACGGCGTCGGTATCGGCCCCGAGCGCCTCGAGCGCGGCGGCCCCGCTGCCCACGCGCTCCGTGGTGTACCCAGCCTGACGGAGGAACGCGCCCAGCGCGTCGGCAACGCGCTCGTCGTCTTCAACGATCAGGATCTTCATGTCGGCCTTCTCCGCCCGCTCGGGAACACCCCCATCCCTCCATTCTAGGGAGACCCGAGCGGCGGGCCGGACGCGGGCCGCCTACTCGTACATGCCGATGTTGATCGGCCCCGTGAGATCCGGCGCGGGAGCCCGCAGCCCGCGCGTCGTGATGAGCAGGTAAGCCGCGCCGAGCGCGAGCCAGATCCCGCCGATCACCATCGACACCGCATCGAGGCTCAGCCACAGCCAGACGTTGATCATGACGCCGACCGCGGGCACGAGCACGAAGCCGAGCCAGGCGCCCGGCCCGCGCCGCTTCAGGAAGCGGAAGAACACGAAGATCACCGACAGGTTCACGAAGGTGAACGCGATGAACGCACCGAAGTTGATCATTGAGGCCGCCCGGTCGAGGTCGACGAAGAGCGCGGTGAGCGCAATCGCGGCGACGATGAGCACGTTCACCACCGGGACCCCGGTGCGGGGGTTGATGCGCCCGAACAGGCGCTTCGGAAGCGCCCCGTCGCGACCCATCGCGTAGAGCAGCCGGGCGGCGCTCATCTGCTGCGTGATGCCGCACCCGAGCACGGCCATCATGTAGCCGCCGACGAAGATCGCCTGGAACGCCGCCCCGCCGATGTACTTGGCGATCTCGGGCGACGCCCCGACGATGTCGCCGAGCTCGCTCACGTCCGGGAAGAGCACCTGCATGACGTACGTGACGGTGACGAAGAAGGCCCCGGCGACGCCGATGATGATGAAGATCGCACGCGGGATGTCGCGCTCGGGCCGCTCCGCCTCCTCGGCGAGCGTGGACACAGCGTCGAAGCCGAGGAATGAGAGCGCGAGCACGGCCGCTCCCGCGGAGATCGCGACGAGCTGCACATCGCTCGAGATGAACGGCCGCGCGCTGAAGCCCGAGCCGTTCGCCCCGTTCGTGATGTTCACGATGGTGAGCACCACGAAGACGACCGCGACGACGAGCTGGATCCCGACCAGGATGATGTTCATGCTCGCGGCGAGCTTCACGCCGATCAGGTTCATCGCCGTGCAGATGCCCACCGTGAGGAGCACCCACACCCAGAACGGCACATCGGGGAAGACCGCACCCATGTAGATCGCGGAGAGAATCGCGTTGATCATCGGCAGGAGCAGGTAGTCGAGCGTCGCCGCCCACCCCACGAGGAAGCCGAGGTGCGGATTGATCGCCTCCTTCGCGTAGGTGTACGCGGACCCCGCAATCGGGAAGAACCGCACCATCCGGGAGTAGCTGAACGCGGTGAAGAGCACCGCGACGATCACGACGAGGTACGCGAGCGGCACGTGGCCGTCGGTCACATCGGAGACGATCCCGAACATGTCGAACACCGCGAGCGGGGCCATGTAGGCGAGCCCGATGAAGACGAGGTGCCGCAGCTTGAGCGTGCGCTTGAGCTGCGCCGGGGCGCCGGCGGCCGCCTGAGCGGGGGCCGCCGGTCGCGCGGAGGAGGTGGTGGTGGTGGTGGGTGATGACGCCGTTGACATCGTGTGCTTCCGATCTAGTGGGTGTGCCCGTGGTGGTCGCCCGCGGGCTCGCCGCAGGCCTGGCCCGCCCCGCCCGGGTCCTGGCTGCGCGCGGCGGCGGCCGCGCCGCCCTGCTCGCCGTGCACGTCGTGGATCGCGGAGCCGCCCACAACCGTGAGGTCGGCGCGCTGCGCGAGCAGCTCGGCGGGGTCCATCGCGTACAGGTCGCCGGACCAGACCACGAGGTCGGCGAGCATGCCGACCCGCAGCGTGCCCACCGTGTCCTCGCGGTGGAAGGCCTCCGCACCGCCGGTCGTGTAGGCGCGCAGCGCGCGATCCAGGTCGAGGCGCTCGTCCGCGGTCCACGCGTCGGTGCCGTCGAGGCGCGAGCGGGTCATCGCGCTGAACAGGCCGACGAGCGGATCCATCTCGCCCACCTGCCAGTCGCTCGAGAAGGTGACGCGCGCGCCCGAATCGATCATCGACTTGAAGCGCCACGCGCGATCCCAGCGGGCCTCGCCGACGTTCTCCATCCAGGTGCCCGCGACGAGGTCCGGGGAGGCGTGCCGGGGCTGCATCGCCGCGACGACGCCGAGCTCGCGGAACCGAGGCAGGTCCTCGGGGGCCAGGCACTCGACGTGCACGATGCCGTGCCGGGTGTCGCGCACGCCGTTCGCGCGGCGGGCGGCCTCGATCGAGTCGAGGGTGAGCTGGATCCCCCAGTCGCCCGTCGCGTGCGTGTGCACCTGGTAGCCGAGGCGGTCGAGCTCGACGAAGAGCTTCGTGAACTCGGAGGGCTCGAGGCTCGGGTGCCCGCGGTGCCCGGGCCGGTTCGCGTAGTCCTGCAGCATGGCGGCCGTGTGCGGCTCGATCACGTCGTCGGCGTAGAGCTTCACGGGGCCGAGCGAGAAGCGCTCGTGCTGCGGGGTCTCGCGGATCGCCTCGGTGATGCGCGAGCGGAAGTCGCCGTCGGCGCCGACGGGGTGGTAGATCGCGGCGATCGTGCGCGAGGTGAGCTTGCCCTCGCGCTCGGCGCGGGCGAAGAGATCGAGCTCGGCGAGCGGCACCTGCGGCTCGACCACGGTCGTGATGCCGACCGAGGCCGCCATCTCAAGGCTGTTCGTGATCTTCCGGTAGCGGCGATCGGGCGAGTACATCGGGATGTCGCGCTGGAGCTCCGCGAGGCCGTCGATCGTCATGGCGCTCGTGTAGAAGTCGGTGACCCAGCCGGTCGGCTCGCCCGTGGTCGGGTCCATCTCGGGGTTGCCCCACGCGATGTCGCCGCCGTTCAGGATCCCGAGCTTCGCCATCGCCGGGCGGTTGAGCCAGACCGAGTGCTGATCGTAGGTCGTGATGAAGACCGGCTTGTCAGTCGTGCCGACGAGGTCGTCGGCGTTCGGGCGCCGGCCCTCGACCACGGAGTAGAGCGCGTTCTCGGCGCAGATCCAGTCGAGCTCGGGGTGCGTCTCGGCGAACTCGGCGATGCGCCGGCGCACGACGTCGAGGCTCTGCACCTGGTCGAGGCTCACGGCGAGGTCGTCGAAGCCGAGCAGGAGGTGGTTGTGCGTGTCCGCGACGCCGGGCGAGAGCAGCCGCCCCTCGAGCTGCACGACCGTGCGCGCGGCGGGTGCGTCGGCGGCCGATCCCGCGTAGCTGATGCGATCGCCCGTGACGCCGAGGGCCTCGACCCAGGGCTGCGCCGGATCGAAGGTGCGGATCGGCCCGCCCGTGTAGAGAGTGTCGACGACCATGTCTGCTCCTAGGTTGTGGGCGCCGATTCTTCAGCGCTCCGCGAAGTTATTTAACACAAGAGTAAATTAATTCACTCGAATGTCAAATAACCGCGATTCGGCGGCCCGCCGGGCGAGCGCTCTGGCATACTGACAGGCGTGGCACGACCGAGTACGCAGAAGCAGCGCCGCATCGAGGTCATCGACGCGGCGCTCGCCGCTGCCGCGGAGCACGGGCTGAGGAACCTGTCGCTCACCGACGTGGCCAACCAGGCCGGCGTCACCCGCGGCGCCCTGCTCTACTACTACGACGACCTCGACGCGATCCTCGTCGAGACCCACGCGGCCGGCATGGCGCGCGTCGGCACGGAGCGCGCCGAGCTCGTCGCCCAGCACGACACCCCCGCGGGCAAGCTCGCCGCGGCGATCGACGCGGGCCTGCCGAGCGGCCCCGATGACGCGCTCATGCGGCTGCTCTACGAGTTCGACGTGCTCGCGGGGAAGTCGCCCCTGCACGACGCGCTCGTGCAGCAGCTCTACGGCGAGCAGCTGCAGCTCTACACCGGGATCCTCGAGGAGGGCGCCGCATCGGGTGCGTTTTCACTGACGGGGCCCCTCGCCGACACGGCGATGAACTTCGTCGCGCTGGAGGATGCGTACGGCCTGCACATCGTGGCGGGCGGCAGCATCACGGTCGCCGATGCGCGCCGCGCGATCCGGGCGTTCGCGGCGCAGGCGGGCGCTCCGCTCGGCTGAGGTGGCTGGGCTGGGTGGGGTGGGCTCCTCTGGGTGGGGC
>NZ_AYMV01000050.1 GCF_000633415.1 Leucobacter sp. PH1c | reverse complement strand
CGAGGTGGTCGCGCAGCTCGGCGGCCGCCGCGACGTCCGCGGCGAGCACCACGAGCGGCCGGGTCTCCCGCTCCGGGTCGATCGCCCACGCCCCGAAGCTCGCGGCCTGCGCCGGTCCCGGGATGTTCAGGCTGCGCGGCACGGTGCCGAGCCGCACCTGATCCGCGGGACGCGTATCGATGAGGATCACGCGGTCGGCGTCGAGCTCGGCGCGTAGCTCCTCCGCGCTTCGCTCGAGCAGCGGCCGGTCGGCGAGGAAGGCGGGCCCGAGCCGGTTCTCTCGCTTCATCCGGGCGAAGTACGCGTGCGCATCGGGCTGGCCGCTGAGGAGCTCGGACACGAAGCCCTCCTCGTCGTTCGCGGCGAGGAACGGCGCCCACCAGGCGAAGCGGCGCTCGTAGCCGACCGAGGTGCTCGCCACCGCGCCGAGCGCCTTTCCGCAGGCCGAGCCCGCGCCGTGGCCCGGGAGCACCTGCACGTAGTCGGGCAGCGTGAGGAATCGATCCCGCAGGCTCGCGAACAGCTCGCGCGCGCCGGCGAAACGCGAGTCGGTGGTCGCCTGCACCTCGTCGAGGAGGTCGGGGCGGCCCACATCGCCGACGAACACGAAGTCTCCGCTCAGCAGGTAGCCCGGCTCGGTCGCCTGCGCGCCGTCGGTGAGGAGGTACGCGAGGTGTTCCGGCGTGTGGCCCGGCGTGTGGAGCGCCCGCACGGTGAGATTGCCGATGCGGATCTCGTCGCCGTCCCGGAGCCGAACCGCGTCGTCGAACTCGGGGCCGTAGCGCCACTCCGGGCCGCCCTCGTCCGAGACGTACATGCGCGCCCCGGTGCGCGCGGCGATCTCGCGGGTGCCCGAGAGGTAGTCGGCGTGGATGTGGGTCTCGGCGACCGCGACGATGCGCAGGCCGTGGGCGGCCGCGGTCGCGAGCGCCTCGGCGGTGTCGCGGCGCGGATCGACGAGCAGCGCCTCGCCCGTGGCCTGGCAGCCGACGAGGTAGCTCGCCTGCGCGAGATCGGGGTCGAAGAATCGTTCGAGGAGCATGGGGTCCTTTCGGGGCTACGGGGCTACGGGGCTACGGGGGAGCGGGGCTACAGAGGAGCGGGGCTACAGAGGAGCGGGGCTGCGGGCTCGCGTCCGCGGTGAGCGGCCGGGATCAGCGCCCGAGCAGGCGGCCGAGGAAGCCCGCGGGGCGCGCGGCCTTGGCCTGTGCGATCTCCTCGGGGGTGTGCGAGCCGTTGCACCATTCGGAGCGGGGGACGCTCGCGCGCACCATGTCGACGTGCTGGCCGCAGCCGGCCCAGGTTGTGCGCTGGCAGGTGGAGCAGGTGGTGGGGCGGCACATGGGAGTTCCAATCGTGAAGGATACCCCCGGGGGTATTCCCGGGATGGTGCGATGATACCCCCGGGGGTATAGTGAATGTCAACTCGATCGCTGAGAGGAGCCCGGGAATGACCGAGCAGACCCCCGTCACCCACGACGCCGAGGCCAAGCGGAAGGTGGTGAACCGCCTGCGCCGTGCGCACGGCCAGCTCGCCGCCGTCATCGACGCCGTCGAGCAGGACGCGCACTGCCGGGATGTGGTGCAGCAGCTCTCCGCCGTCTCGAAGGCGCTCGACCGCGCCGGCTTCCTCGTGATCTCGAGCGCGCTCCGCGACTGCCTCGAGGATCCGGACGCGCCGGGAGCCACGCAGCCCGAGGAGCTCGAGAAGCTCTTCCTCTCGCTCGCGTGAGCGCGCCGAACGCCCCGCTCGTGCGCCGCATGGTGCGCGCGGACTGGGCATGGATCCAGGACTGGTTCGCCGACCCGAAGCTCGACGCTGAGCTCGGCCCGCTCGACGAGGAGTGGCTCGCCCACGTGCTCAGCGACGCGGGCGGTGCGGAACTCGTCGTCAGCGACGCGGCCGAGCCGGAGCAGCCGATCGCGCTGATCGGCTGCGTCTGGGAGGCCGCGGATCACCCGCACACGGTGTCGGACCTCGCAGTCGACCCCGCGCGTCGCGGGCAGGGCCTGGGCCGCCGCGCGCTCGCCGCGGCGCTCACCTGGGCCGGGCACCCGGGAGGCGAGACGTGGGTCTCATACGTGGACCTGGGCAACCCCGAGGCGCACGCGTTCTTCACGGCGCTCGGCTGGGAGAACCGCGGGGTCAGCGACGAGATGATCGAGTTCGCTACGACCGTGCCGCGCACACGCGCGGTTCCGGGTGCGGAATAGCGGGCGCGCGTTCTCCGTTGGATGAAGGGTGACCGAGCCCGAATCTGCAGTGTTTGACCGCCTCCTCGAGGACGTCGACCTCACCGTGCGACGCACGGAACGGCGAGACCTCGCGGCCAGCCAGCGCGTGCATGCCGCAGCCGGTGTGACGACCCTCATCTACGTGCTGACGGGAGAGCTTCGGGGAGCCACGATGCCCGCGTGCACCGTGGCGCGGGACGGTGCGCACGTGACCGCTGTACCGGCCCGGCCCGCAGGCGGATTTGGGGCCGGCGCCGCCGTGCTGACGCTCGGCCGCGGCGCGCACACCCTCGAAGCGGCGTGCGACAGCGCCATCCTCATCGTGACGCTCGACCTCAGCGAGACGGCGCAGCGCCTCCACGAGCTGCTGCCGGAGCCGCTCACGCTGCTCGGCTTCCCGGCCCTCGACCCGGCGGGCGCTGCGCTCGCGAGCCACATGGGGATCGCCGAGGCCTCCGCCTCCGCCGACGGGGGAGCGCCGCCGCCCGCGGGCAGTAGCGTAGTCTGCCGGCTCATGGCTCGGACGGTGCTGCTCGCGGTGCTGCGCTCCTGGTATGGCGCGGGCTGTGCGCCCCGCGGGTGGAGCGCGCGGGCGGCCGATCCGCAGCTCGACCGCGTGCTGAGCGCCATCCACCACGAGCCCGGGCGGGACTGGTCGCTCGAGACGCTCGCCGCGCTCGGCGCCATGTCGCGCTCGGTATTTGCGCGCCGGTTCCGTGACACCCTCGGGGCGACGCCGGGCCAGTACCTCGCGCGGATTCGCATGGAGGATGCGAAGCGGCGCCTGGCGACGGGCACACCGGTCTCGCAGGTGTCACGTGAACTCGGCTATGCCTCCGATGACGGCTTCAGCCGGGCCTTCCGGCGTCACACGGGGGTCGTGCCCTCGCGCTGGCGGTGGGACAGCCCGAACAGGACGGCCCCCGCGACGAGGAGCGCCGCGCCCACGCCGTAGCCGACGGCGACGCCGAGCGCGTCGATCACGAGACCGCCGAGCCCCGCGGCCAGCGTGATGGCGGCCTGGAAGCCCATGACGACGAGCGTGCCGCCGGCCTCCAGGCGGTCGGGGAGGCGGTGCCCCACCCACGTGTTCACGACGATGAGCCACGACGCGAAGCAGAAGCCCCAGACGAATACCGCCGCGGCGACGAGCCAGAGCGCGCCGGGCAGGGTGAGTGTGGTGAGCACCGCGACCGCGATGGCGAGCGGGACGAGCACCGACAGCGTCGCGAACGAGCGATCGACGATCAGCCCGACGAGGACGTTGCCGATGAGCCCGCCCGCGCCGAACAGGGCGAGGAGTAGCACGATGGTGCCCGCGTCCACGGGAACCGCATCGGGGCCGACGGTGACGCGCTCGAGCGCGAGCCGGATGTACGTGTAGGCGAGGAAGTGTCCCAGCACGACGAGCGTGTGGCCCGTGAGCCCGAGGGCGATGCCGGGGCGCACGAGGGTGCGGCCGAGCGCGGCGAGACTGCTGGTGCGCGCGGCGGGGACAGGCGGCAGCACGACGCGCACGACGACGGCGAGCACGGCCATGGCGGCGCTCAGGCCGGCGAACGCGAGGTGCCAGTCGGCGAGCTCGGACACCACGACGCCGAGCGGAACGCCCGCGACCGTGGCGAGTGACATCCCCGCGGACGTGAACATGATCGCCCGCCCGAGCCGTTCGGGCCCGGCGAGCCGCGCCGCGACGCTGATCGACATCGCCCAGAACGTGCTGATCGCGACGCCGAGGAGGAACCGCGAGGCGAGAATGAGCGGGAACGACGGGGCGAGCGCGACCACGAGGTTCGACACCGCGCCGAGCGCGGCCATCCCGGCGAGGAGTACGCGCCGATCGAGCCGGGGAAAGACCAGACCAATGGTCGGGGCCGCGATGAGTCCGGCGAGCGCGGTGATGCTGACGGTTTGCCCGGCCTGACCGGGGGTCACCCCGAGGCTCTCGGCCATCTCGGTGAGCACGCCGTTCGGGAGGAACTCGGCTGTGACGAGCAAGAAGCTCATCGCCATGAGTGCGATGAGGCCGCCGTAGCGCATGCGGCCGGGTGGTGATGTTCGGGGGAGCGTGATGGGGGCAGTCGTGGTCATGATTCCAGCGTGGCGGTGCGCGGCGTCGGATGCCCGACCGTGCGTCCGCTCTTCCCGATCATTCGTCCGCGGTTGCTGGCGTCCACTCCACGGGCGCATCTCGGGGGAGGGAATAGCGGCGCGTCAGCGCCGCACCGATTCTTCCCAGATGGTCTCGCACTCCTGGTGGGCTGATGATGTCCAGCCACTCGACGAGGCCGGCGAGGTGACCCGCAATCCCGTACTCGCTCGGTGCATGGATCACGACCGGGATGCGACCATCGCTCGCTGCCTGACCGATGTGGAGATTGTCGCCCACTGCTGTTCGGAGAAATCCGAGCCCCTCAGGCGCACAGATCGCGTGCACCTCGACGCCCTCTCGGAGGCGCTCGACATCGTCGGCGAGGGCGCGCCAGGTGGTTGTGAGGTCGAAGTCCGCGAAGCGAAGTGCGGGTTCATCGCTGGGGACGACAGCGGTGACGCGGTCGAGGCGAAACGTCCGCTGGCCGTGTGCGGTGTGCGCCACGAGGTACCAGTGCGGTCTCTTCGATACCAAGCCCAGCGGGTGCACGATCCGATCTGACTCGGCGCCCGCGCTGTCGACGTAGCCGAGCCGCGCCTGCACCCCGCGGATGACCGCATCCTGCAGGGCTTCGAGAAACGGGGGTGGACTGCTCGGAGCGTCAGCCATACCCCAGGGGCGTGAATCGACGAAGAGGGAAGACGCAGCAGCTTCGGCCCCGGTCCGAAAGGTCTCGGGGAGGGCTCGAACGAGCTTCCGCAGGGAGGCTCGGAGTTCTGGTGTCGCGGTGTCGGCTGTTGCAACTGGCGCCGTAGCGACGAAGAGTGCGCGCGCTTCGCTCTCGGTCAGTCCCGACAGATCAATGCGACCGCCGCCGAGGAGCCGCCAGCCGCCGGATCTCCCTCGGACCGAATAGATGGGAATTCCGGCCATGCCGAGCGCATCGAGGTCCCTCCGTGCGGTGCGTTCGGACACCTCGAGTTCTTGTGCGATCTCTGCGGCAGTGACCTGTTCACGCCGCTGCAGCAGCAGGAGGATGGCGACCAGGCGATCCGATTTCATGATTTTCATACTTCCAGAAAAACCGGTCAAAAGGTGTCCTGTTTACTGGATTACCTTGAGAAAATGAAGATTCGAACCCATGACTTTGCCTTCCCCGACGCCACCATCATCTCCGTGAACGGTGTTGACCTCGAAGTATTCGAAGCCGGCCAAGAGAACGCAGGAAATCCGATTGTGCTCTGCCACGGCTGGCCCGATCTCGCGTTCACCTGGCGCTTTCAGATCCCAGCTCTTGTCGCGGCGGGCTACCATGTGATCGCACCCAACCAGCGAGGGTTTGGGCACTCGGCCAGGCCTGCGGATATCGCTGAGTACGACATTGAGCATCTCACGGGAGACCTCGCCGCGCTGCTCGATCACTTCGGCTACACGAGCGCAACGTTCATGGGGCACGACTGGGGGGCCTTCGTCGTCTGGAGCTTCACGCTGCTGTACCCGGATCGGGTTGACCGAGTGGTGGCGCTCAGTCTGCCGTACCTCGCCCGTGGGGAGATGCCGTGGCTCGATTTCATGGAGGCAGTGCTCGGCGATGACTACTATTTCGTCCACTTCAATAAGCAACCGGGCGTCGCAGATGCGGTGTTTGACGCGAACCCCGCACGCTTCATCAACAACTTGTACCGTCGGAACGAGCCACTGAAGCCCCCCGCGCCGGGCATGGTGCTCATCGAGACCGCCCAGAGCGATGCTCCGCTGGGCGAGCCGCTCCTCAGCGAGGAGGAACTCGCCGTGTACGACGCCGCATTCACGCACTCGGGGTTTACTGGTGGGATCAACTGGTATCGCAATCTGAACCGGAACTGGCATCTCTTGGCGGAAGCCGATCCGATCATCCACCAGCCCGCGCTCATGATGTACGGTCTTCGCGACGCAGTCGCCCGATCGGAATCCCTGTCGACGTTCGTCCCCAACGTTGAAGAATTCAGCGTGGATAGCGGGCATTGGGTGCACCAGGAGCGTCCCAGTGAGACCACACGTGCGATCCTGAAATGGTTGGCACGAAACCCGACTCGGTAGGGAGCGCCATGGACGAAGCACTCTTCTTCAGCGATGCTGCTGCGTTCAGCGCATGGCTCGACGAGCATCACTCCCACCGGCGTGAGGTGTGGGTTCTGTTCCAGAAGAAGAGCTCAGGAGTAGCGAGTCAGACCTGGTCTGAAGCGGTCGACGTCGCTCTGTGCTTTGGGTGGATCGACGGACTCAGGAAACGCGTCGACAGCGACAGCTACACCGTGCGATTCACGCCCCGCAAGCGAGACAGCGTGTGGAGCGCCGTCAACGTGAGCAAGGCTGAAACGTTGATTCGACTCGGAAAGATGCGGCCGGAAGGGCTGCAGCTGTTCGAGAACCGAAAGGACATTTCAGGCTATTCGTCTGCATCGCGAAACGTCGAGCTGCACCCCGACTACGCACGGCGATTTGCTGACAGCGTGGTGGCCTGGGAGAACTTCGGGAAGTTCGCGCCGTCGTACCGACGTGACGCCGTCTGGTGGGTGATGAGCGCGAAGAGAGAAGAGACCCGGGTGAGACGGCTGGAACTTCTGATTGCCTCGTCGGCTGCAGGGCATCGAGTCCCTGCCTTCCGTGCACCAACGGGGCCCGCTTCGTGACCCGCGCGATGCGCTGCCGGACTCCGCATGTGAGTGCGGACCTGCGCTGACCCGTGGGTGGCCGGGGCAGACGCCCCGGCCACCCACGGGTGGCGTTAGCCGCGCGCGATCGCGATCTCGTTGGGAACGCCCGCGAGCTTCGCGCTCGCAAGAGTTTTGCCGCTCTCGAGGTCAACGGCGTGCACGGTCTTGGCAGCCGGTTCGGTAACGTACGCGGTCGAGCCGTCGGTCACGATCGTCGGGTGCGGATCCTGCCAGTTGGCGGGGCCCTCCCACGCCGCGATCACGGGGAACTCGTTCACGATCTTGCCGGTGGCGGCGTCGAGCACGTGGATCGATCCGTCCGTCGACAGGATGTAGGCGTGCCCCTCCGGGCCGCGCACCACGTCGCGGTAGGTGTACCGCACGTTCTCGGGCAGTTCGGCCACGCGCAGCGTGCCCGCGGCCGTGTCGATGAGCGTCACGGCGCTGAGGAGGTAGCCCTCCGCGTCCGGATCGTTCTTGTAGTCGCCCACCACGAGCGGGCTGTCCTCGGAGACGAACGCATTGCCCATGCGGCCGTACGCGTCGGGCGCGCTCAGCTTCGTGAACTCTCCGTCCTGGAACAGCAGCGCGCCGTCCTCGCAGCCGAAGACGACGGCCTCGTCCTTCGCGGTGCCCTCGCCGTGGATCCCGGGGCAGTCCGCCGAGACTGCGTGCTCGTGCCAGTGGTCGTCGTGCGGCGCGAGCGCGACGGCGCCGGTGCGGCCGTCCGCGGTGCCCACGGTGGTGAGGAGCGTCCCGTCGCCGAGCTCGATCGAGACCCCGTGATGCGGGGCCTCCGCGGTGTACTCGCGCTGCTTCGGCGCCGTCGTGTTGTCTCGGTCGAGCGCCGCGGTGTCGAGGATCGTCGTGCGCCCCGTACCGTCGTCGTAGAGCACGGTCCGGTCGGCGTGCCGCACGACGTGGCCCGCCGCGGTCGCCGGGAACACGAGCCCCGTGAGCTTCGCCGAGTCGGTGTCGAGCACCTCGAAGCCGCGGGACGTCGTGACGAGGAGGTGCTTGCCGTCGCCGAAGCTGTTGAGGCGGGTGAACTCCTCGGTGTCGAGCTGGCCGGCCTCGCTGAGGGTGCCCGCGTCGAGCGCGCTGGCGTCGAGCACCGTGATCCCGCCGGCGGTGGTCACCGCGAGACGGTCCGCGTGCGCCGAGTGGTCATGATCCGCGTGCGAGTGTCCCGCGTGGTTCTGCTCGCCCGACTCGTCGGTGGCGCCAGCCTGCGCGGTGCAGCCGCTCGCGAGGAGCGCGAGGCCCGCGCTCGCCGCCACGGTGAGGAGCAGGCGGGAATGGCGCGACGCTCGGGGGCGTGCGCGTTCGGTCTGGGTCATGGGTTCCCTTTCTGGGGTGTTGGGGTGGGTAGCCGGCGCTCGGCTGAGCGCACGGCCGGGCTAGTGGTCGGTGGGGGCGAGCCCCGAGGCGATCCGCTCGGCGTTCGTGGCGAGCATCTCCGTGTAGCTCTCCGCTCCTGCGCCAGGTTCGGAGAGCGATTCGGTGAAGAGCGGAACGACCCGCACCTCGATGTCGGCCTCCTCCGCGAGCACCTGCATGAGCCGGTCCGGGGCAGAGGTCTCGGCGAAGATGGCGGGGACGCCCGCTTCGCCGATCGCGGTGACGAGCGAGCGGAGGTCCGCGGCGCTCGGCGCGGCGAGAGTGGTGCCGCCCGGGATCGCGGTGCCGAGCACGCGGAAGCCGTAGCGCTCGGCGAGGTACGCGAAGACGTGGTGGTTCGTGACGAGCGCGCGCTGGGCGGGCGGGATCGCGGCGAAGCGATCCTCGATCTCCGCGTCGAGCGCCGTGAGCCGTGCGGCGTAGCTCGCGGTGCGTTCGCCGATCTCCGCGCGCGCCGCGCCGTCGAAGCCGGGCAGCTCGCCGCTCGCGAGGAGCGCGCCGAGTGCGTCGACGACCTCGATCATGCGCGTGGGGTCGGTCCAGAAGTGCGGGTCGGCGGTCGCCGCGCCCTCCTGGCCGCTGAGCGGGGTGATGTGCGCGCCTGCCACGAACTGGGCGCCGCCCGCGGCCTCGACCCGGTCGAGGTGGTGCTGGAGGCCCTCCTCGAGCCCGAGCCCGTTCGACACGACGAGGTCGGCGCGGTCGAGCGCCGCGGCCTCCTGGGCCGAGATCTCGAAGGAGTGGGGATCGGCGTTCGGGCGCATGAGCGTCGTGACGTCCGCGGTGTCGCCGACGAGTTCCTCGACCACATCGCCGAGGATGTTCGTCGTCACGACGATCGACGGCGGCGAGCCGCCGCCCGGCGAGCCGCCGGATGGCGCGCACGCGGTGGCGCCGAGCGCGGTCGCCGCGAGCAGTGCGGCAGCCAGCAGCGCGCGGATCCCCGGGGTCCGGGTCCGTGGGGTCCGGATCCCGGGCGTTCGGTCCGCCTGGACGCGAGTCGCGGATGCTCGGCCGCGGCGGGGGGCCGCGCTCATCGGCCCGTCTCCGTGAGGTGCACCGGGGCCACCGCGGGGCGCAGCTCGCGGGCGATCCGGGCGCCGTCGGCGAAGTCGATCTCGGCGACCACGCCGGAATCCGCCGCCCCGAGGTACGCGCGCTGCGCGTCGACGGAGAGGGTGATCCGGTCGCGGGCCTCGGGGGCGAGCTCGGCCGCGCTGAGGAGCGGATCCGTCGCACCGATCTCGGTGTCGCCGCGGAACACGCGCACACTGCCCGCTGCATCGAGCACGACGACGTGATCCTCGGCGTCGTCGACCGCGATGGCGTGCAGCAGCGGCACGGCGCTCGGGGTCCAGTGCCAGCTCCGCGCACGCGTGTCGAGACGCCAGAACCCGGGACTCGCACCGCTGCCGGATGCCGCGCTGATACCGGCGACCGTGGGGCGGCCCTTCCGGCCCGCGAGTTCCGTCGGCGCTGTGCCGAACCCGGCGGCACCGGCGTCGGCGCCGGCACCAGCCTCGGCACCGGCCTCGGCCCCGCTGGTCTCCGAGAGCGGGATGCGCTCGAGCACCGCCTGCTCGTCCGCGTCGACGGTGCCGAGCACGGCGCCGTCCGCGCAGGCGAACACCGTGCCGCTGCGCGTCGTGAGCGCACTCGATGCGTCGGGGCAGGGGGCCGTTGTCTCGCTCGGCGTGCCGTCCGCCGCGAGGGCGCGCAACTGGGTGATCCGGCCCGAGTCGTCGGCCTCGGTGATGATCGCCCCAGCGCCGAGCGGGGCGAGCAGCCCGGCGTGCGGGGTGCCCGAGACCCGGAAGAGCTCGTCGGGGGTGCCTGCGGCGAGCGCGGCGTTGTCGAGCAGTACGGCCTCGCCGGAGCCCGGGAAGAAGACGCCCGTGCCTCCCGCGGTCGCGAGCGGGCCGCCGACGACTCGGGCGGGGCCGGATCCCGGGACCGAGCCGACGAGCCGCGGTGTGCCGCGGTAGTAGTGGAAGTGGTCTCCGTGGTCCCAGGTCCAGGCGCCGCTGTCGATGATCTCGAGCCCCGCTTCGTGCGCGGCGAAGACGTAGCGCCCGTCGCTCTCGACGCGGTCGGGGGCCGTGATCGTGCCGAGTGACGATTCGTCGCCGCTCAGCAGATCGAGGAGGCCGACGGCGCCCGCAGCGTCCACCGTGACGAGGTGGAGTTGCGCTTCGGCGGCCTCCGATGCTCCGGCGACGGCGCCGTGCCCGCCCGAAGCCTCCGAGGCATCCGAGTCCGTGGTGGGTCCGGGGGGCGGGGTGGTTGCGGCGCCGGGGTCGGGGGCTGCCGAGCAGCCGATGAGGGCGAGGGTGAGGAGCGTGCTCGCGGCGGTGAGCGCGGGGGAGCGGGTCATGCGTGACTTTCCAAGGGAGTGGCGGGGGTGGTGGTGCGACGGGCGGTGGTGTGAGGGGCGGACGGCGCGGCGCGGGTGAGGCCCGCGCGGGCGAGGTGGGAGAGGGCCGCGAGGCCGACGGCTGCGGCGGCGATCGTGGCTCCCGCGGCGGTCGCGTGCAGCCAGGAGACGGCGAGCCCGATCCCGACGGCGCCGATCCCGAAGCCGGCCGCGAGCAGCATGCGCTGGGGGATCCGGCTGCTCCAGGGGAGAGCCGCGACCGCGGGCCCGAGGAGCAGCGCGACGACGAGGAGGGTGCCGACGGCCTGCGCGGAGGCGACCACGGCGAGGGTGACGAGGCCGGTGAGGCCGGCCGCCGCGAGGCCGGTGCGGTAGCCGAGCGTGCGCGCGATGCGCGGGTCGAACGCGAGGGCGATGAACGCGCGGTGCCCGGCCGCGGCGATCGCGAGGGCGACGGCCGCGGCGATCGCGAGTGCGGCCAGATCGGCTCCGGTGATCGCGAGCACATCGCCGAAGAGCAGCGCGGTCGCGTCCGTGGCGAAGGAGCCGGAGTGGGACACGATGATGATGCCGACGGCGAGCATTGCGACGAAGAGCAGGCCGATGCTCGTGTCGTAGGAGAGCCGGCCGCGCCGCTGGAGGGCTCCGATCAGCGCGCTCATGAGCGCCGCCGAGACCGCGCCGCCGAGCATTGGCGGCAGGCCGAGCACCGTCGCGAGGGCGACGCCGGGCAGCATGCCGTGGCCCACGGCCTCGCCGAGGAACGCCATGCCGCGGATGACGACCCAGGTGCCGACGACGCCGCAGATGACGGCGACAAGGGCGCCGCCGGTGAGCGCGCGGAGGAAGAACTCGGTTCCGAGCGCATCGATGATCCAGTGCATGGGACACGACCATACAGATAACGAGAACCATTCTCAACATGGTAGCGTGGGTGTCATGACACATGACCCCGCGATCCGGGCGGAGGGGATCCACGCGGCGTTCGGTCGCTCAGCCGTGCTGCACGGCATCGATCTCTCCCTGCGCCCGGGCACGTTCTCCCTGATCATGGGGCCCAACGGGGCCGGGAAATCGACGCTGCTCGAGATCCTCGCTGGCGCCGCGCGGCCGAGCGCCGGCCGCGTGATCCGCACCGGGCCCACCGCGCTCGTCGTACAGCGCCCCGCCGTGCCGACCGCGCTGCCGCTCACCGTCGCCGACACCGTCGCGATCGGCGTCTCGGGGCCGCGCGCGGCGTCGCGGCTCCGGGGCGCGGCGCGCAGCCGGGCGATCTCGGACGCGCTCGCCGCCGTGGGGCTCACCGCGCACGCCGAGCGCTCGCTGCACGAGCTCTCCGGCGGCCAGCGCCAGCGCGCGCTTCTCGCCCAGGGCCTCGCGAGCGGGGCCGCGATCCTCTTCCTCGACGAGGCCGCCGCCGGCCTCGACGCCGAGAGCCGCTCCCGCACACGGGAGATCCTCGTGGACCGCGCCGCGCGGGGCGCGACCGTCTGCGCGGTGAGCCACGACCCGGAAGACCGGGCCGTCGCCGACCGGGTGATCCGGCTCGACGCGGGGCGCATCGTCGCCGACGTGCCCCGGGGAGTCTGCGCGTGAGCGGGACCGGGCAGCCAGCGGCGCCGGAGCGGGATCCCGCGCCGTCGCACCGCGCCCCGCGTGCGCGGAACGCGGTGCACCCGCGGAGCGCGGTCCCACCCCGGAGCGCCGTGCGACCGCGGGGGAGCACCGCCGGGTGGCTTGCGGCCGGGCTCGTCTCGGCCGCACTGATCGCGGCGATCGTGCTCCGCCCCGGACCCTCCGGCGGGGGCGCGGGGGGCTCCGCCGCAGTCGCCGCGCTTCCCGCCGCCGCGCAAGACTTCGTGACGCTCGCGCTCGCGGTGTTCCTCGAGTCCCTGCCCTTCGTCGTGCTCGGCACGCTCATCTCGATCGCCGTGCGCATCTGGGTGCCGAGCGGCGTGCTCGAGCGGGCCCTGCCCCGGCGCCCCGCCCTGCGCCGGCTCGCGCTCTCCCTCTTCGGCATCGTGCTCCCCGTCTGCGAGTGCGGCAACGTGCCGCTCGCGCGCGGACTGCTGCAGCGCGGCTGCTCGCCCGCCGAGGCGGTCACGTTTCTCCTCGCCGCGCCGATCCTGAACCCCGTCACGATCCTCACGACGGCGCACGCCTTCGGCTGGGGCTCCGAGATCCTCTGGGCGCGTGTGCTGGGCGGCTTCGTGATCGCCAACCTGCTCGGCTGGTGGCTCAGCACGCACCCCCGCCCCGAGGCCCTGCTGACCCCCGAGTTCCGGGCGAGCTGCGCGCACCCGCCCGGGGACGCGGGCGGGCGGCTGGCGCGGAGCGCCGACGCGTTCCTCGCCGAGACGTCCCAGCTCATGCCCGCCCTGGCGCTCGGCGCGGTGCTCGCGGGCGCCATCCAGGTGGGCGTGCCGCGCGGGGCGCTCCTCGCGCTCGGCGCCGATCCGCTCTGGTCGGTCATCGCGCTCCTCGTGCTCGCCGCGATCATCTCGCTCTGCGCAACGGTCGACGCCTTCTTCATCCTCTCGGTGAGCGCGGCATTCCTGCCCGGCAGCGTCGTCGCGTTCCTCCTCTTCGGCGCGCTCATGGACGTGAAGATGATCGTGCTCCTGCGCACCACCTTCACGGGGCGGGCGGTGGCGCAGCTCGCGTTCCTCACGGCGCTCTGCGTCGCGGCGATCGCCTGGGGGATGAACCTTGCGGCCTGAGCGGCGCTGGCCGGGCCTCGTGCTCCTCGCCTGCGGGATCGCGGCGACGCTCTCGCTCGCGCTGAGCGGGCGGCTCGCCTGGTACATCCATCCGCGCTCCGCCTGGTTCACGGTGCTCATGGGCGGGATCGCGGCCGTGCTCCTCACCGCGGGCTGCGCCGTGCACGCGGCCCGGACGCGAGCCTGGAAGCGAGCCGGGCGCATCGGCGAGGCGGACGCTCCGCACGCGGGGCACCCGCCCGCCCGTGCGGGGACGGAGACCCGGCTGCGGCGCGCGCTCCGGCGGCTCGGAGGCGGGGCGATCGCTGCGCTCGCGGTCGCGCTGCTCATCCTCCTCCCGCCCGCGACCCTGAGCGCCGAGCGGGCCGCGCAGCAGGCGATGCCCGTGCGCGCCTCCGAACCGGGCGCGGATCCCGGCGCGGATCGCGAGCTCGCGGCCCTCGCCGGGCGCGCGGACGCCGAGCTCACGGTGCGCGACTGGTCGGTGCTCACCCGCCACCCGCACGCCGCCGCCGTCGACGGCCGCACCGCCGAGCTGCTGGGCTTCGCGGCCCCCGATCGCGACGACCCGGAGAACGTGCTCGTGGTGACCCGCTTCGCCATCACCTGCTGCGCCGTGGACGCGCAGGCGGTCGGCGTTCCCGTGTACGCCCCGGGATGGCAGAGCCGGTTCACCGCGGGCGACTGGCTCGTGGCGCGCGGCGCCTTCGCGCCGAACCCCAGCGCCGGGAGCGGGTGGGTCTCGGTGCTGCTCCCCGAAGCGCTCACCCCCGCGGACGAACCGGAGGATCCCTATGTCGGCTAGCCGAAACCGGCGCTTCGCCGCGCGCACAGCCGCGCTCATGGTCGGCCTCGGAGTCCTCGCTGCTGGGCTCGGTGCGGCCAACGTCTTGCAGCCGCCTCGCCTCGTCTCGGTGGAGGTGCGGCCTGTCGCGTTGACGGAGCAGAACGGTGCTCGCGTCTCGATCCGGCTGAGCCAGCCCGTTGACCCGGTCGACGCCCGGCACGTGCGCACCGACCCCGCGCTGCCCGTCGAGGTGACAAGCTCGGGATCGGATCTCGTGGTCACCCTCGGGGAGCGCCTCGACTACGGGAGCGAGCTCCGGATCCTCGCGGACGTGCGCAGCGCGGGCACGGGGACGGCGAGCACGGTCGAGGCCGTGCTGCGCGCGCCGGACACGCGGGTGTTCACGCTCGTGCGCGACCCGCGGGGAGACCGCTTGCTCGGCTCCGGCGTCGTGGCCGACGGCCCGCCCGTCGAACTCACGCCAGCACCGCGCATCCAGGAGTTCGCGGTGCTTCCCGACCGGGCGCTCGTCATCGCCGAGACGGGGTCGGGCCGGGCTGCGCTCCGCGTCGCCCCGCTCGCCGGCGGCGACGCGAGCGACGTGATCGCCGACGCGCCGGCCGTGCTCGAACAGCTCCGCGCGGAGCCGACCGTGCTCGCCGCCGGGGTCGTGGCGAGCGGCACCCCGCTCGGCTCCGAGCACGCGGACCGCACGCTCCTGCTCTTCGACGCGAGCGGCCCGCTCGCCGCGCCGCTCGTCGTCGCCCGGGCGGACGGCGCCGCGCTCCGCGTGGCCGAGTGGCGCTTCGTGCCGGGGTCGAGCGCCGTGGTGGTCCGCGCGGACGACGGCACGCTCTGGCGCGCCGACCCACTCCTCGGCGCGGCCGCCGAGCCGCTCGCCGCCGACGCGGAGGAGGGTGCGCTGCTGCAGGCGGTGACGCTCGACGCTCGGGGCGTGCGCTTCACCCCCGCCGCGCCGGGCAGCCGGATCGCCGCGGTGTGCGCGGCGCCGAACGGTCGGCTGCTCGCGGTCGAGGTGGTCTCGGCGGACGCGGAGCCCGACGGGCGCGCGGTGCGCCCCGGCTGGAGGCGCACCACGACGGTGCTGCTCGACGCCGCGACAGGGCGCCCGGTGCGCAGCGTGATCGGGGCGGCCCCAAGCTGGTGCTGAGTGTCGCGCCCGGCGCCGGGACCCCTGCTACGCGCTCTCGGCCGCCGGGCGGTGCTCCTCGGCCTCAGCGCGGTGCTCCTCGGCCTCAGCGCGGTGCTCCTCGGCCTCCGGACGGCGGAGCAGCTCGATCAGGGCGAGCGCGCCGAGCACCCCGACCGTGGTCCAGGCGATCGTCGGTGCGTTCACCGGGCGGGCGAGGAAGATGATCAGCACCCCGCCGACGGCGACGATCAGCGCGAGTGCCGAGCGGAAGCGCTCGATCGCCGTGCCGACCGCGCCCGTCGTCACCCCGTGCGCGGAGTACGCGGCGCGCGCCCGCGCGAAGCCCGACGTGAGCGCGCTGCGCAGCGCCACTGCGCCCCGCGAGGGCCCGAGCAGCAGTGCCGCGAGCGCGATCAGTGCCGCGGCGAAGGCGAGGGCGGCGCTCGTGGAGCGCAGCGATTCGGTGAGCTGGGTGGTGAGCGCGGCGGCGGTCGAGCCGGGCATGACGCCCGGGCTCACGGCCTGCTCGAAGAGCGCCGCGCCGACGCTCAGCCCGCCGAGCAGCAGCAGGAAGCCGAGCGTGAGGCCGAAGCCGGTGCGCGCGAGCGCACGGGTGCGGCGGCGGGCGAGCGCCACGCCTGCGACGAGCAGCGCGAGCACGAGCCACGGCAGCCACGTGCCGAGGGCGACGGCCGCGGCGTAGCCGAGCTGCGCACCGACGAGCCCCTCGGCGGTGGTGAGCGGGATCGACGCCGTGACGTTCGGGATCATCGACGCCAGGCCGAAGCCGCGGGCCTCCAGCTGATCCTTCACCTGCGCGACGATGACGCCCGCGTCGATCGCCAGCTCGCCCGTGTCGCGGTCGAGCGTGAGCATGCCGTTCGTGTCGCCGCGCATGAGGGCGATCGTGGCCCGGTGCGTGTTCGTGAGCGCGAGCTGCCAGGTACCGGCGAACGCGTCCGAGGCGATCGTCTCCTCGACCGTCGACGCGACGACGGAGCGCATCCCCTGGGCCGCGGGCCCGCGGAGCAGCGTGATGGCGGCGTCCGCCTCCGACGGCAGCTCGAGGCTAGTGAGCCCCGACGCGAGCGAGCCGACGATCGCGTCGAAGTCGACCTGCTCGTCGACGGCCGCCATCACCTGGTCGCCCAAGAAGCTCTGCACCGCGGGATCCTCCGCGAGCGGTGCGAGGGTAGCGACGAAGCGGTCGGTGTCGACCAGCTCGATCCGCACCCAGGACGCGAGCACGGCGAGCGGGGCGAGCAGCACAGCGAGGGTGAGCGCCACCGCGGCGAGGAGGCTGCGGAGGATCCCGCGGGGACGGCGACCCGATTGCCCTGCGCGGAGCGCGGCGTTCTCCGCTTCGAGCGCCCGAAGACGTCGATCGAGCTCGCGGTCGGAGCGCTCGCTCGCGGCGGTGTCCGCGCGGGGCACGGAATCGGGGGAGACGGGAGTCTGGGTCACAGCGGGGCTCCTCGGCGACGGTGATCGGGACGCGCCAGCGGGAACGGCGCTCGCGGCGCCCAGCGGAGCCGTGATCCCCATATTGCCCGACCGCAGCGCTCCGTGGCCAGTACGGCGCGGCGCGGTGCCGCGTACGTGCGCGGTACCGCACGCGTAGATCACGGGTGCGGGCCCCGCAGATCCTCGGTGGAGCGCTGGGGACGGGGTGCTGCGCCGGTTGACTCGACATCGAGCAGCGCACCCGGCGGCACCACTCCGGCGGCATCGAGCTCACTCCCTCAATCCCCTAGGAAAGGTCTGCCACATGGCTTCCCAGTCGACGAAGAAGAAGTTCGCGATCGCAGGCGGTTCGCTGCTCCTCATTGCCGGCGTGACGGTCGGTGGCGCGCTCGTCACCGCGAACAGCACGATCTTCAACAACGTGTTCAACGCCGAGATCACGGAGACGCCCGCCGACGGCGAGCTCACCGTGACCGGTGCTCCGATGAGCAACACCTTCACGGGCGCCATGGACGGCGAAGTGATCACGGGCTACTACACCGCGACGAACACCTCCGCCACCTCGACGCTCACGGTCGGCCTCGGATCGCAGCTGCAGCCCGGCGGCGTGCAGTCCGCGGCGCTCGCGGGGGCCCTCGACACGCGCGTCTCGGTCGACGACGGTGCGCTCGTGTCCACGGGCTCGCTCAGCGACATGCGCCTCGGCGCCGGCGAGACCTTCGAGCTCGCGCCCGGTGCGAGTGCGAAGGTGCGCGTCGACGTGTTCGTCGATGACGCCGACGCGTTCCGCGGTCTGGGCCTCGACGGTGCGACCGTCACCGCCGATTACCTCTTCACGAGCATCGCGAAGTAGGCGGCCGGTCGCCCGCCCCTCGGGGCGGGCGCCCCGTTCCGCTTCCACCCCCGTCCGTCCAGCCGCCGCCCGCTCGCTCCAGGGGGCGGCCCTCCCGGAGACCGATATGCGCGCCCTCATCCTCACCCTGCGGACCATCGCGAGCCTCGCGCTCGTCGCCCTCGCCGTCCCCTTCCTCTGGGCCACCGTGAGCGGGGACTACTACATGACGGTCACGGGGGTGTCGATGAAGCCCACCTATCAGGTGGGGGACGTGCTCGTCGTGCAGCAGCCGACGGGCGAGGAGCTGAGCCGAGTGGGCGAGCCCGTGATCGTGTCCTTCACTCCGGGGAACCGGGAGGAGCAGTACGTGCACCGCGTGCACGAGCTGGTGCCCGAGGGCGCCGTGCTGAAGGGCGACGGCAACGAGGTCGTCGACCCCGTGCCGGTCACGCAGGATCAGGTGCTCGGCACGCCCCGCTGGGTGCTGCAGGGCGGCCTCGCCACACTGTTCCGGGTCTCCGAGTCGTGGGCGGCTCGCGGGCTCGTAGGCGCGGTGTTCCTCGTCGCGCTCTTCGTGCCCAGCCGCGGGCGCACGCGCCCCCGTGACACGGCGGAGCCCGGCACCGGTTCCGGCACCGGTTCCGGCACCGGTATCGACACGGCGGAGCCCGGCACCGGTACCGCGGAGCCCGCTGTTCGTGCCGAGGCTCGCGTCCCGGCGCTCGCGGGCGGCGCGTCGGGGGAACACCGTGCCTGATCCAGCGGTACGTGGCGCAGCCCGCCGTGAGAACCGCGCGAGCCGCACCGGCCGCGGCGCGCTCCTCGCGCTGCTCCCGCTCGCGGGGCTCCTCGGTGTCGCCGGGCCGGCGGCGGCGAGCCCCGACGCGCTCGGCCCGGACTCTCCGGTCGCACTGCGCTCGGAGGACTCCGCGGCGCTCGTCGTCTCGCCCGCGGACCGGCTGTTCGACGTGACCCTGCACCCCGGCGACAGCGTGGTGGCACCCGCGACGCTGGTCAACCACTCCGCCGCGGAGCTCCGCGTGCGGCTCACCCCGATCGAGGCCTCGGCTTCGCACGGCGCGTTCTCCGCGCTCTCGCTCGCGACCGCGCGGCTTCCCGAGTGCTCGGTCGCCGCGATGGCGGCGACTCCGGGCACCCCGTTCCCCGCGGCCCAGGCGCTTGACCAGGGCCTGCTGGGTCCGGGGGAGGCCCTCGAACTGTGCGTGCGCGTGGACTACGACGCCCCGCGCGCGCTCGATGCCCCCGACACGGCCCGGGTCGACCTCGCGTTCTCAGCGAGTGAGGCGGCCGCGCTCCGCGATCCCGACCCCGCGTTGCCGCTCACCGGAGCGGACACCCTGCTCGGCGGGATCCTGCTCGGCGGGGCGCTTGCCGGGCTCGGCGCGACGCTCATCGCGCACCGCCGTCATTCCGCGCGCTCCGCGCATTAGTCTAGGCAGCAGGCGGGGTGGCCTTGGCCTCCCCACGGAACGGTGCGCGCACTCGGGAACCGCGCGCAAAGGGGGAAACATGTACACGAGGAACGCACTCGTGCAGCGCATCGTGCGCTACGTCGTCGACGGAACCTCGGTGTCCGTCGTGGGCCAGCACTGGAGCGGCCGCACGGAGCTACTGAAGCACGTCAATGCGGCGCTCCGCGGCATCGGGCTCGCGACGCTGCAACTGCGCGGCATCGAGCACGCCCGGCCGTTCGAAGCGTTCCGGCTCGCGCTCCCCGCTGTGCCCCACGCGCGGCGCGGCGAGTCCGAGGGGCCTGCCGACGTGACGCGCGTCGTGGCTGAACTGCTCGGCGAGGGGCCCGCCGCGGTGCTCGTCGACGACATCGATCGGCTCGACGAGGCCTCCTGGGTGCTGCTCGAGCAGATGCACAAGAGCCTCGGCACACCCATCATCGCCACGGCCGAGGCGCGCGGCGGGATCGACCCGGAGGAGAAGATCCTCATCCGTCGCGCGGAGCCCGTCGTGAAGCTGACGCTCGACGAGCTGCCGCTCGATGCGGTGCACGATCTGCTCGATGCGCGACTGGGCGGGCAGGTCTCGCCGTCTTTGAGCGGCAGGATTCACATGAAATCGGGCGGCTTGCCCGGCTTCGCGGTGGCCTTCGCCGACACGGGCCGCCGCCGCGGGCGCATCCACCGGAACGGTGAGACCTGGCACGACGGCACGGAGCTCTGGAGCGACGAACTGGAGGGCGCCTTCGAATCGCTGATCTTCCGCTATCCCGAGAACGTACGCGAATCGCTCGAACTGCTCGTGCTGGCCGGCCCGATCCCCGTGGCGCAGGCCGCGAGCCTCATCGGTCAGGAGGAACTCGAAGGGCTCGAAGGGCGGGGCCTCGTGCGGCTCTTTCGCGTGGGCGCGAGCCCGCGGGTGACGGTCAACCCGCCGGGCATCAGCGATTACTTCCGCCATCGGCCGGAGACGGTGCGCAGCCTCCGCCTCCGCGAGCAGCTGGAGGAGCGGCTGGGGCAGGAGGCCACCTTCGGGCTCGCGGAGCCGCCCGTGCTGCCGCGCCAGTTCGCCGATGTGGTCGCGCAGTCGGAGGTGCCGTTCCTCGCCCGGGCGTTCAGCGATCGCTTCGATGCAGACCTCGTGCGCAGCTGGGAGGCGTGGCGTGCGGAGCCCGCGCTTCGCACCGGCATCCGCGCGCTCGAGCTGCGGCTCACGGGGCCCGCGGATCCGGAGGAGGTGCGCGCGATCCTTGCCGAGACCCCTTCGAGTGGCGGCTCGGTGGAAGAACAGCTCTTCTTCCGTTACCTGCACTCGCGCTGGCTCGTCACGCAGGAGGCGCCGCTCGCGGAGATCGAGGCTGCGCTGCACGGCGACGGCGACCTCGGCCACCCCGCGGCGATCGAGGCGCTTATCCTCGGGCTCCACGCCGAGCGCGACGCGATCGGCTCCGACGCGCTCGACCGGATCGAGGAGCTTGCGGCCATGCGGGGCGTCGACGGACAGATCGCGGGGCTCATCCTCATCGCGATGCACGCACTCGGCGGCAGCTCCGCCCGCGCGCTCGAAGAGTTCGAACGCCTCGACGATTCGGGCTGGGTCGCGCGCTTCGCGTCGCCCCTGCGCGGCCTCGCCCTCATCACGGCGGGGCAACCGCAACGGGCCCTCGAGTGGGCGTCCGCCCAGCTCACGATCGCGCGCGAGCGCTTCGACCGCTCGGCGATCGTCGCCGATGCCTACATCGCCGTCATGGCGCTCCTCACGATGAGCCGGTACGCCGACGCGACGGCGGCAGGGAGCCTCGTGGCGAGCGGCCGGTTCCAGGCGGCGAACCTCCCGTTCGGGCCGGATCGCGCACTCATGAACGCGCTCGCGCTCGCGGCCCGCCGGAGCGGTCGGAGCGGCGCCGTCGCGACGCTCATCGATCGCGGCGAGGGCTACCGCGGGCGGAGCGACGCACTGCCCATGGGGGCCGCGGGGTTCCCCGCTGCGATGGTCACCGAGCTCGAGGGCAGCCCGGAGGAGATCGGCGCGGCGTATCGCGCGCTCGCCGAGGAGCTTCGCGCGCGCGGGTACACCTTCTCCGCCGCGGGCTCCACGATCCTCGCGCTCCTCGTCGATTTCGATCCCGAGGCGGCCGCCGCGAAGCGGGACCGCGTCGCCGGGATGGGGAGCGCCGTGTTCCTCGCCTACCTCGACGCGCGGCTCGCGCACCACGCGGAAGATCCGATCGCGCTCGTCGGCGCCGCGCGCCGGCTGCAGGCCGAGCACGCGAACGACTCCGCGCTGAAGTACTTCACGGCGGCCGTGCGGCTGTTCCGCGAGCACGGGCGCGAGGACGCCGCGGGGGAGGTGCGCGAGGAGATCGCCGCGCTCATGGCCTCGGAGGATCCCGCAACGCCCTCGGCGCTGTCCGAGCTCGAGTCGAGCCTCGGCTTCACCCAGCGCGAGCGCGAGATCATTGACCTCGTCGCCGAGGGGATGAACAACCCCGAGATCGCGGCCGAGCTGAGCCTCTCCGTGCGGACGGTCGAGACCCACCTGCGCAACATCCGGCGGAAATCGGGAGCGCTCGACCGCGACGAGATCGGCGGCTTCTCAGGCAACCGCTAGCGGAGGGCGGCGTTCTCCCGCGCCGGCGCCGCCGTGCTCCGGGCGTGCCCGCGCTCCGGATTCAGCGTCGTCTGTCCAGGGGCAGCCGCAGCCGAATCGGTCCCCGTGTGCTCCGAACCCGCTGACGTCGTGCCGGGGTCGGCGGGTTTCGCGTCGGTGGCATCCGATTCGGCGGCCTCGGAGGCTGTGGTGTCGGAGTCTGCGGCGTCGGAGTCTGCGGCGTGGGAATCGGCGGTCCCTGTATCCGCGGTGCCCGAGTCTGCAGCGCCGGAGTCCGCGGTGCCGGATCCGCCCGCATCGGGCTGGGGCCTCGGCGTCGGTTTCGCAGGCGCCGCATGCTCCGGTTCGCTTGCGCGCTTCGCGGGCGTGGCCGGATCGCTGTCGGGCAGCGTGACCGGCGCGGGCGTCAGCAGGTACGTGTCGTCGCCGGTGCCCAGGCGACCGTGGTTGCCGCGCCCCCAGGCGAAGAGCGTGCCGTCCGCGTCGAGCGCGAAGGCGTGCTCGCTGCCCGCGGCGATGTCCACGAAGCGTCGATCGGCAGGGACCGCGATCGGTGTGGGGCGCTCGTTTCCCGCGCCGATCCCGGTTCCCGGCGCATTCATGCCCCAGGTGTACACCCGACCATCTGCTCCGAGCCCGACGGAGTACGCGAGACCCACATCGATCTTCACGAAGCGGATGCCCTCGGGGACCAGCAGCTCAGTCGGGTCCGGGTAGCTCGTGCTCCACCAGCCGTCGGGGGTGAAGCCGAGCTGTCTGTCATGGTTCCGGCCCCAGCCGATGAGCCGTCCGCTCTCGGTGAGCGCGAGCACGTGGCCGTCCCACCACTCGATACCGGACGAGATCTGCACGATCGGCTCGTCGACGGGCATCGCGATGCGCACGGGCCTCCGGTACTGCCCCTCGCTGGACCCCGTGCCGAGCAGGCCCTCGCTGTTCGAGCCCGTGGCCCAGACCTCTCCAGTGTCCGTGAGCATGAAGGTGCGATCGTTGCCGGCGTCGATCGCGACGACGCGCTTTGAAGACATGGAAGACATGACCGTCGGGATGCGGTTCTTACCCGAAAGATAGCCGTTTCCCTGCGCCCCGGCCGTGTACGTCCCCCAGGTGTAAACCCGGCCGTCGCTGCTCAGCGCCGCCGCGTGATGCGCGCCAGCGGAGACCTCGGTGAAGTGCACCCGAGCGCCCGCGGGTGTGAGTTTGAGCGGCTCGGTGACGTACGGTGTCGTGCCGCCGGCCTGCGCCGAGGCGTTCTCGCCCCACGCCCAGATCGTGCCGTCACTCGCGAGCCCGACGGAGAACTGCTCGCCCGCGGAGACGTTCGTGAACGTCTCGCCGTTCGGCAGCACGGCCGCGACGGGCACATCCGATCCGTGGCGCTCGCCCTGGCCCACCTGTCCCTCGAGTCCCCGCCCCCATCCGAGCAGCGTGCCGCGCGAGTTCACGGCGAGGGAGTGCTCCGATCCCGCCGCGATGCGCGACGGAGCGGGCGGTCCGAAGCCGGGCGGCACCTCGACGGACGCACTCGGGTGTGCGCTGACGAAGCGCGCGGGGAGCTCGGCTGCGGCGGTGAGCACGAAGCCGGCCCGCGCCGAGGCGTGCGTGAGCTCGACGGGGAAGCTGGCCCGGGCCGGACCGTACACCGCTGTCGGTGCGAGCACGGTTTCGGTGCGCGTCACGATCGTCTCCGAGCCGTCCGCCCGGCTGGTCCACACGATCTCGCGCGCCTCCGTGCGCTCGGCCGCGGGGAGGGGGCCCGGGGTCACGCCCTCCGGCAGCCGCACACTCGTCGCGAGCGCGTCCCCTGGGGCCACGTGCAACGTCTCGCCGGCCGCCCCCGAGTGGCTCGCGAACGCGACCGTGCCCGTTGTGGCCGATGCGCCGCGCGCGAAGTCGAGCTCGGTGACGCCCGCGGCGACCTCCCAGCGCGCGGGGACCGCGACGGATCCTGCGGGCTGCGCGCTCGTGTAGGCCTCCGGAAGCTCCACCGTCGCGGTGAGCGCGAGCTGCTCGGCCGCGACAACCTCGGGGAACTCCGCGGAGACGGTGAATACGAGGGGATCCGGGCGGAAGGGGGTGTCGCCCTGTACGAGGAATTCCGCGCGCACCTCCCAGGCGCCGTCGTGCTCGGTCTCCGACCAGCTCAGCGTGGAGCCCGGTGCGGTGCTCGGCGCGGGGAGCTCGGACGCTCGCATGCCGCGTGGGAGTGCGAACACCACCGTGGCGGTCTCACCCGAGGGAAGACTGGTCTCCGTCGCCGACTCGGAAAGCAGATCGAGCTGCACGCTGCCGCTCGAGACCCCCGGGCCGAAGTGGTCGCTCCCGTCGGGAGCGACCACGAGGTCGTGCACACCGAGGTCGGTGCGAACCGCCTGCGCGAACGAGTTGCCGCGGACGGCGGAGCGGTCGGTGCTGATGGCGCCGACGAGGCTCGTGGTCACGCCCATTGCGACGACGACGAGGGCGGCGCCGATGGCGGCCCAGATCCGAGCGGCGGGCAGGCGCCGGAGCGCGGAGCGGACGAGCGGGGAGTGCTGGGGCATGGGAGTCGCCTTTCGGTTGCTCCTCGAGTCAACCCCGCGGCGGCTCCCCGCTCAGACCGCCCGACCGGATGTACGGGGTACGCGGCCTCGCTCTGCGCGTGCGCGTGCGTGCGCGTGCGCGTACGCGCAGAGCGGTTCGGCTCAGGCGGCGTCGATGCGCGCGATCGCGGGGATCTCGTAGCTGCCGTCGAGCACGGCTTCGTCGGGCTCGTACATGCGCAGCACGGGACGGAAGCGCTCCGCCGGTGCGGGCAGCCAGTTCGCGCGGCGCTTCGGATCGCTCGGCTCGGCGGCGGAGATCGTGATCACGAGCGCGCCGTCGTCTTCGAACACGAGCCCGGGTGTGCGATCGCCGATCGAGTAGCGCTCGGCCGGGTTCGCCACGAGGAACGAGTTCGGCACGTCGTACATGGTGAGCGACCAGAACGCGCCGACGGGCGGCATGGGGCTGAGTCGCAGCTCGTAGTCGTGCTCGCCGCTCAGCGGCTCACCCGCGGCGTCGACGTACGTCGCAACGTAGGCCGCTTCGAACGACTGGTTGCCCCAGAGGCCGCCGAGCGCCGCGCCCGCGCGCTGCACGATGCGTCGCGCCGGGTCGGCGATCATGAAGCGCGGTTCCGCGACGACGCCCACCTCGAAGTAGTCGAGGTTGTAGTCGAAGGAGTGGTAGGTGATGTTCCAGCCATTCACCATGGCGTTGCCGCCGCCGCTCGCGAGCACGGCCGTCAGGGTGTCGAAGCCCTCGGCGACACTCGCGACGAGCTCGGCGCGGGCGCCTGGATCGCCGACGCGTGCGCTCAGCGCCTCGGCGCCTTCCAGGAGCTCGCGATCGCGCGGGGCGGGCGGGAACGCGGCGCTCCACGCACGGAACTTCGCCCAGAACGTCTCGGCGTCGGTCTCCTCCGCGGCGACCTCCGGCAGTCCGATGGGACGCTGCGCGGGATCGAGCTGCGTGAGCGTTGTCGCGTCCTGCAGTGCGTGCACGGCGGGGAGATCCTCCGGGCCGGAGACGGCCCACCGGCCCACGATCGAGGCGATGCGTGTGGGCACGCGCACTACGGTCGCACCCTCGGGGGCTGTTCCCTCCCAGTCGGCGGGGACGAGCAGGAAACGGCCCGGGCCGGAGCCGGTGGCGCGGTGCCCGATGTAGGCGAAGTTGTCGGTCCACGCGCTCACGAACTGGAGCACGTAGTAGCGGCCGCCCGTCTCGGGCACCTCGAGGAGGACGGGTCCCGCGCTGAGGTCGAGCTGGGACATCGAGTAGACCGTGTCGTTGTTGATCGTGACGAAGGTGTCCTCGGGGCCCGCGAGCGTGCGCGCGTGGCTGAAGGTGTTCCAGGGGGCCGCTGGATTCGCGCCGATGCCCTCCGACACGTAGCGTGCGACCTGATCCAGATTGAAGACCAGGGGGAACGCGTACAGGTACGACTGCACCGACGCTTCGTGCTCTGCGGTCATGCGCGGGGCTCCTTCGTGTTCGTTTCGGGGAGATGGTGGCCGGGGACCCACCCCGAGTCCCCGCCGATTCCAGTGTGCGGGGCAGCGCGCGCTTGCGCATCATCCGCCACTGGTGAATTCTGGGGTCACCCGTGAGCAGCCTGCGCGCGGGCTGGCACGCTGAGCGGGGCCCATGGGGCCGTGAACGAGGGAGCACGGATGAACGAGCTGATGATCGGGACCGCGGTCGAGGGGGGAGCGCCCGTGGCGCTCGACGCCCGCCGTTTCAACCGGCACACCTTCTGGTGCGGGCAGAGCGGCAGCGGGAAGACCTACGCGCTCGGCGTCGTACTCGAACAGCTGCTCCTCCGCACGCGCATGCCCATGCTGATCCTCGACCCGAACGCCGACTTCGTGCGCTTCGGGGAGCCGCGGGCGGAGGTGCCCGCGGTCGTTCGCGATGAGATCGCGGGATCCGACATCCGGGTGTTCCGCTCGGGCGCTCAGGGCGATGGCGCGCTGCACGTGCGGTACGTGGACCTGTCCCCGGCGACGAAGGCGGCCGTGCTGCGCCTCGACCCGATCCGGGACGCGGAAGAGTACAACATCCTGCTCCACCTCGAGGGCACTCCGGAGCGCTTCGATACCGACGAGCTCATGCGGCGGTTGCGCGCCTCCGGCGACCCGATGCAGGAGCGCCTCGCGTACCGGATGGAGAACCTGCAGGTGCTCGACTGGCCGCTGTGGTCGCGCGGCAGCGGCTCAGTACTCGATCACGTGGCGGAGCGGCCCCGCGCCACCGTGCTCGACATCGGCGGCGGCGTGTACCCCGCGGAGGGGAAGGTCGCGGCGCTCGCCGTGCTGGAGGAACTCTGGGCGCGGCGCGAGGAGCGCAAGCCCATGCTGATCGTGATCGACGAGGCGCACAACCTGTGCCCGCCGGATCCGACGACCGGGGTGGAGCGGGCGCTCACGGAGCAGCTCATCCAGATCGCGGCGGAGGGGCGGAAGTTTGGCCTCTGGCTGTTCCTCTCCACGCAGCGCCCCACAAAGATCCACCCGAACGTGCTGTCGCAGTGCGACAACCTCGGCCTCATGCGGGTGAACGCGCCGCGCGACCTCGCCGAGCTCGGTGCGGTGTTCGGCTTCGCCCCGGAAGAGCTCGTCGAGCGGTCACCGGAGTTCGCGCAGGGCCAGGCGCTCTTCGCGGGCGGCTTCGTCGACCGGGCCGCCGTGGTGCAGGTGAGCGCGCGCCTCACGGAGGAGCACGGCGGCGATGTCCGCGTGCCCCTCCGCGAGGAGACGGAGAACGGCCTGCTCTGATCGAGGTCACACCGGGAGAGTGCGGAGCCAGATCGGGGGAGCGGCGAGCCGCGGCGCTCAGAAGCTCGCGAGCCCCTTGCCGAGCACCGCGACTCCGATCACGAGGAGCAGCACGGCCATGATCGTCGCGTTGTTCGCGACGAGCCACTCCTTCAGGGCGTCGAGCCAGCCGGAGATCCGTGCGGGTGCGGCGAGGTAGGCGAGCACGGGGAACGCGACGGAGGCTCCCGCGATCACGACGAAGCAGGCCGCGGCGCCCACGATCGTCGCGGCGCCGGATCCCGCGCCGATGACGAGTCCGGCCGAGGCCGCGAGCAGGAGGTTCTTCGGGTTTGCCGCGGCGAGTGCGGCGCCGAGCCCGGCAGCGCGGAGCGGCGTCATGGTGTCGACGGCGGACATCCACTTGGGCAGTTCCGGGGTGTCGCCGGGACGCGGGCGGCTGCGCCACTGGCGCACGGCGAGGAGCACGAGGAGGAGGCCGATCACGAGCTTCACCGCGCCGGCGATGGGCCGGGGGCCGTCCGTCCCGGCCTCGCCGAGGAGGGAGCTGAGCAGGATGAACGCGGTGAGCGCCGCGGTGATGCCGAGCACCCAGCCGGCGAGGAAGCCGAGGCCGGTGCGCCCCGCGGAGGCGGAGAGCAGCATGAGGATCGTCGCGATGATCGGCACGGGGCTGATCGCGACGCCGATCGCGAGGGGGAGCGTCTCGCCGAGGATCTCGAGCACGGCTCAGCCCTGCAGGGCGCGCTGCTTGAGCTGCGCGAACTCGTCGGCCGTGATGGTGCCCGCGTCGAGGAGCTGCTTCGCCTGAGCGATATCGGCGGCCGGTGTGGGCGCAGCGACCGAGCGGATGTAGTCCTCTGCGGCCTGCCGGGCCTCCTCGCCTTCCTTGGCGGCGCGGCGGGCCATGCCGTCGCCGCGCGCGATGAGGTAGACGAGGACGGTGAGGAGCGGGAGGAACACGAGGCAGACGAGCCAGATGGCTTTGCCCCAGCCCGGGAGGTTCCGGTCGCGGAACAGGTCGGTCGCGATGGCGACGAGGGCGTAGATCGACGCGATGAACACGAAGGCCCAGAAGAACACGGTGATCACGTTCCAGATCGAGGACCAGAATTCCATGTGCGGACTCCTTGCGGTGGGGCGCTGCGAGGGGCAGCGGGACGGACGACGGGCAGACAGCGACCGTCGTGTCGATCTTCCCTGCCCGGATCCCCGTGCGCGCGGGAAACGGCCCGCGCGCACGCGGAATTCATCCGTGGTTGGTGATCCCGGGGTCGCTCTGCGCGGCGCGCCACTCCGCGGCGTGCGTGCGCGCCCGCTCGAGGGACTCGCCCAGTCGGCTGGTCTCGGGGAAGACGTGCTCCGGCCCGAGTGTGCGGAGCAGCCCCGTGCTGCGGAGCTGGGCTTCGGCGCGTGGGCCGATTCCGCAGAGCACGAGCAGGGCGCCGTCGGCGGCGAGCTCGGCGGCGTAGCGCTCGATCACGCGGAGGAATGTGCTGCCGAACTCGTCGGTGCCGCGGAGCCGGAGCACCACGACGCCGCCGCCGCTCTCGGACCCCGGTGCGGGCAGCTGCGCGGCGAACACGGGCGCGGCCGCGAAGAACAGGCTGCCGTAGACGACGAGCACCACCGTCTCCTCGGCGGGAACGCGGGCGGGCGGATCGGCTTCCTCGGGGAGCGTCGCGGTCGCGCCGAAGTGCCAGGCGCGCACGCGCACACGGCTCGACTGGCGCGAGACGTGCAGCACGATCGCGAGGCCGACGCCCGCGAGCACGGCGTACTGGAGCGGGATCAGCAGCGTGAGCGCGAAGGTGACGACGAGCACGGCGGCCTGCACGGGACCCGTGCGCCACACGAGGAGGAGATCGCCGGGCTTCATGGTGCGCACGCCGACGAGGATGAGGAGTCCCGCGAGAGCCGGCATGGCGATCGTGCCGATCGCGGGGGCGAGCACGAGGATGGTGATGAGCATCACCACGGCGGCGACGACGTTCGCGAGCGCGCTGCGTGCGCCAGCGGCGCGCACCATGGCGGTGCCCGACATCGAGCCGCCCACCGGCATGCCGTGGAAGAGTCCCGCGGCGAGGTTCGCGATGCCCTGGCCGCGGAAGTCCGCGGAGGGGTCGGGCAGGCGGCCGCCCGGATTCGGGATCGATCCGCTGATGGCCGCCCCCTGCACGAGGCCGACGAGCGCGAGCGACACGGCGGGCACCGCGAGTGCTCGGAGGAGCGTGAAGTCCGGGGGCGTGGGTGCGGGGAGCGCCGCGGGGATCTGCGCGACGTCGGCGACGAGTTCGACCCTCGCTCCGGGGAGCACCGCGGTGAGGAGCGAGGTCAGCACGATCGCCACCACCATGCCGAGCGGGCCGAGGCGGGTGCGTTCGAGCAGCAGGATGAGCAGGATCGTGAGGGCGCCGATCAGCACGGCCCACCCGTCGAAGCTGGCGACGTTCAGCACGGTGTCGACCGCGGAGGCGAGCCGGTTGGTGCCCTCCCCGGCGTACCCCGTGAACGTCGCCAGCTGCCCAAGGATGATGTTCACTGCGACCGCGTTGATGAAGCCGACGAGCACGGCCGTGGGGATGAAGCGCACGAGGCGCCCGGCCCCCGCGAGCCCGAGCGCGAGCATCACGATCCCCGTGAGCACGGCGAGCGTGGTGAGTGCGGCGCCCGCTCCCGCACCCGACTGCGTCTCGGGAACGTCCGAGATGATCACGGCCATGGCGCCCGTCGCCTGCACGCTCATGAAGACGGAACCTGTCGCGAGCGCGCCGCCGAGGGTGCCGAAGAGGTACCCGTACAGCCCGTACAGGGGGTTGACCCCGGCGAGGAGCCCGGCGGCGAGGCCGTCGGGGACGCTCTCCACGCCCGCGACGAGCCCCGCCGTGAGATCGCGGCGCACCGTCTGCCGCGAACCGAAGCGCCGCCGGTACCGGGTCAGCGCCCGCCGGAGGCGGGTGCGTGCAGGGTCGGCCGAAGTGTCCACGCGCTCGACTCTTCCCGAGCGGCCGCGCCGGAGCGAGCGGCCGGGAGGGAATTCACCAGCGATTGGTGAGCGGGGATCGTCCGCAGCCGCAGGCGTGGTTCATCCACTGCGGGTGATTTTCGGGGCCGACCCGCGGACTGGGGTGGCGTCGGGTCCGTGGCTCGCGGAGGATCGGCACAACGTCGTGTTCCCCGAGAGAAAGCACCCGCCATGCGCCGCACCAGCTCCCTTCGCACCAGCTCCCTTCGCACCCCCGCCCTCGCGCTCGCCGCAGCCGCCGCGCTCCTCCTCGCGGGGTGCAGCGCCGATCCGGCGGAGAACGAGGCCGCGGCCTGCTCCGCCTTCGCCGAGTTCTCCGACTCCGTCTCGGCGGCGAAGGGCACGCTCAACGCCGACTCCACGATCGGCGAGATCACCGACGCGCGGGATCGGGTGCAGCAGAGCGCCCAGGATCTCGCCGCCGCCCTCGAATCCGTCGCCACCGATCGCGTGAGCGCCGTCGAGAGCGCCGTCGACACCTTCGCCTCCGCCGTCGAGGGCGTCGATCCCGAGCTCACGGTTCCCGAGGCGATCCGTTCGCTCCAGCCGGACTTCACGAAGGTGGAGGCGGCCCAGACGCAGCTCGACGAGGCGCTCGCCTGCGAGTAGAACACGCCGCTGCGAACGGCCCCCGTGCGCGCTGAGCAACGCCCATGACGTTGCTAGGATTCAGCCCATGGGGGCCGTTCCTGCATTCGCCGAACTCGTCGCACCGTGGTTCCTCACGGCGCCGCCGAGCCCGCGCGACGGCATGCTCGGGCGGCCGCAGCTGGGCGCTGAACTCGAGCGCTGCGCGGCGAGCAGCGAGCTGACGATCGTCGAGGCGCCCGCGGGCTACGGCAAGACCACCGCGCTGAGCGCCTGGGTGCACGCACGGAGGCCCCAGCGCACCGCCTGGCTCGCGCTCACGGGCGACGAGCGCGCGCCCGCGGCTCTCCTCACGGGCGTGCTCGCCGCCGTGATGCAGAGCACGAGCGGAGCCGTCCCCACCGCCACCCCGCGCACACCGGGACCCGCGGGAACGGCCGATCCGGAACTCGTGCAGCGCGCGATCCTGGCGGTCGTCGCCGAGGCGCCCGGGCCGACGACACTCGTGATCGACGACGCGCATCATCTCCGAGCTGAGGCCTGCGTCGGCGTGCTCCGCACGCTCCTCGTCGGGGCCAATGGCAAGCTGCGCCTCGTGCTCGCCGGTTCCCACGGCCTGAGCGAACTGTTCGCCGCGGACCTCGCCACGCGCCGCGCAGAGCGCGTGCCGCCCGAGTCGCTCGCGTTCACGGCGGAGGAAGCGCGCCAGCTCGCTGCTCTCTCCGATCGCCCGCGCGACGCGGCGGATGCGGCGCTCGAACAGGCGTGGCGTGAGACCGAGGGGTGGCCCGTGGCCCTCGGCTTCGCGCTGCAGCAGCGCGGCCCCCGCTTCGGCGCGGCGAGCCCGCACCCGGGCGCATCGGATCGGCTACTCGGCGACTACGTGGAGCACCGGGTGCTCGCCGGGCTGCGCCCCGAGCTGCGGGCGTTCGTGCTGCGCGCCGCGACCTGCGAGCGCAGCACCGCCCGGCTCGCCGGGGAGCTGAGCGGGCGCGACGACGCGCACGCGCTGCTCGAGGAGTGCCGCTCACTCGGGCTGTTCCTCGACGCGTACGAGCGCGACGACGCTCCCGTGATCTACCGCTGGCACGCGCTCTTCGCCCGACTGTGCCGCGGAATCCTGCGGCGCACCGACCCCGCGGAGGCGATCCGCTGCCAGCTCGCGGCCGCGGCGGCGCTCGCTGACACCTTCCCCGCGGAGGCCGCCCGGCACGCGCTCGCCGCCGAACGGCCCGACCGCGCCGCCGAGATCATCGAGTCGCACTGGCTGCAGCTCATTATCGGCGGGCAGGCCGGGCTCCTCGCCGAGCGCTGCGCGCGCCTCCCCGGGGAGTGGGGCGATCGTCCCTCCCTGCTGAGCATCCGCGCCGCGTGCCTCGATGTGGAGGGCGACCGCGCGGGCGCCATGCGCCTCGCGGCCTACGCCGAGGCGCGCTGGGAACGGCTCGACGCGGCGGAGCGCGACCGCACCGCGCCGACGCGCGCGTTCGCTCGTCTCTTCCTCGCCGAGGACCCCGCAGAAGTGCGAGCCGCGGCGGATGCCGTTGCCGAGGTGCTCGACCTCGCGGAGCTCGGGCCCGACGCGTACGCGCACGGCGCGTTCCTGCTCGGTTGGACCGAGCTGCGGCTCCGGCGGGATCCCGTGCGGGCGGTCGAACTGCTCCGCACCGCCCTCGTGCTCGCGCGCCGTGCGGGTGCCGAGGTGCTCGCGGGCCGCGCAGCAGCGAACCTCGCGTTCGCGCTCGCGTTCGCTGGGCGGCTTGCCGCGGCGGAGCAGGTGCTCACGGGCTCGGCCGCGCCGCTCGCCCTCGAATCTGAGAGCCGGATCGGTGCCGCGCTCAGCGAGTGGGGGGTCTACGACGGCGGGATCGACGCGATGGCGGCGATCCTCGTGGCGTACTGGCGCGCGGAGCTCGCGGAGGTGCTGCGCCTCGCGCGCGAGCTGCACGCGCAGGGCGGGCACGACTCCTCCTACGCGGCGCTCGCCCGCGTGTACTTCGCGCTCGCGGTGGCCGCGCTCGGCGAGCGCGCCCTCGTGCCCGAGGCGGAAGCGATGCTCGCGGGGGTCAGCCGCGTCGAACGGCACGGCGTGCCCTGGCCCGCGTACCTCGGCGTGGCCCGGGCCGGGCTCCGCCACCTGCTCGGCGACCGCGAGGGCACGCTCCGCGAACTGCGCCCGGTGCGCGACTTCGACAGCCTGCCCGTGACCCGGGTGATCGCCGCCGACCTCTCCGCGCGGCTCGGGCACGCCGAGGAAGCGCTCGAACTGCTGCGCGGCATCGGCCGCGCCGAGCTGATCCCGCCTGTGCACGCCTGGTCGCAGGTCATCGTCGCCACGATCGCCGCCGAACGGGGCCGCCGCGAGGTCGCCCACCGAATGCTCGAGCGGGCGCTCACCGGCGCCGCGCCCGAGCGGATCCTCCGCCCGTTCCACACGCCGACCGCTGCGACCCGGGAACTGCTCGCGCAGCACGCGGCCTGGGGGAGCGCGCACGAGGTGCTGCTCGCCGAAATGCTGGCCGCAGCGAGCACACCCGGCGGCGCGAGCGATGGCGCGTCTGCCGCGCTCTCCCGCCGCGAGCGCGAGGTGTTCGGCTATCTCTCCACGCGGCTCACCGCGGAGGAGATCGCCGCGGAACTGCACCTCTCAGTGAACACCGTGCGCTCGCACCAGCGCGCGATCTACCGGAAGCTCGGGGTGGCCTCGCGCCGCGAGGCGATCCGCCACCGCATCGAGGACTGACGCGCGGCAATATACTGGCGCCATGGCAGCACCGCAGAACGGGACGATGGAGTTCGCCCGCCACATCGCAACGGAGCAGGGCGTCTACGGACTCATCCTCGTCTCGGGCCTCATCGCGACCGCGAGCAATCCGGGTGCGGGGAGTGCGGGCACGAATTCGCTCCGGCTGTTCGTGCTCATCGTGGTGACGGTTTCGGTCTTCTGGCTCGCGCACGTCTACTCGAACATCGTCGCGGGACACGGCCGCGCGGATGAGGCGGGCGATCCGCGCCCGCTGCGGCACATGATCCGGCATGCCGTTCGCGAGGCCCGCGGCATGGTCGTCGCGACGGTGTTTCCCTCGGCCGCCCTGCTGCTCGGCGTGTTCGGCGTGCTGCCCGACCGGGCGGCGAACTGGCTCGCCATGTGGGTGTGCGTGGGCGCGCTCGCCTGCCTCGGCTATCTCGCCTATCAGCGGCTCGGAGTGCGGCTCATCGCGCGCATCGGCGGCGCGCTCGCCACGGCCTCGTTCGGGCTCATCATCATCATCGCGAAGGCGATCGTCACGCACTAGCGCGGGATCGGAGGCGCGACACCTCCGAGCGCGCGTGCGCCGTGTCGTCGCCCTCCCGCGCGATCGCGTGCGCGAGATCGAGGATCGCGCTGCGCCAGTGCTTCCGCGCCCGTCGCGCGCGATGCGTGGGCGCCTGCGCGAGGAACGCGCGCCGATTGCGCCGGCCGAGCACGGCGGAGACCTCCTCCTCGGACAGGAATCCCGATTCGACCTCGGGAGCGAGCAGATCCTCCAGGATTCCGTACTCGACGGGCGCCGCGAGTGCGAAGGCGCGCGAGAGCACGATCATGGCGAGCACGATCGACCCGGCCATCACCCCGAGCGTGAGAAGGCCGTTGCCCGCGCCGAGGCCGTTCGCGTTGTCCCAGGTGAAGTGGAGGAACATGCCCGCGAGGATGAGCGCGATGCCGCGGCCGACGCGCCGCGGCTGAGCCACGGTGCCGAGGAGGAACACGAGCCCCGAGCACACGAGCGCGCTGAACAGCGGGTGGGAGACGGCGCTCACCGCGATGCGGGTCACCGCCACGTTCATGGCCCCGACATCGGGGGAGACGCTGAACCCGGCGACCGTGGCGTTCGCCGAGTAGAGGAAATCCTCGAAGACGGCGAAGCCGAGCCCGATGAAGGCGCCGATGATGAGGCCGTCGTTCGCGGTGCGGACGAGGCGCGGCGCAAGCGCCATGATGAGCACGAACCCGCAGAGCTTCGCGGCCTCCTCGGTGAACGGTGCAGTGAAGCCCGCCGCCCAGTGCGAGCTCCACTCCTGCCCGAAGAGCTTCGCGTAGAGGCTCAGCATCGCGCCATTCACCGTCAACGCGAACGCGAACGTCGCCGGGACAGCGCCCCAGACGAGCGCCGTGATAATGAGGCCAGCGGGCTGCCGCTCCCAGCGGTCGATACGGTGGAACCACCACGCCCAGGCGGCACCGCAGAGCACGCAGAGCACCGCGCCGATCGCGAAGCTCTCGGCGTAGAACTCCACCCGTGGGCCGAAGTACTGCCAAATGTTGAAGACGCCGACGCCCGTGAGCGCGAGGTACACCCAGAACGCGAGGTTGCGCGGCTGCACGAACCGGAACGGCGCGCCCCAGCCCGAGACGCGGAGCGCGGCGGCGCGGCGCTGCTCGCCCGGGGTGCGCGAGACGGGGAGGTCCGCGCCGTCGAACGGCACCGCGCCCGCGGAAAGATCCCGATTCATCGTGCCGCTCCCGTCGAGACCTCGCGGATGCTCGCGATCATGCGCTCGATCGCGGCGGCCTCCACGCGCAGCTGCGCGGGCGTTCCCTGCGCGGAGACCTGCACGCCCGTGTCGCCGAGCACGAAGGCAGCGAGCACACCGTCGCCCTGGAGGCCGCTCGTGCGCTGCTGCACGCCCGCGGCCCCGGCCGCGGTGGTCACGGTGCTCGGTTCACCCCGGCCGCGGAACGACGGGTCCTCTGTCGCGGCAGTGACCCGGTCGATCTGCGCGAGGAGCTCTGCGGGCGTCCCGTGGAAGACGTCCGCCGTCAGCTGGATCACGACCCCGGAGCTCGTGAGCGTCGCGTCCCCGCTGTCCGTGATCGGGCTGCCGTCGGTCCGGAAGCCGGCCTCGATGTTCCAGCCGGGCTCAGGTGAGAACACGACGGAGTCGGAGAGCGCGAGCACGTCGCCGGCGCCCACCGGGTCGTCCCAGGGGACCAGCCGGTCCACGAGCGGGATCACCACGACCGAGAGGAGGAAGACGGCGACGACGATGAGGGCGGGAGGCACGCTCCTCCGGTCGAAGCCGAGCCAGCGCTCGTCGACGGCGACGTGGTCTGCTCGCTGATCATGCATCGTGCCCCCTTTGGCGCCCCGAGCGCGCGCCCGCGGCGCGCGGTCACGCGGCCGCGATGAGGTCCAGAATAGTGGCCGCGCGGGAAGCAGCGAAAGAGCGAACTCGGTGTAGATCTGGAGGTGACCGGGGGTTCCTTAGAACTCCTCGAAGGCGGCGGCTTGCGCTTTCTGTGTGCGCGTTGCCTGCGCGTTCAGCGCCTCGCACCAGCTCGGGTAGACGCGGAAGCCGCGCTTGCCTGGCCTCCGCCCCGCCGTGATCCCGAGTTCGGCGAGGTGCTCCCGCGTCAAGCGGAAGCATCCGCGCCGTCCGTGCTGCTCGACAAAGACGAGCAGACCCGCGGCGGCATCGTCGTCCGGGAAGGGCGCGGTCTGCCCTGAGCTGTCGCGGCGCCAGAACGCGAGGAACGCGCCGGGCTTCGTCGGAGTGGTGCGCGCCGTGCGGAGATGCCAGAGCTCGCCGTCGATGAGTGCGGCCCCGGACTCGTAGTCGCTGTTCTGCGGCTCCGGCGTGATCTCGGCGGTGATTCCGAGCGCCGCGGCGTAGGCGTCGAAGGCAGGGAAGGGCATCTGTCAACGCGAGCACCGGGCCTGAGCGCGTGGACTGCACTAGGCTGCGCAGCATGGCGATCACCGACGACACGCGCACCCGCTTCACCGGCCTGAGCGCCTTCCCGCTCACCCCGCTCCGCGACGATCGCGTCGACGAGGCCGCGTTCGCGGGTCTCGTCGACCGGCTGCAGCGCGCCGGGGTGGATTCGATCACCGCGCTCGGTTCGACGGGCGCGTTCGCGTACCTCGGCGCGGAGGAGCGTGCGCGGGTGGCCCGCATCGCGGTCGAGCACGCGGGGGCGACTCCCGTGTTCGTCGGGGTGAGCGCGCTGAGCACGTCGCAGGTGCTTGCTCACGTCGAGGCGGCGGAGGCCGCCGGCGCGGCCGGGCTGCTGCTCGCGCCCATGACCTATCAGCCGCTCACCGAGCACGATGTCTTCGAGCTGTTCCGCACGGTCACGGAGCGCACGGCGCTGCCCGTCATCGTGTACGACAACCCCACCACCACGCACTTCTCGTTCTCCACCGAGCTCGTGGCGCGCATCGCGGCGCTGCCCGGGATCGCGTCGATCAAGATCCCGAGCGTCCCTCTGGAGCCGGGCGCCGCGGAGCAGCGCGTGGCCGAGGTGCGGGCCGCAGTGCCCGCGCACGTGACGATCGGAGTCTCGGGGGACGCGAGCGCGGCGAGCGCGCTCGCCGCGGGCTGCGACGCCTGGTACTCGGTCATCGCGGGCACGCTGCCCGAGCCGGCGCTCGAGATCGCGCGAGCCGCGCGGGCGGGCCGCTTCGCCGACGCCCGTGCCGCCTCGGATCGCCTTGCCCCGCTCTGGGCGCTGTTCGCCGAGCTGGGCGGGAGCTTCCGTGTGATCGCGGCGATCGCCGAACACCGGGGGCTCGCCCCTGCGCGCTGCCTGCCGCTGCCCATCCAGGGACTCACGGCGGAGCAGCGTGAGCGAGTGGCGGCCGTCATCGCCGAGCTCGGGCTGGATCGCGACCGCGAGCTCGGCGACGTCGGGGTCTAGGCCGTCTTCGGTGCCGTCTTGCGGAGCGAGCCGATCCAGATGAGCACGAGCCCGAGCGCCGTCCACGCTCCGAGTACGGTCCAGGGGAAGACCTGGTCCGCCTCGGGGAAGTAGGAGAGCGTGCGAATCAGCGTCTGACCCGCGCCCGGCGGGAACCACTGGCCGATGGCGCCCCAGGATCCGACGAGGAACTCCGGTGGCAGCGCCGCGCCGGAGATCGGGTTCGCGAAGAAGAACATGAGCACGGCCCCGATCCCGAGCCCGGCGTAGCCGAGCACGCTGCGCAGGCCGACGATCGTTGCGGAGATGGCGCCGATCGCGAGCGTGATCGCGAGCGCGTTGAGCCAATAGTTGTTCTGCAGCGCGCCGAACCAGCCCTCGAGAATCGCGGTGAGCGCGAGTCCGGCGGCCACGGTGTAGACGAGCAGGGCGACCGCCCGGCGGCGGCTGCCGTGGATCGCGGTCGAGATGATCATGGCGCCGATCATGCCGCCCATCACGAGGGGGAGCGCTGCGGCCGAGAGGCCCGCGCCGCGGGGGTCATCTGCGGAGAGCGGGACGACGTCGGTCACGGTGATGCGGGTGTCCGGCATCGAGAACTCGGTGGGCAGCGCGGTTCCCGGGGCGCCCGCGTTCGCGGCGCCGGCGCCCGGCGGCAGCTGCCCGGCCTGGAGCGCGGAGAGCGTGTCGATGAGCTGCTGCACGCGCTCCTCGACGCCCGCGTTCACCTGCTCGGTGAGCTGCGCCTGCATTCCGGTTGCGAGGCCCTGCAAGAGTTGCGCGACTGCGGTGTTCGCCGCGGTCGCGATGAGCATCTCGGGCGGTGCCGTGGGCGTTGTCGCATCGAGCACGATTGCGCCGTAGGCCCGGCGCTCGGTGATGGCGGTGACGGCGTCCTCGCGGTCGTCGAAGCGTTCGAGGGCGAGAGCGCCGTCCGACTGCTCGGCGAGGCGCGATTCGAGCTGCTCGACCTGTTCGGTCGACCCCACAACGCCGACGGGGATGTCGTGGGGCGTCGAGGTGATGGCTGGCCAGGCGAAGGCGAGGAGGACCAGGCAGACGACCGCGGCCGCGGCGATGGCGAGGCCGATGGCCCGGCCGAACGATGAGGGGGAAACAGGCTGGACAGATGAGGCGGTGGAGAGGGGGAGTTCTGACTCGGCGGCATCGGTGAGGAGAGCTGCTCTGGACATGGGGTGCCTTTCGGGGGAGCGGAGGCGGGGAAGCGATGCGAGTTCGAATTCGCACTCGAATCGCTCGCAGGCTAGCAGTGTTCGAATTTGAACTCAATCCGTAGTGGGTAGGTATGCTGAGGGGGTGTCCGCACAGATCACTCCCGTCGAGCTCGCCGCATACGCAACGATGAAGCGCGCGATCGTGTCGATCCGCTTGAGTCTCGGCAAGCAGGCGCAGGAACTCGGGGGGATCTCGCTCGTGCAGTTCGAGATCCTGCTCATGCTCGAGCAGTCGGAGCGCGGGCTGCGCATGCACGAGCTCGCCGACGCCGTGGGGATCTCGCGCAGCGGGCTGACCTATCAGGTGGGGCAGCTCGAGAAGGCCGGCTGGGTGCAGCGCGAGGGCGGCACCGGGGGAGCCGCCGGATCTCGCGCCGTGATCGCAGTGCTCACCGACGCCGGCCGAGCACACATCCTCGGTCTGCAGGAGCGGCACTTCGAGTTCGTGCGCGAACGGGTCTTCGGCCGCCTCGCCCAGGACGAGATCGAGCAGCTCTCCGCGATGTTCCAGCGGATCGCCGACGGCTCGGGCGAGCAGCCGGAACGCTCGCCCGAGCCTGCGTAGCTCGGCCCGCTACTCCCGCTGCTTGAAGTAGTCGAACAGCGAGCGCTCGGGGATCGCGCACACCGTGACGACGACCCCGAGGAGCGCCCCGACGCCGCCGAGGCTGACCGTGCGCAGGGTGAGCTCGGTGAGCGTGCCGACCGCGCCGGGCGCCGCTGCCGAGCTGAGGGCTCCCGCAGAGAACGCCACGGCGCAGCCCGCAGCGATCCATGACGCGTGCTGCAGCGTGTGGATCAGCAGCACGTCGCCCGGCGACGCGCCAGCGTGCCGTGCCGACGCAATCTCGAGCCTGCGGCGTCGCGCCGCCACCACCCCGACGACCGCACCGATCCCGAGCGCGGCGTAGGCATTGAAACGGCTGGCACGGTCGCGGAAGAGCGCCGCCCCGTCGAATCCCGCCCCGAGCGACGTGTTGAGCTGGGTGATCTCGGGCGCCGGAGTGTCGGGGCTCGTCGCGGGGAGCACGACCGAGCTGAGCAGGCTGCCGAAGTCAGGGTACTCCGGCCACGACCGGATCCAGCACTCGTCGTAGGGCTCTTCCCCGGGGAGCTCGGGGGAGATCACGGCGAAGCCGAGGCCCGTGCGCCGCCCGTCCTCGGGGTAGGGGAAGACCCCCGCCACATCGAGAGGGCCCGCGTCGCTCGGCCACGGTCGATCGGGTGAGCCGAGGTGCTCGGTTACCTGCTCGCTCACCAGCACACCGGCACGATCGACGGGCCCACCGCCCGTTCCGGTCGCGTCGAGCATCTCCCCGATTCCGGGTGTCGCGGTGACCTGGTTCAGCGGGGCGGCGCGCATGACCTCGGCGCGCGCGGGCTCGTTGAGCACGCGGAGCGCTGCGCTCGCCACCCCGTACTCGTCGGCGAGCGCAGCGCAGGCCGCGCCGTCGACGCGCCCGTCGGCGACGACGAGGCGAATGTTCGCACCCGCGGTCTGGTACGCCTCCGCCGCACGCAGGATCCCGGTCAGCGTCAGCGACTCGTGGAGCACGAGCACGAGGAGGAGCGCCGTGAACACGATCCAGGTGGAGGCTGCGCGGGTCGCGCCCGAAACGATGTCGCGCCGCACCTCGCGGGCGATCGCGGACGGCCTCACTGCTCGAGCTCCGCGCGCTCGGTGCGTTTCGTGCGCCGCGTGCGCCCGGTGCGGGGCGCGTGCTCCGGTGGCTCCGCGCCCACTCCGGGATCGGTGTACTCCGCGAGCGAGATCTCGCGATCGCAGGCGGCCGCGGTGAGTTCATCGTGCGTGGCGATCAGCACGATCCCGCCATCCGTGCCGATCGATGCGATCGCCTCATTCACGAGCACCGCGCTCCGCCGGTCGAGCTGCGCGGTGGGCTCGTCGACGAGGAGCAGATCGGGCTTGCTCGCAATGGCCCGGGCGAGCATGAGGCGCTGCGCCTCGCCGCCCGAGAGCATGGAGAACGGGCGCCGGTCTGCGAGCTCGCCGAGGCCCACTCGGGAGCAGAGCGCGAGGGCTTCGGTGTCGGCCTCCGCGAGGCCCGCGCCCTGGGCGAGGAGCGGGAACGCCACGTGGTCGATCGCCGCGCGCCGCGGCACGCCGTGCGGGTTCTGGAACACCCAGTGAATCCGCTCGATCCCTTCCAGGAGGATCGTGCCCTCCGCGGGAGCCGACCAGCCGGCGACGAGCGAGAGCAGCGTGCTCTTCCCGCTGCCGCTCGGCCCGACGAGCGCGCAGCGTTCGCCCGGGCTGAGGTTCGCGGAGAGTCCGCGGAACAGCCACGGGGCCTGCTGCCCGAAGCGGTGGCCGAGCGCCGAGAGCCGCAGCCTCACTCGGCTGCCTCGTCGTCCCAGCAGGAAGCGGTCCCGGCCTCGGGGGTGCGCACGCTGCCCGGGAACGAGGCTCCCGCCTCGGCGGGGACGACGAACGTCTTCCCGAGACGCGATCCGACGATCTGCACGGGCAGGGCGCCGTCCGGGCCCAGCACGCAGCCGGCCGCGTCGCGAACCTCGAAGACGGCGCCGGCCGGCACCGCCCAGGCCTCCACGTTCTCGCTCAGCGCCAGTCGTCCGGTGACCGTGGGCGCCTCGCCCCCGCCCTTCGCGTCTGGATCGCTGCGGCTCGCCGCGACCTCGGGTGTTGCCGCGAGCGCGGCGAGCCCCTCCGCGGAGGTGACGGATCCGGCCTCGTCGACCTCGACCGACACCCCGCCGATGCTCAGCTGTCGAGCCCCGGGGGCGAGGTCCGTGGGGAGCGCGCGGACCTGCACGGACTGCAGCGTGCCGGAGACAACGCCGAGCGGATCGTTGGCGGAGAGCGTCTGGCCGACTCTGGCAGAGCACTTCAGCACCGTGACGGATCGTTCAGGGATCCACAGGATGCGGTCGGAGGGGATCTCGGTGAGGCGTTCGGGGGTGGCGTCCTCGCCCGCGAGGAGCGACGCCACGACGGACACCACCGCCTGATTGACCGGCCCTTCGGGGAGGAGGTCGGCGCCCATGCGGGCGAGTTCCTGTCGGAGCCCGTTCACCTCTTCCCCGGTGGCTCCCATCTCGAGCGGCTCCCACAGTGGAAGCGTGGTGTGGAGGGCGAGCACGCTCTTGTCGTCGACCTGCGCCACGACGCCGCCGGAGACGATGGGCTCCCCGGCGGCGCAGGCGGACCGGGTGAGCCGGCCCTCGATCTTCGCGCTGAGCGAGTGATCCTCCCCACGGGTGATGCCGACCTGCACAGTGCGTGCGTCGTCGTGGGTGATGGGCTCCACGTCGAACTCCGTGCGCGCGCTTGCGGGGCTGAGCGCCGCGGGCTCCGAAACCGGGAGGAGCCGCTGCCCCGCGACCGCGCCGCCCGTGATGAGTACGACCGCCGCGACGGCAGAGACGGACACCATTGCGCTCTTCCGCCTAGTCGACATAGGAGCCCAGTGGATCGCTGTGGCACGTCTTGATGCGCTCCAGGGTCTCCGCGCCTGCGGGCTCGTAGAGCACCTCGGGCGGGTGGTAGGCGTCGATGCCTCCGCTCTCGTAGTCCTTGACGGTGAAGCCCTCGGGGACGACCCCGGCTCGGACGAGGCACGCGACGAGAGTTTCGGTGGTGATCTGCTTCTGCGGGTCCTGCTTCATCGAGTAGTACAGAGGGAGCACCGAGAACTCTCCGGATTGCGTACCGCACTCTTGGAGCAGCTCACCGGCGTTCTCACGTGCGGGCCCAGCTTCCGGGAGGGTGGCCTCGCTGCTGTTCTCATCGCTCCTTACGAGCGTGATCCCGTGCTCCGCGAGGCAGGTGCGCAGCCGCTCCACCACGGCCTGTGACTCGGCCTCCGTGATCTTGCCGTCCTCGAGGAATGCGCGGAGCTCGGGGTCGGTGGTCTTCTCGTACGTCTTGCGGAACTCCTCGGCGTAAGGGCCCGAGAACTCCGGTGTCCCGTCCTTCCGCGGGCTCGGTTCTGCCGGGGCGCACCCCGCGGTGGCGCCCGCGAGGAGGAGTGCCGCGATGAGCGGCACGATGGTCTGTTTTCTCATGTGGTCTCCGTTGCTGCTGTGCTCTCGTGCGGGGTCCCACACGGCGGTTCGCTCGTGACGTTGCTGAGACGGCCCGCGGGTGCGACGGGGGCGCGTATGTCGCGACCCCGTCGCACCCGCGGTCGGCACGCGCCAATTAGACCCGGGGCGGATCTCCGAGGCCGGCGAACTGATAGTTCTCGTAGGCGACGCGGGGGATCTCAAGATAGATTCTCCAACCTGGTTTGGTCTTGGCCCACACCACACGCTCGCCGGCCTGCACGCCTACGTAGTGCGTGAACCAGCTGTGATGGTAGCGAGACCAGACCACGGTCGAGCTCACGCCGTAGTCCCAGTAGCCGCCGTGAAGATACTGCGCGCCCTGCTGGTTGCCCGCCGATGCGTGGGCGGCGCTTACGGGAACGATCGCTGCGGCGAGCAGCGCCGCCGAGAGCACACCAGCTCCCCAGAATCGTGAACTTCGTCGTGTCATGTGTGTACCTCGGACTTCCTCAGTGATGAACGGTGGCGTCGCGCGAACCCGTTCAGTCCACCAGCAGAAATGTTGCACCCAGATGAAAAAACACCGCGTCTAGGTGGTGCAGGTGGCTGCGCGAACGGAATTAGGTGGAAATGCGCAGCCGCCGAATGCGCTTCCGCGGTCCCGAGCCCATCGCCAGGCGGCTGATCCCCAACCGCGGGTGAGTCGCGGCTGAGTGTCGCTGGGAGCTGAGAGGATCGATGCATGGAACGAAGCGCTCGAATCATTGCCGTCACTGGCGGGTCTCGCGGAATCGGTGCCGCGATCGTGCGGCGTCTTGCGCACGACGGCTTCGGGGTCCTCGTCGGCTACCGCTCCGACGAGGCCGCTGCGGAAGCGCTCGTTCGTGAGCTGCGGGCCGCGGGCCGTGTCGCCGCAGCCCGGCGCGTCGAGATCACCGACGCAACCTCGCTCGAGTCCTTCCTCGACGCCGCCGAAGCGCTGGGCCCGCTCGGCGGGCTCGTGGCGAGCGCGGGCGCCGTCACCGCGGTCGGGGCGCTCGCGACTCTCGAACCCGAGGCGATCCGGCGCGACCTCGACGTGAACGTGCTCGGTGCGGTGCTCAGCTGCCGCGCCGCGGCGCCCCGGCTTGCCCGCACGGGCGGGTCGATCGTTCTGCTCGGCTCTGCCGCCACAGCGAGTGGCAGCCCCGGGAGCTACGTACACTACGCCGCGGCGAAGGCGGCGGTCGCCACGCTCGCGGTCGGGCTCGCCAAGGAGCTCGCGCCCTCCGGTGTTCGCGTCAATTGCGTCGAGCCGGGCACGGTGTGGACTGATTTCCATCTCGATCCGGATCGGCCGGCCAAGGTCGCCGCGGCGATCCCGCTCGGCCGGGCCGGGCAGCCGGACGAGATCGCGGGGGCGGTGGCCTGGCTCATCTCCGAGGACGCCGCGTACGCGACGGGCGCAGTGCTGCGGGTTGCCGGCGGCCTCTAACGGCCAGCGCGGTGTCCGGCGGTAGGTGCCGTCGTCACGGAAATCAGTGCCCTTTGGGCTCGGCTGAGTGTCGCGGGCGCCGGGCGCTGGGTGCCAGGTGCTCGCGGAGTTCGCGAAGCGCTGCGACACCGGTTCCGCCCGCCTCGCCGAGTGCGATCCAGTCGTCGAGCATGCGCAGCGACTGCGCGCGGCGGGATCCCACGTGGGCGCGCAGCGCGGCGTCGGCGGGAAACCCCGCGAGCCGCGGGAGCATGCTCAGCGCCGCGCGGGTGGGGAGACGGCGGAGCGGGTGGCGGCGCGCGCTCGGGCACAGCGTGATCCGCGCCTCATTGGCCGCTCGCCGGGGCAGATCCCAGCGCAGGAGCTCTGCCCAGTCGCCGCGGACGACATCGAGCGCAGCAGCGAACGGCACCGTCGTCGCGGCGCGCACGAGTGCCCGCGTCTCGGTGAGCTGCACCTCGCTCACGGCGCGCGGGAGGAAGAAAGTGCTGATCGCGCGGGATCCGGGGCCGGCGAACGCGACGCGCGCGCCTCCGGGCTGCCACCAGGTCACGGGCTGACCCTGGGCGGCCAGGAACCCCGGGGTGGCGAGTGCCCAGCGGCCGCGCCGGACGAGCGATCGAAACGTGCGTACCTCGGAGGGGGTGTGCGAGGTGAGCGCGAACGGCGCATCGGGTGCGGCGGCGGCGAGTTCGCGGATCGCGCCGGGGGAGAGGGGAGCCGCGCAGACGATTGCATCCCAGCGCCCGTGCGCGAGCGCCTCGTCCCAGGAGAATGCCGGGAACGCCCGCCCGGATTCCGTCTCCGGTGCGCCGGACCGGGCGGCGAGGAGGCGCACGCTGCGCTCGGTACCTCGCGAGAGCACGCCGACGCCCACCCCTGGCCGGATCAGCCCGGACAGTACGGTGGCGACCGGCCCGCGGCCGACGAGGAGCAGTGACATGCGGAGCAGGCTATGCGTGCGGACGCGGAACTCCGTATGGCCGGGCACCGCCACCTAGGCGGGCGGGGTGCCTTCAAGGGCCGCCGCTGCCACCCTCCTCCCGGGTGAGCGTGAGACGGTAGCCGGAAGACCCCCCCGAGATCGGAGCCCCAGATGTCGCGCGTCAATATCAGCAAGCAGCACCCCGCCACCTACCAGCAGCTTGCCGGCCTGAGCCAGGCTGCGGGGGAGGCGGCGATCGCCGCGGACCTCGATCCGAAGCTCCTCGAACTTGTGCGCTTGCGCGTCTCCCAGATCAATGGCTGCGCGTTCTGCTGCCGCCTGCACGCCCGAGATGCCGTCGCGGCGGGGGAGACCGCCGACCGGCTCGCCGTGCTCGCGGCCTGGTGGGAGTCGCAGTACTTCTCGGAGGCGGAGCGCGCTGCTCTCGCGCTCGCCGAGGAGGTCACTGAGCTCTCCGCCCCCGCGCGCGAGGCATGGGACACCGGTGTGCTCACCGACGCGCAGGTCTCGGCGGTGACGTGGCTCGCGGTCGTGATGAACGCGTGGAACCGCGTGGCGATCCGCAGCGGCTACCGGGTCGCGCCCTAGCCCGGGCACCGGCTCGGCCCCCCTGCCCCTGCCCCGCTGCCCCCCTGCCCCTGCCCCTGCCCC
>NZ_AYMV01000049.1 GCF_000633415.1 Leucobacter sp. PH1c | reverse complement strand
CGGGGCCGGGCCTGACGCGTGATGTATGCCGGACGCGCGGTTCGGCGAAGCGGCTGGGCGCTCCGCGGGCGGCGCGCCTACTGGGCCGGGGCCGCGGGAGCCGCGGGGCCGACGAGCGCGGCACGCTGCTCGGCCGCGCGAACGCGCGAGATCACGCGCGTGGTGACGGGCAGCAGCACGACCTCGGCCAGCACCTTGATGCCGTAGCCGAGTGCCGTGTAGCCGAGGAAGTCCCAGCCCTCGAGCACGCCCCAGAACGCGATCGTGCAGAAGACCGTCGTGTCGACGACCTGCCCGACAACGGTGGAGGCGATCAACCGGGTGCGCAGGAAGCGCCCCGAGGTCCGGCGGCGCAGCCAGACGAGCACCCACGCGTTGATGAGCTGACCGGCGAGGAACGCGCCGAGACTCGCCGCGACGATCCGGGGCACGAAGCCAAGCACGGACTCGAACGCCGCCTGGTTCTCCCAGCCCGGCGCGGCCGGGGAGAGCTGGGTCACCCAGATGGTGAGCGAGGTGAGCAGCGAGAGCGCGAACGCGGTGAAGATCGCGCGACGCGCGGCGCGCAGGCCGTACACTTCGGCGAGCACGTCGCCGACGATGTAGACGAGCGGGAAGAGGAAGACTCCGCCATCGACGATGAACGGCCCGAACGAGAGCTCGCCGAGCTGCACGGGGCCGAAGGCGATCAGCTTCACCGCGACGATGTTCGAGATGAGGAGCAGACCGACGAAGCTCGCGACGACCACGGCGTAGCGGGCGCCGGCGGCCGCGGCGCGGGTGCCCACGGTCGCGGGGGTCACGTCGTGCTGTGCCCCGGGCGTCCCAGCGGACGCGCCCTCGGCGGACGGTGCATTCACGAGCAGCTCCCGATCACTCATCGATCTGCCCGACACCGAGTGCGCCGCGGATCATGTCCATGTTCAACTTCGCCGCGACGCGCGCACCGTTGCCTGCGGCGATGATGAGCTGCTGCGGTCCGGGCGGGACGATGTCGCCCACCGCGGAGACGCCGCGCACCGTGGTCTCGCCCCGCGCGTCGGTCACGATGAGGCCCCAGTCGTCGCGCTCGATGGGCAGATCGCCCATGAACTCGACGGGCGCGTGCCAGCGCGGGCGCACGAAGCCGCCGACCCGTGGCACGACCTCGCCGTCGGCGAGTCGCACGCCGGTCATCTCGGCCTTCTCGCCGACGATGTCGTCGATCGCGCGTCGCTCGACGCGGATCCCGATCGCCGCGAGCTGCGCCTCCTGCTCGGCTCGGATGGTCTCGGCTCCGTTCGTGAACACCACGAGGTCGGAGCTGAAGCGACTGATCAGCAGTGCGCGGGCGAAGAGGTCGGTCGTCTCGCCGATGAGCGCGAGCGGCTTATCCGTCTTCTCGAAGCCGTCGCACTCCACGCAGCTGTGGAGCGCGGTGCCGTAGTAGGCGCGGATCATCGGGAGTGCGGGCAGCTCCTCCGTGAGCCCGGCGGCGATGAGCACGCGCCGCGCGATGAACTCGACGTCGGCCGCGCCGCGGATCCCGGTGCCGCGGACGCGGAACCCGATCCCATCGGGGAAGCCGGCCGCGAGCGCCTCGTCGGCGGTGAGCGGAGTCACTTCCCGGGTCATCGCCTGCGCGAAGATCGCCGAGGGGTATGCCTCGAACTCCTCGCGGCCGAGGCGCCGCAGCTCGAGCGGCGACGCCCCGTCGCGGGTGAGGAAGCCGTGCGACTGCAGCGTGGCCGAGTGCCTGGGCCGGTTGCTGTCGAGGATCGCGATGCGCCGATTCGCGCGCACCAGCTGCAGCCCGGCGGACAGGCCGGCGGGGCCTCCGCCGATGATCGCGACGCCGATCGGCGCCACGGGCTCACGCTCCGTCACAGCGACTCCTCTCGATTCCTACTCGCCCGCCGTCGCGGCGAGGTGTGCGGCCAGCTTCCGCAGCCGGGCCAGGGTCTCCTCGCGCCCGATGAGCTCAAACGACTCGAAGAGGGGCGGCGACACGCGGCGGCCCGAGGCGGCGACGCGCAGTGCACCGAACGCCACGCGGGGCTTGAGCCCGAGGCCCTCGATGAGCGCGTCCTGCAGCGCGTTCTGGATCCGCTCCGTGGTCCACTCCGCCGCTTCGATGCGCTCGAGCGCGGCGAGGCCGGCCTCCAGCACCTGGGGCGCATCGGCCTTGAGCGACTTCAGCGCATCGTCCTCGTAGCTCAGCGCATCGGCCGTGGTGAAGAGGAAGCCCATCATGGGCGTCACCTCGGAGAGCACCGTCACGCGGCTCTGCACGAGCGGCACCGCGCGGCGCACGATCTCGAGCTGCTCCGCGTTCGGCTCCACGGGAAGCGCGCCGCCCGCGATGAGGTAGGGCAGGATCCGCGCCCCAAAGTCCTCCTCGGAGAGGAGTCGGATGTGGTCTGCGTTGATCGAGTCGGCCTTCTTCTGGTCGAAACGGGCCGGGTTCGGGTTCACGTCGCGCACGTCGAACGCGGCGATCATCTCGTCACTCGTGAACACGTCGCGATCCGAGGAGAGCGACCAGCCGAGCAGCGACAGGTAGTTGAGCAGCCCCTCGGGGATGAAGCCGCGCTCGCGGTGGTGCAGCAGGTTCGACTCGGGATCGCGCTTGGAGAGCTTCTTGTTCCCCTCGCCGAGCACGTAGGGCAGGTGGCCGAACTGCGGGATCGCCGCCTCGATGCCGAGCTCGACGAGCGCGCGGTGGAGCGCGATCTGCCGAGGCGTCGACGAGAGGAGATCCTCGCCGCGGAGCACGTGGGTGATGCCCATGAGCGCGTCGTCGACGGGGTTCACGAGCGTGTAGAGGGGCGCGCCGTTCGGGCGCACGACGACGAAGTCGATCGTCGATCCCGCGGGGAACGTGATGTCGCCGCGGACGAGGTCGGTGAAGGAGAGATCGACGTCCGGCACGCGGAAGCGGAGCGCGGGCTCGCGGCCCTCGGCGCGGAAGGCCGCGCGCTGCTCGTCACTCAGATCGCGGTCGAAGTTGTCGTAGCCGAGCTGCTTCGGGCGGCCGGCCGCCTCGTTGCGCGCGTCGATCTCCTCGGCGGTCGAGTAGCTCTCGTAGAGGTGCCCCGCCTCGCGGAGGCGCTCGATGATGCCCTGGTAGATCTCACCGCGCTGCGACTGGCGGTACGGGCCATGCTCGCCGCCCGCGTCGATCCCCTCGTCCCAGTCGAGGCCGAGCCAGCGGAGGGAGTCGAGGATCTGGCCGTAGCTCTCCTCACTGTCGCGCGCGGCATCGGTGTCCTCGATGCGGAAGACGAAGGTGCCGCCGGTGTGACGCGCGTAGGCCCAGTTGAAGAGGGCGGTGCGCACCATGCCGACGTGGGGCGTGCCGGTCGGCGAGGGGCAGAAACGGACGCGAACGTCAGAGCCGGTCGCGCTGGAAAACTGGGGGGTCTCGGTGTGTGACATCAGATCTATCCTATCCTCGCGAGCGCGGGATCAGTCGAATGGTCAGGAGCGCGCCGATCACGATGCAGCCGCCCGCGATCAGCGAGACGAGCGGGAAGCCGCCGAGCGCGAAGAGGCCGCCCGATGCCGCGCCGAAGAGCGCGCCCGCAGCGTTCATGGTCGTGTCGGACTGGCCCTGGCGCGTCGGACGCTCAGCGCTGGGGGTGAGCTCGGTGACAAGCACGGCACCGGCGACGGTGACCATGCACCAGCCGATCCCGAGCAGGATGAGCGCGGTCTGGATCACAGGGACCGAGTCGCCGCCGAACGCCGTGCCGAGCGCAGCGATCCCGAGCACAGCGAAGCCGCCGAGCACCACGGGGATCGGCCCGAGCCGGCTGGTGAGCGCACCGAACACCGGCGAGAGCGCGTACATGCCCGCGATGTGGAGGCTGATCGTGAGCCCCACGAGCGTGATGCTGCCCCCGTGGTGCGTGAGATGCAGCGGCGTCATGGCCATGAGGCCCACCATCACGGCGTGGGCGATGGCGATCACCGCGATCGCGAGGAACTGGGGCGTGCGCGACGCGCGAGCGGCGGGCGCCGGATCCGAAACCTCCGCGGGAGCGGAGGTCCCGGGAGCGGCAGCCGCGGCCGGAGTCGGCGCGAGCTCTGCGAGCCTTCGCGCTTCGAGGAGCGGATCCGGGCGCAGCCCGATCCACACGACGAGCCCCGCCGCGATCTGCGCCGCGATCGTGAAGAAGAAGATCCCCGAGAGGCCGGGGAGGCCGAGCGCGGTACCGAGCTGCTCCCCCGGTCCGATGAGGTTCGGCCCGGTGACCGCGCCGATCGTGATCGACCAGACCACGAGCGAGAGGTCGCGCGCGCGGTTCTCGGGCGCCGCGAGGTCGGCGGCGGCGAATCGCGACTGCAGCTGCACCGCGACGGCGATGCCGAGCACCGCGAGCCCGACGAACAGGAGCACCGACCAGCGCTGCGCCGAGGCGAGCACCACGAGCACGGCGCCGAGCACCGCAATCGCGTTGCCCGTCGCGAGCGCGATGCGGCGACCCCGGCGCGCGGCCAGGCGGGCGAGCGGCATGCCCGCGATCGCAGCCCCCACGGCGTTCATGGTGGATCCGAATCCGGAGAGCGCGGGATTGCCCGTGATGTCCGCGATGAGCAGCGCGCCCGCGGAGAGCGAGGCGCCCACGCCGAGCCCGCCGAGGATCGTCGCGAGCGCGAGCACGAGCACCGTGCGGCGCTGCACGCGAGCGGGGGCCTGGGGCGTGCGCGTGCCGTGCGTCACCGAGGAAGCGGCGCCCGTCGATCCCGCGCTCACTTCACGTCCTCGAGACCCCAGCGGGAGCCGTCGACCGTCGCGAGGAGCCGTTTCGCGAGTCGCACCTGCGGGCTCTCGTTCGCCGTCGCCATCGAGACGATGCCGATCGTCCGGTAGCGGGGCGGATCGAGCACGAGCGCCCGGGCGTCGTCGGGAAGGGTCCGGGCCGCTGCAAGCGCGAGGCCCGGCACGAGCGCGACCGCGCCGCCCGCGGCCGCCATCGCGAGCATCGCGGGCACGTTGTCGGTCTCCTGGATGATGTCGGGCTCGAAGCCGGCCTCGTCGGCCGCGCTGAGCAGGTGGCCGCGGCACTTCTCGCAGCCGGCGATCCAGTGCTCGTGCGAGAAGTCGCCGAGCTTCGCCGTGTCGCCCGGAACTGCGCGGTCATCGGACACGACGAGCTTCACCTCCTCGCGCCAGAGCGGCACGAACGCGCTCCCCGCGGGGAGCTCTGCGGCGCCCGCGTAGTCGAAGATGAGCGCGCAGTCGACCTCGCCGTCGCGGAGCATCGCGGTCGCCGCGGGAGGCTCGGCTTCCCGGTACTGCAGGGCGACGTCGGGCGCCTCCTCAGCGAGGCGCCGCATCAGATCGGGCACGAGCGTTGCGGAGGCGGAGGGGAAGCCCACGAGCCGCAGCGTTCCGGCGCGCTCCCCGCGAAGATCATCGATCGCCGCGAGCGCCGCGTCGATCTCGGCGACGACGGTGCGCCCGTGATCGGCGAGGATCTGGCCGGCGGGCGTCAGCCGGATGCCGCGCCCGCTCCGCTCGATCAGCGGGACTGCGAGCCGGGTCTCGACGCGCTTGATGCGCTGGCTCACTGCGGGCTGGCTGAGGCCGAGGCTGCCCGCCGCCGCGGTCAGCGAGCCGGTCGTCGCGAGCGCGTGGAGGATGCGCAGCTCGGTGGAGTCGATGGAGCCGAGCGGGTCGGCAGTACGCGGAGTGCTCATGCGCCCGATTCTACCCGAGACATAAGCTTGAGCGAAGCAAACGATAAGAATGATTCTGTTTCATTATGCGTGGCGCTCCCCTACCCTGGCCCCATGCGTCTCTCACAGCACCCCAGCGACTGGGCGGCGAGCTTCGCCGCGGGCCCCGGCTACCTCTCCGCGTGCACCGCGGGCCTGCCCAGCGACGCGACGGTCGACGCCATGCAGGCGTTCGTCGCACGCTGGGCCGGGGGCGGGCTCGACGCGCGGCAGCTGAGTCGGGACGCCGAAGAAGCCCGCTCGCTCTACGCGCGGATCGCGGGGGTCCCGAGCGATCGCGTCGCGCTCGGGACGCAGGTCTCGCAGCTCGTCTCGGTCGTGGCCTCGGGCCTGCCGGACGGGGCCGAGGTGCTCTGCGCGGCGGGCGACTTCGCATCGCTCACCCACCCGTTCGAGCAGCTCCGACACCGCGGCGTCGCCGTGCGCTACGCGCCGGTTGCCGAGCTGGCCGACGCGATCGGGCCGCGCACCGCGCTCGTCGCCTTCTCGCTCGTGCAGTCCGCGTCGGGCGAGGTGGCCGACGCCGACGCCATCCGCGACGCCGCGGCGCAGGCGGGGGCACGCACGCTCGTTGATCTCACGCAGTCGCTCGGCTGGTTGCCGCGCGGCGCCAAGGGCTTCGACTTCACCGTGTGCCACGCCTACAAGTGGCTCTGCGCCCCGCGCGGCACGGCGTTCCTCACGGTGCGCACCGGGCTCGAGGAGACCCTGCATCCGCTCGCGGCGGGCTGGTACTCCGCCGATGACGTGTGGAGCTCCTGCTACGCGGGGCACACGCCGCTCGCGGCCGGCGCCGGCCGCTTCGATCTCTCCCCCGTGTGGCCCGTCATCGGCGGAACGGTCGCCGCGCTCCGCGAATGCCTCGACCGCGATCCCGCTGCGGTGCACGCGCACGCCACGGGCCTCGCGGCAGCCGCCCGAGCGCGCCTCGGGCTCCCGGAGGCACTGCCCGGACGGGAATCGGCGATCGTCACCTGGGCCGATCCCGAGGGCTCGGATCTCGCCGCGCTCACCGCCGCGGGAGTCACGGCGTCCGGCCGCGCGGGAAACGCCCGGATCGCATTCCACCTCTGGAACACCGAGGAGGACGTCGACCTCGTGGGCCGCACGCTCCGCTAGCTCCGCTGGTTCTGCGGAAGCGCCGCGTCGCGGCCTAGGCCTCGGCGAATGCCTGCGCCTCGAGCTTGTCTTGCTCGGTGGCGACGAGCTGACCGCACGCGCCGTCGATCTCCTTGCCGCGCGTGTCGCGCAGCGTGGTCGGAATGCCCGCCGCGTTCAGGCGGTCGACGAACTCGCGGGTGACCTCGCGCGTCGACGAGGTCCAGATCGAACCCGGCGTCGGGTTCAGCGGGATCGGGTTCACGTGCACCCAGCCACGCCCACGCTGGTTGAGCCGCTCCGCGAGGAGATCGGCGCGCCACGCGTGATCGTTCATGTCCTTGATCAGCGCGTACTCGATCGACACGCGACGCCCGGTCTTCTCGTAGTAGCCGTACGCCGCGTCGAGCACCTCGTCGACCTTCCAGCGACTGTTGACGGGGATCAGCTCGTCGCGCAGCTGGTCGTCGGGCGCGTGGAGCGACAGCGCGAAGGTGATCGCGAGATCCTCGTCCGCGAGCTTCCGGATCGCGGGCGCGAGGCCGACCGTCGAGACGGTGATGCCGCGAGCCGACATGCCGAGGCCCTCGGGCGACGGCGCGACCATGCGGTGCACGGCGTTCATGACGCGCTTGTAGTTGGCGAGCGGCTCGCCCATGCCCATGAAGACGATGTTGTTGACCCGCTCGGCCTCGGCGCCGTTGCCCTCCTCGCGGACGCGCCCGAGGCCGCCCTCGGCGATGACGCGGTTCGCCTGCACCACCTGATCGAGGATCTCGGCGGTCGACATGTTGCGCGTGAGGCCCGCCTGGCCGGTCGCGCAGAACGGGCAGTTCATGCCGCAGCCGCACTGGCTCGACACGCAGAGCGTGATCCGGCCCGGGTAGCGCATGAGCACCGACTCGACGAGCGCACCGTCGAAGAGGCGCCAGAGGAACTTGATCGTCGCGCCGTCGTCGGTCACGAGGCGCTTCACCTCGGTGAGGAGCGGCGGGAAGAACGCCTCCGCGATCTCGTCGCGGCGGTCCTTCGGCAGATCGGTCATCTGCTCGGGATCGGTCGTGTAGTGGTCGAAGTAGTGCTTCGAGATCTGCTTCGCGCGGAACTTCGGGAGCCCGAGCTCCGCCATCTTCGTCTCGCGCTCGGCGAGGGTGAGGTCCGCGAGGTGCGTGGCCGGCTGCTTCACCCGCGGGGACGCGAACTGCAGCGTGGGGCGCCCATCGGGCGAGGTGAGCTGCTTCCAGCCCTCGGTCTTCGGGCGCACCTGAGGGCGGCGCGCGAGGCCGCCCGTGTTGGGGCGGGTCTTGATGAACTTCGCTTCCTCAGCGCCGCGTTCGTGATTCAGCTTGTTGGGATCCACTGCACCATTCTCGCAGGTCAAACTGCGCGCGCGAACCTCCGCTCACAGCAAGCGCGAGCGGATGAGGAAGCGGAGCCCCTCCGGGGCCTCGAGCGAGAAGCCGCTCCCACGTCCCGGGATCGCGTCCACGGTGAGATGGGTGTGCGCCCACAGGGCGAACTGCTCGCGCGACATCCAGAACGGGATCTCGCGGGGTGCCGGATCCTGGGCCGCCGGATCCTGGGCCGCCGGATCCAGTTCGAGCGTGCCCAGGAGCACATCCTGACCGCCCGTGCGGAACTCGCCCGCCGGGTAGCACATGGGGGCGCTGCCGTCGCAGCAGCCGCCCGACTGGTGGAACATGAGCGGTCCGTGCATGGCCCACAGTCGTTCGATCAGCTCGAGCGCGGCGGGAGTGAAGGCCAAGCGGCTCTCGGACTCCCCCGCCACTTCGGGGCGCGCCGCGCGGGCGCCGTCGGTCTCGGACATGCGATCCTCCTCGGACATGCGATCCTGCTCGGGTGTGTGGTGGTGGGCGGGTAGGGTGCGACCGGCGATCCCGGGATTGCCTGCGAACCCGGTGATCCGTGCGCTCCGACCCGCGGAGGCCGCGGGCCCAGGAAGTGCGCTCCCGGGCCCGCGGCACGATGCCGGGCTAGGCGTTCGCGAGCCGCAGCACCACGCGGCCGTCGATCTTCCCGGCGCGCATCTCGTCGAGCACCTCGTTCACGTCGTCGAGCGGACGCTCGGCGACGGTCGGGTGGATCAGCCCGCGCGCGTAGAAATCGAGCGCCTCGATCATGTCCTGGCGGGTGCCCACGATCGAGCCGCGGATCGTGAGCCCCTTCAGTACGATGTCGAAGATCGGCGCGGGGAAGTCCCCGGGCGGGAGACCGTTGAAGACGATCGTGCCGCCGCGACGGGTCATGCCGATCGCCTGGCCGAACGCGGAGGGGTGCACCGCGGTGACGAGCACGCCGTGGCTGCCGCCCGTCTGCCGCTGGATCGCCTCCACCGGGTCCTCGGTGAGCGCGTTCACGGTCACCTCCGCGCCGTGCTTCCTCGCCAGGGCGAGCTTGTCGTCGGCGATGTCGACCGCTGCGACCCGCATGCCCATGGCCACCGCGTACTGCACGGCGATGTGCCCGAGGCCACCGATGCCCGAGATCACGACCCACTGCCCGGGCCGGACCCCGGTGACTTTCAGGCCCTTGTAGACCGTGACGCCTGCGCAGAGCACCGGCGCCACCTCGACGGGATCGGATCCCGCGGGCACGATCGCGGCGTACTCGGCGTCGACGAGCATGTACTCGGCGAAAGAGCCGTCGACGGAGTAGCCGCCGTTCTGCTGCTGCTCGCAGAGCGTCTCCCAGCCCGTACGGCAGTGCTCGCAGTGGCCGCACGCCGACCAGAGCCAGGCATTGCCCACGAGGTCGCCAACGGAGACGTTCGTGACGCCCTCGCCGACGGCCTCGACGATCCCCACGCCCTCGTGGCCGGGGATGAACGGCGGGCTCGGCTTCACGGGCCAGTCGCCCTCGACCGCGTGCAGATCGGTGTGGCACACGCCCGTGGTGAGCACACGGACGAGCGCCTGGCCGGGGCCGGGTGCGGGGACGGAAAGGTCTGCGACATCGAGGCGAGCGCCGAAGCTCGGGACGGACGCTGCGCGCATCGTGGAGGTGGTCATGAGTGGGTCCTTTCGACGGTGAAGAGGAGTGGGTACTGCTGGTGGTGTGTCGACGGGTTGCGAGTGGCGGGTCGGCGAGCCGGTTCTGCTGCCGGCCCGCCGCCCGCTCGGGTGCCGGCCTAGAAGAAGCCGTCCGCGGTTTCCTTGTAGCTGACGAGCAGGTTCTTTGTCTGCTGGTAGTGGTCGAGCATCATGAGGTGGTTCTCGCGGCCGATCCCGCTCGACTTGTAGCCGCCGAACGCGGCGTGCGCGGGGTAGGCGTGATAGTTGTTCACCCACACGCGGCCCGCCTGGATCGCCCGGCCGGCGCGGTACGCGGTGTTGCCGTTGCGGCTCCACACCCCGGCGCCGAGGCCGTAGAGCGTGTCGTTCGCGATCCGCACCGCGTCGTCGAAATCGGTGAAGGTCGTGGCCGCGACCACGGGGCCGAAGATCTCCTCCTGGAAGATCCGCATCGAGTTGTCTCCCCGGAAGATCGTCGGCTGGATGTAGAAGCCCTCGGAGAACTCGCCGCCCAGATCCGCCACTCCGCCGCCCGTGAGCACCTGCGCGCCCTCCTGACGGCCGATGTCGAGGTACGACTTGATCTTCTCGAACTGATCGTTCGAGGCCTGGGCGCCCATCATCGTGTCGGTGTCGAGCGGGTTGCCGCGCGTGATCCGCTCCGTACGCTCGACGACGGCGTCGAGGAAATCGTCCGCGATCGACGCCTGGATCAGCGAGCGCGACGGGCAGGTGCAGACTTCGCCTTGGTTGAGGGCGAACATCGTGAAGCCCTCCTTCGCCTTGTCGAAGTAGGCGTCGTCCTGCGCCATGACGTCCTCGAAGAAGAGGTTCGGGCTCTTCCCGCCGAGCTCGAGCGTCACGGGGATGATGTTCTCGGACGCGTACTGCATGATGAGCCGGCCGGTCGTCGTCTCACCCGTGAACGCGATCTTGCGGATGCGCTTGTTCGTGGCGAGCGGCTTCCCCGCCTCGGCGCCGAAGCCGTTGACGATGTTCACGACGCCCGCGGGGAGCAGATCCCCGATCAGTTCGAACAGCACGAGGATCGACGCGGGGGTCTGCTCGGCCGGCTTCAACACGATCGCGTTGCCTGCGGCGAGCGCGGGGGCGAGCTTCCAGGTGGCCATGAGGATCGGGAAGTTCCAGGGGATGATCTGACCGACCACGCCGAGCGGCTCGTGGAAGTGGTACGCGACCATGTCCTCGGAGATCTGCGAGAGCCCGCCCTCCTGCGCGCGGATCGCGCCGGCGAAGTAGCGGAAGTGATCGATCGCGAGCGGGATGTCGGCGTTCAGGGTCTCGCGCACGGCCTTGCCGTTGTCCCAGGTCTCGGCGACGGCGAGGAGCTCGAGGTTCTGCTCCATGCGGTCGGCGATGCGGTTGAGGATCAGTGCGCGCTCCGCGGGGCTCGTCTGCCCCCAGGCCGGGGCGGCTGCGTGGGCGGCGTCGAGCGCGGCCTCGATGTCCTCGGCGGTGCCGCGGGCGATCTCGCAGAACGCCTTGCCGGTGACGGGCGTGACGTTCTCGAAGTACTGGCCCTTCACGGGGCGCACCCACTCGCCGCCGATGTAGTGCTCGTAGCGGCTCTTGAAGCTGACCAGCGAGTCCGGCTGGCCGGGGGCTGCGTACACAGTCATGACGTGTCTCCTTTGACATCGGTGCGGGTGCCGGGATTCCCCGGTGATCCGAACGTAGCGAGGCCAGCGTTGCGTTCACGTTGCATCCGCGTTGCAGCCCGGTGTCGCGGGTGTTTCGGGGGTGGTCGCCCTCCCAACCAGCAGCGCCCCTCCAAACCAGCAGCGCCCCTCGAAACCAGCAGGAGAAATCGCGTATCTCGGACGAATTCCGCGGTGAGCCTCCGAGATACGCGATTTCTCCCGGGGATTCTGCGGGGAACGGCGCGCGAGGAGGCGGAACGCGAGGGGCACCGCACACAGGAAGCCGGATGCGGAGGGGCACCGCACACAGGAAGGCGGAACGGCAGGGGAACCGCGCGCCGGAGGACGGAGCGCGACCGCCGCGCGCGGCCCTCCACTAGCGGTCGGCGCGCAGCGCCTCCAGCTTGGCCACCGCGTGCGCCCGGCGCGGGGACGCCGCCGGGAGCACCTGCAGCAGGGTCTCCCACACATGCGCGTCGGAGGCCGCCCAGCGCTGCGCATAGGCGAACAGCTGCTCCGGATCGGCCCGCTCGAGGAGCGCCTCCCGCAGCGTCGCGTCGAGCTCGCCGCGCAACCGCTCCGCAACGGGAGCCGCCGAGGCGGGCAGCACCGGCCCCGCGTAGGCGTCGAGCGCGGCGGCGTACTCCCCCGCGTCGAGCCGGTCGAGCGCGACCGCCGCATCGATGACGAGGGGCCGATCGAGCGCGTAGGGGCGCGAGCGCAGGCCGAGCGGCACCGCCGCCGCCGCCAGCCAGCGCCGCAGGCGGACCAGCTCGGCCCGGAGCGTCTGCTCGGCATCGGCGCGGCCGTACACCTCCTCGGCCAGCTGCTCGGCGGAGCACCCTCCCGGGGCATCCGCAAGCGCGAGCAGGATCTCCGCGTGCCGCCCGGTGAGGGGCGCCGTACCCGCGCCCCACGCGAGCGTGGGCTCTTCGCCCCCGAGCACGCGGAGCATCGGTGCGGGATCGGATCCCTCGCGAGCCGGATCCTGGGCGGCCGGGCCGGGGACCGACCGGGCCCCCGCGGAAGCGGAGTCCACGGGCGCAGGCGCCTCCCAGCGCGCTTCGGAACCGCCGAGCTCGCTCGCTGCGGCGGGCCGCGGCGGATTCAGCAGCTCGCGCAGCCGAGCCAGCTGCAGCTCCGCCTCGATCGCGGCGAGCGTGGCCTGCAGCAGCGGGAGGAGGTGCGGCGAAGCCGCGCTGTCGCCGCCCGTCACATCGATGACCCCGAGGATCTCCCCGCTCAGCGGGTCGTGCACGGGCGCCGCCGTGCAGCTCCACTCGTGCACCGCGCGGCTGAAGTGCTCGGCGCCGAGCACCTGGAGCGCCTGGTCCAGCTCGATCGCACTGCCCGGAGCGCTCGTCCCGACCGAGTGCTCCGACCAGTCCATCCCCGCGCGGAAGCCCATCTCCGCCGCGCGGGTGCGCAGCCGCGTATCGCCGTCCACCCAGAGGAGTCGCCCACCGGCGTCGCCCACCGCGACGATGAGCCCGGACTCGCGGGCCTCGTCGAAGAGGAGCCGTCGGATCACGGGGAGCACGCTCGAGAGCGGGTGGATCCGGCGCAGCTCTTCGAGCGCAGCGTCGTCGAGCGCGGGGCGTTCGAGCACGCGATCGGGGTGGATGGTGCCGCGCTGCGACCGCAGCCACGAGTCGAGCACGAAGGCGCGCATGCCGGGGGTCGCCGCGAAACGCTCGCGCAACTCCAGCTCGGCATCGGGATCGTGCAGCGGCGCGCCCGCGGCCGTGCTCACGAAGCGCTCGTGCGCACGCTCGAGTGCCCGCCGTCGTTCACGGACGGACTCTCCGCGCTGCAGCGCCTGCCATGAGCTCGGCACCTGACCTCCTCGTTGCGGCCTGTGTTGCCTCCCGAGCGTAGCCCATGTTCCGCGCCGAGTGGCTGCGATTATCCGGAGCCCCGGCGCCTCCCCGCCGCACGGTGCGAGAGCCGGCGGCGCAGCTTCACGATCATGAGCGCGAACGAGCCGACGAGCAGCAGCCCGAAGAGCGCGGCGCCGACCCAGAGATTCGGGATGATGCCCACGATCCCGATGAACGCGATCGCGAGGAGGAGGAGCATCTCGCGCGCCTCGTTGCCGAACTGCTGCAGGCGGGCCGGGCGGGCGCGCACGACCCCGAGCTGCTGCTCGCGGAGGCCGAGCCGCGCACGCGTGGACGCGTCGATGAAGAGGATGGGGATGTCGGGGTGGATTCCGAGCGTCTCGCGGGCCCCCGGGAAGCGGTCGTCCCAGCTGCCGTCGGAAACGCGCACGCGCTCCTGCCACACGTCCTCGGGGATCTGGAACGCCTTCAGCACGAGCATGCGGACGCTCCCGTCCTCGTCAGCCGCGCCCTCAAGCACGACGTAGTCGCCGCTCGCGACCCCGAGGAGCTGCAGCGAGAGTTCGCTCATGAGGCAGACCTCGCGCTCGGTGCTCGACGGGTCGGCGAGCGTCACACGGAACGAGACGGAGTTCGGGGCGCCGAGCAGCGCGTCGAACGCGCCCTGCCGCTCGACGGTGACCGGGCGGAGGATCGCGCGCTCCCCCACCTCGAGGCCCGCGCCCATGCGCAGCATGTGGTCGACCTCGATGAGGGCCGGATCGGCGGGCGGCGCCGCATCGTGCGTCGCGCGGTAGACGTTCGCGATCACGCGGGGCGCGCGCCCGTCGACGCCGTGCGCGATCGCCTCGGAGGTGATCTCCACGTGCTGCGGGTCGCCGAGTGCGGCGCGCACGTCGGCGCCGAGCCGCACGACGGAGTTGCCCGATCGCTCGAGCAGGTCGTGGGTGCGCCCCACGGTCACGCTCCAGCGCGGGTCCGGGGCGGCGCCGGGCACCCGCGCGAGCGCCCGCGCGCGGAAGCGCGCGCCGTAGCGCGGGTCGGCGGGATCGGATCCCGCGGAGGAGCTGACCGCAGAGCTCACCGCGGAGCCCGCCGCAGCGCCCGCATCGCGGTCGACCAGCGGGTTCGCGAGTACCTCGTGGCCGCTCCCCTGGATGACGGCGAGGGAGGCCGCCGCCCCGGGCGGAGCCGCGAGCAGCTCGGCGGGCTCGCTCCCCCACGCTGCGGCGCAGACCGGGTCGGCAAGGAGCGTCCGCAGCGCGTCCTCCTGCGTGCGCAGGCGTCGCCCGGCGAGCGCGGGATCCGGATCGCCCATGACGAACGGCGCGCCGTCCGCCCCGAGCACACCGTGATGCGCGACGTAGGCATAGGCGCCGAGCAGGCGCTCGCCCGTCTCGAGCAGGATCTCCGCGTCGTCGACCCAGACCCGGCGGTACCAGGGCGTCTCCGTCGCGTCGATCGCGCGCAGCTGCGCGCGGCTGAGGAACTGGACGGTCGTCGCGGTCACGGCCCCCTCCTCGGGGAACAGCGTCGCCGGGAGGTAGCCCGCGGGCGCGAGGAACGCGGTGAAACCGACCCGGTACCCGGTCATGCGGGCGCGGATCGAGGGGATCACGAGCTGCGCGGTCTCGTCCGCGAACTTGTTCCTGAGCTGCGAGGGCGCCGCGTTCGAGCCGATCGCGATGACGGGCACCAGGCCGTCGGCGATCGCTCCGGTGAGTTCCTCGAGCACGCTGTTCAGCGTGGGCGGGATCCGGTGCGACAGCCCGAGACGCTCGGCGGATTCCGCGTCGATCGCGACGCGCGTGCTGCCGAGGCGCTGCTCGGAGGGGCTCTCCCAATCGAGCGGGTCGCTCCACCGGTCGAGGATCCGCCAGACCTCGTGCTGCGTGATCAGCACGGACGCGTCCGGGACGGTCCCCGGGTAGCTCAGCGGGTGGCGCCGCGGCGCGGCGCTCCCCGAATACTCAGGACCGTCCCAGACGTTCACGCGTGCCCCGCCCTGCGCTACGCGTCGACCGCGTCGCGCACGGGGTTGCGGAGGATCCCGATGCCCTCGATCTCGACCTCGACGGTGTCGCCCGAGACGAGCCGGCCGACCCCCGCGGGCGTGCCCGTGAGGATCACGTCGCCGGGCAGGAGCGTGAACGCCTGCGAGGCGAAGGAGACGATCTTCGCGAGCGAGTGGATGAGCTGCGCGGTGCTGCCCTCCTGGCGCACCTCACCGTTCACGCGCGTCACGATGCGGGCGTCCGCCAGCTCGGGATCGGTCTCGATCACCGGGCCGAGCGGGCAGAACGTGTCGAAGCCCTTGCCGCGCGTCCACTGGCCGTCGGCGATCTGGATATCGCGGGCCGTGACGTCGTTCGCGCAGGTGTAGCCGAAGACGTAGGCAAGGGCGTCGTCCTCGGAGACGTTCTTCGCCATGGCGCCGATGACGATCGCGAGCTCGCCCTCGTGCTCGACGCGGTCGGACACCTCGGGGCGGATGATCGGATCCCCCGGACCGATCACAGACGTGTTCGGCTTCAGGAAGATCACGGGCTCGGCCGGCGTGCCGCCGCCCGTGACGTCTGCCATCTCTGCGATGTGGTCGGCGTAGTTCTTGCCGATGCACACCACCTTCGAGCGCGGAATCACGGGGGCGAGCAGGCGCACGTCCTCGAGCTTCAGGCGGCGGCCCGTCGTGTCGTAGCCCGCCACGAGCGGATCGGCCAGGAGCTCGACGAGCTCGACCCCGTCACCGGACTCGGCCCGGTCGAGGATCCCGAACGAGATCTCGCCCTCGTGCTGGAAGCGCGCGACCTTCATCGTGCGTCCGCCGGGACGATGACCTCGAGCCAGCCGTGGCGGTCCTCGCGGGTGCCGAACTGGATGCCCGTGAGCTCCTCGCGCAGCGACATCGTGAGCTCGCCGGGCGCCGCTGCGCCGAAGTCGATCGCGAAGTCCTCGGACTTGAGCTGCTGGATCGGCGTGATCACCGCGGCCGTGCCGCACGCGAACGCCTCCGTGATCGTGCCGTCCGCGACGCCCTCGCGCCACTCGGTGACGGTGATCTCGCGCTCCTCGACGGCGTGGCCGCGATCCTTCGCGAGCTGGATCAGGCTGCGGCGGGTGATCCCGTCGAGGATGTTGCCGTTGAGCTTCGGCGTGAGCACGGTGCCATCGGCGCGGACGAGGAACAGGTTCATGCCGCCCAGCTCGTCGATCGTGTCGGTCGTCGCCGAGTCGGTGAAGAGCACCTGCTGGCAGCCGTGCTCCGCGGCGAGCTGCTGCGGGAGCAGCGACGCGGCGTAGTTGCCGCCGCACTTGGCGGCGCCCGTTCCGCCGCGGCCCGCGCGCGCGAGGTCCTGCGAGAGCCAGATCGAGACCGGCTTCACGCCGCCCGAGAAGTAGGGGCCCGCGGGGCTCGCGATGATGAGGAAGCGGGCCCGCTCCGCGGCGCGAACGCCGAGGAAGCTCTCGTCCGCGATCATGAAGGGGCGGAGGTACAGGCTCTGGTCCGCGCCGCTCGGCACCCAGTCGGCGTCGATGCGCACGAGCTCCCGCACGCCCGCAACGAAGAGCTCCTCGGGGATCGTGGGGAGCGCGAGGCGCTCGGCCGACTCGTTCAACCGGCGGGCGTTCGCCTCCGGGCGGAAGGTGACAATCGAGCCGTCCGCACGACGGTACGCCTTGAGCCCCTCGAAGATCTCCTGCCCGTAGTGCAGCACCGAGGCCGCGGGGTCGAGCGGGATCGGCCCGTAGGGAATGACCTCGGCGTCGTGCCAGCCCGCGTCCTTCGCCCAGACGACGGACACCATGTGGTCCGTGAAGACGTTGCCGAAGCCCGGGTCGACGAGCAGGGCCTCGCGCTCGGCTGCGGGGCGGCGCTCGGCCTCGGTGTGAGTGAATACCAGGTCAGTCATGGAGTGATCTCTCTTACGAAATGCGGTGGCGGGAATCGAACCTGAGCGGAGACTCAGCGGGCGGGGAGCGCCGCGATCACGGCGTCGCCGATCGCTGCGGTGGCGCGCTGTGCGGAGCCACGGACGGCGAGATCGGCGCGCACAGCGTCGCGCACGCGATTCGCTTCGGCGCAGAGGCCCAGGTGGTCGAGGAGGAGAGCCGCGGAGAGGATCGCCGCGGTCGGGTCCGCCTGCTGCGTCCCAGCGATGTCGGGAGCAGAACCGTGGACGGGCTCGAACATGCTCGGGAACGTGCCGTCGGGATTGATGTTGCCGGACGCCGCGAGCCCGATGCCGCCGCCGATAGCGCCGGCCAGGTCCGTGAGGATGTCTCCGAACAGGTTATCAGTGACGATCACGTCGAAGCGCGCCGGATCCTGCACCATGAAGATCGTGGCCGCGTCGATGTGCATGTAGTCGACGGCAATCTCGGGGTACTCGGCGGAGACGGCGGCGACCACGCGCTGCCAGATCGCGCCGGCGTGCACGAGCACGTTCGTCTTGTGCACCCAGGTGAGCTTCTTGCGGGGCCGGGCCTGCGCCGTCTCGAAGGCGTAGCGCACGACGCGCTCGACGCCCATCGCAGTGTTGACCGACACCTCGGTGGCGACCTCGTGGGGCGTGCCGGGCCGGAGCGAGCCGCCGTTCCCCGCGTAGGGGCCCTCGGTGCCCTCGCGGACCACGACGAAGTCGACGCTGCCCGGATCGCGCAGCGTCGAGGTCACTCCGGGGAACAGGGTGCAGGGGCGCACGTTCGCGTAGTGATCGAAGTCGAAGCGGAGCTTCAGGAGGAGGCCGCGCTCGATGTTCGCGTCCTTCAGGCGCGGATCGCCCGGCACGCCGCCGACGGCGCCGAAGAGGATCGCGTCGTGCTCAGCGATCGCCTGCTGCTCCGCCTCGGGCAGCGTCTCCCCCGTGGCCAGGAACCGCTCGGCACCCAGCTTGAACTCGGTGCGCGCCAGCTCGACGTCGCCGCCGACGAGGACCGCGTCGAGCACGCGGTTCGCCTGCTCGATCACCTCCGGACCGATGCCGTCGCCGGGAAGGACTGCGAGCTTGATGGTGCGGGTCACTGAGCGCTCCTCATGTGTGCGGGGACAGAACTCTCCCAGCATATCCGCGCGGGCCTCCGCGAGCGGCCCCGGAAACCACGAAAGCCCCGCCCGAGGGCGAGGCTTTCGATCCGGTGACCCCAGCGGGATTCGAACCCGCGTTACCGCCGTGAGAGGGCGGCGTACTAGGCCGCTATACGATGGGGCCGGACGCTGTTTCCCGCGCTGCGGGCTTCCCCACCGCGTTGGCAACCCGTATATCTTGGCACGGATCACCCAGTCACGCAAAATCGAACGGCGCCCGCGCGCGGCGGCCCGGCGGCGAGACCATTCTGGGGCAGTCGCCAGTGCCGGCGACCCACCCCCGGAAAGCACGAAAGCCCCGCCCGAGGGCGAGGCTTTCGATCCGGTGACCCCAGCGGGATTCGAACCCGCGTTACCGCCGTGAGAGGGCGGCGTACTAGGCCGCTATACGATGGGGCCGGACGCTGTTTCCTGTGCGGCGGGCTTCCCCGCTGCGCTGGCAACTCATTTAGTTTGCCATGCCGCCCCACCATCGGCAAACTCGGCCCGCCGCCCCGCGCGTGTCTCCGCGGAATCACGCGGATCTTCCCGGCCCTGTGGCGCGCGCCGAGCTTGCGGCGCTCGGCGGGCGCGCACGCGCCGGGGCCGGTCCCTACGCTCCGCCGCTCGGCCGGCTCGGCCGCAATCGCGACGCGCTCCAGCCGATGAGCGCCGCGAGCAGCACGAGACTCACCCCGCTCGCGGCGAGCACGGGTCCCGCCACCTGGGGCGCCGCGAACGCCGCGCCCCAGCTGGCCCCGAGCGCCGCGCCGACGAGCAGCGCGACCACGGGGCCGTCGATCGTCCAGATGAACACGTTCACGGCCGAGACGTCGCCGAGCGGCGTGGGCACGGGGGCGAGCAGGCGGAGCGGAATCGTCCCCTTGAGTGCCGCGGCCACGCGCAGGAGCACGACGGCTGCGGCGAGCACGGGCGCGGTGAGGAGCGCGCCGACCCCCGCGGCCTCGGCGGGACCGGATCCGGCACCCGGGTCCGCGACCACTCCCACGCCCACGCCCGCGCACACGAGGAGCGTGCCTGCGGCGAGGGCGAGCGTCGCGGCGAGCGCGGGCAGCAGGGCGTGCCGGGCCATGAGGGCGCCCGGGCCGCTCGGGAGCAGCGCGGGCGAGCCGACCCCGGCGGCCGCAGCGACCAGGCCGCGGCACCAGGGCTGCGCGGCGAGCGCAGCGACGACCGTCGCGGCGGCCCCGAGGAGCGCGGCCCGCAGCGGGCTCCCTCCCCCGGCGAGCGCCGAGCCCCAGAGCGCGCCCGCGGCGAGCATGCCGCCGAGCCCGGCGAGGCTCCGGCCGGGCGCGCGCACGAGCCCGAGCAGGTCCCTGCGCAGGATCGTGCCGCCGAGCCCCCGCGCCGGGCGCAGGATGAGCCGCCGCCCGTGGCGCACCGGCTCGCCGAAGCGCGCGAGTGCGGCGGTCGGGTCGCCCGTGAGCGCCAGTGCGCTCGCGGCATCCCAGTTCACCGCCTGCGCTCGCAACCGCTCCCGCGAGAGCCGTGTCGCGAGCGGGAGCGCGCCGCACAGCACGGCGAGGGCGGCCAGCGCGGGCAACAGGATCAGCGAGATCGGTAGCGCGTCCCCGGCTGGGCCGGACGCGGCACGCTCCAGGAGCGCTGCCGATGCCGACCACGGATCGGGCAGCGCGCCGACTCCCCGGCCCGCAGCGGCGAGCTGCGCGGCCGCGAGCGCCGCGAGCCCGAGGGCGACGCCGCCGCGCACGCGCGGACCCCGCTGTCCGAGGAGCAGCGCACCGACGCCGAGCATGCCGAGCGCTGCGCCCGCGCCGACGAGCGCAGCGATGATCCCCAGCTCGAGGCTCGCACCACTGGCGAGTCCGTTCGCGGCGGCCAGCGCGAGCGCCACCGCCGCCATGCCCCCGATGGCGGCACCGACGCCGGCGCCGGCCGCGAACCACCGCCCGAGCGACGGCCCGAGGAGACGAGCGCGGGGCAGGGCTGCAGTGAAGAGCAGGTCGAGCTGGGGCAGCCCGGCGCGTGCGGGCCCCGCCCGGCTTCCGAGGAGCGCGAGGCCCGCTGTGCTGAGCGTGAGGGCCGCGGCGACGCCCGCGGGGTGCGCCGCGGTCTCCGGGATCGCGGGAGCCCACGCGAGGATCCCCGCGCGCACGGCGGGGGCCACGACGATGATCGCCAGCATCACGGCGAGGTAGATCCGGTACGAGACGTCTCCCGCGCTCAGCCGATCGCCCCGCGCACGCCGCACGGCGCGCACCGCGCGGAGCGCGTCGCGATCGGCGCGAGCCGCACGCATCCGTCCGCCGAGCGATCCCGGGGGCGTCACGGCGTCCCCGGCGCCCCGCCGACGTGCACTTCCCCGTCCGCGACCTGCGCGACGAGCACGGGGTCGTGCGACGCGAAGGCGATCGCGACTCCGGCGCTCCGCGCCGCGCGCAGCGTCTCGGCGACGATGCCGCGCCGATCCGGATCGAGCCGCTGCTCCGGCTCGTCGAGGAGCAGCACGGAGCAGGGCCGGGCGAGGGTGACCGCGAGCGAGACGAGTTGGCGCTGCCCGCTCGAGAGCTCGTTCGGGAAGCGATCCGCCAGGGCGGCGATGCCGAAGCGCTCGAGCGCGTCGGTGCCGAGACCGGCCCAGCGCGGCCGCTCCCCCGCCGGCGCCGCCGCGTTCCCGCTCCACGCGGCGTCGATGAGCGCGATGTGGTCGCGGAGCGTGAGATCCGGGTAAAGCGAGGGCGGTTCGATCAGCGCCGCGATGTGAGCGCGCACCGCCCGGTCCCGCTCGTCGAGAGCCGCACCGAACAGGCGCGCCTCCCCGGCGCTCGGCCGCATGCGGCCGGCGAGCACGCGCAGGAGCGTCGTCTTGCCCGCCCCGTTCGGGCCGCGCACGGCGACGGCGCGGCCGCGGTCGAGCGCGATCGACGTCTCGGGCAGCAGCTCAGCGCCGTCGATGTCCACGCGGACGCGCGTGGCAGTCAGCACGGCCTCGTGCTGCGCCGCCTGCTCGTCCGAGGGATGCTGCGCGCCGCGGATCAGCGCGCCGCCTTGAGCGCCTTCGCCGCAGCGCGCTGCTTGAGCCGCTTGTCCACGAAGAAGGCCATGAAGAGCCAGCCGCCGAGCGCGGTGATGACCCACACGATGATCGGGGCGAGCACCCACGAGTCGACGCCGCGGATCTCGATCCCACCGCTGAACAGGGTGGCCACCCAGAGCGCGAGCACGGTTGCCACAAGGCCGACGCCGCCCGCGAGCGGCGCGGCGTAGCGCTGCGCGATGTTGAGGACGAACGGCCCGAGCAGGGCGTGCGCGAGCGTGAAGACGCCGAGCGCGACGAAGAAGCCGGTGAGGTGGATCGTCACGCCGGGGAGGGCGAAGTGGATCACGATGAGCGCGATCGCGCCGAGCACGAGCTGTGCGCCGACCTGGAACAAGAACCGCATGACACTCCTTCGCTGTGCACGGCTGGTCGCCGCTGGGATCAGCGTAGCGCAGCGTCGCCGCGCGGGCGGAACCACTTCGCGGGCGTCGAGGGGCCGTCCCACACCTGGATGATGCCCCACGCGACCGCCGCGATCGGCACCGCGAGCACCGCCCCGAGCACGCCGCCGAGCACCGTGCCGATGGTCAGGGCGAGGAGGATGACGAGCGAGTGCAGCTTGAGCGCGCGCCCCATGAGCACGGGCTGGAGGAAGTTGCCCTCGAGCTGGTTGACGAGCACCACGACGCCGACCACGAGCACCGCGTTGATCGGACCGTTGGCCACGAGCGCGACGAGCGCGGCGAGGATCCCCGCGAGGGTCGCACCCACGATCGGGATGAACGCGAGCACGAACACGAGCACCGCGAGCGGGAGCGCGAGGGGCACCTGGAGCACCGCGAGGCCGATCCAGATCCCGATCGCGTCGACCGCGGCGACGGCGGCCGTGCCGCGCACGTACGAGCCGAGCGTCGCGACCGTCTTCTCACCGGCGCGCTCGGCGCGCGCGAGGGCCGAGCCCGTGAACGGCCGGAGGAGGAACTGCCAGATCTGCGGCCCGTCCTTGAGGAAGAAGAAGAGCACCACGATCATGAGCACGAGGCCCGTCACGAAGCCCGTGATCGCGCCGACCCCGGCGATCGCACCCGAGCCGAACTGCGCACTCGTCACGAAGTCGACGACGGTCTTCTGCCACTCGGCGATCTGATCACCGCTCGGCGCGAAGGGCAGCGTCTGCACCCACTCGAGCACCTGCGTGAAGCCGTCGTGCGCCTGCTCCGCGAGCTCGTCCCACTCGTCCTGCACGGCCCACACGATCAGCCAGCCCACCCCGGTGAGCAGCACCGCGATCGCGAGCAGCACGAGCACCGTGGCGAGCGCCGGGGGCACGTTCCGCGAGCGGAGCGCCCGCATCACCGGCGAGAACGTGCTGGCCAGGATGAGGGCGAGGAGGATCGGGATCACGACCGTGCTGAGCGAGCGGAGGCCGAGCACGACGATCGCGGTGAGCGCGAGCACCACGATCACCTGCAGCGAGCGAGTGGCGATCAGGCCGAAGCCGTCGCCCCAGGCGCGCGCCGCGCGACCCGTTGCCGCGTCGTGCGCGCCGAGCGATGCGCCGCCCTCGTCCGACGCGCGGGCCCCTGCGGACCCGGGAGCGCCTCCCGTGCGGCGCTCGAGCTCCGCGACTCGCCGCGCGAGCTGCCGCTGCGCCTGACCTCCGAACATGTGTGGCCTCCCCGCTGCCGGTGTGGTTCCCCGGAGTCTACGCCTCGACCGCGCGCGCGGCGATGAACTCGCGGAGCTGCGTCGCGTCGTCGGCCATCTCGGTGACGCGCTGCGGCAGCTCGAGCAGCCCGGCGAGGTGCTCCGGCATGCCGAGCTCGACGCCCGTGGCCTCGCGCACGATCTCCGGGAACTTCTCGGGCTTCGCCGTCTCGAGCACGAGCATCGGCACGCCGGGCTCCACGTGCTCGCGCGCAACCTTCACGCCGTCGGCTGTGTGCGGATCGATGATGATCCCGCTCGCGGCGTGCACGTCCCGGATCGTCGCAACGCGGTCGGCGTGCGTGCTGGTGCCGCTCTGGAACCCGAACTCAGTGTCGAGGCGCGGGAGCTCCTGAGTGAGGTCGATCCGGCCCGTCCGCGCCAGCTCGTCCCACGCCGCCGAGAGCCGAATCGGATCCCGGCCGAGGAGATCGAAGATGAAGCGCTCGATGTTCGAGGCCTTCGAGATGTCCATCGACGGGCTCGACGTGGCGTAGGTCTCCGCGGCTCCGCGGGGCTCGTAGATCCCCGTGCGGAAGAACTGATCGAGCACATTGTTCTCGTTCGCGGCGAGCACGAGGCGGCGGATCGGCAGGCCCATCGCCCGAGCGAGGTGACCCGAGAGGATGTTGCCGAAGTTGCCCGAGGGCACCGTGAAGGACACGGGCGAGTTCGCCCGGTCGGCCGCGGCGACGGCGTCGGTGGCGCGCAGCCACGCCCAGAAGTAGTAGACCATCTGCGCGCTGATGCGGCCGAGGTTGATCGAGTTCACCGTGCCGAGGGCGTGAGCGCGCTTGAAGTCGAGGTCGCCCGAGAGCTCCTTCACGAGGTTCTGGCAGTCGTCGAAGACGCCCTCGATCGCGATGTTGTGGATGTTCTCGTCCGCGAGCGAGTACATCTGCGCGCGCTGGAAGTCGCTCATGCGGCCCTGCGGAGACAGCATGAAGACCGCAATGCCGTCCTTGCCGCGGAGCGCGTACTCGGCCGCCGACCCCGTATCGCCCGAGGTCGCGCCAATGATGTTGAGGGCGCGATCGCTCCGCGCGAGCACGTACTCGAGGGACTGGCCGAGGAACTGCATCGCCATGTCTTTGAACGCGAGCGTGGGGCCCTCCGAGAGGCCCACGAGCGTGATCTCGTCGTCGACGCGGGTGAGGGGCACGATCTCCTCGGCCACGAAGTTCTCGGAGCTGTAGGCCGCGGCGCACATGCGCGCGAGGTCCTCGCGGGGGATGTCCGTCGCGTAGAGGCTGAGGATCTCGGTGGCGAGCTCCGGGTAGCTGAGCCCGCGCAGCGCCTCGATGCGCTCGGCGTCGAGCTGCGGCACGCGCTCCGGGACGACCAGGCCGCCGTCGGTGGCGAGCCCTTCCAGCAGGATCGCACTGTACGGTGCCGGGGCCATGCCGCCGCGGGTCGAGATGTACTTCAACTTTGCTCCTCGTCGTTGGTGACGCCACCCATTCTATTCAGCTGCGCATGCCCGGGCGGCTCCCCCGCTTCTCCGAGGGTTGAGCTGTGAGCGGGCTTCATCATTACAATGGGTGGGTGCAATCCACCGATGGTGCGCACGCGGATCCGCTCGCACTCCCCCGTCGGTCGCGATCCCGCCCGACCTTCAGCCCCTCCAGGAGCACTGATCCGCATGTCTGATCCCACCACCCCCGGTGCCGAGAACGCGCAGCCCGTCGAGCCCGGCACGCCCGAGGTTCCCGCCGCGCAGGCCCCCGCCCCCGAGGTCCCGGCGGCCCCCGCCGCTCCGGCAGCCCCCGCCGAGCCCGTCGCTCCAGCAGCCGCCCCCGCTCCGGCAG
>NZ_AYMV01000048.1 GCF_000633415.1 Leucobacter sp. PH1c | reverse complement strand
CACCATCACTGGTGTGCCCGAATACGACCCTCAAAAAGGTGTCCGGCGGTGTCCTACTCTCCCACACCCTCCCGAGTGCAGTACCATCGGCGCAGTCAGTCTTAGCTTCCGGGTTCGGAATGTAACCGGGCGTTTCCCTGACGCTATAGCCGCCGTAACTCTATCAACTTATCAACCACACCCACCCAAAGGGTTCGTGCGTGGCCGTCCGTTGGGAACCACAAAGTGGACGCGAAACATCGTTACTGAAGACATTATGCCCCACCCCAAAAGGGTGGGAAGAAATCAAGTCATCGGCTTATTAGTACCAGTCAGCTCCACACGTTACCATGCTTCCACATCTGGCCTATCAACCCAGTCATCTACTGGGAGCCTCACAGGGTTAAACCCCATGGAGATCTCATCTCGAGGCCGGCTTCCCGCTTAGATGCTTTCAGCGGTTATCCATCCCGAACGTAGCCAACCAGCCATGCCCTTGGCAGAACAACTGGCACACCAGAGGTCCGTCCAACCCGGTCCTCTCGTACTAGGGTCAGATCCTCTCAAATCTCCAACGCGCGCAGAGGATAGGGACCGAACTGTCTCACGACGTTCTAAACCCAGCTCGCGTACCGCTTTAATGGGCGAACAGCCCAACCCTTGGGACCAACTCCAGCCCCAGGATGCGACGAGCCGACATCGAGGTGCCAAACCATGCCGTCGATATGGACTCTTGGGCAAGATCAGCCTGTTATCCCCGAGGTACCTTTTATCCGTTGAGCGACAGCGCTTCCACAAGCCACTGCCGGATCACTAGTCCCGACTTTCGTCCCTGCTCGACCTGTCAGTCTCACAGTCAAGCTCCCTTGTGCACTTACACTCGCCACCTGATTGCCAACCAGGTTGAGGGAACCTTTGGGCGCCTCCGTTACATTTTGGGAGGCAACCGCCCCAGTTAAACTACCCACCAGGCACTGTCCTAAAACCCGATCAGGGTTCGTAGTTAGATATCCAATATGACCAGAGTGGTATTTCAACAACGACTCCACGAACACTAGCGTGCCCGCTTCACAGTCTCCCACCTATCCTACACAAGCCACACCGAACACCAATACCAAGCTGTAGTAAAGGTCACGGGGTCTTTCCGTCCTTCTGCGCGTAACGAGCATCTTTACTCGTACTGCAATTTCGCCGAGTTCACGGTGGAGACAGCTGGGGAATCGTTACGCCATTCGTGCAGGTCGGAACTTACCCGACAAGGAATTTCGCTACCTTAGGATGGTTATAGTTACCACCGCCGTTTACTGGGGCTTAAATTCAAAGCTTCGACCAAAGTCTAACCTCTCCTCTTAACCTTCCAGCACCGGGCAGGCGTCAGTCCGTATACGTCCACTTGCGTGTTGGCACGGACCTGTGTTTTTAGTAAACAGTCGTTCCCCACTGGTCTCTGCGGCCACCACACCCTTTCGGAGTAAATCCTAATAAGCGGATGGCCCCCCTTCTCCCGAAGTTACGGGGGCATTTTGCCGAGTTCCTTCACCATGATTATCTCGATCTCCTGAGTATTCTCTACCTGACCACCTGAGTCGGTTTGGGGTACGGGCAACAGCAAACCTCACGTCGATGCTTTTCTCGGCAGCATAGGATCACCTGCTTCCCCATACGGGTCCGCATCGTGTCTCAGCCTTCACGAGGAACGGATTTGCCTATCCCTCAGCCTACGCACTTACACCGGGACAACCATCGCCCGGCACAGGCTACCTTCCTGCGTCACACCTCACGCTCACCACCCCAGTCCGGGTTCGCAGCCGCCACCGAACATCACCCGAAGGATCCGTCCAGCTTTGGATTGCTTAGCACTACTGGTTAGGTCTTTGACGGTTTACCGCCGGTACGGGAATATCAACCCGTTGTCCATCGACTACGCCTGTCGGCCTCGCCTTAGGTCCCGACTTACCCAGGGCAGATTAGCTTGACCCTGGAACCCTTGGTCTTCCGGAGGACGGGTTTCTCACCCGTCTTTCGCTACTCATGCCTGCATTCTCACTCGTGTGGCATCCACGACTGGTTCACACCGCCGCTTCACTCGCCACACGACGCTCTCCTACCCATCCATACGGCTGGACCACGAAGGCCTACCTGTTATATGAATGCCACAACTTCGGTGGCGTGCTTGAGCCCCGTTACATTGTCGGCGCGGAATCACTTGACCAGTGAGCTATTACGCACTCTTTCAAGGGTGGCTGCTTCTAAGCCAACCTCCTGGTTGTCACAGCAACTCCACATCCTTTTCCACTTAGCACGCGCTTTGGGACCTTAGTTGGTGATCTGGGTTGTTTCCCTCTCGACTATGAAGCTTATCCCCCACAGTCTCACTGCTGCGCTCTCACTTACCGGCATTCGGAGTTTAGCTGACGTCAGTAACCTTGTAGGGCCCATCGGCCATCCAGTAGCTCTACCTCCGGCAAGAAACACGCAACGCTGCACCTAAATGCATTTCGGAGAGAACCAGCTATCACGAAGTTTGATTGGCCTTTCACCCCTATCCACAGCTCATCCCCTCAGTTTTCAACCTAAGTGGGTTCGGTCCTCCACGCGCTCTTACACGCGCTTCAACCTGGCCATGGATAGATCACTTCGCTTCGGGTCTAGGACATGCGACTGAATCGCCCTATTCAGACTCGCTTTCGCTACGGCTTCCCCACACGGGTTAACCTCGCCACATATCGCTAACTCGCAGGCTCATTCTTCAAAAGGCACGCAGTCACACCTACAAGGGTGCTCCTACGGATTGTAAGCAAACGGTTTCAGGTACTATTTCACTCCCCTCCCGGGGTACTTTTCACCTTTCCCTCACGGTACTAGTCCGCTATCGGTCATCTGGGAGTATTTAGGCTTATCAGGTGGTCCTGACAGATTCACACGGGATTTCTCGGGCCCCGTGCTACTTGGGATACACACCACGCGGTAAAACCATTTCGGATACGGGACTCTCACCCACTCCGGTCCGCCGTTCCAAGCGGTTCTCCTATAGCTTCACTCTCACGCTCGAGGCTCAGCAGCGCCTCACGGTATGTCCCGCAACCCCGACCATGCAACCCCTGCCAGGTATCACACATGATCGGTTTAGCCTCATCCGGGTTCGCTCGCCACTACTACCGGAATCACTATTGTTTTCTCTTCCTGTGGGTACTGAGATGTTTCACTTCCCCACGTTCCCTCTACCCGCCCTATATATTCAGGCGGGAGTCACCAGGTCAGCAAGCCGCCTGGCGGGGTTTCCCCATTCGGAAATCCTCGAATCACAGCCCGTTTATCGGCTCCCCGAGGCTTATCGCAGATTACTACGTCCTTCTTCGGCTCCAGATGCCAAGGCATCCACCGTTTGCTCTTAGAAACTTGAAATCACATAAGTATTCAGAAAACACACACCCACCCAAAGGGCAGGCATGTGACCAATGAAAAAAATTAGTATCAGTAACACGCACAACCCCAAAAGGTCACACGCGTCACAAGATGCTCGCGTCCACTGTGTAGTTCTCAACGTACGGTCGATCCCACCACCATGAGCAACACGTCCCATGATCGCGGGTCAGAGTCTCAGTCCACCCACCAAACAGTGAGCCGGCTGGTCCTCCAGGACCCAATAGTATGCACCCGAGAAACCCGCCCCAGCAGTCACCATTCTTTCCAACCCCAAAAGGCGTACTCAAACAACAACCACCAACACGAATCGACGTTGTCAAATGTTCCACCCATGAGCGGTTACGCATCACACATTCGGTGATGAACGCACCATTCTGCAGCAACCATGTTGCTGAGTGCTCCTTAGAAAGGAGGTGATCCAGCCGCACCTTCCGGTACGGCTACCTTGTTACGACTTAGTCCTAATCACCAGTCCCACCTTCGACGGCTCCCTCCAAAAGGTTAGGCCACCGGCTTCGGGTGTTACCGACTTTCATGACTTGACGGGCGGTGTGTACAAGGCCCGGGAACGTATTCACCGCAGCGTTGCTGATCTGCGATTACTAGCGACTCCGACTTCATGGGGTCGAGTTGCAGACCCCAATCCGAACTGAGACCGACTTTTTGGGATTCGCTCCACCTCGCGGTATCGCAGCCCTTTGTATCGGCCATTGTAGCATGCGTGAAGCCCAAGACATAAGGGGCATGATGATTTGACGTCATCCCCACCTTCCTCCGTGTTGACCACGGCAGTATCCCATGAGTTCCCACCATAACGTGCTGGCAACATAGGACGAGGGTTGCGCTCGTTGCCGGACTTAACCGAACATCTCACGACACGAGCTGACGACAACCATGCACCACCTGTTTACGAGTGTCCAAAGAGTTCTGTATCTCTACAGCGTTCTCGTATATGTCAAGCCTTGGTAAGGTTCTTCGCGTTGCATCGAATTAATCCGCATGCTCCGCCGCTTGTGCGGGCCCCCGTCAATTCCTTTGAGTTTTAGCCTTGCGGCCGTACTCCCCAGGCGGGGAACTTAATGCGTTAGCTACGACACAGAACCCGTGGAACAGGCCCTACATCTAGTTCCCAACGTTTACGGCATGGACTACCAGGGTATCTAATCCTGTTCGCTCCCCATGCTTTCGCTCCTCAGCGTCAGTTACGGCCCAGAGATCTGCCTTCGCCATCGGTGTTCCTCCTGATATCTGCGCATTCCACCGCTACACCAGGAATTCCAATCTCCCCTACCGCACTCTAGCCTGCCCGTACCCACTGCAGGCCCGAGGTTGAGCCTCGGGTTTTCACAGCAGACGCGACAAGCCGCCTACGAGCTCTTTACGCCCAATAATTCCGGACAACGCTTGCACCCTACGTATTACCGCGGCTGCTGGCACGTAGTTAGCCGGTGCTTTTTCTGCAGGTACCGTCACTTTCGCTTCTTCCCTACTAAAAGAGGTTTACAACCCGAAGGCCGTCATCCCTCACGCGGCGTTGCTGCATCAGGCTTGCGCCCATTGTGCAATATTCCCCACTGCTGCCTCCCGTAGGAGTCTGGGCCGTGTCTCAGTCCCAGTGTGGCCGGTCACCCTCTCAGGCCGGCTACCCGTCGTCGCCTTGGTGAGCCACTACCTCACCAACAAGCTGATAGGCCGCGAGCCCATCCTTCACCGATAAATCTTTCCCACAACAGACCATGCGGCCATTGTGCATATCCAGTATTAGACACCGTTTCCAGTGCTTATCCCAGAGTGAAGGGCAGGTTGCTCACGTGTTACTCACCCGTTCGCCACTCTTCCACCCAGCAAGCTGGGCTTCATCGTTCGACTTGCATGTGTTAAGCACGCCGCCAGCGTTCGTCCTGAGCCAGGATCAAACTCTCCGTAAAAAATTACATGCACCACAGTAAGCGGAATAAGCCACCACGATGCGAGTTCAACCTGACAAAAGCGAACATCA
>NZ_AYMV01000047.1 GCF_000633415.1 Leucobacter sp. PH1c | reverse complement strand
CGGGCCACACGCATATCTCGGGTCTGCGACGGGTGTGCGGGCCGCGCCCGCGCCCGCGCCCTACTTCGCCATGCGCCGCCCGGTCGAGCGAGCCACGACCGTCGCTCCTCCCCCGAGGAACAGCGCGGCAGCCGCGACCGCGACCGGCAGGGAAGCCCCTGCGCTGCCCGTGGACGCCAACTCGGACGGGTGGCCCCCGGCTTGAGCGCTCCGCTCGGCGGCTGTACTGTTCGGCAGCACCGTGCCCTGCGACGGAGCCGTGGTCGTCTGAGGCACGACGGACAGTTCGGCGGCCCGACTGGTCGCAGACCCGGCACTGTTCACGGCAACCGCACGATAGCGGAAGCCGTGGTTCGCTTCGGAGCCGACGACCGTGAGGCTCTGCCCATCTGGATCCGGTGTCTCCGATGGGTCTTCCCAGCTGGCGCCGCCGTCGCGGGAGACCTGCCAGGAGACCGCCGGAGTCGGCATCCCGGTGGTCGTGACCGAGAACTTCGCCGTGTCGCCGGCGCGTACCGAGCTGCTCCGGGGATCGGTGATCGTCGGTGCGATCTGCGTGGGGTCATAGGTGAAGCGGGAGCTCACAGGCGTGCGGGCAACGCCGTTCACCGTCCAGAACACCAGAACCTCGACCACGCCGGCGGTGTGCGCCGGGGCGGCGACTGACCACGTACCGTCTCCGTTGTCGCGGAGCTCCGTGCCCGGGACTCCGTCGAACGTGATCTCTGTTACCTGGGCAGGGCTCAGGCGAACCAGCGTCGGCGTCGCGCGACTCATATGCGTACCGTCCCCCAGTTGCCCGGAAGAGTTCGCGCCCCACACATAGGCGTTGCCGTCAGCCCCCAGCGCAACAGTGTGATCGGTGCCGGTCGACACCTGTGTGAAGGCCACCCCCGCCGGCGCGGCCACCTGTACCGGCGTCCACTTGTCCTCGGACGAACCGTCCCCCAGCTGCCCAGCGCTGTTGTTCCCCCACGCGTACGTGTGTCCGTCCGACCCCAGCGCAACGGAGTGAGAAGTACCGGCCGAGACCTGCGTGAAGATGATCCCCGCGGGCGCGAGGACCTGCACGGGCGTCTCCCGGTGCGTGTCCGTGCCGTCTCCCAGCGCTCCGGCGAAGTTGGCCCCCCAGGCGTACGTATTCCCGTCAGACCCCAGCGCCAGCGAGCGTATGGTGCCGGCCGAGACCTGCGTGAAG
>NZ_AYMV01000046.1 GCF_000633415.1 Leucobacter sp. PH1c | reverse complement strand
CCCGGGCCCGTTCGCTGTGTGCGACGGCCGAGCCGGCCCCGCGAGCCGAGGCCAGCCCGGCCGATCACCCCGGCCGGCCGGCGCTGCGGCCTAGTAGAACGCGATGTAGAAGGCCGGGTTGACGAAGCCGTACCAGCCGTTGTCCTGGTTCAGTCGCATCTCGAAGTGCAGGTGGCAACCGGTGCTCGCGCCGCCCGTGGTGCCCACGTAGCCGATGAACTGGCCCGCCGCGACCTGCTGGCCGGGCGACACCGCCGCCCACTCGGCCATGTGCGCGTAGCGCGTCTGCCAGCCGGTCGGGTGGTTGATCGACACCATGTTGCCGCCGCCGTAGGGATCCCAGTACGACATCGCGACCGTTCCGCTCGCCGCCGCGACGATGGGCGTGTAGCAGCCCGCCGCGAGGTCGATGCCCGTGTGGTTCGGGCGGCCGGGAGGCGCGAAGTTGTCGGACACGTAGCTGTACGCGGTGGGGATCACCCAGCCGTTCGAGATGCCGCCGTTGCCGCCGCCGGTGTTCCCGCCGCCGGTGTTGCCACCGCCCGTGTTGCCGCCGCCGGTGTTCCCGCCACCGGTGTTGCCGCCACCGTTGTTGGCCTGCTCCTCCTGCTGGCGGGCGAGCTCCTCCTGCTGCTTGCGGTACTCCTCCGCGAGGCGGGCGAGCCGCTCGGCTTCCTTGCGGCGCTGCTCCTCCTCGATGCGGAGACGCTCCTCGTAGCCCTCGACGGTCTTCGTGGTCGTATCCTTCAGCGCTTCGAGCTGGGTGGCCAGCACGGTCTGCTGACGCTCCTGCTCAGCGACCTTGTCGCCCTGCGTCGCGGCAGCCGTCGCGGCTTCGGCCTCGAGCGTTGCCGCGCGGTCGCGCAGCTCCTCGCGCTCCTGCTCGGCCGCCGCGGCCTGCTTGCCGAGGGTGTCCGCGGTGTTCGCGGCCTGCTGCGCCTCCTCGGAGAGCTGCGTGTTGCGCTCGGTCGCCTTCGACATCGACGCCATGCGCTCGAGCAGCGCGTCGGCGGTGCTCTCGTCGGCGTCGAGGAAGAGCTCCATGCTGCGGTCGACGCCGCCGGAGCGGTACATCTGCGCGACGAGCACGCCCGCGCGATCGGCTGCCTCATCGGCCGCCTTCTTGCTCTCCTCGGCCTGCGTGCGCAGCGTCTGCGCACGGTCTGCGGCCTCACGCGCCGCGACGTCGGCCTCGTTCAGCTCCTGCAGCTTGGTCGAGTGGAGGTTGCGGAGCCGATCGAGCTCCTTCTCTCCGTCAGCGATGAGGCCCTCGATCTCGGTGACCTTCTTCGCCGCGGTCGCCTGATCCGCCTTCGCCGCCTGCACATCGTCCCAGGTGGGGAGGTCGAGGGCCGCCGCCGGAGTCGCGCCGAGCTGGCCTCCGATGAGGAGCCCGCTCGCGAACGCGCTCGCGCAGAGCACCCCGATCGCGCGCTGTGGCCAGCTGGTCTTCCGCTTCTGCATATCGCCTCGCATCCAAGTTTCGGGCAGAGTCGTCCGCATTTACGCTAGCACCCGCGGTGGAGCCTGAGTAGTCCGCCACGTGAACGCTGAGGATTCTGAGTGTGGGCGGGCGCGGCCACTACGGGGTTCCGGGGCCGAAGTGCGGGATCCGGATCCCGGTACTCGGCGTGCGCGGGCAGCCCACGGGGGCTAGGGCCCCGGAGCGGACTCCGGAGCGCGCGCAGGCCGGGGAGCCAGCGCCGGAGCGAGTTCCGGCGCTGGGTCGTCGAGCGAGCGCTGGCTCGCGGCGATGAGCTCGACCATCGCGAGGTGCAGTTCGGTGAGCTCTTCGGGGGTCATGCGCAGGCGCCGGGCCATCTCGAGGGGCACCTGCTCCGCGCGCTCCCGCAGCGCCTCCCCCGCGGGCGTGAGGGTGATCTCCAGGCGGCGCTCGTCGGCCGCGCTGCGCTGCCTGCGGGCCAGGCCCTGCGCTTCGAGCCGTTTGAGGAGCGGCGAGAGCGTCGAAGCCTCCTGGTGGAGCATCTTCGCGAGCGAGCTGAGGTCGAGCGAGCGGTGCTCCCACAGTGCGAGGAGCACGAGGTACTGCGGGTGCGTGATCCCGAGCGGATCGAGCACGGGTTTGTAGGCCGAGACGATCCCGCGGGAGGCCACGGTCAGCGCGAAGCAGACCTGTCGTTCCAGGGTGAGCGGGTCGGGCACGGTCATGCCGTCATCCTCTCAGATCACTCGCTGGGGCGGGAGTGCCTCATCGCTGCGTGCCGCTCGCGGATCGGGTGACGGCCGAGCGCTCGTCCCCGCGCTCGTCCCCGCGATCGTCCCCGCGATCGTTCTCGGTATCGAGGAGCGCCGCCGCGAAGAGCGGCCGCGCCGCGTCCGCGGCCGGCGGGTGGAACATGCCCGCGGCGGCGTCGCGGAAGAGCCGGCTCGCCTCGTGCCCGGCATTGTAGCCGGCCCCTCCCGCGCAGAGCAGCGCGACCTCGGCGGCCCGCCGCGCGGCCGCGGTCGCGTGCAGCCGCGCTCCCACGAGGCGCACCGACCAGCCGGATCCGTGGTTCACGAGCTCGTCGAAGTCGCGCGTCGTGGCGTCGAGCATCGCGGTGACCGGCAGCAGCTCGTAGAGCGCATCCGCCAGGCGCACACGCGACTCCGGCACCTCCGCGAGCGCGGCGCCGGCCTTCGCCGAGCGGCGCGAGCGGAGCCCCGCAGCGGCCACGTCGAGCGCCCGGCGCGCGAGCCCCGCGTACACCGAGCCGATCAGCAGCTGGAAATTCGCGGCGATCGCGAACGTGAGCAGATCCGGATCGGGGCCGACCGGCAGCCTGCGCACCACCCGCTCCGCGGCGAGCGCGACGTCGTCGAGCCGGGTAGCGCGGCTCTGGGAGGCGCGCATGCCGAGCACGTCCCACTGGTCCGAGATCGTGATCCCCGGCGTCCCCCGCGTGAGGAAGCCGTAGACGAGCTGCGGGGACGCCGGGTCGCTCGCATCGACGCCGTGCGTGAGCAGCCGCGTCCACACCGGCGAGAGCGAGGTGAAGATCTTGGTCCCCGTGAGGCGGTAGCCCCCGTCGGACTGCGGCACCGCGGCGGTCGTCGAGTCGCTCAGCACGAAGTCGTTGCCGGGCTCACTGATCCCGAACGCGAAGATCTCCCCCGCCATCGCTTCCGCGAAGACGCGGTCGAGGGAGCGATCGCCGCGCTCCCGCATCGCGCGCGCGACGCCCGTGCACATGAGGTGCATGTTGGTCGCGAGCGCGGTGCCGGGGGCCGCCCCCGCGAGCCGCTGCTGCAGGCGCGAGACCTCGTGGAGGCTCAGCCCGGGGCCCCCGAACTCCTCCGGCACGAAGACCGTGAGGTAGCCCTGCGCGCGCAGCTCGTCGAGGTCGGCGGTGAAGAACGTGTTCTCTCGGTCGGTGTCCGCCGCGCGCGCACGGATGCGCTCGATCAGGGCGTCGGGGAGGAAGCGCTCCGCCAGTTCCGCATGCCGGGTTTCCCGATCGCTCACGTCGTGCTCCGTCCGCTCAGGGCGCTGCCGCGCCGGTTCCCCGCCAGCCTACGCCCGCGCCGCGCACGGGGCTGAACCGCCGTGGGTGCTTCGGGACTGAGTGTTCTTCCGGACCGAGCGCTCTTCCGGCCTGAGTGTTCTTCCGGCCTGAGCGCTCTTCCGACCCGCCAGCGCCGCGAGCGCCGTAAGCGCAGTGAGCGCCGTGAGCGCCTACGATGCTGCCATGGGGAGTATCGAGGAGACGCCCGAGCGACTGCTGCAGATCCGCTGGGTCGCGCGATCTGATCAGCCCGCACCGATCGAGGCGCACTCCCCCGCGGAGGCGCTCGAGCTGCTCTCGGCGGGCAGCCGCCGCTTCGCCGCGCTGGGAAGCTCGGGCGGGGATCTGGAGCTGCGGCTCGACCCGGAGGCGCTCGGCTTCGTGAACACCTCGGACCCGGATGGGATCCTCAACCAGGAGCCCTTCGCGGCCGTGCTCGGCTGCTCGGACGCCCGCGTGCCGCTCGAACTCGCGCTGGGCCGTGGGGCCAACGACCTCTTCGTCGTGCGGGTGGCGGGGAACGTGCCGGGCTCCGCCTGCCTCGGGAGCCTCCTGTACGCGGCGGCGCACCTGCCCCGCGTGCAGCTCTTCGCCGTGGTGGGGCACTCGCAGTGCGGCGCGGTGACCACGGCTGTCGACGCGCTCCTCTTCCCCGAGACCTACCCCGAACTCGCCCGGCTCGCGCCGCTCCGCGAGATCGTCGACGCGGTCTTCGGCAGCGTGCGCCTCGCGGCGGCGGCGCTGCAGCGCGTCACGGGGAGCGCGACCTTCCTCGCGGCGGCCGAGTCCCGGGAGCTGCGCGAGGCGCTCATCGCGCTCACCGCGGTCGCCAACGCGGCGCTCAGCGCCAACGTCGTGGCGCAACACCTCGACCGGGCGGCGGCGTTCGGGGTGTACGAGCTCGCGGAGCGCACCGTCGGCGTGATGCGGGCGGGCGGCTGGGAGCCCGGCCTGCGCATGGCCCCGAGCGACGACGCGGGGCTCCGCGAGGTGCTGCGCGAGGCGGCCGAGGGCTACGTGTCGGGCTGGCTCGCGGAGAGCTCCGCGAACGATCCCGCGTAGGCGTCGACGAGCGCGTCGGCATCGACGAGCGCGCCGAAGGCGTGGGATCCCGAGCCGAGCGCGATCCGCTGCCCCGCGAGGCTCGCATCGAGGATGACCGGCCAGGGCGTGCTCGCGCCGAGCGGCGTGATGGTGCCGCGCTCGTAGCCGGTCGCGGCGAACGCACCCGCGGCGTCGGGCAGAGAGAGTTTGTTCACGCCGAGCAGGGCGCGGAGCTTCGGCCAGGAGAACTGCGCGCGGAGCGGGGCGATCACGAAGACGAACTCGTCGCGGCGCTGCACGACGACGGTCTTCGCGATGGGCACGCCGCCCAGGGTGCCGTCGGCGGGCGGCCCCTCTCCGGTGCGGGGGACGAACGCAACGTCGAGCCCGCGCTCGGCGGCGTCGGCGGCCGCTCGGCCGACCTCTGCGTGCTCGGTCATGGTGCCTCCTGGGATCGGTGGGTGGGTGGGGTGGCTCGTTGGCTGGGGTGACTGGCGCGGATCGCTGGCTGGGGCGGATCGCCCGCTGGCGGCTGGCGTGCGCCGGGGCGCCCGGTGCTCCGGCCCGTGGTCCAGCAGACACAACGACGCGGGGCGGCCGGAGATTCCCGGCCGCCCCGCGTGGGTGGGTGCGCGCGGCGGCTACTCGGCCGCGATGACCTCGTTGGAGCGGGTGTGGAGGTTGACGCCCTTCGGCTCCTTCACGAGCGAGACGGCGATGAGCGAGATGATCGTGACGCCGAGGATGTAGGCGCCGATCGTCCAGGAGGCGCCCGTCGCGCCAAACACGAGGTCGGCAATCATGGGGGCGAAGGCCCCGCCGAAGATCGCGCCGATCGCGTAGCCGATCGAGACGCCCGAGTAGCGCACATCCGCGGGGAACATCTCGGCGTACAGGGAGGCCTGCGGCCCGTAGGACAGGCCGAGCCCGATCGTCATGAGGAAGAGGGCGAGGAAGTACATGCCCAGGTTGCCAGTGTCGATCAGGAACCACATCGGGATCGCCCAGATCCCGAGCAGCACGTAGCCGATCTGGAAGGTGCGGACGCGACCGATCCGGTCCGACAGGATGCCGCCGTAGAGCGTGAAGATCAGCCAGCCGAAGGAGGCGAGGGTCGTCGCGAGCAGCACGGGCGGCCGCTCGAGGCCGAGCCCGCCCGCGTCGACCGGGCGCGTGGCGTAGGTCGAGAAGAAGGCGATGAGCAGGTAGCCGGCGGCGTTGTTCGCGATGAAGATCAGCGCGGCCAAGATCACCTCGCGGGCGTGCTTCGAGAAGAGCGTCTTGAGCGGGGTCGCCGACTCGCCCTTGCGCTCCTGCAGCTGCTTGAACACGGGCGATTCCTCGACCGTCTTCCGGATGAAGTAGCCGACGAGGATCAGCACGATCGAGAAGAGGAACGGGATGCGCCAGCCCCACGTGAGGAACTGCTCCTCGGTGAGGGTGGTGGTGATCACCCACATCGTCGCGGTGGCGAGGATCATGCCGAGCGGCACACCGATCTGCGGGTAGGCGCCGAAGAAGCCGCGCCGGCCCTTCGGGGCGTGCTCGACCGACATGAGCGCGGCACCGCCCCACTCGCCGCCCGCCGAGAAGCCCTGGAGCACGCGGAGCAGGATGAGGAGCACGGGCGCCGCGATCCCGATCTGCGCGTAGGTCGGCAGGATGCCGATGAGCGCGGTGGCGAGGCCCATCATGACGAGGGTGAGCACGAGCATCCGCTTGCGCCCGAGCCGGTCGCCCAGGTGTCCGGCGACGATGGCGCCGAGCGGGCGGAAGAGGAAGGAGATCCCGAGCGAGGCCCAGGAGACGATCTGGCCGACGGTCTCCCCCGCGGGGGCGAAGTAGAGGGTGGCGAACACCGCACCGGCCGCCTGGGCGTAGATGAAGAAGTCGTACCACTCGATCGTGGTGCCGACGACGGTGCCCGCGAGCACCTTGCGCTCTTCCCGGCGTCGGGCGTCGGCCTGAGCGGTCTCGCTCCCGGCCACGGCAGTATCTGTCATGTGAACTCCGTTGTTCGTCTGCTGCTGTCGGATATCCTGACCGAACGGTCGGATAGGGACAGAGTGTACACACCCGCCCAGGCGACCGCGAGCCGGGCCGAGCGACGACGAACCGGGCCGGATCAGCCGATCCGACGCTCGGCGGCGACGTTCGGGAAGTCCTCGAAGATGAGCAGCGTGCGCGAGGTGCGCACCGACGGAATCGCCTGCACCTCCTCGAGCACCACCCGACGGAGATCGCGGTTGTCCCGGGCCCGCACGAGGAGCAGCACGTCAAACTCGCCGCCCACGAGCGCGATGTGCTCGACCTCGGGGATCTGCGTGAGGCGCTCGCGCACCTCCTGCCAGGCAGGCTGCTCAACGGAGAGCGTCACGTAGGCGGAGGCGTGCAGGCCCGAGCGGACGGGATCCGTGCGGATCGTGAAGCCGGTGATGACGCCCGCCTCGCGCAGTCGGCCGAGACGCGCGTGGGCCCCCGCGCGCGAAATGTGCACGGCCTCCGCGAGTGCCGTCATGGACGCTCGGGCGTCCCGTCGCAGCACCTCGATGATGGCGCGATCCGTCTCGTCCAGCTCCACGGCAGACCCTCTCCGCACCACGCCGCGTTGCGGGGTGCATTCGTACGCAATAGTGACAGCTTTGCGCTCGTTCGTCCAGGGAGCACCCCCGAAAAACGGACGATCACTACGCTGAGGGGCACAGATCGTGAACTCATGTCAGCTCAAGGAGGAGCCGTGTCCAGTTCAGCAGAGTCGCTGCTGCCCCGGGAGACCCCGGTACAGCTCATCGACCCGTCGGGCGCCGCCGTCGCGGACCCCCAGTTCAGCGCCCCGAGCGCCGAGGAGCTCGTCGGCGCGTACGGCGCGCTCGTCGCCGGGCGCCGCATCAACGACCAGTGCAACGCGCTCGTGCGCCAGGGGCGCCTCGCCGTCTACCCCTCGTCGAACGGCCAGGAGGCCTGCCAGATCGCGGCGGCCCGCGTGCTCCGCGAGACCGACTGGCTCTTCCCCACCTACCGGGACTCCGTCTCGGTGATCGCCCGCGGCGTGCAGCCCGAGCAGGCCATGGTCCTGCTGCGCGGCGACTGGCACTCGGGCTACGACCCGAACGAGTTCCGCGTGGCCCCGCAGGCCACCCCGCTCGCGACGCAGCTGCTCCACGCCGTGGGCTTCGCCCACGCGGCGAAGCTGCGCGGCGAAGACACCGTCGTGCTCGCCATGTGCGGCGACGGGGCCACGAGCGAGGGCGACTTCCACGAGGCGATGAACTTCGCAGCCGTATTCCACCTGCCCGTCGTGTTCTTCGTGCAGAACAACGAGTTCGCGATCTCCGTGCCCCTGTCGCGCCAGACCGCGGCCCCCTCGCTCGCCCACAAGGCGATCGGCTACGGCTTGCCGGGCGAGCGCGTCGACGGCAACGACGTCGCCGCGCTCCTCGCCGTGCTCGGCTCAGCGGTCGATCGGGCCCGCGCGGGTGGCGGGCCGAGCCTCGTCGAGGCGCACACCTACCGCATGCTGGCGCACACGAACGCCGACGACGACACCCGCTACCGCGAGCACGAGGAGGTGCAGGCCTGGATCGAGCGTGACCCGCTCGCCCGGGTGCGCGCGCACCTGCGCGCCGCGGGGCTCCTCGACGAGGCGACCGAGGAGCGCTTCACCGCGAACGCCGAGCGCACCGCGACTGAGCTCCGCGAGGCCATGAACGCCGAGCCCGCCGTCGACCCCGAGGAGCTGTTCTCCCACGTCTACGCCGAGCAGCCGGCGACGCTCAGCGCCCAGTGGGCGCTCCTGCAGGACGAGATCGCACGAACGGAGGCCCCCGCATGAGCACCGCGACCCTGACCCAGCAGCCCACCGCCGAGACGCGCGGGCCCCGGCCTGCGGGGAGCACCCCCGCGAGCGGGACGAGCCGCGCCGAGACCCCCGTGGTCGAGACGATGACGATGGCCGCGGCGCTCAACCGCGCGCTCGCCGACGCGCTCACCGAGGACGAGCGCGTGCTCATCTTCGGCGAGGACGTGGGCGCCCTGGGCGGCGTGTTCCGCATCACCGACGGGCTCACCGCCCGCTTCGGCGAGGACCGCTGCTTCGACACCCCGCTCGCCGAGTCCGGGATCATGGGCACCGCCGTCGGCATGGCGATGAACGGGCTCATCCCGGTCGTCGAGATGCAGTTCGACGCGTTCGCGCTCCCCGCCTTCGAGCAGGTGGTGAGCCACGTCGCGAAGCTCGGCAACCGCACCCGCGGCGCCAGTCGCATGCCCATCGTGATCCGGATCCCCTTCGGCGGCGGCATCGGCGGCGTCGAGCACCACTGCGACTCCTCCGAGGCCTACTACGCGCACACCCCGGGCCTCACCGTGGTCTCGCCGAGCACGCCCCAGGAGGCGTACTCGCTGCTGCGCGCGGCAATCGCCTCCCCCGACCCGGTCGTCTTCATGGAGCCGAAGAAGCTCTACTGGTCGAAGGGCCCCGTCGACACCTCGATCACCGCCGAGCTCCGCAAGGCCCGCGTGGTGCGCGAGGGCACCGACGTCACCCTCATCAGCTACGGACCCTCCGTGCAGATCGCGCTCGAGGCCGCCGAGGCCGCAGCGGCGGATGGCCGCAGCGTGCAGGTGGTCGACGTGCGCACCCTCGCGCCGTTCGACGACGAGACGGTCATGGCCGCCGTGCGCGGCACGGGGCGCGCGGTCGTGATCGCGGAGGCGCCCGGCTTCGTGAGCGTCGCCTCCGAGATCCAGGCCCGCGTCTTCGAGCAGTGCTTCGAATTCCTCGAGGCACCCGTGCGGCGGGTGACCGGCTTCGACGTGCCGTTCCCCTCCCCCAAGTTCGAGCACTGGAACCTGCCCGACGCGGAGCGCGTGCTCGACGCGATCGACTCGCTGCACTGGGAGGAGGACGAGCGATGAGCGTGCAGACCTTCATGCTGCCCGACCTCGGCGAGGGGCTCACCGAAGCGGTGCTCGTGCGCTGGACGGTCGCTGTCGGCGACACCATCGGGATCGACCAGGTGATCGCCGAGGTCGAGACCGCGAAGAGCATCGTGGACCTCCCCTCCCCGTACGCGGGAACCGTGCTCGCGCGCCACGGCGACGAGGGTGGCACGATCCTCACGGGCGCTCCCGTCATCGAGATCGAGGACGGCGCGAGCGGCGCCGCGGATCCGAGCGCCCCTGCGGCGAGCGCAGCAAGCACGGCGAGCGCAGCAAGCACGACCGGATCCGCGGGAGCCGGGAGCTCCGCCGAGCACGAGGCCTACCGCGCCGAGGAGCAGGCCGGATCCGGCAACGTGCTCATCGGCTACGGCACGGGCGCCGGGCCCGCGCGCGGGCGGCGACGGCGCCGCGGCACGACGATGCGGCCGCCCGAGCGCCCCGCGGCCCCGGAGCCGGCCGGCCGGCCGGAGCAGCCCGAGCGACCGCGGCCGGTCGCCGTGCGCTCGCCGATCGTGCGCCGCCTCGCGCGCGAGCTCGGCGTCGATCCCGCGACGCTCGCTCCGAGCGGACCCGACGGCGCCGTGACGCGCGCCGACGTGCTCCGCGCGGCGGGCGCGGGAGCCGCGGCGGGCGCGGAAACCGCCCCCAGGCCTGGAGCCAGCGCCGGCACGGAAACCGCCCCCGGCGCGGCCCCGGGAATGGCCGCCGCGCCCGACGGCCCGCTTCGGGTGCTCCGCACGGAGCCGTTCACGCCGCTCCGCAAGGCGGTCAGCGCGACGCTCGGCCGCAGCCGCGCGGAGATCCCCGAGGCGACGGTGTGGGTCGACGTCGATGTCAGCGAGCTGTGGGCGCTGCGCCCGGCGATGGCCGCGCCCGGCGAGAAAGCCCCCTCGTTCACCGCGCTGTTCGCGCGCTACGTGCTGCTCGCCCTCGAGCGCTTCCCGCTCCTCGCGGGCCGCCTGACCGGCGCCGCCGACGCGATCGAGCTCTTCGACGGCGTGAACCTTGGAGTCGCGGTCGACACGGACCGCGGGCTCATGGTGCCGGTGATCCCGCGCGCCGATGCACTGCCGCTCGGCGCGCTCGACGGCGCGCTGCGCACGCTCGCGTCGACGGCGCGGGACGGGCGCACGCCGCCGGAGCTGCTCCGCGACTCGACGTTCACCGTCAACAACTACGGCGCGTTCGGCGTGGACGGCTCCGCCGCGATCATCAACACGCCGAACGTCGCGATCCTCGGCATCGGCCGCATCATCGAGCGCCCGTGGGTTGTCGGCGGGGAGATCGTGCCCCGCCGGATCGCGCAGCTCTCGCTCGTGTTCGATCACCGCGTCTGCGACGGCGGCTACGCCGCTGGGTTCCTGCGCGCCGTGGTCGATCTGCTCGAGCAGCCGCTCACCGCCTACCCGCGGGTCTGACCGCGCCGGGGCTCCGGGTGTTTGCACGGAGCCCCGCGGCACCCTATTGTTGAATTCATTACCGACCGATCAGTCACTAATTCGAGTGGCGGGCGTTCGGGGCAAGACGAGGAGGTCAACGCCCATGCCAGAGGCATATCTCGTAGGAGGGGTGCGCACCCCGGTCGGTCGCTACGGCGGAGCACTCGCGGGCGTCCGCCCCGACGACCTCGCCGCGGCCGTGCTCCGCGCCGCAGTGGAGCGCTCCGGTCTGAGCCCCGAGGCCATCGCCGGGGGCGCAATCGACGAGGTCATCCTCGGCGCAGCGAACCAGGCGGGCGAGGACAACCGGAACGTGGCCCGCATGGCCGTGCTCCTCGCGGGACTCCCCGATGAGCTGCCCGGATACACCGTCAACCGCCTCTGCGCTTCCGGCATGACCGCCGTCGCGAGCGCGTCTCAGGCGATCCGCGCGGGCGACGCCGACCTCATCCTCGCGGGCGGCGTCGAGTCGATGACCCGCGCCCCCTGGGTGCAGGAGAAGCCCGGCCGCGCCTGGGCGAAACCCGGCGCGCAGTTCGATACCTCGATCGGATGGCGCTTCACGAACCCCGCGCTTGCCGCCCGCAACAAGGCGACCTTCTCCATGCCCGAAACGGCGGAGGAGGTGGCGCGCGTCGACGCGATCACCCGCGCCGACGCCGACGCCTTCGCGGTCGAGAGCCATCGGCGCGCGAGCGAGGCCATCGCCGCGGGCCGCTTCCGCGACGAGATCGTGCCCATCGAGGCCCCGCACGGCCGCACCACGCGCGTCGTCGACACCGACGAGGGTCCGCGCCCCGACACGAGCGCCGAGGTGCTTGCCGGGCTCCGCCCCGTGGTCGCCGGCGGCGAGGTCGTCACCGCGGGCAACGCGTCCTCGCTGAACGACGGCGCATCCGCCCTCCTCGTCGCGAGCGGCGAGGCGGTCGAGCGCTACGGCCTCACCCCGCGCGCCCGCATCGTCACGAGCGTGTCCGCGGCCCTCGCCCCCGAGGTGATGGGGCTCGGCCCCGTGCCTGCGACGGAGAAGGCCCTGGCGCGCGCCGGCCTCACGGCGGCGGACCTCGGCTCGATCGAGCTCAACGAGGCCTTCGCCTCGCAGTCGCTCGCCTGCATCCGCCGACTCGGGCTCGACCCCGCGCGCGTGAACGCCGACGGCGGCGCCATCGCACTCGGCCACCCGCTCGGCTCCTCCGGCTCGCGCCTGCTCGTCACGCTCCTCGGCCGCATGGAGCGCGAGGGATCGCGCTACGGCCTCGCCACCATGTGCGTCGGCGTGGGCCAGGGCACCGCGACCATCATCGAGCGGGTGCAGCCGTGAGCGCCCCCGCACCCGGCGCCGAGGCGCACCGCAGCCCGCTCACGGTCGAGGATCGCGGCACCCACGTGCTCGCCACCCTCGACCGCCCGGAGAAGCGGAACGCGATCGATCAGGACCTCATCGACGCGCTCCACGCGCTGTGCGCCGAGCTCGAGCGGGATCCGCGCACGCTCGTGCTCCACGGCGCGGGCGGCGACTTCGCCGCGGGCGCCGACATCGCACAGCTGCGCGAGCGCCGCGCCGCCGACGCACGCGCGGGCATCAACACGCGCGCGTTCATGCGGATCTCGGCGCTCCCCATGCCCGTCATCGCCGCGCTCGACGGCTACGCACTCGGCGGCGGCGCCGAGCTCGCCTACGCCGCGGACGTCCGCGTGGGCACCCCGGCGCTCCGCATCGGCAACCCGGAGACCGGGCTCGGCATCCTCGCCGCCGCGGGCGCGAGCTGGCGCCTGCGCGAGCTCGTGGGCGAGCCGCTCGCGGCGGAGATCCTCCTCACGGGCCGGATCCTGGACGGCGCCGAGGCGTTCGCCGCGGGGCTCGTGACCCACCTCCTCGACACCGGAGCGGAGGCCCTCGCCACCGCCGAGAAGATCGCGGCCCGGGTGGCGAAGCTCGATCCCGAGGCGACCCGCGCGACGAAGCGGGTGCTGCGCGCCCCCCGCGAGGCGCACCCGGCCATCGACCTCGCCGAGCAGGCGACGCTCTTCGAGAGCCCCGAGAAGATGCGCCGCATGACCGAGTTCCTCGAGCGGAAGAAGAAGTGACGATGTCTCCCGAGCCCGCACACGCAGATTCCGTTCCGGCCCGCGTCGGCGTCCTGGGCGGCGGGCGCATGGGCGGCGGGATCGCCCACGCCTTCCTCCTCGCCGGCGCCGCCGCGGTGACCGTCGTCGAGCGCGACGCCGCGGCGGCGGACGCCGCGCGCGAGCGCATCGAGCGCAGCATCGACGCCTCGCTCGCGCGCGGCTTCGCGGGCGACGCGGCCGCGCTGCGGGCCGCACTCACCGTCGCGACCGACGCGAGCGCCTTCGCGGGCGCCGAGCTCGTCGTCGAGGCCGTGCCCGAGTCGCTCGACCTGAAGCTCTCGGCGCTGCGCGCGATCGAGGCCCAGCTCTCCGCCGACGCCGTGATCGCGTCGAACACGTCCTCGATCCCGCTCGCCCAGCTCGCGGGCGCGCTCAGCCGCCCCGAGCGCTTCATCGGACTGCACTTCTTCAACCCCGTCCCGGCGTCCTCACTCATCGAGGTTGTCGTCTGCGGCACGAGCGACGAGGCGCTCCCCGAGCGGGCGCGAGCCTGGGTGCGCGCGCTCGGCAAGACCCCCATCACGGTCGCCGATGCGCCCGGCTTCGCGTCGAGCAGGCTCGGCGTCGCGCTCGCCCTCGAAGCGATCCGGATGGTGGAGCAGGGCGTGGCCTCCGCGGCCGACATCGACCTCGCCATGGAGCTCGGCTACCGCCACCCCACGGGCCCGCTGCGCACCACCGACATCGTCGGCCTCGACGTGCGCCTCGGGATCGCGGAGCATCTCGAGCGCGATCTCGGGCCGAACTTCACCCCGCCGCAGCTGCTGCGCGACATGGTCGCCGCGGGCAAGCTCGGCCGCAAGACCGGATCCGGCTTCTACAACTGGCCCGACGCCTCCGGCTGAGCCGGGCTGGGCCGGCAGAGCTGGGCCGGCAGACCTGGGCCGGCCGAGCTGGGCCGGCAGAGCCGAACGACGACGCGGATCCCGCACCCCTCACGAAACGAACGGAGCATCCCATGACCCGCACGCTGCAGAGCTACGTCCAGGGCGCCTGGTGGCAGCCCGCCGACGCCGACCTGGCCGCGGCCCCGGCCGCCGAGGTGCGCGACGCGGTCACGGGCGAGCTCGTTGCCCGCGTGTCGAGCGCAGGGCTCGACCTCGACGCCGCAATGACCTACGCCCGCACCACCGGCCAGGCGGCGCTCGGCGCGCTCACCTTCCACCAGCGCGCTGTGATCCTGAAGCAGCTCGCCCTCGCCCTCACCGAGCGGAAGGCCGAGCTGTACGAGCTCTCCACCCGGACCGGCGCGACGAAGACCGACTCGTGGGTCGACATCGACGGCGGGATCGGCGTGCTCTTCACCTACTCGGGCAAGGGGCGCCGCGAGCTGCCGAACGCCCGCGTGCAGCTCGACGGCCCCGTCGAGCCGCTCTCGAAGGACGGCTCGTTCATCGGCCGGCACATCCGCACCACGCTCCCGGGCGTCGCGGTGCAGATCAACGCCTTCAATTTCCCGGTCTGGGGCGCGCTCGAGAAGCTCGCGCCCGCGTTCCTCGCGGGCATGCCGACCATCATCAAGCCGGCGACGCCCGGCGCGTACCTCACCGAGCAGCTGGTGCGGATCATGGTCGAGTCCGGCCTCCTTCCGGAGGGCTCCGTGCAGCTCGTCACCGGTTCGATCCGCGAGGTGTTCGCGCACGCCCGCCTCGGCGACGTCGTGTCGTTCACGGGGTCCGCGTCGACCGCCGAGAGCCTCCGCCTGCACCCGGCCGTGCAGACGGGCGGCGTGATCTTCGGCGCCGAGACCGACTCGATCAACGCCTCCGTGCTCGGCCCCGACGCCGTACCAGGCACCCCCGAGTTCGACGGCTACGTGCGCCAGCTCGTCGCCGAGATGACGACGAAGGCCGGCCAGAAGTGCACCGCGATCCGCCGGGCGATCGTGCCCGCGCCGCTCGCCGACGCGGTGGCTGAGGCCGTGGCCGAACGCATCGCCGCGAAGGTGGTCGTGGGCGATCCGCGCACCGAGGGGGTCACGATGGGTGCCCTCGCCTCGGCCGAGCAGCGCAGCGAGGTGCTGCGCCAGGTGCAGGCCCTCGTCGACGGCGGAGGCCGCGTCCTCCTCGGGGGCGGCCAGGAGCACGGCGACGGCGGGGCCGGTGGCGCGTTCCTCGACCCGATCCTGCTCCGCTTCGACGATCCGACCGCGGCGCGCGTGCACGACACGGAGGCGTTCGGCCCGGTCTCCTCGATCATCGCCTACGACTCCCCCGCGGAGGCGGCGGAGCTCGTCGCGCGGGGCGGCGGCTCGCTCGTCACGAGTGTGGCGTCGGCGGATCCCGAGTTCGTCGCGCAGCTCACCCGGCGCATCGCCTCGGGCAACGGCCGCGTGCTCACCCTCGACCGCACGAGCGCCCGCGCATCGACCGGCCACGGCTCGCCCCTGCCGAACCTCGTGCACGGCGGCCCGGGCCGCGCCGGCGGCGGCGAGGAGCTCGGCGGTGTGCGCAGCGTGTTCCACTACATGCAGCGCACCGCGATCCAGGGCAGCCCCGAAATGCTCACCGCGATCACCGGCGTGTGGCACGCGGGCGCGGCGACCCGCGAGGACGTGCACCCGTTCCGCAAGTCGCTGCAGGAGCTCCGGATCGGCGACCGCGTCGTCTCCGAGCCCCGCGAGGTGACCCTCGACGACATCACGCACTTCGCCGAGTTCACGGGCGACACCTTCTACGCGCACACCGACGAGGAGGCCGCCGCCGCGAACCCGTTCTTCCCGGGGCGCGTGGCCCACGGCTACCTGCTCCTCTCGTTCGCGGCGGGCCTCTTCGTGTCGCCCGAGCCGGGGCCCGTGCTCGCGAACTACGGACTCGAGAGCCTGCGCTTCATCACGCCCGTTTCCCCCGGCGATCGCGTGCGCGTCGCGCTCACCGCGAAGCAGATCGTGCCGCGCGAGACCGACGAGTACGGCGAGGTGCACTGGGACGCCGTCCTCACGAACCAGAACGACGAGACCGTCGCCACGTACGACGTGCTGACGCTGGTCTCGAAGACGCCGGAGCCGCTGGCGGGCTAGCCGCTGGCAGGCTCGCCGCTGGGGCAGCGGGCGCGGGGC
>NZ_AYMV01000045.1 GCF_000633415.1 Leucobacter sp. PH1c | reverse complement strand
GATCCCGACGGCGCAGCGGGGCTCGGGCGCTACTGCGCCGACCAGCCGCCGTCCGAGGCGAGCACGACGCCGTTCACGTTGCTCGAGTCGTCGCTCAGCAACCAGGTGATGGCGCTCGCGAGCTGCTCGGGCGTCGCGGGAGCGAAGCCGAGCGTCTGGAACGCCGGGCCCATCAGCTGCGCCGCGTAGTCGGACTTGAACGAGCCATCGACGTTCGTCGCGACGCCGCCGGGGGCGACGGCGTTCACGCGGATCCCCTTGCGGCCGTACATGAACGCGGTGTTCTTCGTGAAGCCGACCACCGCGTGCTTCGACGCGGTGTACGCGGCGCCTGCGGCGTTGCCGCGGATCCCGGCCTCGCTCGCCGTGTTCACGATCGTGCCCGAGCCGCGCTCGAGCATCCCAGGCAGCACGGCCCGCGTGAGGCGCATCACGCCCGTCACGTTGATGTCGAACACGCGCTGCCAGAGCGCATCCTCGATCTCCGCGGCGGGGAGGAAGCCGTCCATGATGCCCGCGTTGTTCGCGACGGCGTCGACACGACCGTCCGCGGCCGCGACGAGCTTCTCGACGTCGGCCTCGACGGTGACATCGCTCACCACCGTGCGGAGGCGGTCGCTCTGGGCTTCCGCGGCGAACACGGCGAGGCGCTCCTCGGACACGTCGGATGCGACGACCGTGCCGCCCTCTGCGAGGATGCGCTCGGCGATGGCCTTCCCGATCCCGGATCCCGCTCCGGTGACGATGGCGGTTTTCCCGGCGAAGCGCTCGGGGACGACGGCGGTGTGCATGACGGAACCTCGTTTCGTTCAGAGGGTGGGAGGCGGTCGCCTCGGCTTCAGTGTCTCTCCGCGGCGCGGCGCGCGCAGCAGGCGCATTCCCAGACAGTTCTGATCACTCGCGGCGCGTGTGCGGGCGAGCTGCGCGGCCCGCGCGGAGCCCGTTCGGGGACGGCGCGGGCCGGCGCGGAGTCGGCGCGGGGTCGGCGCGGGGATCGGGACGTGCCCGCGGCGTCACGCGGCGAAACGCCCTGCCGGGACGCGCGCTCGGAGGCTACGCTGGGGGCATGAGCAGCGCATCGACCGAGCAGGAGCTCTCGGAAACCGTCCGCATCGCCCGCGATCTGATCCGGATCGACACGAGCAACCGGGGCGGAGGCGATGCCGAGCCGGAGCGCCCGGCCGCCGAGTACGTCGCCGCCTACCTCAGGGATCTCGGGCTCGCCCCCGAGATCATCGAGTCGGCCCCCGGCCGCGCGAGCGTCGTCGCCCGCGTGCAGGGGCGCGAACCCGAGCTGCCCGCGCTCGTGCTGCACGGCCACCTCGACGTCGTCCCGGCGGACCCCGCCAACTGGACGGTCGACCCGTTCGCCGGAGAGATTCGCGACGGCATGCTCTGGGGGCGCGGCGCCGTCGACATGAAGGACATGGACGCCATGATCCTCACCTCGATCGCCGAGCTGCTGCGCGCGGGGGAGCGGCCCCGCCGCGACGTGGTCCTCGCCTTCTTTGCCGATGAGGAGAACGGCGGCATCTTCGGCGCCCACTACCTCGTCGAGCACCGCCCCGAGCTCTTCGCGGGCGCGGGCACCGCGGTGAGCGAGGTCGGCGGCTACTCGATCGACATCGACGGGACCCGGGCCTACCTCGTGCAGACGGGCGAGAAGGCGCTCGACTGGATCCGTCTCCGCGCGCGCGGCACCGCAGCTCACGGCTCCCGCGTGTGGCACGACAATGCGGTGACGCGCCTCGCCGAGGCGATCGCGGCGCTCGGGCGGCACGAGTGGCCGATCGCGCTCTGCGACACGACCCGCGAGCTCGTCGACGAGATCGCCGCGATCCTCGGGGAGGATCCGCGCGAGGTGGCGCCGGAGGAGCTCGTGCTGCGCCTCGGTGCCGGCGGCGGCTTCATCCAGGCGAGCCTCCGCAACACGAGCAACCCGACCGTGCTCACGGCGGGCTACAAGCACAATGTGATCCCGGACACGGCGGAGGCGCTCGTCGACGTGCGCTCGCTGCCCGACCAGCAGGCGGACGTGCGCGCCGAGGTGCAGCGCATCGTCGGCCCGGACATCGAGGTCGAGACCGTCCACTCGGACATCGGTCTCGAGGTGCCGTTCTCGGGCGAGCTCGTCGATGCCATGCGCGAGAGCCTGCAGCGCCACGACCCGGAGGCCCGGGTGCTCCCGTACCTCCTCTCCGGCGGGACCGACAACAAGGCGCTCTCCCGGCTCGGGATCACGGGGTACGGCTTCGCGCCGCTCCGCCTGCCGGCCGACCTCGACTTCCCGGGGATGTTCCACGGCGTCGACGAGCGCGTGCCGCTCGACGCGCTCGATTTCGGGCACCGCGTGCTCGTTGATCTGCTCCGCACCTACTAGCCGAACCGCGGCGCACTCACTTAGTCGATCTGCCTGAGCGCCGCACCCGGACACACGCGGGTGCGGCGCGGGGCGTGGGCTAGTCTGGACGGCGGCCCGATTTCGACGGGGCGTTTTCCGCGCCTCCGCCACGAAAGGACAGCATGGGAATCTTCGAGGCGATTCTGCTCGGCATCATCCAGGGACTCACGGAGTTCCTGCCGATCTCGTCGAGCGCGCACCTCCGCATCGCGAGCGAGCTCATGGGGATCGGCGACGCCGGGGCGGCGTTCACCGCGATCACGCAGATCGGCACGGAGGCCGCGGTGATCGTGTTCTTCTGGCGCGACATCGTGCGGGTCATCGGCCGCTGGTTCCAGTCCCTCACGGGCAAGGTCGACCGGAAGGATCCCGATGCGCTCATGGGCTGGTGGATCATCCTCGGCACGATCCCGATCGTCGTCCTCGGCCTGCTGTTCCAGGATCAGATCGAGGGCAGCCTCCGCTCGCTCTGGTTCGTCGCGGTGATGCTCATCGTGTTCGGCATCCTGCTCGGCGTCGCCGACCGCATCGGCCGCAAGCAGCGCCCCCTCGACCAGCTCACCTGGAAGCACGGGCTCGGCTTCGGCTTCGCCCAGGCGCTCGCGCTGATCCCGGGCGTCTCCCGCTCGGGCGGCACGATCACCGCGGGCCTCCTCATGGGCTACACGCGCGAGGCCGCGGCCCGCTACTCGTTCCTCCTGGCCATCCCGGCCGTCTTCGGCTCGGGCTTCTACCAGCTCTTCAAGGCGCTCAAGGCGCCGACCGACACCACGCCGATGGGCCTCACGATCGTCGCCACGATCGTTGCCTTCGTCATCGCGCTGTTCGTGATCGGCCTCTTCATGCGCTACATCTCGAAGCGCAGCTTCATGCCCTTCGTGATCTACCGCGTGCTGCTCGGCGTCGTGATCATCGTGCTCCTCAGCACGGGCGTGCTCTCCGCGGAGGGCGGCACCGCGGCCGCCGGCGCGGCCATCGCCGCCACGGGAGGTGCGCTGTGAGAACCTGGACGCCGCCCGAGCTCCCCGAGCTGCCGGGCACGGGCATCGCGCCGAAGCTCTTCAACACCGCGACGGAGCGCCTCGAGCACCCCGCGATCCCGGACGGGCGCGCGCTGCTCTACGTCTGCGGCATCACCCCGTACGACGCGACCCACCTCGGGCACGCCTTCACCTACCTGACGTTCGACATCATGCAGCGCGCCTGGCGCGATGCGGGGATCGAGACCGTCTACGCGCAGAACATCACCGATGTCGACGACCCGCTGCTCGAACGCGCCGCGGAGACCGGCGTGGACTGGCGGGGGCTCGCCGACGACCAGATCGGGCTCTTCCGCTCGGACATGCACCGGCTCGGGATGCTCCCGCCGGAGCACTTCATCGCCGTGACCGAGCAGATCGACGAGATCGCGGCCGCCGTGCAGCAGCTCGTCGAGCTCGGCTTCGCGTACCCCGTGCCCACCGCCGACGCCGAGGGCGACGACCTCTACTTCGACACGGCCGCGGCCGAGCGCGACTCGCAGTGGCGCCTCGGCGACGTAGCGCCCTACGATCCCGAGCTGATGCGCCGGCTGAGCGCCGAGCGCGGCGGCGACCCCGACCGGCCCGGCAAGCGCGGCCCGCTCGATCCGCTGCTCTGGCGCGCCGCCCGCGAGGGCGAGCCGAGCTGGGACTCGCCCGTCGGCGCCGGTCGCCCCGGGTGGCACATCGAGTGCTCGGTGATCGCGACGGGAGCGCTCGGCGGCGCGTTCACCGTGCAGGGCGGCGGATCCGACCTGATCTTCCCGCACCACGAGTTCACCGCCGCGCACGCGACGGCCCTCTCGGGCACGCCGCTCGCGCACGCCTACTGCCACGTGGGGCTCGTCGCGTACCAGGGGCACAAGATGTCCAAGTCGCGCGGCAACCTCGTCTTCGTGTCGAAGCTGCTCGACGGCGGCGCCGACCCCTCCGCGATCCGGCTCGGCCTGCTCGCGCACCACTACCGCTCGGAGTGGGAGTGGCACGACGCGGATCTCGCGACCGCGACGCGGCGCCTCGAGGCGTGGCGCGCGGGGCTCGAGCGGACGAGCACGGATCCGGTCGCGGCGGGCACCGTGGTGCAGCAGCTCCGGGCGGCCCTCGCGAACGATCTCGACACCCCCGTGATGCTGGCGACGCTCGACGCAGCGCTCGACCGCGGTGTCGACGCGCCCGGCCTCGTGGCCGACGCGGTGCTCGCGCTCCTGGGCGTGCGCCTGTAGGGAGCGCGCTGCGGGCTGCAATGGCCCGGTGTCGGCGTGCGGTGCGCGTGCCTGTGTGCGTGTGCGCGCGTCTGCGTGCGTCTGCGTGTGTGGCGTGCCCGCGCGTGTGTGCGCATCCCATATCCGACAGGAGAAATCTCGAATCTCGGAGCCTTTCGCGAGACAGGCTCCGAGATTTCGTATTTCTCCGAGGAATGCGGTGTGCGGCCTCGGGCCGCGCGGACGGACCCAGCAGAGCCGCACCGCACTTTCCGCAGGAGAAATCTGAGATCTCGGACGTGGTCCCCTCAGAATCTCCGAGATTCCGGATTTCTCCGAGATGAGAGGGACGGGGAAGGCAGAGCTAATCGGGGAGACGGGCAGCGGGGAGACGGGCAGCGGGGCGCAGGGAAGCGCGGGCGCGCGCTAGCCCTGGGCAGGAGGGGCGTCGGGGGAGTCTTCGGGGTGCTCGTCGGTCGGCGCCGATGCGCTCTCGTCGGCCGCAGCGGACTCGCTCTCCGCGGGCGCCGGATCAGCGGGCTCGGGTTCGCTCGCATCAGCGGCACTTTGGGCATCAGCGTCGACCGGATCAGTGGCCCCAGGATCAGCGACACCAGGATCAGCGACACCAGCAGCATCCGAGGACGCGGCATCCGCGGACACCGCATCAGCATCAGCACCAGCATCAGCACCACCACCAGCCCCCGCCGACCCGCGCGAGCCGTCCTCCAGGAACTTCTCGAACTCGGCCGCGATCGCGTCGCCGGTCGTCTCCGCCGCGAGCGCCTCATCGCGCGACTCCTCGAGCCCGCGGATGTACCGGGTCATGTCCTCGTCGGCGGCGGCGATCCGGTTGATGTTCGCCTCCCACTCGGTCGCCTGCGTGAGCAGCTCGCCGCGCGGGATTACGACGTCGAGGAGCTCCTCCAGCTTGTCGAGCAGCGCGAGCGTCACCTTCGGCGAGGGGGTGCTGTGCACGTAGTGGGGCACCTGCGCCCAGAGCGAGATCGGGGCGAGCCCGGCCTCGGTGAGCGCGAGGTCGACGACGGTCGCGATGCCGGCCGGCCCCTCGTAGGTGTTGCGCGCGGCGCCGGTCTGCTCGCGCCGCTCGGCGCTGTCGCTCGTGATCGTGGTGACGACGGGGCGCGAGTGCGGCGCGTCGGAGTACATCGAGCCGAGGATGATGATCGTGTCGATGCCCCACACATCGACGAGCTCGACGATCTCGTCGGCGAAGCTCTGCCAGTCGCGCGCGGGCTCGACGCCGGAGAGCAGGAAGAGCTCGGTGACGCGTCCGCCGTCGATGCGGCGCACGGTCTCGGCCTCGGGGTCCTCCTCGACGCCCGGGCGCTGCACCGTGCCAAGCAGACGCGTGTCGGGCCACTCGAGCACCCGGTTGCCCTGCTCGTCGAGGCTCACCTTGGGGCGATGCACCTGGTAGTCGACGTAGCCCTCGGAGCCGAGCACGTGGAGCACCTCGGCGCCGGTGAGCGCTCCGAGATGCTGGAGCACCTCGCTCGTCGCGTCGCCCGCGTCGCTCCAGCCCTGGAATGCGGCGATGAGTACACGGGGGTACCCGGGGGAGGCGGCGGTCACGACGGGATGCTCCTAGCGGTTGCGGGACGACGGGGACCGCGCGGTGACGGTCGCCCTCCAGGATATCCGCTGACGCTCGGTAGAATGACTGGGATGAGCGCGATCCTCTCCGAGCGAACGCCCGCGGCTGTGCTGTGGGACATGGACGGCACCCTGATTGACTCCGAGCCCCTGTGGCTCGACGCGGAGCTCGCGATGCTCCGCCGCTACGGTATCGAGCTGACGGACGAGGTGCGCGACGGCCTCGTCGGATCCGGGCTGCGCGCCGCGGCCGGCGTGTTCCAGCGGCTCGGCGTGCCGCTCTCGACGGAGGAGATCATCGCCGAGTGGACCGCCGGCGTGATCGCCGGCCTCCGCGCGGCGGGTCCGCAGTGGCGGCCCGGCGCGGTCGAGCTGCTGCGCTCGCTCGCCGAGGCGGGGATCCCGAGCGCGCTCGTCACGATGGCGGTGCGCGAGATCGCCGACGCCGTGCTTGCGCTGCTCCCGGAGGGGGCGAGCTTCGTCGCGTCGATCGCGGGCGACGAGGTCTCGCGTGAGAAGCCGGATCCGGAGCCGTACCTGCTCGGTGCGGGGCTCCTCGACGTGCCGATCGAGGAGTGCCTGGCGCTCGAGGACTCGGGGAGCGGGCTGCGCGCGGCCTTTGCCTCGGGGGCCGTCGCGATCGGGATCCCGAACCTCGTCGACCTGACGGGCGTGCCGGCGCACGAGCTGTGGGACAGCCTCGCCGACGTCGACGCCGATAGACTTTCCCAGCGATTCCGCGCCCATGCCGGGCCGCGGAGCGAGACCACACCGCAGACAGAAACAGGAGACCTCGCGTGAGCGCACAGGACACAGCAGCCGGAACCCCCGCCCCGAGCGGGCCGCTCGGCTACGGCGATCGTGTGCAGCTCACGGGACCCAAGGGGCGGCTGAACACGATCACGCTCGTTCCCGAGGGGGAGTTCCACAGCCACCGCGGTGTCATCGCCCACGCCGACCTCGTCGGCCTGCCCGACGCCTCCGTGGTGAGCAACAGCAGCGGCGAGGAGTACCTCGTGCTGCGCCCGCTGCTGTCCGACTTCGTGATGTCGATGCCGCGCGGCGCGGCGATCGTCTACCCGAAGGACGCCGCGCAGATCCTGTCGCTCGCCGACATCTTCCCGGGCGCCCGCGTCGTCGAGGCCGGGGTCGGCTCGGGCGCGCTGTCGCTCCACCTGCTGCGCGGGATCGGCGAGCGCGGCGAGCTCTTCTCGTTCGAGCGCCGTGACGAGTTCGCCGACGTCGCGCGCGCGAACGTCGCCGCGTTCTCGGGCTCGGTGCCGGAGAACTGGACGCTCACCGTCGGCGACCTGCAGGACACGCTTCCGGCGACGTGCGCGGCCGGGACGATCGACCGCGTCGTGCTCGACATGCTCGCCCCGTGGGAGTGCGTCGACGTTGCAGCCGAGGCGCTGCAGCCGGGCGGCGTGCTCATCTGCTACGTGGCGACCGTGACGCAGCTCTCGCGCACCGCCGAGCAGATCCGCCGCAGCGGTCAGTTCACGCACCCGCAGTCCTCCGAGACGATGGTGCGCGGCTGGCACGTCGAGGGTCTCGCCGTGCGTCCTGACCACCGCATGGTCGCGCACACGGGCTTCCTCATCACGGCGCGCCGCCTGGCGCCGAACACGGTCGTGCCGAGCCTCAAGCGCCGCGCGTCGAAGAGCGAGTTCAGCGACGAGGACCTCGCGAGCTGGCTGCCGGATCTCGCCGAGGGCGCGACGAGCGCCGAGGTGTGGACTCCGGAGGTCGTCGGGGAGCGCCAGAAGAGCGAGAAGGTGCTGCGCAAGAAGGTGCGCGAGGCGCAGAACTTCGCGAGCGAGCGCGGCGCCGACACCCAGGACTGATTCCGAGCGGCTGGTGCGTGCGGCGTTGCGCCGCGCACCAGCCGACGTTCGATAGGATGGCCGAGTTCCCACAGGCTTCCGCGAGAGGTGCATATGCTTCGTCGACTCGTTCCCGCTACCGCGGCCTCCGCGCTGCTCATCGCCGGGTTGACCGGGTGCAGCGCCCAGCAGGCGGCCAGCGCCGACTGCACCGCGGGCATGGCCCCCGGGGCGCTCAGCAACAGCGTCGTGGTGCTCGGCGAGGCCGGCACCACCCCGCAGGTGCAGGTGCCCGCGGACACGGACATCGTGAGCTCGCAGCGCACGATCGTCTCGGAGGCGCAGGATCGGAGCCAGGTCGCCGAGGAGCGCTCGCTCGTCGGCGTCAACATGGCCTTCTTCGAGCCGAAGAGCGGGAAGCCCCTCTACGAGAGCCCCGGCCTCGTCGACGCGTCGGCCGCACCCGAGTACCTGCTCGTCGCCGAGGAGATGGCGAACCCGCTGAGCGAGGCCGTGCGCTGCGCCGCAGTGGGCGACCGCATCGTGCTCGCGCTCTCGCCGACCGATAGCGCCCAGCTCGCGATGCAGCTCGGCGCGACGCCGGGCGACGCGCTCGTCGGCGTCATCGACGTGGTCTCGGCCCGCGCGCTCGCCGCACAGGGCCCCGTGCGCGGGCTGCCGAATGGCTACCCCGCGGTCGTGACGGACGAGTCCGGTCAGCCGGGCGTCGTGCTGCCGCCGCGCGCCGCGCCGAAGGGCACGAGCTCCGCAGTGCGCATCGAGGGCGACGGCGAGGAGGTGCGTGCGGATCAGAACGTGATCGGCCAGGTGCTCAGCGTCGGTTGGGACGGCACCGTGCAGCAGAACTCCTGGACCCAGGGGCTCATGTCGTTCGGCACCGAGGAGCAGGTCGCCCAGTCGGGCAACACGTTCCGCGCGCAGCTGACCGGCAAGCCCGTCGGCTCGCAGGTCGTCATCGTCGAGAACGAGGGCGGTTCGGCCCGCGTGGTCGTCGTCGACATCCTCGGCGTCAACTGAGGCCGCGGGTGGCCGGGCGCAAGTCGGTCCCCAGCGAGCAGCGGGTCTTCAGCCTCGTGCTCGCGCTCGTCGTGAGCCCGGAAGGGCTCACGAAGCGCGAGCTGCTGTCCTCCGTGTACGGCTACGCCGAGCGCTTCACCCCGGGTGAGGCGAGCCTCGCGCTCGACCGCCAGTTCGAGCGCGACAAGGAGCAGCTCCGCGGGCTCGGGATCCACATCGAGACGCTCGACTCGCCCCTCGAACCGGGCAACAACCAGCTGACGCGGTACCGGATCTCGAAGGAGTTGCTCGAGTTCCCGAGCGAGCTCCGCTTCAGCGAGCGCGAGCTCGTGCTGCTCCGCCTGGCCGCGCTCGCGTGGCAGGAGGGCAGCCTGAGCGCGGAGTCGCGGCGCGCCGCGATGAAGCTCGAAGCGCTCGGCGCCGGCCTCGATCTGCAGCACCTCGGAGTGGCACCGCGCCTGGGCACCGCCGAGCCGGCGGCCGCTGCGCTGCAGGGGGCGATCGACGCCGGCCGCATCGTGCGCTTCGAGTACACGCTCCCGGGCCGCGATACGCCGCTCGAACGCCGGGTCGCGCCCCTGCGGCTGCACCGCGCCGACGGGCGCTGGCACCTCATCTCGTGGGATCTGGATCGTGCGGCCGAGCGCGTGTTCCTCCTCGCCAGGATCTCCGGAGCGGTGACGGTCGAGACGGCCCGCTTCGACCCCGAACTGCGCGAGCGCGCCGAGCCCGCCGTGGCGGAGCTGCTCCGCCTGCGCGATTCCCAGCGCGCGACGCTCCGCGTGCAGCGCGGGTCCGTCGCCGAGGCGCGCCTCTCGCCGCGCGCTGCTGAGGTGACCGCTGCCGAGGTGCGCGCCGCCGAGGCGCGCGCTGCTGACGCGGGAACCGCTGAGGCGGGCGCGGTCGAGCCGGGCACGGTCGAGCTGACGCTCGGCATGCTCGATCCGCACCTCTTCGCCGCCGAGCTCATCGGCTACGGTGCGGAGGTCGCGGTCTGCGAGCCCGCATCGCTCCGCGCGCTCGTCACGGACGGGCTGCGCCGGATCGCGGCCGCCCACGAGGAGGACTCCGATGGCTAACCCCGTGCTCGGCCCCGACCGGGTGCTGCTCCTGCTCTCGCTCGTACCGTATCTCCGCGAACACGGTCCCGTTCCGGTGTCGGAGCTCGCCGAGACGTTCGGCGTGGCGCCCGAGCTGCTCCGCTCGCTGGTGCGCTTCCTCGGCACGGCCGGCGTGCCCGGCGAGACGCTGAGCTACCAGGATCAGGACCTCTTCGACATCGACTGGGACGCCCTCGAGGAGCAGGATCTCGTGAGCCTCACGCGCACCGTCGCGGTCGAGGACGCGCCGCGCTTCGCTCCGGCGGAGACCGCGGCGCTCGTCGCCGGGCTCCACGCGCTCACCGCGGTGCTGCCGCCCGCGGATGCCGCGCTCGCACGGGAGACCGCGGCGAAGCTCGGCGCGGCGCTCGGCGCCGCGGGGGCACCGACCGTGAGCGTGAGCGCCGATCCCGAGGACGAGCGGGTGGCCCGGCTCGTCTCGGCGATCGAGCGCGGCCAGACCGTCGGATTCCGCTACCGCGATGCTGCGGGCGCGGAGAGCGAGCGCACGGTGGAGCCGCGCGCGCTGACGCAGGGCCCGGGAGGCTGGTACCTGCGCGGATTCTGCCTCGATCGCGGCGCCGAGCGCACGTTCCGGGTGGACCAGATCTTCGAGCTCCGCGCGGAGGCGCCCGGGGCGCCCGAAGCGCCCGAGTCTCCCGCTGAGCCCACGAAGCCCGCGGCACCCGCTGTTCCCACTGCGCCCGAGGCACCGTCCGAGCCGGCGGCCGCGTCGCCCGTCACCCGGATCACGGCCCGCGTCTCCGCGGCTGCCCTCCCGCGCATCGCCGGCTTCGCGCCGACGGTGATCGACGAGCCGGCCCCCGGCTCCGTCCGCGTCGAGGTCGAGGCCTGGCACGCGGACGCAGCGATCCGGCTCGTGCAGCTCGCGCCCGGGGAGATCTCGGTCGAGGCGCCCGCCGCCGCACGCGACGCGGTGCGGAGCTGGACGGCACGCGCGCTCGCGGCCTACGGCGAGTAGGCGGCGGGGCAATCGGCCACCCACCTGGGATACACTGAGCGAATGGCACGTGAGCCGCGGAAGAAGCGCAACCCAGAAGGCAAGATGAGCCTCGGCGCTCACCTCGTAGAACTGCGAAAGCGCCTGATGATCGCCGCGATCGCGATCGCCGTCGCCCTCGTCGCCGGCTGGCTCCTCTCGCCGTGGGTGTGGGACGTGCTGCGCATGCCCATCGCCCAGCTCGGCGAGCAGGGACGCGAGGCCACGATCGCCTACGGCGACATCACGGGCGCCTTCGACACGAAGGTGCAGATCTCGCTCTTCATCGCGGTGCTCATCGCCTCGCCGGTGTGGCTCTACCAGGTGTGGGCCTTCCTCGCCCCCGGGCTGACCCGGCGCGAGAAGCTCTACGGGGTCGGCTTCCTGGCGGCAGCGGTTCCGCTGTTCCTGGGCGGCGCCTTTGCGGGCTGGCTCGTGCTGCCGAACATCGTGCGCCTCATGGCGAGCTTCCAGCCGCCCGAGGACGCATTCTTCCTCGACGCGCGCAAGTACCTCGACTTCGCCATCAAGCTGCTGCTCGCCGTCGGCGTCGGATTCGTGCTGCCCGCGCTGCTCGTCATGCTGAACTTCATCGGCGTGGTGCGCGGCGCCTCGATCCTGAAGAGCTGGCGCGTGGCGATCCTGCTCATCGTGCTGTTCGCCGCGATCACCACGCCCGCGGCCGACATCATGAGCATGTTCCTGCTCGCGGTCCCGATGATCCTGCTGTACTTCGGGGCGGCGGGGATCGCGATCCTGCACGATCGCAGAGTCGACAAACGCACGCGCGCCGAGTTCGAGGAGTACGGCATCGACGTCACCGAGTCGGTTGACGCCGATGCAGAGGACGCGAAGTGAGCGAGACCGCGCTCGAGTTCTTCGCGCGCCACCTCGAGTACCCGCTCGACCCGTTCCAGGTGACCGCCTGCGAGCGGCTCGAAGAGGGACGCAGCGTGCTCGTCGCGGCGCCCACGGGCTCCGGGAAGACGACGGTCGCGGAGTTCGCCGTGTACCTCGCCCGGCGCGAGCGCGACGCACGGATCTTCTACACGGCACCGATCAAGGCGCTGTCGAACCAGAAGTTCCGCGAGCTGTGCGAGGAGTACGGAGAGGAGGAGGTCGGGCTCCTCACGGGGGACCTCAACATTCGCGGGGACGCGCCGATCGTCGTGATGACGACCGAGGTGCTCCGCAACATGATCTACGCCGAGTCGCACGCGCTCGATGATCTCGCGTTCGTCGTGCTCGACGAGGTGCACTACCTGGGCGATCGCTTCCGCGGCGCGGTGTGGGAGGAGATCATCCTCCACCTGCCGAAGCACGTGCGCCTCGTCTCCCTGTCGGCGACGGTGTCGAACGCCGAGGAGTTCGGCGACTGGATGCACGCCGTCCGCGGCGACACCGACGTGATCCTCTCGGAGCACCGCCCGGTGCCGCTCTACCAGCACGTGCTCACGCCGAAGGAGCTGCTGCCGCTCTACGTCGGCAGGGATGGCGAGCTCGCGGCCCGTGGCCGCATCAACCCGGAGCTGCGGATGCTCGAGGGCGGGCGCGGGCGCGGCGGGCGGGATCGCGCGCGGGGTCGTGCTCCGCAGCGGCGGACGCGGCGCGTCTCCCGCGCGGACATCGCCCGCGCGCTCGACGAGACGGAGCTGCTGCCCGCGATCGTCTTCATCTTCAGCCGGAACGGCTGCGACCAGGCGGTGCGGCAGTGCCTGTTCGAGGGCATCACGCTCACCACGCGCGAGGAGCGCGAGGAGATCCGGCGGATCGCTCGCGCCGAGGTGCGCGACATGAGCGAGGAGGAGCGCCGGGTGCTCGGCGTGCGCGAGTGGCTCGCGGGCCTCGAACGCGGCGTTGCCGCCCACCATGCTGGCCTGCTCCCGGCGTTCAAGTCGGTGGTCGAGCGGCTCTTCCAGCGCCGGCTGCTGAAGATCGTCTTCGCCACGGAGACGCTGGCGCTCGGCATCAACATGCCCGCCCGGGCGGTGGCGATTGAGCGGCTCGACAAGTTCAACGGCGAGCAGCGCGTGCCGCTCACCTCGGGCGAGTACACGCAGCTCACGGGGCGCGCGGGCCGCCGCGGCATCGATGTCGAGGGCCACGCCGTCGTGGTCTGGAGCGACAGCGTGGAGCTGGAGGAGCTCGCCCACCTCGCCGGCGCGCGCTCGTTCCCGGTGAAGTCGATGTTCCGACCGACCCCGAACATGGCGGTGAACCTGCTCCAGCGCATGGACGAGGAGCGGGTGCGTGAGATGCTCGAGCTGTCGTTCGCGCAGTTCCAGGCTGATCGCGCGGTGGTCGAGCAGGCGCGCGAGCTCCGGGCCGCGCAGGATTCGCTCGCGGGCTACGACGCGGCCGTGCAGCGCGCGCAGGGCTCCGACCGGAAGCGCTGGGAGGACCGGGCGCGCAAGCTGCGCCGCAAGATCGAGCGCGGGCGGCGGCAGGTGGCCGCGCGGACGGGCACGATCGCGCGAACCTTCGATCGAGTCGTCGAGATGCTGCTCGAGCTCGGCTACCTCGAGCGCGTCTCGGGGGAGCCGCAGGTCACGCTCCCCGGCGAGCTCCTGCGTCGCATCTACGGCGACCGCGATCTCCTCGTCGCGGAGTGTCTGCGCGAGGACACCTTTCGCGGGCTGGACGCCGCGGGGCTCGCGGCGATGTGCTGCGTGCTGAGCTACGAGCCGCGCCGAGACGACGAGGGCTCGCCGCGCCTGCCCGGCGGGGCGGCGTTCGCCGCCGCGCTCGACCGGGTGCTCGACACCTGGGTGCGGCTCGACGACCTCTCGGAGCGGCTGCGGCTGCCCCGGAGTGAGATGCCGCACGCCGGGCTCGCCGCCACCATGCACTCGTGGGCGTCGGGTCGGCCGATCGAGCGCGTGCTCGAGGAGAGCGGGATCGGCGCCGGCGACTTCGTGCGCTGGGCGAAGCAGACGATCGACCTGCTCGATCAGCTCGCGCAGGCGTGCGAGACCGCGGTGCGCATCGGCTTCGACGAGGACCGGCTCGGCGAGCTCGCGAAGCTCGCCCGCGCGGCGAAGCGGGGCGTGCGGCGAGGAATCGTCGAGGCCTCGAGCAGCTCATGAGCGACGCCGCCGTGACGCGGCCGCGGCTGCGGCTCTGGCTCGCCCTCCTCGGCGCGGCAGCCGGCGGTCTGCTGCTCGATGCGGCGGGGCCCGGACTCGGCTGGTGGCCGCTCGCGTTCCCGGCGGTGGGGCTCGTCCTCGCCGCGCTCTGGCAGCAGCGGGGCTGGCGCGGCGCGCTCGTCGGCGCGGTGGCGGGCTTCGCATTCTGGGGCCCCCACATCTCGTGGTTGACGCTCTACCTCGGCCCGCTCCCGTGGATCGGGCTGAGCGGGATCATGACGCTCTGGTTCGCCCTCCTCGGCGCGGGGATCGGCTTCGCGACGGACGGGCTCGCCCGACTTCCCGTGCTGTGGGAGCGGCCCGGTGTCCTGCTCGTGGCCCAGGCGGTGACCGCCACGGGGCTCTGGGTGCTCCGTGAGGGGCTGCAGGGCGTGTGGCCCTACGGCGGCTTCGCCTGGGGCCGCGTGGCGCACACGCAGGCGAGTGGCGCGCTCGCCGAGTCGGTCTCGTGGCTCGGCTTCGCCGGGCTCACGGCGGCGATCGTCCTCGTCTGCGGCCTCGGGGTGAGCGCGGCCTTCCTCGCGCCGGGCGCCCCGGCGCGCCTCGCGCGACGGCGGGAAACCGGGCGCGCCGCGTGCGGCGGGGCCGCGGCGCTACTTCTCGTGCTCGTCCTCGTGCCGGCGGCACCGCTCGCCGAGACCGGGGAGCTGCGCGTGGCGGCCGTCCAGGGCAACTCGAAGTCGGGCATCTTCGATGACCGGGAATCGGGCGACGTGTACCGCGATCACGTGACGGCGACGGAGCAGCTGCTCGACGAGCTCGAAGCCGCGGGGGACTCGGTCGATGTGATCGTGTGGCCCGAGAACAGCGCGGAGTTCGATCTGCCGGGCACGCCGCTGCGGGGCATGGAAGTGGCGAAGCTCGCGCGGCGCGCCGGAGCGCCGATCGTCGCGGGCTCGATCCTTCAGGACTCGGACGGCAGCTACACCAACAGCGCGATCGTCTGGGGGGCCGATGGCGCCGCGGGCCAGCGCTACGACAAGCGCTTCCCGGTGCCGTTCGCCGAGTACATGCCGAATCGCGAGTTCTTCCACGCGCTCGCCCCGGATCTCGTCGACCTCGTGCAGCTCGAGTACTCGTTCGGGCAGCGCCCGGCCGCGTTCGACATCGAGACGGCCGACGCCGCGGTGCGGGTGGGGCTCGCGATCTGCTTCGACATCACCTTCGACGCGCACGCCGAGGACCTCGTGCGCGGGGGCGCCGAGGTGATCTTCGCGCCGACCAACAACGCCGATTTCGGGCGTACGGACGAGAGCGCGCAGCAGCTCGCGATCGCGCGGCTGCGCGCGATCGAAACGGGCCGGGCGCTCGTCAACATCTCGACGGTCGGCACGAGCGCCATCGTCGCCCCCAACGGGAGTGATCTCGCCGCGCTCACGCCCTTCACCGCGGACGCGATGGTCGCGACGGTTCCGCTCGTCGAGGGGGAGACGCCAGCGCTGCGTTTCGGCGCGCTGATCGCGGGCGGGTGGATGCTGACCGGCGGCGCCGGCCTCGTGCTCGGCTGGTGGGGGCGCTACGAGCCGCGACGCGCCCGGAGGAGCTGAAGCCGCTCCTCGAGCAGCTCCTCGAGCTCCTCGCGCGAGCGGCGCTCGATCAGCATGTCCCAGGGGGTGCGCTGCGAGGATTCCTTCTCCTCGAACTCGGCGCGCGCCGTGCGGCCCGCCTCGTCATCGAGGAAGCCGAGCTCGCCGCTGCGCTGGTCCGTCCACTCGGCCGGGGGCTCGGCATCCGCGTCGAAGAGGACACTGAAGCGGGTGCCGCGATCCGTGAGGTACTCGACGGTGCGACGGGGGGAGAGCTCCACGCCCTCTTCGCCCTGCAGGCTCGTGGCACCGATGCGCGTGCCGCGGAGTGTTCGATCGGCCATGGGGGACCTCCTCGCCTGCGGGGCACGCCTGGATTCGCACCCCTGCTGTGTTCCGCAGCCTACCCGGTCGAGCTGTGCGCGCGGAACCCCATGCCCGCAGATGGGGGAGACCTCCACTACCCTGGGTGGAGTTCACTTCGTCGATATGAGGAGCAGTTGTGACCCAGATTCTTGAGCCGGGCAGCCTGTCCGGCCGCCGCGCACTCGTCACCGGATCGTCCCGGGGCGTCGGTGCGGACACCGTCCGCTACTTCGCCGAGGCCGGCGCCGACGTTGTGGTGAACTTCCGCAACAAGGCGCCCCGCGCCGAGAAGCTCGCCGCGCAGCTCCGCGAGCTCGGCGTCCGCGCGCTCGTGCAGGGTGCGGACCTCACCGATGCCGAGTCGCTCGCCGGCATGATGGCCGAGATCCAGGCGGAGTTCGGGGGCCTCGACATCCTCGTGCTGAACGCATCGGGCGGCATGGAGAGCGGCATGGCGGAGGACTACGCCCTCCAGCTGAACCGCGACGCGCAGCTCGCCGTGCTCGACGCGGCCCTGCCGCTGCTCGGCGAGGGCAGCCGGGTCGTGTTCGTGACGAGCCACCAGGCTCACTTCATCAACACGACGCCGACCATGCCCGAGTACGAGCCCGTCGCGCGCTCGAAGCGCGCGGGCGAGGATGCGCTGCGGGCACGGATCCCGGAGCTCGCCGAGCGCGGGATCGAGTTCGTCGTCGTGTCGGGTGACATGATCGAGGGCACCGTCACCGCGACGCTCCTGAACCGCCTGAACCCCGGGGCCATCGAGGAGCGCCGCGAGCAGGCCGGCCGCCTCTACAACGTCGCCGAGTTCGCGGCCGAGGTCGCGCTTGCCGCGGTCGAGCCGGTCCCCGAAGGCCACACCCGTCTCGTCGGCGACACGTCGAGCTTCGGCGGCTGATCCGCTCCGACGGACCCGGAGCGCGAGCGCCGGAGTTCGATAG
>NZ_AYMV01000044.1 GCF_000633415.1 Leucobacter sp. PH1c | reverse complement strand
AGCGGCGTTCTTCGGTGCGGCCTCGATTCCGCGGGCGCACGGCCGCGCCCCGCCCCGCGGAATCGAGCCCCAGTTGCTAGTCGACGTCCATCGACGTCGCGCGACGTCGCGCGGTGCTGCGGGTCGCGAGCAGGATGGCCCCGCCCCCGGCGCCCAGCACGGCGAGCCCCGCAGCGAGCCACAGGCCGTCGGCCGAGCCGCCGGTCTGCGCGAGCGGGGCGTCGGCGCCCGCACCGGCGGCGCCCGCACCGGACGTCACCTCGGGCTTCGGCTCGGGTTCGGGCTTCGGCTCCGGCTTGGGCTCCGGCTTCGGCTCCGGCTTGGGTTCGGGCTCCGGCTTCGGTTCCGGCTTGGGCTCCGGAGTGATCTCGGCCGCCGGTGCCGTCAGCTCGAGGATGCGCACGGCGGGCGCGGCATCACTGAAGAGCGCGGGTGCGCCCGCCGCGAAGACGACGCGATCCGCCGCACGGTCCACGGTCAGGTCGGCGAAGGAGCGGCCGAGGTGGGCATCGGCGCTGCCGCCGGGGATGAGCGTCGCGCCGTCGATGCGCGCCTCAGCGCCCTGAGCAGGAGCCACCTCCGCGGATGCGGGCGCCGGCGCCCCGGCGAGCAGCGAGGCGGCCTCGAACACGCCGGCCGCCGAAGCACCCGCGCGGCCGTCGCGCAGCGCCCGCGAGTCGATTGCGACCGCATACCCGGAGCCCGTCTGCGCGGCATCGGGGGCGCCGTCCATCGCGCCGACCAGCAGCATCGCCCAGCCGTCCATCGGCACGGCGCCGACCGCGTGACCGAAGTGGTCGCCTGAGGCGATCCCGTTCAGCCACCAGCCGCGCTGCGCGCCGTCGGCCGCCGAGCGCACGGCCGCTCCGGAGTCGGCGAGCGGATCGGTGAGCACGTTCACGCCGTCGGGCCCGCCCGTCACGACGACGGCGCTGCCCGGCTTGGGATCATCCGATTCGCCGCCGATCAGGAGATCCGCGTACCCGTCTCCCGTGATGTCGCCGAGGCCCACGGTCGAGGTGCCGAGCAGGTCGTAGCCTCGCGGCGGCCCGTCGATGCGGAAGCCCGGGACGGGGTCGGTACCGACGGTGACGTCGGCGCTCAGGTCGGTGAGTACCCAGATCGCGCCCGTGGCGAAGCCCGCCGAGCCGGGAGCGCGCCACGACGACGAGCCCACCGCGAGGTCCTCGCGCCCGTCGCCGTTCATGTCGCCCGCGCGGCTCACGGAGACGAGGTCGATGCCCGCCCCGGCGATCCGCGGCCCCGCTGTGTCGGCGAGCGCCGACTCCGCGGGGAGCGTCTCCGCGTTCAGGATGGTGACCGCGCCGCTCGTGTCGGTCACCGCGATCTCGTCGCGGCCGTCGCCGTCGATATCGCCGACGCCGTTCGCGCGAGTGATCCCGCCGAGCACGGTGCGGCCGCGGTCGCCCAGCTCGTCGAGCCGAACGTCGCCGAAGTCGTGGGAGCCAAAGACGATGAATGCCCCGGCCGCCTGCGCCACCGCGACGAGATCGTCGATGCCGTCGCCGTTCACGTCGCCTGCGCAGCGCACGTCGAGCCCGCCCATCATGTTGCGGGAGGTATCGATGATCCGGATGGGCGCGAGCTCGTCGATCCCCGCCGACGGTCCCGCGGCGTCCGCCCCGAGCAGCACGTAGGCGCCGGTGGCGCCGGGCGTGAGGTCGAAGGTGGCGTAGGTGCCGACCGCCAGATCCGGCACGCCGTCGCCGTTGACATCGCACCGCGCTTGCGAGGCCGTCGAACCGAAGGCCGAGCCCTCGGGGCCGGTGATCGTGCGATCCGCGCTGATCGCTGCGCGCTCGGCCGCGGTGGGTGCGGGGGCCGGCTCCGGCGCCGCCTGCGCGGGCGCGGCTGAGAGCATCCCTGCCGGGACGGCGAGCGCGAGGGCGGCGAGCGCCGCGGCGGGGCGTGCACTGCGGCGTACGCGATGCTGAGGATTCACGGGGGTCCTTCCAAGGAATGGGAGCGGGGCGCCGCACGCGCGGCGATTCAGCATACCCTTACCTTGATCTGATGATTTAACGCGAGCGCGATTCGGCGCGTCGCGAGGCCCCGCGCCACCCCGACGTGCCGAAATTCGCACTTCCGCACACCCGCGCTCCCGGGCACCGTTCAAGCTGCGCAGCCGCGGCGGACTGCACCCGTGAGAGACTGGGCACGGCCGCGCGCTGCCCATCCGGGAGCCCTGGCCCCGCCGCTTCGAGCGCTATACAATTGCACATGGCAGTACCTCCGGCGGTGCGATGCCGCACCGCGTCCCCACACTCGTGAAAAGGAAGCTCATGACCGAGACCCTCTCCCCCGAACTCGAGGCCGTCGTCGCGCGCGCCGCCGCGGCCGCCCCGGCCTTCGCCGCGACCCGCCCCGAGGACCGTGCCCGCGCCATCGTCGCCGTCGCCGACGCGCTCGAGGCGAACCGCGAGGATCTCGTCGCCATCGCGATGCGCGAGACGGGGCTCACCGAGGTGCGGCTCACGGGCGAGGTCACCCGCACCGCGGTGCAGCTGCGTCTCTTCGCGGACACGCTCGTCGACGGCGACTACCTCGATGCCCGCATCGACCCCGCAGACTCCGATTTCGCGCTCGGTGTCCGCCCCGACATCCGCCGCACGCACCTGCCGCTCGGCCCCGTCATCAACTTCTCCGCCTCGAACTTCCCGTTCGCGTTCTCCGTGATGGGCGGCGACTCCGCCGCCGTGCTGGCCGCGGGCTGCCCCCTGATCGTGAAGGCGCACTCGGGCCACCCCGAGCTTTCGGACGCCACCGCAGCCGTCGCGACCGCGGCGCTCGCGGGCGCAGGGATGCCGGAGGGCACCTTCCAGCTCATTCACGGCCGTGAAGCCGGAGTCCAGGTACTCAAGGACGCCCGGATCAAGGCCGGCGCGTTCACGGGCTCGATCGCGGTCGGCCGCCTGCTCGCCGACATCGCGGCGAGCCGCCCCGCGCCGATCCCCTTCTTCGGCGAGCTCGGCTCCGTGAACCCCGTGTTCGTGACGGGAGCGGCGATCGACGAGCGCGCCGCGGAGATCGCGGACGGGTTCCTCACGAGCGTCTCCGGCTCCGCGGGCCAGCTCTGCACCAAGCCCGGCTTCGTCTTCGCCCCCGCGGGCTCCGCGCTTCCCGACGCGATCCGCGCCGCCGCGGGCGACTTCCCCGAGCACCGTCTCCTCGACCCGCGCATCGCCCGCAGCTTCGAGGAGCGCCGCTCCGCGATCCTCGGCTCCGCGGGCGTCACCCCCGTCGTCGCGGGCGGGATCCGCTTCGACGAGGCGGGCCAGGGCTGGGCCACCCCGACCGTCGTCGCCGTTCCGCTCGACGGCTTCCGCGCCAGCGCCGCCGCGCTCTCCGAGGAGGCCTTCGGACCGCTCTCGATCGTTGTCGAGGTGCCCGCGGGCACCGACCTCGCGTCGCTCATGCCCGAGTTCTTCGAGGGCAACCTGACGGGCACGCTGCACCTCAGCGCCGAGGAGGCCACGGGCGAGACCGCGAACGCGGACGAGCTGCGCGCCCTCGTCGCAGCGCTCAGCCAGCAGGTGGGCCGCGTGCTCTTCAACGGCTGGTCGACGGGCGTCGCGGTGACCCCCGCGCAGCAGCACGGCGGCCCCTGGCCCGCGACCACGAACGATGCGAGCACCTCGGTGGGCACCGCGGCGATCAGCCGCTTCATGCGCCCCGTCGCGTACCAGAACGCTCCTGCGGCCTTCCTCCCCGAGGCGCTCCGCGACGACAACCCGGCCGGGGTGCCCCAGGCCATCGCTCCCGCGGGCGAGTCCCGCAGCTGGGGCGCGCGCTGGCGCTAGGCCGCGCGGCACGAGCCGAACTGCGGAGCGGCGGGGCGGAGGGTCTGAACGGGCCCGCCGCCCCGCCGCCGTCGTTTCCGGGGAGTCCGTGGCAGGCCTGCGAACCCTCCGTGAACTCTCTCTCACACAGCTGCGAGTGCCCTACACTGGCCGCATGAAGACTCGGACTCTGCGCGCGGGCGCGCTGCTCACCGCGCTCACCGCTTCCCTCCTCCTCGCGGCCTGTTCCTCGCCCGCGACCTCACTCGCCGGTTCTTGGGGCGAACCTGAGACGCCCGGCGAGCCCGCGCTCGTCTTCACGCCCGATGGCGACGGCGCCGCGGGCGAGTACGCGGGCAGCGACGGCTGCAACACGATCGGCGGCAGCTACACCGAGGCGGACGGCACGATCGAGCTCGGCGTCATGCGCGCCACCATGATGTACTGCGAGGGCGTCGATACGTGGCTCTCGCGCGGCCACACCGCGGAGCTCAGCGGCGACACCCTGACGGTCTTCGACGAGGCGGGCACGCAGATCGGCGCCCTCACCCGCGCCGCGGGCTGATCCGGTCCCGAAACGCGCACGGGGCGCGGGAGCAGATCTGCTCCCGCGCCCCGTGCGCGTTCGAGGTCGCCGTCTAGTGCCAGAGCACCGCGAGCGCCACGTTGAGCAGCGACAGGCCGGCGATGGCGCCGAGCACCCCGCCCGACACGTTCTCCTTCTTGCGGTTCACCAGGATCACGACGATGAGGCCGATGAGCACCAGCGTCTTCACCCCGATCTTCGCGTTGTTCGGGCTGCCGCCGAGCATGTAGATCGACGCGACGAGCAGCAGGCCCGTCGCGAACAGCAGAGTCGCGCCGTGGAGGATCCCGGGCGTGATGCGCGCGCGGCCCGCCTTGACGAACGACAGCTGCGCGAGCGTGCTGCCGAACACCGCGCCGAAGCCGACGAGGTGCAGCACCACGAGGATGCCCTTGACGATTTCCATGTTCTTATCCGTTCTCCCCCGCGGGGGTCGGTGCTCTCAGGAGGGGTGCCGACGCGGGTGCGGCGGCGAAACGTCTTAGTGGAAGAAGTGGCGCTCGCCGGTGAAGTACATCGTCACGCCGGCCGCCTCGGCCGCCGCGATCACCTCGGCGTCGCGCACCGAGCCGCCGGGCTGCACGACCGCGGTGACGCCCGCGTCGAGGAGCACCTGGAGCCCGTCGGCGAAGGGGAAGAACGCGTCGGATGCGGCCACCGCACCGCGCGAGCGCTCCCCCGCGCGCTCGACCGCGAGGCGGCACGAGTCGACGCGGTTGACCTGGCCCATGCCCACGCCGACGGACGCGCCGCCCGAGGTGAGGATGATGCCGTTCGACTTCACCGCGCGGCTCGCGCGCCACGCGAACTCGAGCTCCGCGAGCACCGCAGCGTCGGCCGGCTCGCCCGTGGCAAGCGTCCACTCGGCCGCGGGAGCGAAGCTGCGGTCCGCGTCCTGCAGCAGGAAGCCGCCGGACACCTGGCGGAGCTCGACGGGGTTCGCGCTGAAGTCCTCCGGGAGCACCAGGAGGCGGATGTTCTTCTTCTGGCTCAGGATCGCGAGCGCCTCGGGCTCGAACGCCGGGGCGACGACCACCTCGGTGAAGATCTCCGCGACCGTCTCGGCCATCGCCCGCGTCACCGTGCGGTTGGCCGCGATCACGCCGCCGAACGCCGAGACGGGGTCGCAGGCGTGCGCGAGCTCGTGCGCCGCCGCGATCGGGTCGGCAGCGCCCTCGGGCGCGACCGCGATCCCGCAGGGGTTGGCGTGCTTGATGATCGCCACGGCCGGACGCTCGTGGTCGTAGGCGGCGCGCAGCGCGGCGTCGGCGTCCACGTAGTTGTTGTAGGACATCTCCTTGCCGTGGAGCTGGGTCGCCTGAGCGATGCCGGCACCCTCGTTCTCCGTGAAGAGCGCGGCGCGCTGGTGGCTGTTCTCGCCGTAGCGGAGCACCGCCTCGCGCAGACCGAACACCTCGTAGCCGACGTAGCCGTCGGTCGCCTCGAAGATGCTGTCCACGTCGTCGCCCGCCTCAGGGAGCTCGGGTGCCGGCGCGTCGCCCCACTCGAGATCCTCCTGATCCAGGAACCAGTTGGCCACCGCAGCGTCGTACTGCGCGGTGTGCACGAAGGCTTCCGTCGCGAGCGAGCGGCGCAGGGCGAGGTCGGTGCCGCCCGCGGCGACGGCCGCGATGACCTCGTCGTAGCGGCCGGGCGAGACGACGATCGCCGCGTTGGCGTGGTTCTTGGCGGTCGCGCGCACCATGGCGGGGCCGCCGATGTCGACGTTCTCGATCACGTCGGCCGCGGGCTTGCCCGACGCGACGGTCTCCTCGAACGGGTACAGGTTCACGACCACGAGCTCGAACGGCGCGAAGCCGAGGTCAGCGAGCTGGGCGCGGTGGTCCGCGAGCCGCAGATCGGCGAGCAGCCCCGAGTGCACTGCGGGGTGGAGGGTCTTCACCCGGCCGTCGAGCGCCTCGGCGAAGCCGGTCACCTCGGCGACGTCGGTGACGGCGTGGCCCGCCTCGCGGATGGTGGCCGCGGTCGACCCGGTCGAGACGATCTCGACGCCCGCCGCGGCGAGCGCGGCCGCGAGGTCGAGGAGCCGGGTCTTGTCGCTCACCGAGATGAGTGCGCGGCGCACGGGGATCTGGTCGCGGTGCTCGTACAGGCTGGGATCGTGGCTCTGGACTGCCATCAGGCTCCTTGATTGAGGGGGCGGGACTTAGGGGCGTTCGGAATCCGCGGGGAGCGTCAGCGCGCCCTCCGCGATCGCGCGCACGGTCGCGACGAGGAGCGGGCGCTCCTCCTGCTTGATGCGCTCGTGGAGCTCGTCCTCCGTGTCGCCGGGGCGCACGGGAACGGCGATCTGGCGCAGCACCGGACCGGTATCGACGCCCTCGTCGATCACGTGCACGGTGACCCCCGTCTCGGAGGCGCCGGCCGCGAGCGCGTCGCGGACCGCGTGCGCTCCCGGGAAGAGCGGCAGGAGGGCGGGGTGCGTGTTGATGAGGTGCGGGGAGAACGCGCGGACGAAACCGGGCGGCAGGATCCGCATGAGCCCGGCCGAGACGACGAGGCCCGGGTTCGGGCCGGTGCCGACCCCGTGCTCCTGGATCGCGGCGGCGAGGAGCTGGCCCCACTCGTCGCGCGAGTCGGAATCGCTCGGGCGCACGACGAAGGTGGGGATCCCCGCCGCGGTCGCGTGCGCGAGGCCCGGGGCGTCGGTGTCCGAGCCGACGCAGACGATCTGCGCGGGGAACTCCGGGTCCGCCGCGGCGTCGATCAGCGCCTTGAGGTTACTGCCGCTGCCGGAGATCAGAACTGCGAGTTTCAGCACGCCCCCAGTCTACAAGGCGACGCGACCGACGAACCGCCCGCGCGGGCTCAGCCGCGAAGCACCTCGTCCGCGAGCCGCCACGGCTCGTGCTCCGCGTAGTGGTCGTCCTCCTGCGCCGCCCATCGCCGCCAGTGCGGGGCGAAGGTCTCGCCGTCGCGCGCGAGCGCGCGGCTGCGCCGCTCCGCGTGATCGAGCTCGAGCCAGACGCTCCACACCCGCGGCGCCACGGCGTCGGGTGCGGCGGCGCGGGGCGCGGGGCTCCCCGCGGTGCGCCGCGCCCAGTCGGCGACGGCGCGGAGGTTCTCCGACGTGACCGCGCCGCAGCCCTCCACGATGAGCGGACCGCGGCTCGCGAGCGCGATCTCCTCGCCGAACTCCTCCGCGTGCCAGTCGTAGCGCCGGTAGCGCCCGCGATCGAGCGCGGCGGCGACGGCCACGGATCCCTCGCGCAGTCCATCCCACCCCGGGTAGAGGTCCTCCACCCGGAGGATCTGGGCCTCGCGCCCGACGCCCCGCATGCGACTCGCCAGCCGATCGGCGAGCGATGTCTTCCCCGATCCCGAGCGGCCATCGATCACCACGGCATCCAGTGCGTCCATGCTCACGTGCTCATCTCTCCTCTCACGCGGCCCAGCCCGCCGCGGAGCCCGCGCCCGGCGTCCTCGTGAAACGATCCGTGCGCAGCCGCTCGGCGATCAGCATAGCGCCGGCGGTGAGCAGTCCGAGCACGACCGCGCCCGCGAGTCCCGCACCGTACGCGCCGGGGGCCTGGTGGCCGATGAGCTCGGCCACAATGACCGGAAGCGTGGGCTCCCCCGGCCGCACGAGGAACGAGGTCGCGCCGAACTCGCCGAGCGACGCCGCGAAGGCGAACCCGAGCGCGAGCCCCGCCGAGCGCCCGAGCAGCGGCAGCTCGATCGTGCCGAGCACGACGGCCGGCCGGGCGCCGAGCGTGGTCGCCGCGAAGCGGAGGCCCGGGTCGATGCCCCGCAGCACGGGGAGCAGCACGCGCACCACGAGCGGCAGGGCGACGAGCGCCTGCGCGATCGGGATCAGCGCTGCGGAGGTGCGCAGATCGAGGCCGATCCCGAGCGGCCGGTGCATCGTGAGGAGCAGACCGAAGCCGAGCGTCACGGCGGAGACGCCGAGCGGCAGCATGACGAGCCCGTCGAAGAGGTGCTGCCCGCGGCGGAGCACCCGCGACTGCGGGCGGCGGGAGAGCACGAGCGCGATGAGCACGCCCAGCACCATCGCGATGAGCGCGGCGATGAGCGCGGTGCTCGCGGAGCGGCCCACGGCGCCGAGCACGGAGCCCGCGATGGGGAAGCCGTCGGGCGGGCGCACGAGCGCCGCGTAGTTGGCGAGCGTCCACTCCCCCGAGGACGCGCGCAGCGAGCGGAGCACGAGCGTCAGCACGGGAACCGCGTGGAGCAGCAGCACGGTCCCCGCGAAGACGAGGATCACGGGGGTGTCCCGGAGGAGCGGCCGGCGCCCCCGCCCGCCCTCGGGTGCGAGCTCCACCGCCCGTTCCCCCGAGCGCCGGAGACGCGCGGAGACGAGCAGCACTGCGCCGACGAGCGCGAACTGCGCGAGCGAGAGCACGGCCGCGCCGCGGAGATCGAGGAACTGCACCGTCATGCGGTAGATCTCGGTCTCGACGTTCGCGAACTCGCGGCCGCCGAGGATGAGCACGATCCCGAACGAGGTGGAGCAGAACAGGAAGACGAGCGCCGCCGCCGAGGCGAGCGCGGGAGCGAGTGCGGGAAGCGTGACGGTGCACCAGGCGCGCAGCCGGGTCGCGCCGAGGACGCGCGCGGCCTGCGCCCCGCGCTCGTCGAGCCGCGCCCAGAACGCGCCGACCGTGCGCGCCACGACCGTCACGTTGAAGAACGCAAGCGCCGCCACGACCGCGGCGAGGCTGCGTTCGAGCCCCCAGCTCGCGAGCGGACCGCCCGGGCCGAGCAGCGCCGAGAACGCGCCGCCGACCACGACCGTCGGGAGCACGAAGGGGACCGTCATGAGGCCCTGCAGCGCCGTGCGTCCGGGAAAATCGAGGCGGTAGAGCACGAACGCCGCGGGGACGCCGAGCACTACCGACACCGCCGTGGCGAGGCCCGCCTGCGTGAGGGTCTGGCCGATCACGCGCCACGTGCGCGCCCGCCCGAAGACCTCGCCGATCCCGCTGAGGTCGATCCGGCCGTCGGTCGTGAGCCCCGTCGCGACGAGCGCCACGACGGGCCAGAGGAAGAAGAGCGTGAGGAAGGCGAGCGGCACCGCGACGGCGAGCACCCAGGCGGCGACGCCCCAGGGCCCGCCGCGCGATGCCGCTGCGCGCACGCTAGAGTCCGATCTGCTCGCTCAGGGTCTGCAGCCAGCCCTCGCGGCCGCGCTCGATCTCGGCGCTCGGGAGATCGTGCAGCTGCGCGGCCTCCGGCGTGGACGCGAACTCGGCCCAGGCCTCGGGGAGCGCTACGGAGGTATCGACCGGGTACATGTACATCGCGTCGGCGATGGTGGCCTGGAACTCGGCGGAGACGAGGTAGTCGAGCACGGCGCGCGCGCCCTCAGGGTTCGCGGCGCCCGCGAGCACGCCCGCGAACTCGACCTGGTTCGAGCAGGTATCGAGCAGCGCCGCCGTGGTGGTGGCGGAGCCGTCCTCGGTTACCGTGAACGCCGGCGAGGAGCCGTACGAGACGACGATGGGCTTCGTGCCGGCTCCGCCGCCCTGGGTGAACTGCCCGTTGTAGGCGTCGCTCCACCCCTGCTCCACGCGCGCACCGTTGTCGATGAGGCGCTGCCAGTAGTCGGCGAAGCCGTCCTCGCCGAAGGCGGCAACCGTGCCCACGAGGAACGACGCCCCGGTGGACGACGCGGTCGGATCGAGCAGCACCGTGAGGTCGCGGTACTCGGGCTTCGTGAGATCCTCGTAGCTCTTCGGCTCGGCGAGGCTGCGCTCGGCGAACCAGGCCGGGTCGATGTTGATGCAGGTGGCGCCCTGGTCGATCGGGGTGAGCGCGAAGTCCGCGCCGCCGGTCACGGCGCCCCCGTCGGCGCCGATCGCGAGCGCTTCGAAGTCCGCCGAGGCGTCCGCGGGGCGGTACGGCTCAACCACGTCGTTGGAGACCAGGCGCGAGGCGAAGATCGTGTCGACCCCGAAGAACGCGTCGGCGATCGGCGCGCCCTTCGTGAGCACGAGCTTGTTCGTGAGCTCGCCGCCGTCGCCCGCCGAGACGACCGAGACGTCGTAGCCGGTCGCCTCGCTCGCCGCCTTCGCGACCTCGTCGTTCGGGAACGAGTCGTGGACGATGAGGGTGACGGCGCGGGTGTCCGCGGTCTCGGCGGGCGCGCAGCCCGCGAGCCCGAGACCGAGCAGCGCGGTGAGACCGAGCAGACCGGCGCGAGCGCCGATCCGAGGACGAGAGTGTGCAGGCGTCATCGAAGAGTTCCTTCCTCCGCTGGTATGAACCAGATCAGGTTGAACGGTCGGAGCTCGCGTGCTCCCTCTCAGCCCCGCGCGTCGGGACTCCCGTGGATTGCGCCTCTACCCTAGCGCCCGGGGCCCCGCAGACGCCAACCCGGGCGGCGATCGCGCTCCGGGGGTTCCACCTCACCCGTCGCGCTCTCGTCCCAGGCGTAGGCTGCGAGGGCCGCCCGCTCCGCCGCGGGGTCCCGCTCCGCGGGCTCGTCGCCGTCGGCGGCCTGCGCCGCCTCCGCGCCCCGCGCATCCGAGTCGAGCGGGTCGATGGGCGCGGTCTCCTGGTCGTAGAGCTCCCCGATCGGGGCCGGCGCCTCCGCCGGCTCCGGATCGAGCCCCGCACGGGCGGGCGGGACCGCGTACTCGCCGGTGTTCGCGTCCTCGGTGCTCGCGGCCTCGGTGCTCGCGGCCTCAGCCTCGTCGTCCTGCGCGATGTGCGCGGCGGCGAGCTCGGCCGCCTGCTCAGCCGCGTACTCGACCGCGAAGGCGTACTCGGCCGCGACGGGATCCGCGGCTTCGGTGCCCGGGGCGCGCACCTCGTGCAGCTCGTGCACCGTCAGCGCGGGGAGCCCCGTGAGCGGCACCGTCTCCTGCGCGTCGGCGGCCGCCCCGGCCGCGCGTTCCCCGCGCGGTCCGCCGTCGCCCCCGAGCACCCCGGGCAGGCCCTCCGGCAGCATCTCGCGCACCCGTGCGGCATCGATCCGCGCGGCGGCGGTGCCGAGCAGCAGGCCGGCGCCGAGCTCCGCGGCGGCAAGGCCGCCCACGAGCCAGGGCGCCGGGCCCGTCTCGGCCAGGCGATCCGGGCCGATCGAGCCGACCGCGAGCGCGCTGAGCGCCGTCACCCCGAGCCCCGTGAGCACCGCGGCGACCGCGGCGACGCCGAGCGCGACGGGCCACGAGGCGCGGCGCAGCTCCGAGCGCTGGCCGAGCAGCGCCGCCACCCCGATGCCCGTGAGCACGACCAGCGCGGGGGCGAGCGCGCCGAGCGCGCCCCAGCCCTGCGGGATCGCGCCGAAGAGCGGCAGCGCGGGGAGCGGGCCGAGCAGGGTCTCGAACGGCGAGACCGAGGTTCCGGCGCCGACGGCGAACCCGGCTCCCGTGAGCCACGCGATCCCCCAGACGAGCGCAATGGGGAGCAGCGCCAGCTGCACGAGGAAGAGCAGGATCGACCCGAGCGGGTCGAGTTGCAGGTGCTGCGTCAGCGCCGTGATCTCCCCGAAGCCCGCGATCAGGGCGATCGCGAGCGTGACGCCGCCGAGCCCGATGAGCCCGGCGAAGGCGCCCGCGGCGAGGCGGAGCGCCTCGGCCGCCCGGAGCGGCAGGGCCGCGACACCCGGGGTGCCCAGCCGTTCGAGCCCCCGCTGCGCGGAACGGACGCTGCTGCGCCACCAGGGGTGCTCGTCGCGAGCGGCGCGCACGAGGTAGCTGATCGCCGCGGGCACACCGTACACGAGCCCGGCGATGAGCCCCGCGAGCGGTGCGGGCCAGGCCAGCAGCGGGCCGACAAGCGCCGCGACGATTCCCGCCGCGGCCCCGAAGCCGAGGGCGCCGCCGAGGAGACCGGCCGCGCCCGTGCCGCCGCGGGCGCCGAGCCGCCAGCCCGCGCGCACGGCAAGGAGCGCCGTGAGCAGCGTGAGGCCGAGCGGCGCGAGGCTGAGCAGCACGGTGAGCGGCTCGGCGGGGAGCCCGAAGCCGAGCGCGAGCTCGGGGCTCAGCACGAGCGTGAGGGGCGCGAAGTGCGCGAGCGACCAGACCGCCGCGGCCCCCGCGAACACCGCGCTCGGCTCGGCGGCGAGTTCGAAGGTGATCGCCCAGAGGAGCAGCGCGGGGAGCACCACGACGGTCAGACCGAGCGCGGCCGCGGCGACCGCCTCGATCGCCGCGATCACCGCCGTCACCAAGGATCTCATTGGCGAAAGCTTACTCTGCCCGGCCTGCGTGGCGCCGGGGGCGCGCTCAGCCGGGCTGGCCCCCATGGATGAGTCCGAGAATCTCGTCGCTGAGGGCGCGGAACTCGGGGGTGCGCTCCGAGGCGAGGGTGCGCGGGCGCGGGATCGGCACGTCGACGATGCGCTGCACGCGGCCGGGGCGCGGGCTCATCACGACGACGCGATCACTCGTGACGACGGCCTCGTCGATGTCGTGGGTGACGAGGAGCACGGTGAGGCGGTGCTGCTCCCACACCTCAAGCAGGAGCTCCTGCATCGTGCGCCGGGTCAGCGCGTCGAGCGCACCAAACGGCTCGTCCATGAGGAGCACATCGGGCCCGTAGCTCAGGGAGCGCGCGAGCGCCGCGCGCTGCTGCATGCCGCCCGAGAGCTGCGCCGGGTGCGCCGCCTCGAACCCGGCGAGGCCCACGAGCCCGAGGAACTCGCGGGCGCGGTCGGCCCGGCCGGCCCGGCTCAGACCGGGCTCGCCGCGCAGCGCGAACTCGACGTTCTGCTGCACCGTGAGCCAGGGCATGAGGGTGGCCTGCTGGAACACCACGCCCCGGTCGCGGCCGGGCCCCGTGATCGGGCTCCCGGACGCCTCGAGGGTGCCCGCGCTCGGCTCTTCGAGTCCGGCGATCAGCGCGAGCAGGGTCGACTTGCCGCACCCCGATGCGCCGACGATCGACACGAACTCGTTCTCGCCGACCTCGAGATCGACTCCGTCGAGCGCGGTGACCGCGCCGAAGTGCTTCGTGAGTCCGGCGGCGCGAATGCGCGGCGGCTGCGGGGTGGCGGTCACGCGCGGCCCTCCTGGTAGGCGAACATGCGGCGGCCCGCAGCGCGCATGAGCTGGTCGAGGATGAGCCCGAGGATACCGAGTACGAAGACGTAGCCGATGATCAGGTCGGTCTCGAAGAAGCGCTGGGCGACCGTGATCCGGAAGCCCATGCCGCTCGATGCGGCGACGAGCTCGGCCACCACGAGCCAGGTCCAGGCCCACCCGAGAGTCACGCGGAGCGCATCCCAGATCCGCGGCATCGCCGAGGGCACGACGATGCGGGCGAGGAGCTGCGTCCAGCTGAGGCCGAGCGTCTCGCCGAGGTGCACGAGCGTGCGCGGCGTGCGGCGCACCGCGTCGGCGACCATGAGCACCTGCTGGAAGAACGTCCCCATCCAGATGATCAGGAACTTCTGCCCCTCATCGATACCCGCCCACACGATCGTCAGCGGCACGAACGCGACGACCGGCATGTAGCGGATGAAGTCCATGAGCGGTTCGAGCGCCGCTTCGACGCGGGCGCTCACGCCCATGAGGGTGCCGATCGGCACCGCCATGACGGTGGCCAGCACGAAGCCGACGAGGATCCGGAACGAGCTCACGCCGACGTCGGCCCAGAGCTCGCCGTTCGCGGCCTGCCCCGCCACCGCGCCGAGCACGTCGCCCGGCGCGGGCAGGAACATGGGGTCAGCGAGGCCGAGCGCCGTGACGAGCCACCAGACGGCGAGGAGCACGACGAACGTCGCCACCGCGGTCGCGACGTACGCGGGCCGCGACAGGCGTGCGCCGATGCGCAGCCGCCGACTGCGGGGCTGCTTCGATCCGGATCCGCTGCTCACGCTGCGCGTTACTTGCCGAGGAACTCTGCGCGGACCGCGGTCTTCGCCTCGACCGGCTCCGTGAGGAGGCCGATGCGCTCAGCGACGCCCACGAGCGCGGGGAGCGTGTCGGTGAGGTAGCTGCCCGTGAGCAGCTCGCGGTTCTCCGCAAGCGAGTAGTAGTGCACCCCGTCGAACGCGGTCGCGAGATCGGCAACGTCGGAGCCGACGCCCGCGGCGATGATGCCGCGCGCCTCGGCGGTGTGCTGCTCCGTGTAGGCGACCGCGTCGTCCCAGGAGGCGAGCACCTCGCGCACCTCGTCGGGGCGCTGATCGAGCACGTCGTTGCGCACCACCAGCACATCGGTGATCAGCCCGGGGAACTCGCCCGCGGTCGCGACGGCGGTGATGCCCTTGCCCGCGCCGAGCGCCTCGCTGATGTACGGCTCGTAGGTGACGCCCGCGTCGACCCGGCCCGCGAGGAGCATGGGTGCGACCTTGTCCGCGGACGCCTCGACGACCGTGACGTCGTCGAAGTCGAGCCCGGCCTCGTCGAGCGCCTCAGCGAGCAGGATCTCGCTCGTCGCGCCGCGCTCGAAGGCCACCTTCTTGCCCGCGAGATCGGCGACCTCGGTCACTCCCTCGCCGCTCAGGATCGCGTCGGCGTCCGTCGCGGAGTCGAGCATCAGCACGATCGATACGTCGAGCCCCTGCTCGATGAACTGGAGCGCGGCCTGCGCGCCCACGTTCGCCATGTCGAGGCGGTTCGCGGCGAGCGCCGCGTTCACATCGGCGTCGGCATTGAAGCTCGACAGCGCGACATCGACGCCCCGGTCCGCGAAGAAGCCCTGATCCTCGGCAACGTACCACTGGCCGTAGCCGAGCCACGGCTGCGTGCCCATGCGGATCGTCTCGCCCGCGGCCTCCGAATCGGAGCCGGAGGAGGCGGGCTGCGCGGCGCAGCCGGCGAGGCCGAGCGCGAGCGCGGCGGTTGCCGATGCGGCGACGGCGAGCGAACGGAGGAGACGACTGGTCACGGCGGTCCTTTCACGGCGGTGCCGACGCGGTTCTCCGTCGGCGCAACCCTCCTATTCTATGCGAGGCGGCGCGCCGCTCCCGACCGAGCGCAGCAGGGCCACCGCGTGGGTGCGGCTCTCGGCGCCGAGCTTCACGAGGATGTTCGAGACGTGGGTCTTCACCGTGGGCACGGAGATACCGAGCGCCGCGCCGATGCGGGCATTCGCCCACCCCTCGGCGAGCCCCGCGAGCACCTGGCGCTCGCGATCGGTGAGCGCGTCGAGTCCGGGCAGCCTCGGCGCCTCGGCGGCCGCGGCCTGCGGGGCGGGATCCGTGCCCGCGAGCGCGGCGAGCGCGCGGCGCGTGACCCGAGGATCGAGCACTCCCTCCCCCGCGGCGACCCGGCGCACGGCCTCGGCGAGCGGCGCCGCTTCCGTCGTCTTCAGCAGGAACCCCGCGGCCCCGGCCCGGATGGCGGCGAACACGAGCTCGTCCTCGTCGAAGCTCGTGAGGGCGAGCACGGCAGCGAGCCCCTCGGCGACGATCTGGCGCGTGGCCGCGATGCCGTCCGTTCCCGGCATGCGGAGGTCCATGAGCACGACGTCGGGGCGCAGCGCCCGTGCGTTCCCGACGGCCGCCGCGCCGTCCGCGGCCTCGCCGACGACGACGAGGCCCTGCCGCTCGAGGATCATGCGGAGCCCCTCGCGGATCATGGCGTGGTCGTCGGCGATGAGCACGCGCGGCGCCGACTCGCGCTCCCGCGCGTGCCCGTTCCCGTGCGCCTGGTCGTGGTCGTCACTCATCCGGAGTCCCCTCGCTCGGGAGCCAAGCCGAGACCGCCCAGCCCGGGCCGTCAGTGCTGTTGGTGCCGTCGGTGCTGCCATCGGTGCTGACATCGGCACCATCGCTGCTCTCGGGGCGGGCAGTGCCGCGGGGACCCGCTGCGCCGCGGCTCCCGGCAGCCCCGTGCTGCCCCGCGGAGAAGGTCCCGCCGATCGCGCGCACGCGCTCGTCGAGCAGGCGCAGGCCCATCCGGCTGCCCCGCAGCTCGGGGTGCGGGAGCGGCGCTCCTCCGCGCGTCACGATCTCCGCGCGGATGCCGGGCCGCCCATCCGCGCCGAGCGCGGGGGCGACCCGCACTCGCACCCGCCCGCCCGCATCGTGCCGCGCCGCATTCGCGAGCGCCTCGCGCACGACCTGGCCGAGCGTGAGATCGGCCGCCGCCGTCAGCGAGCCGTCCCCCGCGTCGTCGAGCGTCACACGGAGGCCCGAGCGCTCGGCCTCGGCGACGAGCCCCGGCAGGGATGCGCGCCCGGGCTCGGCCGAGATCCGGGCCCCGTGCACCGCGGACGCGTCGGAGCGGAGCACCCCGATGAGGTCGCGGAGCGCGGCGTGCGCGGCGAGGCTCGAATCGCGCACGGCCCGCAGGGCGGCGCGGTCCTCGCCGGCTGCCGTCGCGGCGCCGGCGCCGGCACCGGGCCCGGGGCCACCACCAGGCGCCGCGTCGTTCGCGCTGAGCGCCGCCTCGCTCCGGATCGCCACTGCCGCGACGTGCCCGGCGACGACATCGTGCAGCTCGCGCGCGACGCGGTCCCGCTCGGCGCCCACCGCGCGATCCCGATCGAGTTGCGCGAGCCGCCCAAGATCCGTCGCCCGCTCCCGGTACAGCTCGACGAGCTCGGCCGACTGGGCCACCGAGTTTGCGTACCAGTAGGTCATCCCGAGCAGGGCGCCGAGCTGCAGCCCGATGAGCACGGTCGCTCGCACGTCGCCCGTCACCCCCTGCGCCACGAGCGCGCCGAGCACCGTCACCGCGATGATGCCACGGAGCACGATGCGACGACGGGCGGCCGGCAGGGCGACGATCCCGGCGTGCAGCAGCTCCAGCACGGCGAAGATCGGCACGAGCCCGCCCACGGTGAGCACGTCGACCGCGGCGATGCCAAGCGCGAGCAGGAGGCCGAGCCACGGCGCGCGCTGCTTGAGCAGCACCGCTGCGGCCGCGGGGAGCGCGGTGGCGAGCGTCCACCAGCGCGAAGCCGGCTCGGGGAGGAGGGAGAGGTCCGTCCAGATCCCGCCGAGCCCGATTGCGGCGAGCGCGAGCGCGACTCCGAGGTACACGAGCGCGATCTGCCAGGGCTGCATGGGCGCTCGCCGCTCCGGCGCACCCCAGCTCGGATCCCGCTCCACCGTCATGCTCCCATCCAAGCAGGCCGCGGTGTTGTCCGCCTCCGACCAAGGGATGAGGCCCCCTCCGCCCTTGCGCCGATGCGCGCCCGCTGCGCCCGCGCGAGGCTGGCAGCATGGACTTCCTGGACACCGCGCCCCTCCCCATCGCGCTCGCGCTGCTCGCCCTCATCGACGGGCTCAGCGTCGGGACGCTCCTGATCCCGCTGTTCTTCCTGATCGCTCCCGGGCGGGTGCGCACGGGGCGGATCCTCACCTACCTCGCGACGATCACGGCCTTCTACCTCGCGATCGGCGCGCTCTTCCTGCTCGGGCTGGTGAACGTGATCGACGCCGCGGGCGAGGTGCTCGAAAGCGCCCTCGGGCAGTGGCTCGTGCTCGCCGTCGGGGTCGGGCTCTTCGCTGCCGGGATGCTCGTGTGGGCGGCCGACGCCCGCCGCAAACGTCTCGCCGCCGCGGGGACCCCGCTCCCCGAGACCGGCCGGATCGTGCGCTGGCGGGAGCGCGTGCTCGACGAGCGGGCGAGCGGCGGCGCCGTCATGGGCGTGGCGCTCGCCGCCGGACTCATCGAGATCGCGGGGATGCTCCCCTACCTCATCGGCATGACGATGCTCGCGGGCTCACCGCTCGGCATGCCCGAGCGCTTCGCGTACCTGGCGGGCTACTGCGTCGTGATGGTACTCCCCGCGCTCGTGCTGCTCGCAGCGCGGATCATCGCGGCCCCGCTCGTGGCGGAGCCGCTCGAGCGCCTCACTGCCTGGTTCCAGCGCACGGGCGCGGAGAACACCTCGTGGATCCTCTGCATCATCGGTTTCCTCGTCGCGCGTGCGGCGGCGAAGGGCCTCGGGATCCCGCTGCCGTTCATCGGCTCGTGACGGCGGCGGCCCGCCCGAGGCGCGGCTTCAGGCCCAGGCGGCGGAGACCTCGCGATGCGCGGCGAAGAGCGGCACCGTCGTGCCCTCCGGGGCCCGGCCGAACCCGCACTCCGTGGCGACGCCGAACGGGCGGGAGACGCGGCTGCGCGCGGCGGTGATGCGGCGCTCCGCTCCCGCGGCGCCGTCCTCGCGATGCACGAGGCCGAGGTACAGCTCGGTCTCCTCGGGCAACCGGAGCTCGGCGAGCGGGGCGAAGTAGGCCTCGTCGTCGCGCTCGATCGGCACGGGGAGGTGCAGCCAGGTGAGCTCGCGCGCGCTCTGCTCGCGCACGAGATTCGCGAAGCGGACGAGGTTCGCCGCATCGCCCGGCTCGACGAAGTGCTGCTCGGCCACGTCGCCGTAGCACAGGTGCACACCGACCTCGACGTCCGCGGGGACGCGGTCGATCTGCCTGGCCAGCCGCGCGCTCGTCTCCGGCCACACCTCGGAGAACCACTCGTGCCGCACGCCGCGCGTGCTCACGCCCTCGATGATCGCGAACTCGAGCGCCGCGTCCCACTGGATCGCGAGCCGCTCGTGCGGGATCACCGCGAGGATCTCGTCGAGCTCCGCCGCGAGTGCGGCCTCGTAGACGGGCTCGAACTCGGCGCGGTCGTCCGGGTGCACGAAGCTGCCCACGACGCCGAGCGGGGTCGGCAGAGACACCTGGAACCGGGTCGTCGCGGGGATGGTGCCCGCGTCCTGCAGCCGGGCGAACACGGCGTAGGATTCGAGCGCGGCCTCCGCGTAGCCGAGCGGGGCGAGGGTGAGGTCCGCGGCGCGCACGCCGGGCGCGAGACGCACGGGGCGCGCATCGAGCGTGCGGATCGGGATCGGGGTGTCGCCCACCCGGTCGATCCCCGGGGTGCGGCCGAGCCGGTCCGCCTGGAACACGATCCAGTGGAAGCGCTCCCCCACTTCGCCGTCGGGGATCCGCTTCAGGTGGGCGCCGAGCTCTGCGGCCGCCGTGCGCATCGTCGTCTCGGCGTCGTCGAAGTTGATGCTGCCCACGAGGTGGGCGCCCTGCGGCGTCTGCGGCTCGGTCATGCTGCGCTCCCTGAACGTCCGGTCGCCCGGTGGCCGCCGTGTCTCGGCGCCCTCCTCAGTATCGCGCACCGCGCGAGCGGCCCCGACCGTGTTGCGCCGCATGACGCCCCCCCCCCCCGA
>NZ_AYMV01000043.1 GCF_000633415.1 Leucobacter sp. PH1c | reverse complement strand
GCGGTCGACGTAGAGCTCGATGCCGTTCCCCTCGGGATCGGTGAAGTAGAACGCCTCGCTCACGAGGTGGTCGGCGGAGCCCGAGAAGCGACTGCGCGGATCCTGCGCCGTGCGGTACACGGTCGCGGCGAGACTCGCGGCGTCGTCGAAGAGGAACGCCGTGTGGAACAGCCCGGCCTCGCGCGGGCTCGCGGCGGGCAGATCCGGCGTGTGCACGAGGCGCACCATGGGGGTGCTGCCGCGCCCGAGCACCCGGTGCACCTCGCGGCGCGCGGCGCGCTCGGCGATCGGCACAAGGCCGAGGGCCTGCTCGTAGTAGCTGCTCATCTGCTCGAGGTCGCCGACGCGGAGGGTCACCGCGTCCATCGCGAGCCCGGCGGAGAGGATGCGGTCGTCCACCGCGGCGGGGGTCTGCGCTGCGTGCATGGCGGCCTACTCGGCGACGGCGAAGCCGCCGGTCCAGGAGATCCGCTCGCCCACGGCGAGGGTGAGCTGCAGGAAGCCGATCGCCTCGAGCTCGTGCGCGCGGCGGAGCGATCCGGCGTCGATCGCGCGCAGGCCGCCCGCCACGACGTCTGCGGCGAGCGCAGCCTTCGCGTCGCCCGAGTCGCCGGCGATGAGCACCGTCGTGGGCGCCCCGGCGATCGTGCCACCCGCGAGCGTCGCCGCGAAGTTGGTGTTGAACGCCTTGAGCACGTGCGACTGCGGAAGGGCGCGCTGGATCTCGGCAGCGGCCGAGCTGCCCTCGGGCACGACGAGCGCGTCGAAGGTCTCGAAGTCGAGCGGGTTCGTGATGTCGATCACCGTCTTCCCCGCGAGCTGGTCAGCGACCGCCGCGAGGATCTCGGCGACGGCGGGGTACGGCACGGCGAGGATCACGGTGTCGCCCGCGATCGTCGCGCTCGCGCTGTCCGCGTGCCCGATGTACTCGACCGACGCCCCGCCCGCGGCGAGCACGCCGCCGATCGCCTGCGCCATGTTGCCGGTTCCGAAAATCGTGTAGTTCGCCATGATCCGGCTCTCCGTTCCGCCCCCTCGGGAGCATTAGTTGTAGCGTTAACTAAATAATAGGCACACTTTAGTTGTAGCTGCAACTAATGTGCGAGAATTGCTGCATGACCTCCCCTCTCACGCACCCCGAGCGCGTGGCCGTCGCCCGCCTGCACGCGCTGCTCGAGCTGCTCCCCACCGCGCTCGACCAGCGCCTCGCCCCCGCGGGCGTCACCTCCTTCGAGCACACGGTGCTCGACGTGCTCGCCGACAGCCCCGAGCAGCGGGCCCGCCTCAGCGAGGTCGCCCGGCGCACGAACGCCTCGCGCCCCCGCCTCTCCCGGGTGGCCGGCGCGCTCGAACGGCGCGGCCTCATCGAGCGCGCCGCGTGCGAGCTCGACGGTCGCGCCACCAACGCCGTGCTCACGGAGCGGGGCGCCGAGACCCTCGCGCGCTCCCGAGCGGCCTACGCCGAGGCGGTGCGCGAACTCGTGCTCGCGGGCCTCGCCGGGCTCCCCGGAGACGGCACGGCGCAGCTCTCCGAGCTGAGCTACGCGATCCTCACGAGCCTCGACCCGGGGGCGGCAGCAGGGGCAGCGGGGGCGGCATCCGAGGCCGCCGCCGCGGGGACCTGCCCCGCGGATCGCCCGCGGAAGGAGGCCGAGTGCGCGGCGGATCCGCCGCAGGCCGCTACCGCTCCGTGACCTGCCCGGCGCCGAGGCCCAGCTCGGGGGCCGCGAGCCCGTACTCGTGGCGCAGCGCGGAGCGCGCGGCGTACCACCCCGAGAGACCGTGCACCCCGGGGCCCGGCGGCGTCGAGGAGGAGCAGAGGTAGACCCCGCCGAGCGGCGTGCGCCACGGATCCCGCGACAGCACGGGGCGCGCGAGCAGCTGCGGCAGCGACACGCGCCCCGCACTGAAGTCACCCCCGTGGTAGTTCCGGTTGTAGCGGGCGAGCTCCGCCGCCGTCGTGACGCGCACCGCCCGAATCCGGTCGCGGAAGCCCGGCGCGAAGCGCTCGATCTGCGCGGTCACGCGCTCCCCCAGGTCTACGGACGATCCGGCGGGGACGTGGGTGTAGCTCCAGATCGCGTGCTCACCGCCCGGATTCCGCTCGGGATCCCACCTCGTCGGCTGCGCGAGGAGCACATACGGTCGCTCCGGATGCCGCCCCCGGGCGACGGCGAGCTCGGCCGCGGCGCCCTCAGCTCGGCTCCCGCCCAGGTGCACCGTCGGCGCATCGTGCACCCGAGGATCCCGCCAGGGCACCGGACCATCGAGCACGAAATCCACCTTCGTCGCCGCATCCCCGTAGCGGAACCGCTGCAGTGCGCGGCGATAGCGCGGCGGCAGCCGTGAACCGGCGAGCTCGGCCAGTCCGCGCGCCGACGTGTCGAAGAGGACGACGCCGAAGCGGTCGAGCTCCTCGATCCGCTCCACCGCGTGACCTGTCTCGATCCGCCCGCCGTGCGCGAGCAGGTCGGCCGCGAGGGCGTCGGTGATCGCTCGGGATCCGCCGAGCGGAACCGGCCACCCGCGGACGTGCCCGAGGGCGCCGAGCACCACGCCGACGGCTGCGGTGGCGGGGTTCGGCATCCGGCCGATGCTGTGCGCCGCGACCCCCGAGATGAGGGCGGGCGCGGCCGCCTCCCGGAACCGGAGGTTCCACGCCCGGGTTCCCTGCTCCAGTGTGCGGAGCCCCATCGCCGCCGCGGCACCGAGGTCTGCGGGCCAGCGCAGCATGGACCCGCCCAGCGCGAAGTCCACAACCCCCTCGTGCCGGCTGAGGAGCGGCGCGTAGAAGCGCGCGTACGCTGCGCCGTCGCGCCCGAGTTCCGCGACCGTGCGGTCGAGATCCCGGTAGGCCACTGCCGCCCGCCCGTCCCGCGACGCGGGGCCGGCACCGGCGTCGAGCGGGTTCGCGTACGAGGCATCCGGCACGGCGAAGGCGACACGGCGCTCGAGCTCGAAGGCACGGAAGAATCCCGTGGCAAGCGCCAGGGGGTGGATCGCCGAGCAGACGTCGTGCAGCACCCCCGGGCTGACGAGCTCGGCCGTGCGCGTGCCGCCCCCGATCGTCTCGGCCGCTTCGAACACCGTGACCGGCACCCCCGCGCGGGCGAGCGTCACCGCCGCCGCGAGCCCGTTCGGCCCCGCGCCCACCACCGCGGCGGGGGCGTCTCGGCGTCGCCGCGCGGCACGGTTGCGCACGCTCATGACCCCGCGCCCCGCGCACACCGAGCATGCGCTCCCCCGCACCCAAGCGGGCTCGTCGTCCACCGAATCATGCGGATCCCTCTCTGACTTTCCTTGCTGTCCTCTGTGGCCGCGTCATGGCGAATCAGCATGGGGCTGTGGTTACCCTGACGCAGACTTTGGAAGCGCCCCACGCCCGCGCGCCGCACGGCGCCGCGGGAGACCGGGCGCTGCTGTCCGCCGCCCGGAACGGCTCGACCGCCGCCTGGGCGGAGCTCTGGAGCCGCCACTACCCAGCGGCGATCCGCACCGCGCGGCAGTACGTGCTGCATCACGAGGCGGAGGATCTGGTCTCGCACGCGTTCCTCCGGATTCACAGTGTCCTCGTCTCCGGCGGCGGCCCGCAGGAGAGCCTCCGCCCGTACCTGCTGACGACGGTGCGCAACACTGCGCACGATCTGTTCCGCCGGCGTCGGGAGTACCCGTGCGAGTCCGTCGAGGAGACCGCCGAGTCCGTGACGCTCCCCGTGCCTCCCGCCGATCGGGAGACCTGCGATGACGTGGCCCGCGCGTTCTCGGGGCTCCCGTCGCGCTGGCAAGACGCGCTGTGGCTCCGTGAGGTGCAGCAGCGGAAGCTCTCCGAGGTCGCCCGCGAACTCGGCTTGAACGCCAACTCGGCGGCGGCCCTGTGCTTCCGCGCCCGGGAGGGCCTGCGTCGCGCCTGGCACGAGCTGCAGTCGGGCGACGAGCTCAGCGATCCCGGACGCGGCGACGCAGCGGGCGAGCGGCCGCCCGCGACGCACTCCGCACCTCTGCGCTGAGCCGCGCGGGCCGCGCGCCCGTCCCGGTGTCACTGCTCGGCGGGCAGCGGGAGGCGCACGGACGAGACGTCGGCGGCGTCCGGGCGCGTGATCCGGGGCGCCTCGGGCAGCGGATCGAGTGTCACGAGGCTCGTCACCTGCGCCCCGAGGTCCGCCTCGACTCGGTCAATCCACGGCGTCTCAGCGTCCAGCGCGAAGCGCTGCTCCTGGCCGGCGACGGAGACCGCGAGCATGCCCGAGTGCTCGCCCGTGACCACACGTTCCGGGGCGGCGGCCTCGCGGCTGGATTCGAGCGCCTGCAGGAAGCTCGTCAGGTCCGCGAACGCGACCATGCGCTGCGCCTCCGTGCCGGTGAAGACGAGGTACTTCCCGTCGATCTCTGCGATCGTCGCCGCGTCTGCGCCATAGGAGGCCCAGTAGGCGTCCGGTCCGCGCACCCACAGCGTGTCCCCGAGCTGCACCAGATCGAGCGCAAACGCGCCGACGAGAAAGGATCCCCGCCAGGACAGGAGGTCCCCCGAGACCTCGGCACTGCCGGTGATCGCGGAGGCCCCGGACTCGGTCACGTCGAACGCCACCTCCAGCCCCGGCTGCTCGCGGATCGCGCTCCGCGCTGCCGCGAAGACGGCGGTCTCCTCGGCAGTGAGCGCCTCCAGGCGCGCGGCCGCGGGAGTCTCGGCCGCGCCCGAATCCGTGCTCGAGGCGGACGGTGCGGGATCGACGGGCGTGGACGTCCCAGCCGCCGAGCACCCGGTCGCTCCAAGACCGACGCCGATCACGAGCACGAGCGCGGCCAGCGATCCGCGAGCGCAGCAGTATCGGCGTCGCGGGGCCATGCGCTCAGTCACCGGTGGCGAGGAGGCTCTGCAGGTCGACGCCGCAGCGCGCCGCGACCTCGTCGGCGTGCGCATCCGCCGCGCCCTGGTATGCGATGGAGAGCTCGCCGAGCGCGGTCAGCACCTCGGCGTTCCCCACCGTCCCGCCGTACGCGGCGAGGGCGTCCTCCGCGGTGGTCGCCGCATCCGCGATGCCGCGCCAGGAATCGGCCTCGTCCGGGAGGGCGGAGACGGCGCTCAACCGCTCGAAGAGTCCCGCGGTCTGCGCGAGGCGCTCGTCGAGCGTGTCCCCCACGGACTGCGGGGAGAGCTGAGCGGTGAGCGCGTTGATCCGCTCCAACTCGGCGAGCGCGCTGCAGTCGTCACCGAGCGATTCGGGATCCACCGCGGCGAGCTCCGTGAGCAGACCGTCCTGCGGTGGGAACTCCTTGCCCTCGATCGTCTCGGGGGTCTCGCTCGGTGCCGGATCCGGATCGACCGTCGCGGTCGTCTCGGCCGCGCACCCGCTGAGCAGCAGCGCCCCAGCGCACAGCACGGTCAGCGTTGCCTGCTTCGCTCGTGTCCTGAGCATGTTTCTCCTCTTCGGGTTGTCCCCCGCCCCGAACTGCGGGAAGTCGATGTTGGCCCGAATCCGGGGGTGCCGCACCGTGCGAGACGATGCGACACCCCCGGACCGGATCATGGGTTACTTCGCGGCGTCCGCGTTCCGGCGGCGAACCACCGAGAAGCCGACGGCCGAAGCGCCCAGCAGGAGGGCGAGGCCCGCGCCGACGATCGGCAGCGTCATGTCGCTACCGGTCGTGGCGAGCGCGCCGGTGGCGTTGCCACTGGTCGAGCTGTTTGCGGAACCCTGAGCCTTCGCCGAAGCGCCGGCCTGGGCTGCAGCGGACGTATCGCCCGTCGCGGCCTTGTCGCCCTTGGCCGACTTGTCGCCCGTAGCCGACTTATCGCCCTCGGTGCTCTTGTCGCCCTCGGTGGACTTGTCACCCTCGGTGCTCTTGTCACCCTCGGTCGACTTGTCACCCTCGGTGCTCT
>NZ_AYMV01000042.1 GCF_000633415.1 Leucobacter sp. PH1c | reverse complement strand
GGGGGCGGAAGCGGGGCCGGGAGGCAGGGGCCGGCGAGCGAGCGAGCGGGCGGGCGAGCGCTAGACCCGGATCCGCAGCGCTCCCGCCCCGCTGTCGCCGAGCTCGTCGTCCGGGTTCAGGAGCCGGCAGGCCTTCATCGAGAGGCAGCCGCAGCCGATGCAGCCTGTGAGCTCCCGCTCCAGCTGCTCGATTCCGCGCCTGCGCTGCTCCAGGGTCTTCTTCCACCGGCGCGATGCCCGCTGCCAGTCCTCGTGGCTCGGCGGGGTCTCGAGCGGCACGTCGGCGAAACTCTCCTGCACGTCGGAGAGCGGGATCCCGAGCCGCTTCGCCACGGAGACGAGGGCCACGCGGCGCAGCATGTAGCGGGGGTAGCGGCGCTGGTTTCCGGCCGTGCGCCGTGAGGCGATCAAGCCGAGCTGCTCGTAGTAGTGCAACGCCGACACCGCGACTCCCGTGCGCCGGCTCATCTCGCCGACGGTGAGCAGTTCCTCGGGCTGGTGCTGCCCGGTCTCGCGCAGCGTTGCCGCCGGCATGTCCACCGCAGATTCTTCGTTCATGAGCGCCTCCTCTTGACCTCAACCATACTTGAGGTTTTACGGTGGGGGCATGTCGAATCGAAATGCCGCCGCATGACGTACGTGATCGCTCTGCCGTGCGTCGA
>NZ_AYMV01000041.1 GCF_000633415.1 Leucobacter sp. PH1c | reverse complement strand
CGACGCCGACGCCGACGCCGAAGCGTTCACGTTCGACTCGGGCTCGGGCGTGCAGGAGATGCCGCCGGCCTGGATGTTCGCCGCGACGTCCGTCTTCATCATGCCGAACTCGAGGTTGCCGAGCGCGCCGATGAAGGGAAGGTCGAGCAGCGACACGTCCATGCCGAGGCCGTTCATCGTGCCCGAGGCGTGCGTGCCGTCCTGGGACTCCTGCTTGTTCGTGATGCCCTCGTACGAGATCTCACCGGTGAGGATCGCCGTGAGCGCCTTCGGGAGGATCTTGTCGAGCTCGAGGCTCATCCCCGGGTGCAGGCTCACGCTGGCCGCGCCGCCGATGACCGAGACGGTCATGTCGGGCAGCTCGCTGACGACGAGCTGCGCGCCACCGGTCTGGCCGTTGACGCGTGCCGTCACCTCCGGCCACTGGTCGGCGTTCTGGCCGGCACCCCAGGACACGCGAAGCGTCTCGCCAAGCACCTTGGCCTCACCGAACTGCCAGCGCGAGGTCGCCTCGACGGCGGTGCCGTCGATGCACGCGTCGTCGGGAACGAGGTTCACGCTTCCCGCGGTCTTGCCGAGGGCTGCTCCGGCGAGCGGCAGCATCGGCTGGAGGATCGACGGCAGGAGCGGGATCTGGGTGACGATCTGCGCCTCGGCGGTCGTCTGGTCGACCTGCGCCAGCACGCCAGAACCGGCCCCGACCACCGGAGCCCACGAGCTCATCGCGCTCCCGGTGAGCGCGTTGAGCGAGGCGAGCGGCTGGAGGTTGATCTTGCCGAAGTCCTGGTTCTTCTGGCCGCCCTCCGTGTTCGTGCGCGAGAACGACTCAGCCTTGACCGGCTGCACGGGAATGCCCAGCGCGCCCACCCCGACGGGGGTCGCGCGAGCGTAGGAGCGCGCATCCGGATCGTTCAGGATGCTGCTCGGGATGCCGAAGTTGAAGGCACCGAGCTGGCCGTAGTGCGCGAGGCCCTGGCTGTCGGCGACGGAGATCGACTCGGCGATGTTCGCGCGCGCGTTCAGCAGCGAGCCGAGCAGGCCACCGCCCACGTCGGCCGCCGCGAATGCGCCATAGGCGCGGACGTGACCGCTGAAGTCGCCCTCGAGCGGGGCGGCCTGAGCGGCACCGCCGCTGAACAGGCTCGCCGCGACCACTGACGCGGCAAGCCCGGCAGCAGCAACACGGCGGCCGGCAACCGGCGGCGTTCCCGTGTCGGGGCGTTTCGCCCAAAATACTGAACCCATGCTGTTCCATTCATTCGTGTCGAAGGGACTTCGAACGAAGTCCCGCGGGTGAGGGATGCGGTGAGCGCGGGGCGCACCGCATCCCTCACTGAGAGAGACGGAACGGCAGCGGATCCATTACGCGGGCGGAGCAGATTCTTCGGATCGGGGCTCCTGCGCGCTGGACGGGCCCGGATCCCCGCCCGGGTTCGCACCCCGCTTGTCGAGCAGCACGGGGACGAGTCCGCGCAGCTCGTCGCGCTGCTCCACACCGGCTTTCCGGAGGATCCGGTTGAGGTGGCTCTCGACGGTGCGCACGCTGAGCCCGAGCTTCAGCGCGATCTCCGGGTTGCTGTGGCCCCGGACGATCTTTCCCACGATCTGCACCTCTCGCGGGGTCAGCTCGAGATACTTCTGGGAGAAGCGGCGTTCGTCGACGAACTCGTCGGTGCCGTTCTGCCAGCTGTCGAGGTGCACGCGGAGCTTCGCGGCAAGCTCACCGTCTGCCGCCTCGAGCGCCAGCTCGAACGCGCGGCGGATCGCGCGGCGCCCGTTCCCGTCCTCTCCGCGGCGCAGCATGAGCTCCCCGATCGTGGCGAGCTCGTGGCGATCGTCGTCGCGGAGGGCGCAGGCGAGCGAGAGCTGCAGGCGCAGCAGCGGGCTGTCGACGTCCTCGAGCCAGATCGCGATCTGCCGGAACCACGCGTCGCGCGGTTCGACCTCGATGGCGGCGAGCCCCTGCATCGCCGCGGAGAGCCGGAGCCCCTGCCCCCAGCACTGCTCCGCTGAGGCCCACAGGCCGGTCCCGCTCAGCGCTTCTCCGTGCGCCGCGCGCAGCTGGGCGTCGAGGAGAGCGCGGCTGAATCCGACCCGCTCGCGCGCCAGGTAGCTCACCCGGAGGGCCCGGGCCGCAACGCTCTCGCCCTGCACCACGCGACCCATGCGTACGAGGGCCAGCGCGATCAGGTTGAGCGAGTCCGCGTGCGCCTGGGCGTGATACGTGCGCAGTCCCCCGAACACGCTGATGGAGTCCAGGAGCTCCGGGAGCTCGCGGTAGCGCCCACGCATCGTGAGCACGAGGATCAGCACGAAGTAGGCGTTGTGCAGCGCGTCGAGGTTCAGACCGTTCCGCGCGAGCTCGATCGTCTGCCGCGCGCGCAGCTCGGCCGCGCGCAGCTCGCCTTCGAAGCAGAGCAGCAGCGCCTCGGTGACGAGTTGCTCGCCGCTCTCGGACGTGGTGACCCGCGCGACCTTTTCGCCGAGCACGCGCGCGTGCCGGATATGACCGAACCAGACCTCGGTGAGGAATCGCTTGTTGAGCAGCGCTTTGGTCTGGGCGAGCGGCGCGAACTCGGAGGTCTCGGTGTGCAGATCCGCCTCCGTGATCGCGCCCCCGCACTCGAGTGCCGTGATGAGCCGCACGAACTGCGTGCCGGGGCCGCTCAGTCCGCGCGCCTCGGAGGTCTCCTCGGCGGTCACCTCGGCGAGCGGCTCCCCGCGCAGCTGGCGCATCCGGATCCGCGCGTAGGCGAGCACTGCGGCGAAGAAGTTCTGCGGATCGCCGGATACCGGCCCTTCGAGCAGGCGCGCGAGCGCGATCTCGTTCCCGGGGAGCTTGACGAGCGCTTTCAGGAGCAGCACCGCGTTCTCCGGGGAGGGATCCGCCTGCCACAGCGCGGAGCGCTGCGAGACCTGCCGGTGCACATGCTCGCTCAGCACGCGCACGAACGTCGCGTCGGGCTCCTGTGCGAGATCGCCCGCGCGCGATTCGCGCTGGCCCCGATCGCCGGGTGCGGGCTCCTCGCGCAGCTGGAAGGGCTGCCAGAGCTGCGCGCTGACCCCGTCGAGCGCGCTGCGGCGAGCGCTGAAGCTGTCGATGAGGATCGGGGGCGATACGGACACGCTCTCCGCCCCGGCGAGGAAGTACCGTGCGACGCTCCCCGCTTCGATCAGGCGGTGGAGTGTATCGCGCCCCACGAGCTCCTCCGCGGCGGGGAGCTCCCAGCGCTCCTCGGCGCTCAGCTGTTCGAGCGCGTCGCGCTCGTCGCCGTCGAGCGCCGCGATGACCCCGTCGACGACACCATCGAGCGCGGGGTTCCAGAAGGGCTCCGCCAGGTGCCACACCCCGTCGATCTTGATGATCCGATCCGTGAGGATCAGCACCTCGAGCACCCCGAACACCAGCGACGGTACGCCGCCGGAGTAGACGAAGAGGCTGCTCACCGAGCTGTGGTCCACCGCACCCTGTAGTTTCTTCTCGATCGCGAGCAGCATCTCGGAGAAGGTGAGCGGTTGGAGCTCGATCACGAAGCTCCCGCGGCCGGAGGATCCCCCGAGGCCGGAGGGGGTGCGCTTCTTCCGCCGCGTGGGGCGGCGCCCCACGACGACGGACATGTCGACGCGGGACTGCGCGGTCTCGATGACGCCCCACGAGACCTCATCGAGGTCGTGCCAGTCGTCCACGAGGAGCGCCAGCGGGCCCGTCGCCGCGAGCGCTTTCAGCGTCTGCACGGCAGTGACGATCCCGCCCGGCCGCCCATCTCGGCCGACCCCGATCTCCGCCGCGTGCAGGGCCGCGAGCGAGTGAGGTTTGAGCGAGGGGACCCCGCGCACGTGCACGACGTTCCACTCCCGGTTCTCGAGCTCGGCAGAGAGCGACCGCAGCGCGGTGCTCAGGCCGAGGCCGCGCCCGGCGACGAGGTCGATGTCGTGCCCGAGTTCGAGGTTCATGACGAGACGCCGGATCACCGCGGCCCGGGTGTCTTCAACCCCGCCCAGGGGACTGTTCGTGTCTTTCAGCATTGCTACCCTCCCGGTTTCGCCTCGGGCTCCGCGCGGCGTGCGTACGGCGTGGCTGCTGCACCCGCTCCGGAGACACCCGCCCGGCGTTGCTGTCGAGGAGGCGCGGCGCGAGGTGGCCCCCGATACCGTGCTGAGCGCCCCCGCTTATGTTCTGCGTTCCCCTGCGCTCCCCCATGCAGCACGCCATCGGCGTTCCAACCCGAGCCAGCTCCGGTCGCTGATGAAGATTGCGTCCAGAGCGATCATCCCGAGGGAGAACCAGGGTAGCCCCATGAGAAGACCGATCGCGGCGTGGAATCCCATGATCACGATGAGTGCGATGACACGCGTGAATCGCCGGAGAAGCATCAGCGGAAAGGCGGTTTGAACGAGCACTGTGCCGATGGTTCCGACTGCGACGGCTGGCCCCCACGCGGTGATGAGGTCGCTCAGCACGGGCCAGGTACCGAACTCCATCGTCTGGAGCGGCGCGTACACCGCGATCCCGCTCTGCCAGGGTTCGCCCCCGGCTTTGAAGAGCCCGCCCGCCGCGTAGACGAAGCAGATCTGCACCCCGATCACCACGACGGCCGCGTTGTGCGCGAGAGTCGTGACCCACTCGGGGAGCACAGGCTGGAAGCGCCAGAGGCGAAGCAGGATGCCGCCGGGCGCTCCCGCGAAGCGCTTCCGGCGCCGCGCGTCGAGCGACCAGCGATCCGACAGCGCGCTGAAGGCGAGCGCGATGAAGACGATTCGAGTGAGGTTGTCGCTCTGGTTCTGCACGTAGAGGTTGATGTTCACGAAACCGACCCACAGCAGGAACAGCGGGATCATCACGAGCCGCGTGCGGTAGCCGACGGTGAAGAGCGCAGCGCACACGATCAGGGCGAGCAACACCAGCGTGATGCCGGTCTCGCTCTTCGCGGCCTCGCGGATCATCGCGAACGGCCACATCTCGGAGAAGCCGCTCGTGGGGTACTGCAGCTGGCCGGTCCAGGCCGCACCCGGACCCCAGGTGTACGCGCGCGTTCCGACCTCGCTGAGGGCGCTGCCGAGGAGCGTGATGCCCAACAGGATCCGCACCACGGCGGTGCCGTACTGGGCGTGCTTCCGGTCGAGCAGCCAGTCGTCCACGAAGCGGATGATGCGCACCACCGTGGCGCGGATCGAGCCCCAGATCCCCGCGGCGAAAGCGCAGAGCGCGGCGCAGATCCGGCCGGGCCAGCTCCGGGAGCGCTCGGTCTCGGGGCTGCCCGCCTCCGGCACCGGATCCCCGCCGAGCTCGGGCGCGGGCTCGGGCTGTGACGCGGGCGCGGGCGCGGGCGCGGTGGCGATGTCGTGCGCTGGGTGCATGGGATTCCTCACTGTCCGGACCTCCGCAGCGCGTCGCGGAAGGTGTGGGCGAAGGCCGATTCGGACTGATCCTCGAGCGCGAGGATGCCGCGCCACCCGGTGGACACGATCTGCTCGGCCGGCCGCTCGGCATCCGGATTGTGGCGTTCGGCGAAGGGGATCACGTTCTGCCGGCTGACCTGGAACTGCACGTTGACCACCTCGGGGCCCCAGACCGCCTGAGCGACCTGCGCCGCGTACGCGGAGGCGTAGCGCTCCTGGGAGATGTACGCGGCGACGGCATCGGGATCGTCCCCGACCTCATCCAGCGCGATCTGCATGCGGCCGAGCCACGCGTCGCCCTTGTAGTAGCCGAGGGCGGCGATCTCCTGCTGCTCATCGGACAGCTCCTCGTACGCGCCCTTGAAGTTCGAGGCCAACTGTGAGGCGAGGCCGGCGGCCCGCGGCGGGAACAGCTGATACTGCGCAAGCGACAGCTCCGCAGTCGTCGCGTCGACCCACTCGGTCTCGACCAGCCCGTCCGGGCCCGGCGTGTGCGCGCGCACTTTGAAGAAGTAGTCGCCGTTGATCGGAGCGGGGGCGAACACGCTCCAGCTCTGCCCGTACCAGGGGAGCATGTAGTTCGAGAGCGCCTTCCCCGGGACGACGGTGCGCAACTCGCTGGGCGGCGAGATCCACAGGAAGGAGGCGAAGATATGCCACCCCGTGAGCACCACGGTGAGGAGCACCCCCAGCCGCATGGCGAGCGTGTGCTTGCGGTGTGCCATGGTGTTCGTTCTCCTTCGCTTGCGTCAGTGGGTGGGGCCCGGGCGGCGGGCCGCGCGCCGGAGCACGCACCGGTGGGCGGGCAGGGGCTCGCGCCGGGCATGCTCCGAGAGGCGTCTGAGCACAGCGCCCGGGCCGCACGGCGGGACCAGGCTAGGTCGCGCGCCCCCCAAGCCGGGCACCGATTGCGCGCTTCGCGAGCGATGCGGCACCGCTGCAGTGCGGCGCGGAGCAATTCCCCGTGCCAGCCTCCGCGTTCCCAGTGCGGGTCCGACCTCGGCGACGTGGAGTGCCCGTCGGTCGAGCGGCCCGGGGGTACGGCGCGCGTCTCGCGCCGTCGCGCACGCTCGGCGCGCGACCGCATTCCGCGCTCACCAGCCGGTGCGCGCGCCCGGGGCCGCGGGTGCGCGGTGACTCACACCGGAGTCGCTCCGATCCCCCACTGCAGCCGCGCCGCGGCGCACGGAGAGCCGGTGCCCGTGCCACGGACCGTCGGCGCGTTCTACGCGAAAGGGGCCTGCAGGCCTAGGCTGCGAACAGGCGCCGGGCAGGCTCTCCCGCGGGCAGGGATGGTGCAGGGCACTGGACTACCTAGTGAAAATCAGGCAGCTAGCACAGCTGTTACAGTAAAAACCAATTGCTGAATAGCAGATTGACACGAACATCAATGACGCAGCTGACTTACCTCATTTTGACCCTCATCGGGAACCGGACCCCGCGCATGCGCGAGCTCATCCCGATCCTCGACATCGAGGGGCCGTTCGCGCTCGACGAGCCGGACCTCCCAAGCGTGCTCACGCACCTCACGTCCCTCCTGAACGAGGGCCTCATCGGATCGGACGCCGACGGCGGGGCCGAATACCCGGACGCGCAGCACCTGCACGTGACCGCCGCGGGCGAGCAGCTCCTCCGCGAGTGGATCGACGAGCCCTACTCCCCCATCCCCCGCGTGGATGAGGTCTCCTTCTCGCTGCGCATCCTCGCGGCCGCCACCTTTGCGCCGTACTCCGCGTTGCGGCTCCTCGAGACCGAGATCACCTACCGCAGATCGCAGTTGGAGCTGCTCACCGCGCTCCCGGCGGACGGCGCGCCTCAGGTCCCCGTCCTACCGGGGAGCCCCGGCACTGCGGCGCCCGCGAGCGCGCCCGGCAGCACGGGACTCGCGGCCACGGAGCCGGGCGACGCAGAGGCCACCGCGCCGAGCCAGGCGCTCAGCCGGATCATGCGTTCGAGCCGCGTCACCTCGATCCAGAACTGGGTCGAGGCGCTGACCGAGATGCACCTGCACCTCATCCACGGCAGCTCGCAGTCACTCCTCCAGGGCGCGCAGGCCGCTACCGCTCCGTGACCTGCCCGGCCTCGACGTGCCACCGGCGGTCGAGGCGAACCGTCTCGAGCATGCGGCGGTCGTGCGTGACGAGCAGGAGCGCGCCCGTGTAGCTCTCGAGCGCCTGCTCGAGCTGCTCGATCGCGGGCAGGTCGAGGTGGTTCGTCGGCTCGTCGAGCACGAGCACGTTCACGCCGCGCGCCTGGAGCAGCGCGAGGCCAGCGCGGGTGCGTTCCCCCGGGGAGAGCTCGCCGCAGGGCCGCAGCACGTGGTCGGCCTTGAGGCCGAACTTCGCAAGCAGCGTGCGCACTTCGCCGGAGGCGAGCTCGGGCACGAGCGCCTCGACGGCTTCGGCGAGCGGCTGCTCGCCCGCGAAGAGCGAGCGGGCCTGGTCCACCTCGCCGATCGCCACCGAGGTGCCGAGCGCCGCGGCGCCCGCGTCCGGTGCCCGGCGGCCGAGGAGCAGGGCGAGCAGTGTCGACTTGCCGGCGCCGTTCGGGCCGGTGATGCCCACCCGCTCCCCCGCGTTCAGTTGCAGCGAGACGGGGCCGAGCGTGAAGTCGCCCTGCCGCACGACGGCTTCGTTGAGGGTCGCAACCACAGCGCTCGATCGGGGCGCGGCACCGATCGTGAACTCGAGCCGCCACTCCTTGCGGGGTTCCTCCACCTCCTCGAGGCGACGGATGCGGCTCTCCATCTGGCGCACCTTCTGGGCCTGCTTCTCGCTCGACTCGGTGGCCGCGCGGCGCCGGATCTTGTCGTTGTCGGGCGACTTGCGCAGGGCGTTGCGAGTGCCCTGGCTCGACCACTCGCGCTGCGTGCGGGCGCGGGCGACGAGGTCGGCCTTCGTCTCGGCGAACTCCTCGTACGCGTCGCGCTGGTGCTGCCGCACGATCTCGCGCTCCTCCAGGTAGGCCTCGTAGCCGCCGCCGTAGATCCGGTTCGAGTGCTGCGCGAGGTCGAGTTCGAGCACGCGGGTCACGCAGCGGGCGAGGAACTCGCGGTCGTGGCTCACGAGCACGGCGCCGCCGCGCAGCCCCTGCACGAAGCGCTCAAGCCGTTCGAGGCCGTCGAGGTCGAGGTCGTTCGTGGGCTCGTCGAGCAGCACGATGTCGAAGCGCGAGAGCAGGAGGGCGGCGAGGCCCACGCGGGCCGCCTGCCCGCCGGAGAGGGAGGTCATGAGCGAGTCGGCGGAGACGCTCGCGGGCCCGGATCCGGAGCCAGCACCGGATCCCGAATCTGCGCCGGATCCCGAGTCTGGGCCCGCTCCCGCGCCTGCGCCGGATCCCGCGCCCGGGCCGCCGAGGCCGAGCTCGGCGAGGACGCCGGGCAGCCGCTCCTCCAGATCGGCGGCGCCGCTCGCGAGCCAGCGCTCGAGCGCGGCCGAGTAGACGTCGGCGGGGTCCGCGCCGCCCAGGGTCGCGGCCGCGGGATCGCCGAGGGCCGCGGCGGCGGCGTCCATGTCCTCGGTGGCCTGGGCGCACCCCGTGCGCCGCGCCACGTACGCCGCGACGGTCTCGCCCGCCACGCGCTCGTGCTCCTGCGGCAGCCACCCGACGAAGGCATCGAGCGGGGCGAGGTGCACGGCGCCCGCCTGGGGCGGCAGCTCGCCCGCGAGGATCCTCAGCAGCGTCGACTTCCCGGCGCCGTTCACCCCGACGACGCCCACCACGTCGCCGGGTGCGACCGTGAGGTCGAGATCCTCGAAGAGCGTGCGGTGCGCGTAGCCGCCCGCGAGCCCCTGAGCCACAAGAGTTGCCGTCATAGCACCCAGCCTATGGGAGGAGCCGTGCGCATCCGCCGAGCCCGCGAGTACGCTGGAGGCATGAGCGACCTCCGAGATTCCGGCGATGCGTGGGTCACTGCTGAGGACGGCGGCCGTTACTGGGGCCGCTTCGGCGCCGCGGGCCTCCTCGCGTACGACCGCGCCCGGAACGCCATCCTCATGCAGCACCGCGTCACGTGGAGCGATCACGGCGATACCTGGGGCATCCCGGGCGGCGCCCGGCACGCTGACGAGACGCCGATCGCCGCGGCGCTCCGCGAGTCGCAGGAGGAGGCGGGGGTGCCGGATCACTCGATGATCCCGCGCTTCACGCACGTGCTCGACCGCGGCGGCTGGAGCTACACGACGCTGATCGCGGATGTCGCGGTGCCGTTCGAGCCCGAGATCACCGACCCGGAGAGCCACGCGCTCGAGTGGGTGCCCGTCGATGAGGTCGAGAACCTCACCCTGCACCCCGCGTTCGCGAGCAGCTGGGCGCTCCTGCGCCCGCTCGTCGGGGGCACCCCGACCGTGATCGTCGACGCCGCGAACGTGATCGGCGCCGTACCCGACGGCTGGTGGAAGGACCGCCGCGCGGCGGCCGTGCGGCTGCGGGACCGGGTGGACGCGTTCGTTGCGAACGGCAACGGGATCCGCGCCGGCTTCCTCGATCTCCCCGACACCCGGGTGGCGGGCCTCGCGCAAGCGTTCCCCGAGTGGGTGCTCGTCACGGAGGGCATCGCGCGCGGGATCGGCGACGGCGCGCACGTGCGCGTGGTCGACGCCCCCGAGGTCGGCGACGACGCGATCGTCGCCGAGGTGGATCGGGTGGCCGAGCAGGGCGCGATCGTCACCGTGGTGACGAGCGACGCCGAGCTGAAGGTGCGGGTGCGCGTCGCGGGGGCCGCGACCACCCGGGGCGTCAAGAAGCTGCTGAGGGTGCTGCCGGAGCTGCCGGAGCGGCCGACGGACGCGCCGCCCGCCGCCGCAGCGCCGTAACGATCCCGGCGGCGATGAGCCCCTGGCCGAGCGTGTAGGTGAGCATCACCATGCCGCTCGTCCAGTCCGGCATCACCTCGGGGAGGAAGATGCGGAACGACAGGATCGCGTCGGAGACGAGGAACCAGGCCCCGCCCCACGCGATCACGGGCCCGCAGCGCGACGCCATCGCCGCCGTGCCCGCGAGCAGCAGGCCGTAGATCATCACGGGCACAGTGAGCGCACCGGTGTGCGGCACGAGGACCGCGATCATCACGACGTAGGCGACGGCGTAGGCGAGCGCCCAGAGGGGAATGCGCCGCACCGCGACGCCGCGCGCCCGCCACATGAGCAGCAGGTAGCCCACGTGCGCCAGGCCGAAGCAGAGCAGCATCATGGGGAGCTCGTCTGCGAACATCGGGAAGAACGTGGCGGATCCGTCGCCCAGCCAGGAGCCGATGATCGACGCGATGAGCAGCGCGATCACGCCCCGCGGCCAGGGCGTGATGCCGCGCGCCGCCCAGAGTACGCCGAGCGCGAGCGCCGGCATGAGCAGGAGCTTTGTCGGCGCGTCGATGGGGTGCTCGAGGAACCGGGCCGTGACGTGCACGACCGAGATCACGATGTAGGGAACGAAGGGCAGCGCTGCCCGCATTCGAGTGCTCACACCGCGATCCTAGTGCTCGACGAGGATCCCGTCTTCATCGCACCAGACCTGCGCGCCGGGGCGGAACGTGACGCCGGCGATCTCCACCGGGACGTCCTGTTCGCCAGCGCCGGTCTTCGTCGACTTCGCGGGGTTCGATCCGAGCGCCTTCACGCCGAACGGCAGCGTACCGATCGCGACGCGGTCGCGGATCGCGCCGTTCACGATGAGCCCCGCCCAGCCGTTGTCGACCGCGAGGCCGGCGATCACGTCGCCCACGAGCGCCGTCGCGAGCGAGCCCGCCCCGTCGATGACGAGCACGGCACCATCGCCGGGCGTCGAGAGCACCTGCTTGAGCAGGGCGTTGTCCTGGAAGCAGCGGACCGTGCGGACCACGCCGGTGAAGCCGCTCATGCCGCCGATGTTCTGGAACTGCAGCGCTACCGACTGCAGCTCGTCACCGCGCTCGTCGTACAGGTCGGCCGTACTGATCTGAGCCATTGTGCGTTTCCTCCTTGGGGCCGGACCACCACACGGCGGTCGGCCAGGATCCACGCTATCTGTATCCGCCGACGAACGGCACGGGATTGCATGAAACTGTCATCTTGCGCACCGGGGCCCGGTAATGTACAAAAGTACATGTACATAAGTACATCAAGCTTCGGCGCGAGCCCAGGCATGATCCCAGGCACGACCCCAGGCACGCGCGGGCAGGAACGGAGGACGCCATGTCGGAGACGCATCCGCAGACCGCGGCGCCCACCGCCGCGCCTGCGCCCACCGCCGCACCCGCAGCCGCGCCCGCACGCACCGCCGCGCCGCGCCGCCGCGATCCCGAGGGTCGCCGCCGCGCGATCCTCGACGCTGCGACCGCGCTCGTCGCCGAGCACGGGGTCGCTGCGCTCACGCACCGGGCGATCGCCGCCCGCGCCGGGGTGCCCCTCGGCTCCACGACCCAGCACTTCGCATCGATCGACGAGCTCCGCGAGGCCGCGCTGCAGCAGCTGGCCGACGAGATCGACGAGGCGCTCAAAGCCATCGAACCGTTCGTCGCCGAGATCACGGAGGATCCGAGCCGCGCCGTCACGGAGATCCTCGCGTTCCTCCACGACCGACGGGCCGTCCACGCGGAGATCGCCCTCATCACGAGCGGCACGACCGATCCCCGCGTCCGCGCACTCGCGCTGCGCTGGAACGACCGCCTCATCGAGATGCTCACCGACCACATCGGCCGCCCCGCTGCCGTCGCGCTCTCCGTGTACCTCGACGGCGCCACGGTGCACGCGGGGCTGCGCGAGGAGCCCCTCTCCCGGGAGGACCTCACCCGCGCGTTCCTCGCCCTGAGCCACCTGCCCGAGACCCCCGAACTTCGACGAACTTCGGGCCCCGCGCACCCCTAGCCGCAGGCCGTTCCCCGCGAACGTTCCCGCGGCCCGCGCGAGGGCCCGCCCCGCCGCTGCACTCCGCAGCACGGCGCGCACCGCGCCACTCGCCCGACGGCATCACCGCCGCTCGGCACCACCGCCGCTCGGCACCACCGCCGCTCGGCATCACCGCCGCTCGGCACCACCGCCGCTCAGCGCCGCGGGCCTCGGATCCTGGGCTCCGCCCGAACCTCGTTCGGGCCCGCCTGGCCCCACACGGGCCCGCCCGGCCCCACTCGGGCCCCACCCCACGTTGTACCCAACGCTCCACTCCCAGAAAGGCAGGAGACCATGTCCCCCCATCCCGCACCCCAGGCGCCCCCGCAGCAGTTCAGCCGCGGCCGCCGCTGGGCGGCTCTCGCGGTGCTCACGGCCAGCCTGCTCGTGATCACCATGGACATGACGATCCTGAACATCGCGCTGCCCGAAATGGCGGCCGAGCTGCACCCCTCGTCGGATCAGCAGCTCTGGATCATCGACGTCTATTCCCTCGTGCTCGCGGGCCTCCTGGTCTCGTTCGCCGCGATCGCCGACCGCTGGGGCCGCAAGCGCATGCTGCTGCTCGGCTACACGATCTTCGGCGGCGCCTCGCTGCTCATCCTCTTCGCGAACAGCGCGGAGGGCGTGATCGGGATCCGCGCGCTGCTCGGCGTCGGCGGCGCCATGATCATGCCGATCACGCTGTCGCTCATCCGCGTGATCTTCGCCGACCCCAAGGAGCGCGCCACCGCGCTCAGCATCTGGGCGGCCGTGTCGAGCCTGGGCGCGGCCGTCGGCCCGCTCATCGGCGGCGTGCTGCTCGAGCACTTCTCGTGGCACGCGGCGTTCCTCATCAACGTGCCGCTCATGCTCGCGGGCGTGATCGCGGGGCTCTGGATTCTCCCCGAGTCGCGCGTCGCGCACCCGGGCCGCTGGGACGCGATCGCCGCGATCCTCTCCCTCGTGGGCATGACGCTCCTCGTGTGGGCCATCAAGACCTTCGGCAAGGAGGCGAGCTTCCTCGTGCCCGAGGCGCTCATCGCCTTCGCCGCGGGCGCTGCGCTGCTCGCCTGGTTCGTGGTGCGCTGCATCCGCAGCGACGCCCCGCTGCTCGACCTGCAGCTGTTCCGCAATCGCGAGTTCTCGGCCGGCATCCTCGCGGCGCTCGGCTCGACGTTCGCGATGATCGCCGCGCTGCTCCTCATCGCGCAGTGGATGCAGCTCGTCGACGGCGCCTCGCCCGTCGAGGCCGGAATCCGCCTGTTCCCGATCGCGATCGCCGGCGCCATCGCGTCGCTCTCCGCACCGCCACTCGCGCGGCTCATCGGGGCGCGCGCGGTGCTCGCGGGCGGGATCGGCTTCGCCGGGGTCGGCATGCTGCTCGTCGGCGTCCAGCCGGGCACGCTCACCATCACGACCGTGATCATCGCGCTCGCGCTCGTCGGTGCGGGCAGCGGTTCGCTCGCGATCGCCTCGGCGATGATCATGCACGGCTCCCCCGAGGAGAAGGCGGGCAACGCCGGGGCGCTCGAGGAGACCTCCTACGAGTTCGGCGCCGTGCTCGGCGTCGCGATCCTCGGCAGCATCTCCGCGCTGCTCTACCGCGCGGAGTTCCTCGCCTCGGACGCGCTCGCTGGCGTCGATCCGAAGCTGGGCGCGCAGGCGCAGGAGTCGCTCGGCGCGGCCGTCTCGATCGCGGATCAGCTGGGCATGCCCGAGCTCGCATCGGAGGCCGGGGTCGCGTTCACCCACGCGCTGCAGGCGACGGGGATCGCGGGCGCGGTCATCATGTTCGCCGTCGCCACCGCCGTGTTCCTCATCGCGCCGAAGGGCACGGACCTCTCGAAGGTCTCGCACTAGGCGGCGCGTCAGGGTTCCCCCGGGGGCCGGGTGGGGCGGGACAGTACTCAGGTACGAGCCGCCCGGCACCCCGGGGGGACGCGCAGCACCGGGGTGCCGCAATACCTTGGAAGCATCAGGACGGGATGGCAGCCACCCTCCCCGACAACCGCTCGAAAGGAGAGCACCATGACCACCACCGCGATCCTCCCCGGCACCGCCCCCACCACGGTCGACGCCGCTGCGGACCAGACGATCGTCATCCCCGCAGGCGAGGCCGCGCTGGCGGCAGCGACGGATGCCGCGCCCCAGACCGGCGGCGCACCGCAGTTCGGTGCGGCACCCCAGGCGGGCGCCGAGCAGGCCCCGTTCTCGGGCGGCTACGCCCCCGGCGCCCCGACCGGCGCACCGGGCTCCCCCGCGGGGTCGGTCCCCGCGTCCTCGGCCCCCGCCGAGGAGGGCGACAACGGCCGGGTCTTCGCGATCGTCGGCTTCGTGCTCGGCATCGCGTCGATCGTGAGCAGCTGGACCTTCATCGCCCCGATCGCGGGCCTCGTGTTCAGCATCCTCGCGCTGCGTCGCCGCACCACCGAGCGCACGCTGGCGCTCTGGGGCGTGTGGCTCAACGGGATCATGCTCGGCTTCACGGCGCTCGGGATCCTGATCGGGATCATCGCGCTCGGCTTCGGCCTGATCGTGCTCCCCTTCGCCTGGTTCTAGGCGGCACCTGGCCCGCGCGGCCCGAGCAGTCGGGAACGGCCCGGATCACCACTCGCTGGTGGCCCGGGCCGTTCCGCGTTCCGAGGCGGTGGCCCCGCTAGCGGGCAGCCGGGCGCACGTAGCGGTGCACTGGGTGCGCGGAGGGGGCGCCGCTCCAACCACGGCGGGTGGGCTGCTCAGCAAGCCCCGCCTCGGCCAGCGCCGCGCGCACGCGGCGCGACAGCGGGGGCAGGCCCGCGAGCAGCCCCGGCAGCGGCCGGGCGATGCCGACGAGCAGCGAGATACGCCGCTCCCCCGCGCGGAGTTCGAGCCGGGCCCCGTCGCCGGACGCGCACCACACGAGCTCGTCGAGCGCCCGGAGCGGCAGGACGATGCGCTCGTCGGGCGCGCGCAGCTCGATGCACTCGCCCACGAAGGCCACGCGGTACTCCCGGCCCCGCGCGCGCAGCGCCGCGCGGGCGACGAGCACGATCGGCAGCACGATGCCGATGCCGAGTACGAGCAGGACAAGCTTCGGCGCCCACCACCAGAGCACGGGCTCGGCGAAGACGAACACCGCACCCAGCGCGATGACGAGGACGGCGCCGACCGCAGCGAGCACCCACCCGTAGGCGCGGCGGGTCATGGGCACCGCGGTGAACCGCGCCTCGGCGCCCCGCGCGAGGGCCTCCCACCCGGGCGCCGGGAGCTCCCGCCGGTCCCGGCTCGGGATCGCCGCGACAGCGCGGGCGAGGAGCAGCAACCACACAACACCCGCGAAGCTCACGAGTGCCATGCCGAACACCGGGGCGACGGCGACCACCGGCTGCGGCGCCCAGCCGCGCAGCCACGCCATGATCCGAGGCAGCTCGGGCACGACGAACACCCCGACGAGCCCGAGCGCCGCCGCGAGCGCCGGGTGCAGCACGAGGTCAGCGCGCGGCGGCAGGAGCCTGCGGGAGGCCCCGAGCACCGCGTAGGCGAGGAAGAACCCGGCGAGGAGCCCGGAGACCACGGGGCCGAAGGCCGTGCCGTCGCCGACGAGCGCCCACGGGACGGCGACCGCGAACGCGAGGATCGCCCAGCAGAGCGGCGAGCGCAGCGCGCGCGTCACCCCGCGCTCCCGGCGCCGGGCGCACCGGGCGCACCGGGCTGCTCGGGCTCCGGCGGCTCAGGATCCGGTTCGCGCGGCGGGTACACCCAGGTGACCATCACGACGGAGATGATCATGAGCAGGAACCAGGCGATCAGCTTCTGCGGCGAGACCAGCTCCCAGCCGCCCTCCTGGTGGGGGTAGAGCCAGGCGCCGCCCCAGGTGGCGATGTTCTCGGCGAGCCAGATGAACACCGCGACCCCGAGGAACACGAGAAGCAGCGGGGCACGGAGGGTCACGCGGTACAGGCGGAAGTGCATCACGGTGCGCCACCAGAGCAGCGCGACGGCGGCGAGCAGCACCCAGCGCAGATCGACGATGAAGTGGTGCGTGAAGAAGTTCGCGTAGATGGCCGCGGCGACGAGCGTCGTCGCCCAGACGGGCGGGTAATGGGAGAAGCGGAGCCCGTGCAGGCGGTAGACGCGCACCATGTACGAGCCGACTGCGGCGTACATGAATCCGCTGAAGAGCGGCACCGCGCCGATGTGGAGCACGCCGGCCTGCTCGTACGACCAGGAGCCCACGTCGGTCTTGAACAGCTCCATCGCGGTGCCCGTGAGGTGGAAGAGCACGATCACCCAGAGCTCGCGCCCGCTCTCCAGCTTGAACACGAGCATCCCGACCTGGATCAGGATCGCGGCGATGGTGAGCGCGTCGTTGCGGGCGAGCGCCGCGTCGTCGGGGTACCAGAGGCGCGCCGCGACGATCACGGCGAGGAGCAGGGCGCCGAAAACGCACGCCCACGCCTGCTTCAGGACGAAGACGACGCACTCGACCAGCACGGCGCGCGCCCCGCGGGCGGGTGCGTCGGCGAGCAGGCGGTGCGCCGCGCGGTCGATCGCCCGCTCGAGCGGGGTGAGTGTGCGGGCGGCGCCCGGGCGGTCCTGTTGCATCCGCTCAGCGTAGAGCAGCCTGGCTGGGGAGCACCAAAACGCCGCGGGGCGGGAGAGCCTCAGCTCCCCCGCCCCGCGGCGTGCGGTGCGCCCGCGCCGCAGCACGCGGCACCGGCACGCGAACGCTACACGCGCTGGCGCTTCTCGCGGATGCGCATGTTCAGCACGATCGGGCTGCCCTCGAAGTTGTACGTCTCGCGGAGGCGGCGCTGGATGAAGCGGCGGTAGCCGGGATCCAGGAAACCCGAGGTGAAGAGCACGAACGTGGGCGGCCGGTTCTGCACCTGCGTGCCGAACAGGATCTTCGGCTGCTTGCCTCCGCGCAGCGGGTGCGGGTGCTCCTGCACCAGCTCGGCGATGAAGGCGTTGAACTTGGCCGTGGGAATGCGGGTGTCCCAGGACTCGAGGGCCGTCTCGAGCGCGGGCACGAGCTTCTCGAGGTGGCGGCCGGTGCGCGCCGAGATGTTCACGCGGGGCGCCCAGTCGACGTGCGCGAGATCCTGCTCGATCTCCCGCTCCAGGTAACGGCGCCGGTCGTCGTCGAGCATGTCCCACTTGTTGAAGGCCAGCACGAGGGCGCGGCCCGACTCGAGGACGAGGTCGATGATGCGCAGATCCTGGTCGCTGATCTCCTGGGTCACGTCGATGAGCACGACCGCGACCTCGGCCTTCTCGAGCGCTGCGGCGGTGCGGAGCGTCGCGTAGAAGTCGGCGCCCTTCTGCAGGTGCACGCGGCGACGGATGCCGGCGGTGTCGACGAAGGTCCACACGCGCCCGGCGATCTCGACCTGCTCGTCCACGGGATCGCGCGTGGTGCCCGCGATGTCGGAGACGACGGCGCGCTCCTCGCCCGCGGCCTTGTTCAGGAGGCTCGACTTGCCGACGTTCGGGCGGCCGAGCAGCGCGACGCGGCGGGGGCCGGCGAGCTTCGGCTGCGCGACCGCGGACTCCTCGGGGAGCGCGGCGATGACCTGGTCGAGCAGGTCGGCCACGCCGCGGCCGTGGAGGGCGGAGACGGCGTGCGGCTCGCCGAGACCGAGCGACCACAGCTGGGCCGCCTCGGGCTCCTGCACCAGGTCGTCGACCTTGTTGGCCACGAGGAACACGGGCTTGTTCGTGCGGCGCAGCAGCTGCACGACGCGCTCGTCGGTCGCGGTCGGCCCCACGCGGGAGTCGACGACGAACATGACGACGTCGCAGAGCTCGATGGCCACCTCGGCCTGCAGCGCGACGGAGGCGTCGAGGCCCTTCGCGTCGGGCTCCCAGCCGCCGGTGTCGACGAGCGTGAAGCGCGTGCCCGTCCACTCGGCGGGGTAGCTCACGCGGTCGCGCGTGACGCCCGGGAGGTCCTCGACGACGGCCTCGCGGCGGCCGAGGATGCGGTTGACGAGCGCCGACTTGCCGACGTTCGGGCGGCCGACGATCGCGACCACCGGGAGGGCTTCGGCCGCGGGCTCCGCGAAGCCGAGGAACTCGCCGTCCTCGTTGACAAGCACCATGTCGTCGTCTTCGAGGTCGAAGCCGTCGAGGTTCGAGCGCATGGCGCGCAGGCGCTCCTCGTCGGTGACGCCGTCCTGCTCGGGATCGTAGCCCTCGCCGACGATCACCTCGGAGTCGTCGATCGCGGAGACGTCGAACACCTCCGTCTCGTTCTCGGCGCCGGGTGCGCCGTGCTGTTCCGTGCTCATCATTCGCTCTCTTCCGCGACGCCCTGCGCCGCTCGTACGATATCGACGACAGCCTGCACCGACTGCTCGAAGTTCAGGTCGCTCGTATCGACGAGCGTGACCCCGGGTGCCGGGGTGAAGAAGTCCACCACGAGGGCGTCCTTCGCGTCGCGGGCGTGCAGATCGGCGAGCACCTGCTCGGGCGAGAGCCCGGGCAGCTCGCCCGCGCGGCGCGTGGCGCGCACCTCGGGCGAGGCCGTGAGGAGGATCCGCACCGGCGCGTCCGGTGCGACGACGGTGGTGATGTCGCGCCCCTCGATCACCACGCCGGGGAGCCCGGACTCGGCGACCGTGCGGCGGAACATCTCGTTCAGCCGCTCCCGCACCGCGGGGTGCTTCGACACGCGGCTAACCTGCCCGCTCACCGCGTGATCGCGGATCGCGGCGGTGATGTCGTGCGGTGCGTCGAGCTCGGCGGCCGCGGCCTCCGCGCTGCCGGGCACCGCGACCGTCACCTGCTGCGCGCCGCGCAGGGTGATGCGGTAGTTCCACGCGCCGAGCAGCGCCTCGACGGCGGCCGCGTCGTCGAGGTCGATCCCGAGCCGCTGCGCTGTCCACGCGAGCGCGCGGTAGGCCGCGCCCGTGTCGAGGATGCCGAAGCCGAGCCGATCCGCCGCTGTCCGCGACACGCTCGACTTGCCGCTGCCCGCGGGTCCGTCGATCGCGACGAGGATCGGGGCGACGGCTCCCGACTCGTGTCCAGCGTGCATCACAGCGTCCTCCATCCGCGTTCGACGAGATCGGCCACCGCGCGCTCCGCCACCTCGGGCAGCACCGCGATCTCTGCGAAGCCGATCTGAGCGCCCGGCGAGTGCTCCAGACGCAAGTCTTCCATGTTAATGCCCAGTTCTCCGAGTTCGGTGAGCAGACGTGCGAGCTGACCGGGCGTATCGTCGATCAGCACGGTGATCGTGGTGAAGCGTTCGGAGGAGCCGTGCTTGCCCGGGATCCGGGCGACGCCCGCGTTGCCTGCCGAGAGCAGATCGGCGATGCGGCGCTTCGCCCCCGCCTGCTCGGGATCGCGGAGCGCGTCGGCGAACGCCGCGATGTCTGCGGCGAGCGCGTCGAGCAGTTCGGTGACGGGCTGCTGGTTCGCGCCGAGGATCTGGATCCAGAGCTCGGGATCGCTCGCCGCGATGCGCGTGGTGTCGCGCAGCCCGGCCCCTGCGAGCCCGATCGCCTGATCCGTTGCCGGTACGAGGCGGGCGGCGAGGAGGCTCGACACCACCTGCGGGAGGTGCGAGACGAGCCCGACGGAGCGGTCGTGCTCCTCGGGGGTCATCTCGATGAGCACGCCGCCGAGGTCGAGGGCCACGTCCTCGACGAGTGCGAGGGCGTCGGCGGGGGTGTCCGCGTCGCGGCAGATCACCCAGGGGCGCGCGGTGAAGAGATCGGCGCGGGCCATGATCGCGCCACCGCGCTCGCGGCCCGCCATCGGGTGGGAGCCCACGTAGCGCGTGAGGTCGACCCCGCGGCGCATGAGCTCCTGGAGCGGGGCGAGCTTCACGCTCGCGACGTCAGTGACGACCGCGCTGGGGTAGGTGGCGAGCGCGCGCTCGACGGCGTCGGCGGTCACATCGGGCGGGGTCGCGATCACCACGATCGCGGGGGCCGGATCCTCGGCCGTGCGGACGCGGCCGGCGCCGTAGTCCGCGGCGAGCGCCACCGTGGTGGGCGAGAGGTCTTCCAGCGTGACATCGACGCCGCGCTCACGCAGCCCGAGGCCGACGCTCGCGCCGAGCAGCCCGGAGCCGATCACGTGGACCGCACCGCGGGTGCGCGCGGCGGGTGCCGCGCTGGCGAGCCCCGCGCGGGGCGCGAGGGCGCTCATCGCCGGCCCCGAGTGTCTCGGGGCGCGCCGCCACGGGGCGCGCCGCCACGGGTGTCGCGCTGGTCACGAGCCGAGCGGTCCGAACGATCGGAGCGGTCCGAGCGGTCCGAGCGGTCCGAGCGATCGTAGCGATCCGAGCGATCCGAGCGATCCGAGCGGTCGGCACGATCGTTCCCGCGGAAGTCGCGATCCCGGCCACCGGCGGCGCCACGGTCCGCGCCGCGGTCGTTCCCGCGGAAGCCGCGCTGGTCGCGCTCCCGGTCGCCGCGGTACGGCTCGCGCCCGCCGGAGCGGCCGCCACGCTGATCACGGTTGCGGTCGCTCTCCCAGTTCCGGTCGCGGTCCTGGCTGCGCTCGCGGCCACCGGAGCGGTTCCCGCGGGGTGCTCCCCCGCGCTGGTCCCGATCCCGATCGCCACCGCGGAAGCCGCGCTCGCCGCGCTGATCGCGATCCCGGTCGCCCGAGCGCTGCCCGCCGCGGCGCTCGTCGCGCTCGGCCTCGCCCGCGCGGCGCCCGTGCGGGTTGCCGCGCGCCGCGATGCCGCGCATGCCCTTCGCGCCCTTCCCGTCGCCGGGGCGCCCGGCGGTCACCGAGCTCTTTGCCCAGCCCGCCCGCGAGCGAGGCTTCTTCTTCGCGGCGTCCTGTGCCTCAGCGTCGGTGCCGCCCTGCCAGTCGTCCGGCCCGGCGGAGAGGAGGGCCCCGCGCTCGGCGGGAGCGAGCTCACGCATCTCGCCCACGCGCAGCGTGCCGAGGTGCAGCGGGCCAAACTGGCGGCGCACGAGCTCGTCGACGGGGTGCCCCACCTCGGCGAGCATGCGGCGCACGATGCGGTTCTTGCCCGAGTGCAGGGTCAGCTCGACGAGCGAGTGCGACTTGCCCGCGCCGCCGGGGAGCAGCTTCGCGCGGTCGGCACGGATCGGGCCGTCCTTCAGCTCGACGCCGTCCTTCAGCTGCTGGATCGTCGCCGGCGTCACGCGGCCGCGCACCTTCGCGACGTACGTCTTCTGCACGCCGAAGCTCGGGTGCGCGAGGCGGTGGGCCAGCTCCCCGTCGTTCGTGAGGATGAGGAGGCCGCTCGTGTCCGTGTCGAGTCGGCCGACGTTGTACAGGCGGTCCTCGAACTGCTCGGTGAACTCGCGCAGGTCGGGGCGGCCGTGCTCGTCGCTCATGGTCGAGACGACGCCGGTCGGCTTGTTCAGCACGAAGTAGCGCTTCGTGGCGTCGAGCTGCACGACGACCCCGTCGACGCGCACCTCGTCGGTGCTCGGGTCGATGCGGGATCCGAGCTCGCGCTCGGCCGTCCCGTTCACCCAGACGCGGCCGCTCGTGATGAGCGTCTCGCACGCGCGGCGCGAGGCGATCCCGGCGTGCGCGAGCGCCTTCTGCAGGCGCACGCGGCCGTCGTCCTCCCCGGCGTCCGCGTCGCGGCGCGGCTCGTCGCCGAAGTCTTCGGGCTGCTCGGCGCGGTCGCCGAGCGCCGCGGCGCGGGCTGCGGGATCCCAGCCGAACTCGGCGAGGTCCACTTCCGCGGCTCCGCCGTCGACGGAGAACGACCCGCCGACTCCCTGATCATTGCGACTCATGTGTAAAACCTTCCAGTGGATCGTCGAGCAGCGGCGCGATGGGCGGCAGCTCCGAAATGTCTCCGATGCCGAGATAGCCGAGCAGCGCCTCCGAGGTGCCGTACAGCGTGGCGGTGGTCTCCGGGTCGTGCCCCACCTCGGTGATGAGGCCCCGGGCGAGCAGGGTGCGCACCACGGAATCGACGTTCACGGCGCGGATCGAGGCGATCGCGCCGCGGGCGATGGGCTGGCGGTACGCGATGACGGCGAGCGTCTCGAGCGCCGCTTGCGACAGCTTCGCGGGGGTCTGCTGGTGCACGAAGTCGGCCACGATCGGGTCGAGGCTCTCGCGCACGTAGAAGCGGTACCCGCCGCCCACTTCGCGCAGCTCGAAACCGCGCGCGGTGGCGGCGTCGTCGCCGTCGTACGCCGCGGCCAGCGCGGTGAGCGCGGCGCGCACCTCGCGCACGGGGTGGTCGGTCGCCGTGGCGAGCGCGACGGCGCTGAGCGGCTCGTCGGCAACGATGAGGAGCGCCTCCAGCTGCTGCGGGAGCGTGTGCGCCGCACGCGCGGCGGCGAGCTCCTCAGCGGCGCTGTCGGCGGGCGTCGCGGGGGCTGCGGGCATCGCGGACGCGGGGGGCGCTGCGGGCACGGCGGGCTCAGTCATAGTCGCTCCCCAGGGTTGCGAGTTCGTCGTCGGACCACTCCTCGCCCGTCCACTGCACGATGAGTTCCCCGAGCGGCTCCGCCTGCTCGAAGACCACGGCGGCGCGCCGGTACAGCTCCAGGATCGCGAGGAAGCGCGCGATCACCACGCCGCGCTCGGACACCCCAGCGATGAGCTCGCGGAAGGTGCGCGCGCCCGAGCCGCGGAGCTCGGCCACGACGACGGCGGCCTGCTCGCGGATCGACACGAGCGGCGCGTGCAGGTGGTCAAGGCCGACGGTGGGGATCTCGCGGGGCGCGAACGCGAGCGTGGCGATCGCCGCGAAGTCCGCGGCGGAGAGCGTCCACACGAGCTCGGGTCCGCGCTCCCGGTACTTCGGGTCGAGCGGTACGAGGCGCGGGTGCCTGGCGTCCTCGGCGAGCAGCCGCTCCTGGAACCAGGCGCTCGCCTGCTTGAACGCCCGGTACTGGAGCAGCCGCGCGAAGAGCAGGTCGCGCGCTTCGAGCAGCGCGATGTCCTCGGCGTCGACGGCCTCGCCCTGCGGCAGGAGGCTCGCGATCTTCAGGTCGAGCAGGGTGGCGGCGACCACGAGGAACTCGGAGGCCCGATCCAGCTCGATGATCCCCTGCCCCTCCAGCGAGCGCAGGTAGGAGATGAACTCGTCGGTGACGAGGCTGAGCGACACCTCGGTGATGTCGAGCTCGTGCTTCCCGATGAGGTTGAGCAGCAGATCGAACGGACCATCGAAGACTTCGAGCGAGACCCGGAACGCTTCGGGCGCGCTCGACGAGCCGGGCGCATCGCGCACGCCCGGCTCCTGGTTCGTGTCGAGCGCTGCCATGATCGTGGTTAGGCGACCACGCCCCGCTGCACGAGCTCGCGAGCGAGCTTCAGATACGCTTCGGACGCCGCGTTCGACGGCGCGTAGTCGAGGATCGGCTGCGCCGCGATCTGCGCGTCGGGCAGCTTGACCGTGCGGCCGATGACGGTGTCGAAGACCTTGTCGCCGAAGGTGTCCACCACGCGCTCGAGCACCTCGCGCGCGTGCAGCGTGCGCGAGTCGTACATCGTGGCGAGGATGCCGTCGAGTTCGAGGGCCGGGTTGAGGCGGTCCTTGACCTTGTCGATCGTCTCGACGAGCAGGGCGACGCCGCGCAGCGCGAAGTACTCGCAGGCGAGCGGGATGAGCACGCCGTGGCTCGCGGTGAGCGCGTTGACGGTGAGCAGGCCGAGCGAGGGCTGGCAGTCGACGAGAATCACGTCGTAGTCGTCGGCGACCTTGCGGAGCACGCCGCCGAGGATCTGCTCGCGGGCCACCTCGGTGACGAGGTGTACCTCGGCCGCGGAGAGGTCGATGTTCGCGGGGATCACGTCGAGGCCGGGCGTGGCGGTGGGCTGGATCGCGGTGCGCGGATCCTTCTCCTTGCCGAGCATCAGGTCGTAGATCGTCACGACGTCGTGCGCGGGCACACCGAGACCCGCTGAGAGCGCGCCCTGCGGATCGAAGTCGACGGCCAGCACGCGGCGGCCGTAGCGCGCGAGCGCCGCAGCCAGGTTGATCGTGCTCGTCGTCTTGCCGACGCCGCCCTTCTGGTTGCACATCGCGATGATGCGCGCGGGGCCGTGACGCTCGAGCTTGGCGGGTGCCGGGATGACCCGCTCGGGCCGGCCGGTCGGACCCAGCTCGACCTCTTGCTTCGCCATTCCCGGTCTCCTCTCGCCTGCCTCGCTAACGCTCCATCCTATCGTGCGCGGGCGAGGCCGCGGCGCTCAGGCCGCGTCGACCAGGATCCGGGTCTCGGCCACGAGCACGGGACGCGCCTCGCCCTCCGCTTCGAGCGTGTAGGTGACGGGCACGTCGAGCAGCGCTCCGCGCTCGGCCGCCGCGCCGATCTGGGCCCGGGCGCGCACCCGGGCGCCCACGCGCAGCGGCGCGGGGAAGCGCACGCGATCGAGCCCGTAGTTCACCACCGTGCGCGTGCCGGTGATCGTGTACAGCTCGCGGGCGAAGCGCGAGAGCAGCGCGACGGAGAGGTAGCCGTGCGCGATCGTGCCGCCGAACAGGCTCGCCGCGGCCACCGCCGGGTCGCAGTGGATGGGCTGCCAGTCCTCGGTGACGCGGGCGAAGTCGTCGACGCGCTCCTGGGTCACGGCGAACCAGCCGCTCGGCCCCAGCTCGCGGCCCGCGGCGGCGCGGAGGGCGGCGAGCCCCGCGAACTCGACGGGTGCGGGATCAGGCATTCGGCCCGCCCGAGACGTAGAGCACCTGCCCCGAGACGAAGCTGCTCTCCTCTGCGACGAAGAACGCGATCGCGTGCGCGATATCGGCGGGATCGCCCATGCGGCGCACGGCGGTGGCCGCCGAGACGCGCTCGGCGAGCTCCTCGAAGGTGATGCCCTGGCGCGCGGCCGTCGCGCGCGTCATGTCGGTCGCGATGAATCCGGGGGCGACGGCGTTCGCCGTGATCCCGAACTTGCCGAGCTCGAGCGCGAGGGTCTTGGTGAGGCCCTGGATGCCGGCCTTCGCCGCCGAGTAGTTGCTCTGCCCCGCGTTGCCGAGCGCCGAGGTGCTCGACAGGTTGACGATGCGCCCCCAGCCGGCCTCGACCATGAAGCGCTGCACGGCACGGCTCATGAGGAACGCCCCGCGCAGGTGCACGTTCATGATGAGGTCCCAGTCGTCGAGGGTGGCGCGGAAGAGGAAGTCGTCGCGCAGCACGCCCGCGTTGTTCACGAGTACGAGGGGCGCTCCGAGCTCGGCGGCCGCCGCGGCGACGCCCGCGGCCACGGCGTCTTCGTCGGACACGTCGACGGCGAAGCCCGCGGCGCGCCCGCCTGCCTCGCGGATGAGCCGGGCGGTCTCGTCGAGCCCGGCGGGGTCGAGGTCGAAGAGGGCCACGGCCCAGCCGCGGGCGGCGAGCTCGCGGGCGGTGGCGCGGCCGATCCCGCGCCCGCCGCCCGTCACGATGGCGCAGCGCCCGGCGCCGGGGCCGGCGAGCCCCGCGGTTCCGGGGCCGGGCACGGGTGCGGCTGCGCGTGCGGACGCTGCAGCGGTGGCAGCGGTGGCAGCGGCATCAGTGGCAGCAGTGTCGGTCATGAGGAACTCCCGTCGTCGGTGTCGGAGCGGGCGGCGGTCGCCCGCCCGGCGTACTCGTCAGCGCTGATGCCCCAGACCCGGCTCACGAGGGCACCGGCGAGGTGATCGTCGCCCGTGGGGATCTCGGTGCCGCTCGGTTCGTGGCGCAGCATCGCGAACGCGATGTCGATGAAGCGGTCGGCCACCTCGGCGGCCGAGAGCTCCCCGTCGCGCGAGAACCAGTGGGACACGCTCGTGCAGGTCTCGAGCAGCGCAAGGCGCACGATCCGCTCGTCGCGCACGGTGAAGCTGCCGCTCGCGACGCCGCGGCGGATGGCGTCCTGCCAGATCCGCTCGTAGTGGTCGCGCTGGGCGACCACGCGCGCGCGATCCTCGGGGCCGAGGTTGTCGATCTCTGAGTCGCCGACGAGCGCGGAATCGCGCTGCAGCGCGTGCGTCACGACGTGCAGCCAGACGAGCTGCGCGAGCAGTTCGGCGGGATCGGTGCAGTGCTCGTTCAGGAATTCGGAGGCGATCGTGTACCGCTCGAGCGAGTCGCCGAGGATCTGGGCGAGCAGCTGATCCTTCGTCCCCGCGTAGTGGTACAGCGTCGAGGAGGTGAGGCCGCTGTGGGTGGCGATCTCGCGGATGCCCGTGGCGTTGTAGCCGTTGCGCGCGAAGAGGTGCAGCGCCGCTTCGAGCACGCGCAGGTGGGTGCCGGTGGGGAGGGCGGGAACGGCGAGCTGCTGCAGTTCGTTCAGGGCCGGGCTCGTCATCTGGGGTTACCTCTCGCTTCGCAAGTCCCAGAAGCTCGATCGATCGAGCGACTCCGAGAGCCTGTGCTTCGCCACGCGTTCGGAAGCCGTCCGCGGGAACTTCGTTACCGCTTTCCAGTATCGGGGAATCTTGAAGCTCGCGAGCTCCGCAGCGCAGTATTCGGCCAGATCGCGGAACAGCTCGGCGTCGGCGCGCGCGTCACCGGGCTCGCGGAGTACGAAGCAGGCGACCTCTTCGCCGCGGAGCTCGTCGGGCAGCCCGGTCACGGCCGAGACCTGCACGGCGGGGTGCGCCGTGATGACGCTCTCCACCTCGACGGCCGAGACGTTCTCCCCGGAACGGCGGATCATGTCTTTCGTGCGGCCGACGTAGGCGATGCGCCCGGCGCCGTCGTGCTGCACGATGTCGCCTGTGGGGAACCACGCGTCGGGATCCGATCCGCGGTCCTCCTCCCCGAGGTAGCCGAGGAAGAGGCCGTCGCCGCGGATCCAGAGCTCGCCGCGCTCCCCCGCCCGGGCGACGTCGCCCGCGGGGGTCACGACGGCGGCCTCGCGGTGGGCCCGGGGCACGCCGATCCAGCTGCTCGCCGCGAAGCGGGAGCCCTCGATCTCGGGCATGAAGAGGTCGGAGCCCGTCTCCGTCATGCCGAAGGCCTCGAGCCAGGGGGCGCCCCAGCGCTCCTCGAGCGTGCGGTGAAGCGCGGGCGGGATCGCGGAGGCCTGGATCAGCCGCACGCGGTGCGCACGGTCCTCGGGGCTCGGCGGCATGCGCTCGAGGAGCACGGGCATCAGCCCGAGGCAGTAGAAGTAGGTGACGCCGTAGTGGCGCACGCGCTCCCAGAAGGTGGTGGGGTGGAAGCCGTCGGCGACGACGAGCTCGGCGCCCGCGGCGAGCGCGACGATCACATTCCACTGCGGATCGATGTACGACATCGGCTGGGCCGTGAAGAGCACGTCCTCGGCGGTGATGCCGGGCGCCTCGCGCATCAGGGTCCAGGCGAGGGCGAGCCAGTAGCGGTGGCTCAGCACGCAGCCCTTGGGCGGCCCCGTGGTGCCCGAGGTGAACTGGATGTTCGCGACGGCGTCGGGTCCGGGGGCGCTGGCGGGGAGCGCAGTGTCGGCGGGGAGCCCGGGATCGGCGGGGAGCCCGGGATCGGCGGCGCTGCCGCCCGCTGCCGCGAGGTACGCGTCGAGGTCGACCACGCGCACGGAGCTCTCGGCGTAGGCCGCCGCTGCCGCCGCGGTCTCGAGCGCGCACGGCGCGGCGAGCAGCAGCTTCGGCGCGCTCGCCCGGAGCACGTGGGCGAGGTCGCGACGGCGGTAGCGCACGTTCACCGGCACCGTGGTGGCGCCGAGCCGCGCGAGCGCGATCCAGCTGAGGGGGAACGCCGGGCTGTTCGGCGCGAGGAGCGCCACGCGGTCCCCCGGGCCGATCCCGTCGGCGGCGAGCGCGGCGGCGAGCGCACGGGTGCGCCGTTCGACCTCGGCGAAGCTCAGCCATTCCCCGCTCGGGTCGAAGCGCCAGGCCACGCGCTCGGGCCAGAGCCGGGCCGCACGCTCCACGAGGCCGCCGATGTCGGCCGCGGCGTCGAGCGGGATGCGCACGAAGCCGGGCGGCTGCGCGAGATCCTGCACCACGCGCCCCGCGAGTGCCGGGAGCTGGGCGGGGCTCACGCGCGCCCGCTGAACCGGGCGCGTGCCCGCTCGGCCTCTGCCGCGCCGCCCGTGCGCAGCCCGTTCTCGATCTCCAGGCACATGGCGCGCTCCGCGTCTGCGGCGAACACGCGTTCGATCGTGCCCTTGGCGAGCGCCAACGCGGCGTGCGGCAGCTCGACGATCCGCGCCAGGATCCGGTCGCTCGTCTCGTGGCGGGCGTCGCCGTCGGCGATGCGGGTGATCATGCCGAGCTCGACGGCGGTCTGCGCGTCGAACGGTTCTCCCAGCATGATGAGCTCCTTTGCCCGAGGCATCCCGATCGCCTGCGGAAGGTAGAACGATATCCCGCCCGTGACCGAGAGGCCAACCGACACCTCAGGGAAGCGGAACAGCGTGCCGCGTTCGGCAACGACGAAATCGCAGCTGAGGGCGAGCTCGATGCCGGCGCCGTAGGCGAAGCCGTGCACGTTCGCGACGGAGACGAGCTCGGGATCGCGCAGCGTGCGGCTGACGAACTGGAGCCGGTCGAGGTGGAGCCGCGCCGCGGGCGAGTGGCGCGGGAGAGGCGGGGCCTTGAGATCGTGCCCGGCGCAGAATGCGCGGCCCGCGCCGCGCAGGACGACGGCACGGCACCCCGCCTCGCGCACGCGGTGCAGGGCGTGCGCGAGGCCCCAGATGAGCTCGGCGGAGGCCGCGTTCAGGCGCTCGGGTCGGGCCAGCTCGATCGCGGCGGTCTCACCGGTGATCGAGCAGCGCACGAGCTCCGTTGCCGCGGGATAGTCCGCGGCGTCGCCGAAGAGCGCGCGCGGATCCGGGGCCGGGTCCGGGGGCGCCGAGGCGCTCACCCCTCCTCCGTGATCTGGCGCAGGAACGCGCGCCCGCGCTCCGACTGGGGGTCGTCGAGCACGCGCTCGGGCGGGCCCTGCTCCTGGATGTTGCCGTCGGCGACGAGCGCGATCGTGTCGGCCACCTGCCGGGCGAAGCGCATCTCGTGCGTCACGGCGACCATGGTCATCCCCTCCTGCGCGAGCTCGCGCATCACCGCGAGCACCTCGCCCACGAGCTCAGGGTCGAGCGCCGAGGTGGGCTCGTCGAAGAGCATGAGCTTCGGCTTCATCGCGAGCGCGCGGGCGATGGCCACGCGCTGCTGCTGCCCACCCGAGAGCGAGCGCGGGTAGGCGTCTCGCTTCGCGGCGAGGCCGACCCGGTCGAGCAGCTGCAGCGCGGTCTCCTCGGCCGCGCCGCGCTCCTGCTTCGCGACGCAGAGCTGGGCGAGGGTGATGTTCTGCAGCACGGTGAGGTGCGGGAACAGGTTGAAGGACTGGAACACCATGCCGACGTCCTGGCGCATGGCGTTCAGGGTGCGCTCGCGGTAGTCGAGGTGGGCGCCGTCGATCTCGACCGAGCCGCCGGAGAGGCGTTCGAGGCCGTTGATGCAGCGCAGCAGCGTGCTCTTGCCGGCGCCGGAGGGGCCGATGAGCACGGTGACCTCGCCGCAGGCCACGTCGAGGTTGACGCCGTCGAGCACGGTGTGGTCGCCGTAGCGCTTCACCGCGTCGCGGATCCGCACGCGCGGGGTGGTGCCGGTGGCCGCCGAGGCCGGGAGGGTGGTGGTCATGCGGGTTATCCTCGCTTCCGGAAGTACGCTTCGACGCGGTTCACGCCGAGGGTCATGAGCCCCACGATCGCGAGATAGTAGATGCTGACGATGCTGTAGTAGGTCAGCGGCTCGAACGAGGCGGCCGACAGCCGCTGCGCTGTCATGAAGAGCTCCCCCACGGTGATGAACGCGGCGACCGAGCTGTCCTTGAGCGAGATGATCGCCTGGTTGGCGAGGGCCGGGACGACCACGCGGATCGCCTGCGGGCCGACCACCTTCTGCAGGGTGCGGGTGCGGCTCATGCCGAGCGAGCGCGCGGCCTCGACCTGACCGTTCGGCACCGAGGCGAGGCCGGAGCGCAGGATCTCGGAGACGTAGGCGGAGGTGTGGATGCTGAGGCCGACGACCGCCGCGGTGAAGGCCTCGACCTTCACGACGGACACGATGCCGAAGTAGATCACGAACAGGAGCGCGATCAGGGGGACGCCGCGGATGACCGCCAGGTACGCCGTGGCGAACCAGACGAGGGGCTTCTTCCCGCTGAGCCGCATCGCCGTGATGAGCACGGCGAGGATCAGCGAGAAGATCAGCGTCAGCACCGTCAGTGCGAGCGTGACCCCGAGGCCCTGCACGAAGACCGGCCAGCTCGACAGCAGCGACTGGAGGAATTCCATCAGTGAGTTCTCGTTCTTTCGTTTCGGTGGGTGGGCTGGGGCTTAGCCCAGGCTCTCGCCGAACCACTCCTGGCTCAGCGCGTCGTAGGTGCCGTTCTCGCGCAGGGTGGCGAGCGCCACGTCGATCGCATCGCGCAGCTCGGTGTTCTTCTTGCCGACGGCGATCGCCGCGACATCGGGGATGAGCACGTCGCCGACCTCCGTGACGGCGAAGCCGGCATTCTTCGCGAGGTAGTTCCCGATAAAGCCCTGGGTGATCACGCCGTCGATGCGGCCCGTCTCGAGATCCTTCAGCGCGTCGGGATCGGCCTGGTAGGTCTTCACCTCGGCGATGTTCGCCTGCTCGCGGGCGAACTCCTCGAAGGTGGTGCCGAGGGTCACGCCGACCGTGGCCCCGTCGAGGTCCGCGATCGAGGCGACCGATGAGTCGGCGGGCACGAAGAGCGAGGCCCCCGTCTCGTAGTACGGCTCGGTGAACAGCACCTGCTGCTTGCGCTCCTCGGTGGCGGCGAGCGAGCCGATGATCGCGTCGGCGCGGTCGGCCTGCAGGCCGCCAATGAGCGAGTTGAAGGGCGCGGAGACCGGCTTCGCCTGGAGCCCGAGCTCCTCGGCGATCGCGGTGCACATGTCGACGTCGAAGCCGACGAGCGTGCCCGTCTCGTCGAAGTAGTTGAAGGGGCGGTACTCGCCGCTCATCGAGCAGGTGAAGGTTCCCGGCTCGATCGTCGTCAGGCCGCTCGCGTCGCCGCCCGACGCGGGCTGCGCGCCGGCGGCTGCGCTGCAGCCGGCGAGCCCGAGGGCGCCTGCGGCGATCGCGAGGACGACCGCTCCGATCCGTGTCGCTGCGTGCTGCTTCATCTCACTCACTCCTTTGTCAGTGGGGTCGTTCCCCGGCGAGGCGATCCGCCGCGCGTTCTTGTATTCGATCGATCGATCGATCGAATGAGAAGAATGTAGCACGGCCGGGGCGCGCACGAGAACTCCGAGCGCGCGGACGGGGCGCCGCGATCGGCCGCCACCTAGGCGCGGACGCGGGCAGCACCCAATCACGGTGGACCCGGCACCTAGTTCCGGAGCGGCAGCCGCAGACTGCAACTGCGGGGCACAGCTGTGCCACGCAGAACGTGTCGTCGCCAAGAAGTGGAGCCTGTCGCATGAAGCGGACCCGCCATTTGCCCCGCACCCTCGGAGCCATGCTCGGGGTGATCGCGGTCACCGCGATGACCCTCGTGCTGCCCGGGCTGCCCGGGCTCGCGACCCCGGCGGCCGCGGCGACGAGCGACCGGCTCATCGGCGAGTTCCGCACGTACTCGGGGGTATCCACGAAGGCCTGGAACGCCTGGCCGAACACAGATCCGCTCGAACGGGTCGCCAACGGCCCGTCGGGCACCGAGCCCACCGGCGGCGGGCTGTTCACCTTCCCCGCACGCGGCCAGACCGGCCCCATCGTTTCGCAGAGCACGGGCCTGTGCCTCACGAACTCCACGTGGAATGGCGCCAAGGTCACGTTTGCCGTCTGCACCGACAGCGATTTTCAGAGGTTCCACTTCGCGGCCGACGGCCGCATCCTCGATCGGTGGGACTATGGCTTCACCGAGGGGCAGTACATGGGATCCGGACCGTGGGTTCCTCTCGCCTCGAATTTGAAGAGCGCCCACGAGGTGCTCGTATTCGACCACCTTGTCCCCGCGGTTCCGAAGCTCACGACTCCTTCGGATGGCTCCTCGATCAATAACACGGCCCCGGAGCTCTCCGGCACGGGCTCCACCTCGGACACGGTCCTGGTGAAGGACCAGTTCGGCAAGATCTGGTGCGACACGACGGTGCAACCCGGAGGAACCTGGAGCTGCGCTGCGAAGCCGGGCTCCGGCGTGCCTGACCGCAGCTATATCCTCACCGTCGTCTCGACGACGATCCTGACGAACACCGCAACGAGCGATCCGATCACACTCACGATCGACACCGTGCCGCCGCCCGCTCCCGTGCTCACCGGCCCGGCCGACGGTGCGCACATCAACTCGCCGGCCCCGGAGTTCTCCGGCACCGGCGAGACCGGCAACACCGTCACCGTCACCAACCCGAAGGATCCGAACACGGCGCTCTGCTCCGCCCCCGTCACCGACGGCGCCTGGAGCTGCACGTCGTCCGTGAGCTACGGCGAGGGCAACCACACGTTCACCCCCACGGCCACCGATCCGGCGGGCAATGTCACCGCGGGCTCGAGCATCACCGTCACGCTCGACCTCACCCCGCCAGTGGAGCCCGTCATCACGACGCCCGTCGACGGCTCCGCCACGAAGACGACCGCCCTCGATTTCGCCGGCACCAGCGAGGGGGGCTCCGCAGTCTCCGTGACCGATCAGGAGGGCACCGCCATCTGCGCGGCGAAGGCGTCCTCGGACGGGAAGTGGGCGTGCTCGTCGGAGACGCCGTTCACCGACGGCGACTACGTGTTCACCCCGACCGCAAAAGACCGGGCAGGCAACGCCGCCGCGGGCGCCGGAGTGAGCGTGACGATCGATACCGTCGCGCCGGAGGCTCCCGTCATCACCGCCCCCACCGCGGGGACGGTCACAAACGCCACCGCGCTCCCCTTCGCGGGCACGGGCGAGAACGGCAGCACCGTCACCGTCCTCGGCCCAGACGGAGGCGCGGTGTGCACGGCCACGGTGGTCGACGAGGCCTGGGCCTGCACGGCGGATCCGGAGCTCACCGAGGGCGAGTACGCTTTCACCCCCGTCGCACGCGACCGCGCGGGGAATGAGCGCACCGGCACCGCGACGGCGATCCGGATCGACACGACGCCACCCACGACGCCCGTGATCACGGCACCCGAGGACGGCACCTTCACGAACAACGTGCTGCCCGCCATCTCGGGCACGGGCGAAACCGAGAGCGCGATCGTGGTGCGAACGGAGGACGGCACCGAGGTCTGCGCGGCGACCGTGGTCGACGGTGCATGGTCATGCGCCCCGACCGCTCCGCTTCCCGAGGCCGAGCATGCGCTCACTGCGGTCTCCACGGACTCCGCGGGGAACACGGCGACGAGCGCCCCAGTCGGAGTGACGGTGGACCTGACGGTGCCGTCCGTGCCGGCGATCACCAGCCCGCGTGAGGGTGCGTTCC
>NZ_AYMV01000040.1 GCF_000633415.1 Leucobacter sp. PH1c | reverse complement strand
ATCCGGGCCGCTGTGCGTTCACTGGCCCGCGGCGTGCGGAGTGCGGCGCGGGTGCGAGTGGCCGGCTCGCTAGCCCACCGCGACGCCGAAGAGGAGGCCAATCAGGTAGGTCGCGGCCATCGTGGCGGTGCCCATCACGACGTTCCGGCGGATGGCGGGGCCGCGCGGGGCTTCGCCGAGCGCAGCGCTGATCCACCCCGTCGCCACGAGCCCCACGACGACAGAGAGCACGGTGATCCAGGTGGCGTGCCCGCTCAGGGGGAGCAGGATCACAATGAGCGGGATCAGCGCCCCCGCGAAGAACGCGATGAACGACGAGATCGCCGCGTGCCAGGGGTTGGTGAGCTCGTCGGGGCGGATCCCGAGCTCGATGTCTGCGTGCGCGGCGAGCGCGTCGTGGGCCGTGAGTTCCTCGGCGACCTGCCGCGCGACGGCGGGGGAGAGGCCCTTCTGTTCGTAGAGCGCAGCGAGCTCGACGAGCTCCTCCTCGGGCATCTCGCGCAGCTCCCGGCTCTCGAGATCGAGGAGGGCGCGCTCCGTGTCGCGCTGCGTGCTCACGGAGACATACTCGCCTCCGGCCATCGAGAACGCGCCGGCCACGAGGGCGGCGAGGCCCGCGCTCGCGATCGCGAGCGTGTTCCCGGGGGAGGCCGCGGCAACGCCGATCACCACACCGGCGACGGAGACGATGCCGTCGTTGGCGCCGAGCACACCGGCGCGCAGCCAGTTGAGCTTCGCGCCCACGCGCCCGGCGGCGCGGTCGGCCTCGTGCACCGGGGGAGCCGCCGACGGGACTGGGCTCGCGCCCCCTCCGGCGGGGGTGCCAGCCGGGGCCTGTGCGGACCTGCTCTGCGGGTTTTCCTGCGTCATCCTGTGCTCCTTCGATGCGCTTTCCGTGCTTGGATACCCCCATCGTCCCGCCGATTGCGCACTTGCGCAAGCAAGGGAAGGCTGGGCTGGGTCGGACGAGCACTCGGGTCCGGCGAGCGCCAAACGCGGAACGGATCGAGTCAGGCCGCACCCGCTGGCGCTGCGCACCCGCGGCGCACACCGTGCGCTTGCTTCGCGTCGGGGCCGCGTCAGTACTGTGCCGGTGTGGTGCGGTGCTGACGCTGGCGCGCAGCGGAGCGCCTGGCGGAGCCGGGCCAGCCGGGGTCCGCCCCACCCCAGCTGACATAATATAGATTATCAGCGAATCGGGATTCGAGCGCGGAGAGCAGCTGTCGTCGCTTGCGCGAGCGCGTTGACGCCGCACCGGAGTCACGCACATGATTGCCCGCGATGCTGCCAAGGACCCCGAGGACCCCAGAGACACGAGCGCCAGCGAGGTCACTCTGAGGCGCTCTGCGAGCAGAACGCCGCGGCGCGCAGCGCGCCTGGTGCGCTCAGTGCGCATTTCGCTCAGCGCGGCCACACCCAGCCAAACTCAGAGCCAAGTGCCCAGCCAAGCGCTCCGCACGCGCGAATCCTGATCGACGCAGCCGAAGCAACCATGGATGCTGCGGCAGGTGATTCCCACCCACACCACCGGCGACCGGTCACCGGAACACCGTGCCAGAGCGCCTCACCTGCTGCGCCCCTACTGGATCATTCTGACACATTTTCCCGACAAACTGACATAACGTGAATCTGGGGAACTCAGCCCCCGCAGCTGCCCCAGACCCTCCATCCGGCGCCCGCGCGGCCCCGAGGCGCCTAGTCGTAGCTGGCGCTCAGTCCTGGCCGGCGCTCAGCCTGAGCAACGAGCGTGCGGCAAGCGCCCCGGCGGCGAGCCCGCCGAACTCACCGGCACTGAGCATCAGCTCGGAGCTCGCCTGCAGCCCGGCGACGCCGGCGAGCACGAGCGCTCCCCCGGCCAGGATCCAGCCCACCAGCGCGAGGCCCACCGAGACCGTGCGCGCGAGCGCGATCCTGCCCCGGTTGTGCGCCGGGCGCACGAGACCGGCGAGTGCGAACACGCAGCACACGAGCGCGATGCCGCCGAAGACGTCGCTCGGACGATGCCAACCGTAGGCGAGCAGCTGCCACCCGACGGCTCCGAGGAGCACGGCGCCGAGCAGTGCCACGATCGCGCGGATCCGGGCAGGCACCGCCCAGATCAGTGCGCCCACGAGCGCGGTGAACACCGTCATGTGGCCGCTCGGGAAGGTGTTGGGAGCGTCGAGCTCGAAGAGCTGCGGGCGCGTCAGCAGCTGCAGCTTGAGCAGCTGCGAGGCGAGGATGGCGAGCGCTGGGACGATCGTCACCACGAACGCGCGCCGCAGGCCGTGCGCCCACAGCGCGAGCAGGCCGATCACCACGAGAGCGATAGCCACGGTCGGGATCGACACCAGGTTCAGCGGGGGCGGCGGGTTCGTGGTGAACTCCGCCGCGTCGAGCACGCTGTTCTCGGCACGCTGCCCGAGCGCGTTGCGCACGCCGAGCACGTACGAGCCCACGCCCACGACGAGCCAGAACGCCGTGAACCACGCCGCACGACTGCGGCCGCCCGGCGAGATGCCCGGGCCGGAGAGCGCCCCCGTCACCGGGCGACCCCCTCCCCTGCCGCGGCGCTCAGCGTCTCGACGACCGGCGCGGGGCCGAGCGCACGCTCGCGCCGGCCGCGCTGGTCGCCCGTACGCACGGCCCACAGGGCGAGGGCCGCCGCCGTGGCGACGTTCAGCGAGTCGACGCCGTGCTCCATCGGGATCACGACGGAGCGGGCAGCCGAGGCCAGCGCGCGACGGCTGAGGCCGTCCCCCTCGGTGCCGAAGAGCAGCGCGAGACGCTCCGGCAGCTCCTCGACGTAGTCGGCGAGGTCCTCGGCGTCGTCGCGCAGCGCGAAGGCGGTGAGCTCGTACCCCTCCTCGCGGAAGAGCGGGCCGGCCTCGCGCCAGTCGGGCAGCCGCGCCCACGGCACCTGGAGCACGGCACCCATGCTCACGCGCACGGCGCGCCGGTAGAGCGGATCGGCGCAGGCCGGGCTGAGCAGCACTGCGTCGGCGCCGAGCGCCGCCACCGAGCGGAAGATCGCGCCAACGTTGGTGTGGTCGGTGAGGTCCTCGAGCACAACGACGCGCTTGGATGCCCGGAGCAGCTCCGCAGGATCGCGCGGCGCGGGCCGATGCATCGACGCGAGCGCACCTCGGTGCATGTGGAAGCCCGTGAGCTGCTCGAGCTGCTCGGGAGCGCCGACGAACACGGGCACGTCCGGGAACTCCGCGAGGAGCGCCTCGACCTTCGGGATCCACTCCGGGATGATCAGCACCGAGCGGGGCCGGTGCCCCGCACGGAGGGCGCGCTCGATCACCTTCGGCGACTCCGCGAGGTACAGGCCCTCCCCCGGCTCACGCACGCGGCGCAGGGCCACATCGGTGAGCTGCGTGTAGTCGGCCAGCTCGGGGATGCTCAGCTCGGTGATCTCGATCAGGTTCATGCATGCTCCCGCAGGAAGTCGGCGATGGCGTCGACGGCCTCCGTGACCGCCTCGTAGTGCACGAGGTGCCCGGTGCCCGGCAGGATCACCAGGCGGGATCCCGGGATCCGGTGGTGCAGCTCGAGCTGCTTCGCGAGCGGGGTGATGTCGTCCCGCTCCCCCGCGATGAGCAGCGTCGGCATGTCGAAGGCCGCAGCGTAGTCGGGCACGGTGTGCGAGACCGACGCGCGGAAGGCATCGAGCAGTGTCGTGGGATCCGAGAACGTGCTGAAGTATCGGCCGTGCTGCTCGTGGATCCAGGCGCGGAGCTCGCGATCCGACGTTTTCGCCATGACCTCGCTCATGACCCGGACGATGAGCGGGTTGCCGAGGAGCCCGCGCGCCGCGCGCTCGGGCAGGAGGTCGGCTGCGCGATAGTACGCGATGGCCAGCTGGGTCATGAGAGCCTGCGGCCCCTCGAGCGCGGGGGCCGAGATCGGATTGATCAGGATCGTGCGACGCGGCGCGAGCCCGCCCGAGAGCGACGCCGAGACGACGAGCGAGCCGAACGAGTGCCCGAGGATCGCGAAGCCCTCGGGTGCGACCGCTGCAGCGAATGCGCGAAGCCACTCGCCGAAGAGCGGGAGATCGTGGGTGCGCCCCGGAATCGCCGGGCTCGCACCGAAGCCCGGCAGATCGGGCACGACGATGCGCAGCTCGGGCGCCTGCTCGGAGAGGGCCACCGCAATGCCGGCGAGGCCGTGATGGTCGCCGCGGAAGCCGTGCACCAGGATCAGTGTGGGGCCCTCGGGCGCGCCGTACTGCCACGCACGGGTCTCGATCCCGAGCGTGCCGACGGAGAGGACGTGGGGGGCATTGCTCACGAAGCGATCCTACTGGGGACCGCTGACAGGGCCCTCAACCGGCGCCCCGCGCGCGTCACGATGGGGCGTGTCGGAGATGCTCGGTAGCATCGAGGGAAACGAAAGGAGCGCCGTGACCGCGCAACTCCCCCTCTGGGCCGCGAACATCGCCGTGTTCGACACCGAGACGACCGGAATCGACACCTCCGAAGCCCGCATCGTGAGCGCCACGATCGCGCTCCTCGGCCCCGGCGGCGAGGTCGTCGAGCGCTACGACTGGCTCCTCGATCCCGGCGTCGAGATCCCCGAGGCCGCTGCCCGCGTGCACGGCATCACAACGGACGTCGCGCGCGCGAGCGGGATCGCGGCCGCGGTCGGCGTGCAGCAGATCGTGGCGCAGCTGCTCGAGATGATCGAGCGGGGCTTCCCGATCGTCGCGTACAACGCTCCCTACGACCTCACGCTTCTCGCCGCCGAGGCCGAGCGCCACGGGATCGCGCTGCCGGGAGAGATCTCCCCCGTGCTCGATCCGCTGATCCTCGACAAGCAGCTCGACCGGTACCGCAAGGGCAAGCGCACCCTCGAGGCCGTTACGGCGCACCACGGTGTCGCGCTCGGCACCGCGCACGACGCCGGGGACGACGCGATCGCCTCCGGCCGGGTGCTGCAGGTGCTCGCACGGAAGTACGCCGATGTGCTTCCCGACGATCTGGACCGCCTGCACTCCGCACAGGTCGAGTGGGCGGCGGCACAGGCAGCGAACTTCCAGGACTACATGCGCCGAGCGCGCGATCCCCAGTTCGTGGCGGATGGGCGCTGGCCGATCCGGCGCGGTTAATCTCGCGCGGGCGGGGCGGCGCTGCGCCGTTCCCGCCCGGAACGCCACAGGGGGCCCGGATCGTGAGATCCGGGCCCCCTGTGCGTGTACCGAGTGCTTAGGCGCCGAAGCCCTTGAAGCGCTGGTTGAACTTCTCGACGCGGCCGGCCGAGTCCATGATGCGCTGCTTGCCCGTGTAGAAGGGGTGCGAGGCGCTGGAGATCTCGACGTCGAGAACGGGGTAGGTGACGCCGTCGAGCTCGATGGTCTTCTCGCTGGTCAGCGTGGAGCGAGTGAGGAACGTCTCCCCCGACGCCAGGTCGCGGAACACGATTGCGTTGTACTCGGGGTGGATGTCGGTCTTCATGAGTGTCCTTATTTTCGCGTGATGATGATGCGCTCAGCGCACCGAAGTCTTGCGGTACTACCGCACCAAGGATCCACTTTAGCAGACGAGGCGGGTGTTTTCCGCGATTGAGGTTAGGGGCGCGCCACGGCGGCGTAGCGCCCGCCGCTCACCGTGAGGTCGAACGGCATGCCGAAGGTCGCTTCGAGGTTTTCCGCCGTCAGCGTGTCGGCCACGGGGCCGGCGGCCTGAATGCGGCCGTCGCGCAGGAGGAGCACGTGCGTGAAGCCCGGCGGGATCTCCTCGACGTGGTGCGTCACCATGACCATGGCGGGCGATGCGGGCGAGGAGGCGAAGCCGGAGAGCATCTGCAGCAGCCGCTCGCGGGCGCCCAGGTCGAGGCTCGCGCTCGGCTCGTCGAGCAGCAGCATCTCGGGATCGGTCATCACCGCGCGAGCGATCAGGGTCCGCTTGCGCTCACCGTCGCTCAGCGTCGCGAAGATGCGATCAGCGAGGTGCCCGAGATCCCACTCGGCGAGCACGCGATCCGCCTGGCGCACGTCCAGCTCGTCGTACTCCTCGTTCCACCGGCCCTCGACCGAGTAGGCCGCGGTGAGGACAATGTCGCGCACCGTCTCCGTGGGCGGGATCCGGCGGGCCGTCGCGGAGGCGACGAAACCGATGCGGTTGCGCAGCTCGAAGACATCGACCTTGCCGAGCTGCTCGCCGAGCACCTCGACCGAGCCGCGCGTGGGGTGATCCGCCGAGGTCGCGAGCTTCAGCAGAGTGGACTTCCCGGCACCGTTCGGGCCGAGGATCACCCACCGCTCCGACTCGTCGACCGACCAGGAGACCCCATCGAGGATCGGGCGGCGGTCGCGCACATAGGACACATCGGTGAGGCGCAGCACATTGACCATGCGCCCCAGCCTAGCGAGTGCGCCCCGCCCGGGAGTGCGCCACGCCAGGGCGCGCGGAGTGCCTAGACTGGAGCGCATGACCGTCTCCCCCCTCGTTGTGCTCGACTGCGATTCCACGACCATTCAGGACGAGGTGATCGAACTCCTCGCCGACGTCGCCGGCACCCGCGACGAGGTCGCCGCGGTGACCGAGCAGGCGATGCGCGGAGACCTCGACTTCAGCGAGAGCCTGGGCGCGCGCGTGGCGACGCTCGCGGGCACGCCCGAGTCGGCGTTCCAGGAGGCGTACGAGCGCGTGCGGCTCACGCCGGGCATCCGCGAGCTCATCGCCGCCGTGCACGAGCGGGGTGGCAAGGTGGGCGTCGTCTCGGGCGGCTTCCACGAGGTGCTCGATCCGATCGCGCAGGACCTGGGGCTCGACTTCTGGCGCGCCAACCGGCTCGAGGTCGCGGACGGCGCGCTGACGGGCCGCACAGTCGGCCCCGTGATCGACGCCGCCGCGAAGGCGAGCGCCCTGCGCGAGTGGGCCGGGCAGGAGGGGATCCCGCTCAGCGCGACGGTCGCCATCGGCGATGGTGCGAACGATCTCGAGATGATGGACGTCGCCGCGATCGGGGTCTCCTTCAACGGCAAGCCCGTCGTGCGCGAGCGCGCCGACGTGGCGATCGAGGAGGACCTGGGCCGCGCGATCCCGCTGCTCGACCGGCTCGCCTCCGCCTAGCGCGACCAGGCGCCGCCCGCGGGCGACGCCCGGTTGCGGCGCCCTCAGAAGTTGTTGAGCTGCTCCGTGCCGTCCGGGATCACGCCGTCGGCCAGCAGATCCTCGCCGAGACGCTTGAGCGCCGTGAGTGCGACGTTCTGCGGGGCCGGCCCGTAGGAGATCCGCGCGACGCCGAGCGCCTCGTACTCCGCGGCGCTCAGGGCGCCCGGGAGACCGATCACGCTGACCGCGCGCTCACCGATCCCGGCGACGAGCTCCTCGGTCTCCGCCCGGTCGAGCACGCCGGGCACGAAGACGCACGTCGCCCCCTCCGCGAGGTAGGCGCGCCCGCGCTCGATCGCGTCGGCGATGGACTCGGCGCGGGGCCGGTCTCCCCCGCGGACGAGCGCGTCGGTCCGCGCGTTCAGCACGAAGGAGACGGCCTCCGCCTCGCCCGCCCGGATCGCGGCGCGCACGCGCGCGACGGACGCCTCGAGCGGGAGCAGCTGGTCCTCGATGTTCGCACCGCTCACGCCCACGCCGATGGCGCGGCGCACGGTCTCGCCCGCGTTCCCGAAGCCCCCGTCGAGATCGGCGGTGACCGGGAGCGCCACGGCGTCGGAGATGCGCTCGATCGCCGCGAGCATCAGCTCGAGCGGGATCCGCTCCCCGTCGGGGTAGCCATGGCTCGCCGCGATGGCGTGGCCCGCTGTGGCGATGGCCCGCGTGCCGGGCAGCTCCGCGATGACGCGAGCGCTGACGGGATCCCAGACATTCACGACGCGCAGGATCTCGGGGGCCGCGTAGAGCTCGGCCAGCGCCTGCGCGTCGACGGCGACGCGAGTGGGGCTGCGGTGGTGTGCGTGAGTGTTCATGTGCTCAGGCTACGCTCGCCCCACCCGCATCGCCAGGGGTGTTCAGGCGATTAGTGGCCCATGCCCAGGCCACCATCAACCGGGATCACGGCGCCCGAGATGTAGGCGGCGTCGTCGCCCGCGAGGAACGAGGCCGCACCCGCGATCTCGGCGACCTGGCCGAAGCGGCCGGCGGGGATCGAGGCGAGGTACTGCTGCTGCTGCGCCTCGGGGAGCTCGGCCGTCATGTCGGTCTCGATGAAGCCCGGCGCGATCACGTTCGCCGTGATGCCGCGGCTGCCCAGCTCGCGGGTGAGCGAGCGCGCGAAGCCGACGAGCGCAGCCTTCGACGAGGAGTAGTTGATCTGGCCGGGGCCGCCGTAGAGGCCAACGACACTCGAGATGAGGATCACGCGACCGAAGCGGCCCTTGAGGAGGCCCTTCGCTGCGCGCTTCACGACGCGGAAGGTGCCCGTGAGGTTCGTGTCGATGACCGAGGTGAACTCCTCCTCGGTCATGCGGAGGAGGAGCGTGTCCTTCGTGATGCCGGCGTTCGCGACGACGACCTCGACCGGGCCGAGCTGAGCCTCCACCTCGGTAAAGGCGGCGTCGATCGACGCGGCATCGGTCATCTCCGCGCGGACGGTGAGCGAGCCCGCGGGGCCCTCGCCCGAGCGGGAGGTGACGGCGACGCGGTGACCGTCGGCGATCATCCGCTCGGCGATGGCGTAGCCGATGCCGCGGTTCCCACCGGTGATGAGTACGGTGCGCGAGGTGGTCATGAAGATCCTTCCGTCCAGACAGTTCGCGTCAAGCCTACGGGAGTGCGCATGCGCGGGGGCACGGGCGCGCGGGGTGCTGCGTGCGCCGCTCGGGGAACGGCCCGCGAGACCGGCGCGCCGCGGATCGCCGCGCGCACTGCGCGGAGGCTCAGCCGGGCAGCGTAGGCTGGACCCTTGGAGCTGAGAGGATGCGCATGGCCAAGAGTGTGAGCGTGACATCGGCCGGGGTGAACCCCGCCGAGGACCGGGCGCATCGTATGCGGATGTACTTCATCGCGATGGTGCTGCGCGTGCTCTGCGTCGTCTCGCTCTTCTGGGTGCGCGGTTGGTGGATCCTCCTCGTCGCTCTCGGCGCCGTGGTGCTCCCCTGGTTCGCGGTGATGGTCGGCAACGCGGTCGCGCACGGCGAGGGCGAGGCCCCCGAGGCACCCGAGCCGCTGCAGCTCGCCTCCGGGAACGCCGACGACGACGCGCAGGACGCCGCGGATCCCGAGCTGATCGTGATCGACGTCGAGCCGGCCCGGCGCTCGCAGCGCGCCGAGGGCGCGGCGGATCCCGCCACCCCCACGACCGCGGCGCAACCGACGGAGGCGTCGCCTGCCGAGGCGCCGCTCCCCCGGACGCAGCCGGAGAGCGGGGACGAGCGGTGAGCGGCGTCGTCACCCCGTCCATCACGCTGGGGCTCCCCCCTGAGCACCGCTTCAGCTGCTCCCGCGCGGGCTGCCGCGACGAGGCGAGCTGGGCACTCCTCTGGCGCAACCCCAAGATCCACTCCGCGGACCGCAGGAAGACCTGGCTCGCCTGCGACGCGCACCGCGAGACCCTGCACGACTTCCTCGCCGCGCGCGACTTCCCGCTCGAGGTCGTGCCCGTGACCGAGCTCGACGACTGAGGACGACATGCCGCAGCTGCCCCCCGATGGACCCTCCGAAGCTCCCGCTGTCGGCTGGTCGTTCCTCCGCTCCGGCCGCTGGTTCGGCTACGCCACCATGCTCGTCATCTTCTCGGTCGCCTGCGTGCTGCTCGGCAACTGGCAGTTCGACCGCCGGGCCCAGGCGCGCGCGGAGATCGAGCGCCTCGACGCCAACTACGGTTCCCCCGCCGTTCCGCTCGAGGAGGAGCTGCCGGATCCCGGCGCGTTCGACTCGGACACGCAGAAGTGGCGCACGGTCTCGGTGAGCGGCGAGTACGAGGGCGACCCCTTCCTCGCACGCAACCGCCCGGGCCCGGGGGGCGTCGGTTCCGACCTCATCCAGGCGCTCCGCACCGACGACGACCGAGTCTTCTTCATCGACCGCGGCTGGGTGAGTGCCGATGGCGGATCCGCTGAGCGCGGCGAGGTGCGGATCGAGGATCTCCCGGCGCCGCCGAGCGGTCCCGTCCGCGTCGAGGCGCGGCTGCGCGCCTCGGAGCCGGAGATCGCGGGCCGCTCGAGCGTCGGCCTGACCGTGGCGAGCATCGAGCTGCCCGAGCTCGCGCGCCTCACCGGCACCGAGGAGGACGCCTACACGGGCGCCTACGGCATGCTGATCTCTGAGGACCCGGCCGGCGAGCACGGCGTGCTCCCCGCGGAGCCCGAGCGGGACGAGGGCCCGCACCTCTCGTACGCACTCCAGTGGTACGTGTTCATCATCATCGCCGCGATCGGCGTGATCATCGCCGCGCGCCGCGAGTATCGCAGCCTGAACGCGGGAAGCGGCGTCGTGCAGGAGCAGGATCGCCGTGCTGCCGAGCGTAAGCAGCGCCGCGGGCCAAGCGACGCGGACGTCGAGGACGCGCTGCTCGGTTAAGCGAAGCGCGCCGGGAGAGCGCAGCGCGCGCCGCGAGCACGTGCGCCGCGGCGTCGATCCCGAGCGGCGTGCATCCACAGCACAGCGCGGGGGCCCGCACGG
>NZ_AYMV01000039.1 GCF_000633415.1 Leucobacter sp. PH1c | reverse complement strand
GCTCGCGCCGACGGTCTCGGTCGCGTCCTTCCGGTCGTTCGAGACATCCCAGAACGAGGTGTCCTCGAGCTGCTCGATGTTCAGATCGCCGGCGGTGATGCTGCCGCCGGAGAACGTGTCCGATGCGGACCAGAGCGCGAAGGTCGAGCCGCCCGCGAGGAGCGCCGCGGCGCCCGCGGCGACCCACATCAGACCGCGCCGGCGCTTCTTCTGCTCGGTCACGACGATGATCTGGTCGTTGTTCGTGTTCGTCATGCTGTTTCTCCTTGGGGATGAGCGCTGGGGGAAGGGGGGACCGTGGCGGCGCTCGACGTCAGGGCCAGGTTGGGGGGGAAGGGGGAAAACTGTGGGTCAGTCGCGGGGCGCGACGTCGGGGTTCAGGTTCGTGACCACGGGGTCGAGGGTGATCACGATCCCCGGCTCACCGGAGGGGTCCGGGTAGACATCGGCGTGCCACTCGCTCGTCGCGCGGGCCGAGGTGGTGTCCTCGGCCGTCGCCTCGACCGTCGCGCGGTTGCGGTACACGCCGAGCTGCTCGAGAGCCGGCGGGTACCCGACCTGAGCGTGCCAGCGGGCGGTCGCACCGTTGCCGCTCCCGTCCTCAGCGATGCCGGTGACGTGGACGTCGTTCACGTACGCGCCGTCGGCCACGTCGTTCCAGTCGATCGCGGCGCACCACTCCTGGCTCGTCTCCGTGCCCGTGAGCGCGGCACCCGCGGCCTGGAGCTCCACATCGACCGCGTCGACCACGTGCACGTTGCGGGGCGCCTCGCCGGGCTCGGGAGCCGGAACCTCGGGAATCGCGGAGCAGTCGCCGCCGGCGCCCGCCCGGTACACGATGAGCGTGGAGCGCTCGAGCACCGTCCCCGGCTGCGCGATCCCCGCGCTCAGGTCGTAGGAGCCGTCCGCGCCCACCTGCTCCGTCACGGCGACGGTGTAGTCGAGCCCGGTGATCCCGAGCGCGCTGCCGCTCGCGGTGAAGCGCCAGATGACCGGATCCGCGTCGATGCTCGTCTGTTCGAGCACCTCGAGCACGGTGCTGCCGGGCAGCGTGACCGACACCGCGCCGCCGTCGGGCGAGAACACCCGCTCGGGAACCGTCTCGGAGGCTGCGCCGAAGCGCACCGCACCGATCGCGACGCTCGGGGTGTCCGCGTCCGCGCCCGCGCTCCACAGCGCGCTCGCGGCGAGGGCGCCGCCAAGCAGGACCGTGATGAGCGCGCCAGTGGCGAGGCTCCGCATCCGCGCGCTCATGAGGCGGCCCTCGCGGAGGTGAATCCGTCGCCCGAGCGCACCTGGTCGAGGGTCACGTCGACGCCGCTGATGGTCCACTCGTCAAGGTCGAGCACGGGGTCGATCGCAGTCCAGCGGTAGTCGCCGAGCACCCGGACCGTCACGACGACGGTCCACGCGGCGGTCTCACCGGCGTTGCTGCTCACGAGGCCGGGCACCTCGACGGGCGTGCCGAGCTCGGCCTCCCCGCTCGCGGGCGCGACCTGCGCACCCGCGCCGTCCTCGACGCGGTAGCTCGCCGCGACGGTGCCGTTCGCGATGTCCTCGGCCGCGCCGGCGCCCGTCTCGACCGACAGCACGGCGTTGAGGTTCTCACCGCGCAGCGTCGTGGTGATGGGCACGAGCATCTCGATCACGTCACCCGGCATCGAGTGGAAGCCGTCGGTTCCGCCGGCGAGCGTGCCGCCCGCTGGGATGGTCACGCCGGGCGTCACCTGACGCCAGGTGCCTGCGCCGTAGGCCACGTCGAGCTCGCCCGCCGTGACCGAGCCGCCGCTGGCGCCATGCTCGGCGTTCCAGAGCGCGGTCGCTGCGGCCGCGGCTCCGAGGACGCCGAGCGCCGCGGCGCTCGCCCCGGCGATGAGCCGGGTGCGCACGCTCCGGGGGCGACGCTCCCCGCGAGGGCGGCGCGTCTCGGCAGGGGCGTTCATCGGGCGTCACCGACCGTCGTGTCGACCGCGGTGAGCGAGCTGCACGCCGCGAGGCGGGTGCTCTCGCCGACGGGGAGCGTGGCGACGGTTCCGATGACCCCGTCCTCGCCGAGGCGGGTGTCGGTGTCCGTCACGGTCACGTCCCTGAGCACGGTGGCCCAGTCGTCCGCGGAGATGTTGGAGACCTCGTAGACGAAGCACACGGCCTGGCCGTCGGTGAGCCGGGTGCCCGCGAGGGCCTCGGTTCCGGTCGCGAGGATCTGCTCCGGGGAGGAGGTATCAGTCGCGCCGACGAATGCGCGCTTCGTGATGCGCACCGAGGGGTCGGTGGCGAAGAGCTTCACGAGGAGCGTGTTGATCACGAGACCGTCGTAGTTGGTGTCGTCCGAGCTCACCGTGTGGCTCACGCTCACGGGCGTGTTCGCCGCCACGTCGCCGGCTCCCGCGGTCACGCGGATCTTGTCGGAGCCGGTGCCACCGGCCGCGATGGTGGCGGTGGCGCTCGACAGTGCGACGTCGTGCTCGGTCGCCGCAGCATCGGGCGTCGCGGTGAACGTGAGGTCCTTCGTGGGCGCCGGGGCGCCCGCGGCGATCGCGAAGCCGTACTGCTTGCCGTCGGGCTCCCCCGTCACGAGGGTGAACGAGCCCGGCTTCACCGAGATCGGGTTCCGGAAGGTGATGTTCGGGTCGGTGCTCGCGGCTGCGGCGCGGTTCGTGAGCCCGCCGGTGCTGCGCACCCGCTCCGCCGCGATCCCTGCGGTCACCTGGGCCGAGTCGTCGACCCGCGCGATGACCTGGAACTCGCGGTTCGCGGTGCCCTCGACCGGGGTCGCGGAGACGCTACGCGGGTTCAGCCGGGCGGCGTCGATCGTCTCGGGGACGGCCGTCGCGGTCACGTCGACCACGGCTTCGGTGACCGAGGCGGGATCGAGCGGCAGCGAGGACTTCACCGTGTAGTGCAGATCGCGCGCGAGCGTCGGATCATTCTGATCGTTCTGCTGGTCGATCGTGAGCTCCGGGCGGCAGCTGCCGCTGAAGCCGACCGTCCGCGAGTACTGCGAGGACTGACGGGTGTCGCTGCCGATCGTCTGCATGCGGATGTAGCCGCCCGCCACGCCCGTTTCGGCGTCGACGATGGTCGCGGTGTCGGTGTTGCCGACCACGGTGGAGGGGAACTCCTGGACGCCGACGGGCAGGTCGAGGAGCAGCTTGGCCGAGTCGCCCGTGACCCCCGAGACGCGGCCGAGGTAGATCTCCGCGGTGCGATCCTGCGTCCAGTAGAGGTCGAGGTCCACGCGCGCCTCCGGGTACGGGCCGGCCTGCGGCGCCGACACGTCGAGGGTCGCGATGCACACGGGGATGTCCTCGCCGAGCGGCGATTCCACCTGGAGCGATCCGGCGGGAGCGTCGGCCGTGAGCACGGTCGCGTTCGCGCTGGGGAACCACGTGGCCACGCGGTTGTTCGCGTTGACCTGGTTGTCGAGCAGGGTGCTCGTGCCGTCGCGGGTCTCCTCGGCGACGGCCGGGCGGGCCTGGCTCGCGCTCCGCGCGCCGAAGGTGTTCCGCTCGACGCTCACGTCGCCCGTGTTCTGCAGGTAGATCGAGGTCGCGGTGTAGCCCGTGAAGTAGTTGCCGGCGATCGTGAGGTTGCCCGCGCTCCCGGCGGTCGTGTTGCCGTTCCACGCCACGGCGTAGCCCTGGCCGCTCGATGCGCGCACGAACTGGTTGCCCGTGATCTGGTTCACGCCGCCCATGCCGCCGTAGGGCAGGGCGATGAAGGCCTGGTACCAGGCCGTGCCGAGGCCCTGCACGTTGATGAACTCGTTGTCCGTGATGTTCACGTTGCTGGCCTGCACGCTGTAGCCCGCGGCCGCGCCGGTCGTGAAGGGGAACGCCACCTGGTTGGTGAGGTTCGACACGAAGGAGTTCGTGAAGGTGAAGCCGTCGAGCTTGACGTTCTGGTTACGCGGGGAGAACTGGAGGAGGCTCGTGCGGCAGCCGGAGCCGTCGCTGGCGGTGCAGTACCCACCGGAGGTGTAGGTGACCTGCACGTTGTCGATCACAATGTTCTCGACCGGGGTCGCGTTCTGCGCGTTGACGTAGAAGAGGCCCGTCGCGGTGCCCGCGTCGTAGAAGCCCTGCACGCGGTAGTTCTGGATCGTGATGTTCTTCGCGCCCTCGCGGAACACGACGAAGCGCTCGGGCCCGTAGTGCGCCTGGGTCACGGAGGAGCCACCGTCGATCACGACGCCGTTCGCCTTCGGCCCCATGACGAAGGAGCTCTCGGCGGAGAGGGCCTGAGTCATGTTGCGGAACGTGATGTCCGGGCCGTTGACGTGGAAGAGCGCCACGCCGATGTCGCGCGAGGCCTCCATGGTCACCTGGTTGCGCAGGTCGATCGTCACGGGGGCGGTCACGGCGAAGTGCGCGCCTGCGTCCTGGCTCGACACGGCGCTCGTCACCATGTTGGAGATGCCCGTGGCCGCGGGGTCGATGTTGCCCGTGAAGCCGTCGGCCACGGTGATGAGGATCGAGCCCTTCGGCGCGTTGAGCGCGTTCGACTCCTCGAGCGCGGCGCGCATCGTGCAGGTGCCCGCCGCGGTCTTGCAGACTCCGTCGCCCGGGTTCGCGTCGCGCGCGGCCGTGGTCACTTCGAGCGAATCGATGACGAAGGTGTAGTCGGCCGCCATCGCGCCGGCGGCCGGTATGAAGGGGGCGAGCGCCAGCGCGAAGGCCGCGGAGAGGGCGACGAGCGCACGCCCACGGGGGCGGCCGCCGTGCGCACGTGCGGTCGCCGAAGCGGCGTGGCGGCGGCGTGCTCCCGCTCGAGTCGTTCGTTCGCGCATGAGTCGCGGTGGTCCTTTCGGTGCAGCATCAGTGTTCGTGACACCACGATCATCCGCCGCCCGAACGAGGCGCGCGAGACCCCTGTGGGTATCCAGATGGATCATGAGTAGTCATCACGCAAAATTGCGGGAAACTGCACGGATTCTTCGCGGCAGCGGGCCTAGGTACTCACGCGCAACTGAGTAGGTATGCGCACGGAGTGGCTCAGCGCCTCACCCAGTGGGACCAGGGAAAACCCCGTTGGCGGGGCACTGGCGGGGCACTGGCACTGAGCGGGTACCCAGGTGTCCCGCGCACGGAACCGGGGACCGGAGTGCACCGAACCGGGGGGAGAACGCGCGGAACCGGGGGCGGCGCGGCCGGGGGCGGCGCGGCCAGGGGCGGCGACCGCGCCGCGGCAGCCGGGGGCACCGGCCGGGGAACGCCAGCCGGGGCGCCAGCCGGGGCGCCAGCCGGGCCCCACGCACTCCCCTCCCCGGAAACGCAGAACGCCCCTGCCGAAGCAGGGGCGTTCTCGTGTGGCGGAGGATGGGGGATTTGAACCCCCGAGGGCGTGAACCCAACACGCGTTCCAGGCGTGCGCCATAGGCCGCTAGGCGAATCCTCCTCACTGGCCGCAAAGCCAGCGCGCACCAGTCTAGCGTGTTCTGCGCCGCACGCCGAACCGGGCCCCCTCCCCCCGGCGCGGCGGGGCCGCCCCGCGAGCGCGGAAAAGCACGCGGCGGGGCTTCGCGCATCCCTCAGAAGAGGGAGTCGCGCAGGATTTTCCTGCGAGTTTCTTGACCGGCCCAGATCGGCTCCAGCACTGGGATCCCGGGGCGAAGCGCGGTGCGGATGCCCCGCTCTTTCGCCCGGAAAAGTTGAACATAACGGAACGGTAACGCATACTGGGTGAGGCGCTCGGGCCAGAGACCCGGCGCTTTTTGTTGGACAACCCCCGGAGTGTAACGCGTGAAAGTTTCTGCCAAGGCCTTCATTGTGAGCCTGGTCGCTTCCGTGACGTTCGCACTCGGAGCCGCCCCCGCGGTGGCCGCACCCCCGGTCGAGGACTTCTCTCCCGCAGCGGTGCTCCCCGCGACGACCGTGTCGCAGTCGCTCGACACGACGGGCGGACGCCTGGCCGGGGAGAGCATCGACTCGGTGCTCCACATCGAAGAGGTCGCGCAGATCCCCCACGGCTTCGACGTCGCCGCGACGATCGCCCTCGCCGAGAGCGAGATCGGCACGAGCCGTCCCACCGGCTGGAGCCAGCCGGGCGAGTGCATCATGTCGGCGCAGCGCTGGATCAAGGCCGGCGGCGGCGCGTGGACCGGCGGCGGCGATCCCGTCGCGAACTACGCTGGCGCGACCCGCATGACGCTCCAGACCGCGGCACCCGGTGACATCATCCAGTACGAGTACGCGTCCTCCCCCACCTCCTGGGTGACCGGCGTCCACACCGTGCTCATCACCGAGGTGAACACCGACGGCACCTTCACCATCGTCCAGTCGAACAGCCCCGGCGGTTCGGGCCTCGTCACCGAGGAGAAGAACTGGACCCCCAAGCCCCCGGCAGGCTTCGAGTCCGCCGTCTGGCGCTTCTAAGCGCTAGCACCGCTCGGCGAGCGCGGCAGCGTACGCCTCGAGCATCACGCGGCTCTGCGCCGACTGCAGGAAGCGCTCCCCGTCCGCCTCGGCGACGCGCAGACCGGCGCTGTTCGCGCCGCCACTCGGACCCCCGCCACTCGGATCCCCGGCCCGCAGATCCGCCACCGCCTCGCGCAGCGTCTGCGCGAGCGCGCTCACGGTGCCGGCGGGCACGCGCCACTCGGGCCGCACCGCCACGTCGTCCGCGATGTTCGGGTCGCAGAACACCGTCGGCGTGCCGAGCGCTGCCGCCTCGAACGGGGTGAGGCCCTGCGTCTCGAAGCCCATCGAGGTCTGCACGAGGGCGTCGGCGTCCCGCATCGCGGCGAGCGCCTCCGCGTAGGGCACGGGCCCGGGGATACTCACCCGGTCGCCCAGACCGTGCTGGGCGATCCGCTCGCGCACGCGCGGGAGCAAGAGCCCCGCGCCGTGCAGCGCCACGTCGGCGTCGATGCCGGATTCGGCGATCGCGTCGATGAACTCGAGGATCCGCTTCTCCTGGCTCATCCGGCCGAGCCACACGAGGCGAGGGCGACTGCGCGGCGACCGCGGAACCGCGCGGGCTGCGGCGATCGCCGCGTCGTCGACCCCGCCGGGCGTCACCCGCACCTCGGCGGCGACGGCGTGGGTGCGCAGCGCCTCCGCGAAGTGGGAGGAGGGCGCGGTGACCACCGCGGCCTCCGCGGCGAGCTCGGCGAGGAAGCGCCAGGCCCCGCGCGAGGCGCGGGAGACCGGGCCGCGGGGCGCACCGAGCGCGAAACGGCGCCACACGCGCAGCGCCTGGAACACGACGGGCGCGAACGGCGTCACGGCGCGCGTGCCCGCGTCGACGTGGTTGTGCATCGTGTGCACGATCGGCACGCGCAGCCCCCGGGCGGCGCGGATCCCGATCATGGCGCCCCAGAAATCGCCCTGCACGTGCACGAGATCGACGGGCGGCAGCGCGGCGAGCCTCGCGGCGAGCGCGCGGTCAGTGCGCGCGCCCGGCCAGCTGATGCCGTACTCGCGGTCGCGGGTGATCGGGCGCGAAGGCAGGTCGAGGTACGCCTCCCGGTCGGCCGCGGCCACCGTGTACCCGGGCCGGTGCAGCTCGGGGGCGACAATGGTCACCCGGTGGCCGAGCCGTTCGAGCGCCTGCCGCTGCAGCCGGATCGCCACCTGCACCCCGCCGAGCGAGTCCGGGTGCTGGTCCGTGACGACGAGCACGTGCATGATCAGCTCGCGGGGGTCTCGCCGCGGTACAGCGCCTCGAAGGTGTCGAGCGTGCGATCGATGTCGTGCACCTGCACGGCCTCGAGCGACGCCTCCTGCATCTTCCGGAAGTCGGCGTGCGGCAGGCGCAGGATCTGCTCGACGCGCTCCGCGAGCTCACGGTCGTAGCCGGGCTGGAAGAGGAAGCCGTTCTCGCCCTCGTGCACGAGGTGCGGCAGCGCCATCGCGTCGGCCGCGACGATCGGCAGGCCCGAGGCCATCGCCTCCATCGTGGCGATCGACTGCAGCTCAGCGATCGAGGCGATCACGAAGACGCTCGCCTCGGTGAGGTGCCCGCGCAGCTGCTCGTCGGTCACGCGGCCCGTGAAGTGCACACGGTCGCGGATGCCGAGATCGCCGGCGAGCTTCTCGAGGTTCTTGCGCTGGTCACCATCGCCCACGATCGTGAGGCTCACCGCGAGCTCGGGATCGATGCGCGGGATCGCGCGCAGGATCACGTCGATCTCCTTCTCGAGCGTTACGCGGCCGACGAAGACGAGCTTGTGCTCGGTGCGGGGGGTGAGATCCGCCGTGTAGTCGGAGGCGCGCAGGCCGCAGCTCACGGGGAGCACGCCGCGGCGGTGCGTGTTGCGCTCCAGGAAGTCGGCGGCGCGCCGCGTGGGCGTCGTCACCTCGGCCGCGTGGCGCAGCACCTTGTCGGCATCGCGCCAGCCCCAGCGCACGAACAGGCGCTTCGCGCGCTCGGGGAGCAGCGTGAAGTCGAGCACGTTCTCCGGCATCACGTGGTTGGTCGCGACGATCCGGATCCCGCGCTTCGCGCCCTCCTTCGCGAGCGCCCGCCCGATCACGATGTGGGACTGGATGTGGATCACGTCGGGGCGGAGCCGGTCGAGCAGCTTCCGCGCGTAGCCGCGAGCCCGCCACGGGAGCACGAAGCGCAGCCAGTCGTGCGGGTACCAGCGCCAGCTGGCCCAGCGGTGCACGGTCATCTGCTCGCCCTCGATCGTCTCGACGAAGCTGCCCGCGTTGCGGTGTCCCACGGAGGGGGCCACCACGTGCACCTCGTCGCCCCGGCGGACGAGGCCGGCGGCGAGCCGCTCGGCGAACCGGGCGGCGCCGTTCACATCGGGGAGGAACGTGTCGCAGCCGATCAGGATACGAAGCGGGGCCGGACGCTCAGTGGTGCTCACGGTGTGCGGGAGTCCTTCGGTCGGGGAGAAGATGTGCGCCGGTGGGCGAACACGGTCAAGTCTAGGCATGCGGCCGGGCGAACGCGCCGCGCTGCGCCGGTCCGGCGCATCTCCGGTACCCGGGGGTGAGTCGAGTCGGTACTCAGGTGCCACTCGCGCCGGGCCGGGCGCGGGGGATGTAGCGGGGCACCCAGCGCGCGAAGCCCGCGGCGCCGAGCACGGCGAGCACGCCCGCGGCTCCCGCGGCCACGGGCAGCGAGGTCGCCGCCAGCGCCGAGATCGCGAGCGGCGCCGTCGCGCCGCCGAAGTCGACGAGGGTGCGCCACGCGGCGAGGAAGTGCGCGGGATCCGGCTGGGGCGCCAGGTCGGCGCCGAGCGTCAGCACGATCCCGCTCGACAGCCCGTTGCCGAGTCCGATCACGACGGCGCAGGCGATGAGCCAGCCCGCAGCGTTCGGGAGATCGTGCGTACCCGCGAGCACGAGGAACGCGATCGCCATGCCGATCGTCGCGGGGAGCGCGGCCCAGAGCCGCCCGAAGCGGTCCATCACCTGCCCGCTCACGTAGAAGAGCGCGAAGTCGATCGTGCCGCAGACGCCCATCACGAGCGCGACGGCGGAGGCATCGAGACCGATCGAGACCCCCCAGAGCGGCAGGAACACGTCTTTCACGGTGCGCAGGCCCGAGAGGATCGCCGCGGAACCGCCGACGCGCAGAAGCGGCGCGTGGTGGGCCCGCACCGCGCCGATGAGGCCCGTCGGCGCGTCCGGGGCGGCGACACCGCCGGACGGGCCGCCAGGAGCGGCGCCGGGAACGCCCGCCGGGATCAGCCGCTCGGGATCCGGCGCGATGGCCACGAGCGCGGCCGTGAGCCCGAGGCACACGACGAAGGCCCAGACGGGGGCGCTCGACGAGCCCGTGAGCGCGAGCAGCCCCGCCGCGAGGAAGGGGCCGGCGAAGCGGCCGAGCCGGTGCGAGCCGCCGATCAGGGAGAGCGCGCGGGCGCGGAAGGCCGCGGGCACCCGCGTGGTCATGAACGAGTGCCGCGCGAGCCCGAACGTCGCCCCCGCGAAGCCGATCGCGAAGACGGCGGCGCCGAGGAGCCCGGGCGTCGGCGCGAGCGCGACGCCGACCGTGCCGAGCAGCGCGCCGGCGGCGGCCACGAGCATCGCGATCCGCTCGCCCGCGCGGGCGACCACCCAGCCAGCGGGGAGGTTGCCCGCGAGCTGGCCGACGACGAGCGCGGAGGCGATGATCCCCGAGGTGGCGAGATCGGCGCCGAGCCCCACGGCGAGCACGGGGATGAGCGGCATCAGCGCGCTCTGCCCGAGCGTGAAGAGAATGGTCGGCCCGTAGATGCTCGGGGCGAGCCGGATGAGCGGGGAGCGCGCGGAAGAGGTCATGACGGATCCAGCGTATGCCGATCCCCCGCGCAGAATGTGCGGTGTTTTTTCTCTATGCGCGGACACTCTGGTGAAAAAGCCCTGATGACCCCACGCTAGGTGAGTGGCAAAGATTCACTCCCCCGCGGCCGCCAAGATCGGCGAGCTCGTGCGTGCCACCCGATTGCGGCTCGGCATCTCTCAGGAGGATCTCGGTGAGCTCGCCGAGATCAACTGGACGAGCATCGGCAAGATCGAGCGCGGCGTCTCCAGTCCCACCGTCGAGACGCTCGTGCGCCTCGCGACCGCGCTCGGCGTCGAGCCCGGCGCACTGCTCACCGGCGTCACCGCCGACGACTACGGCGAGCGCAGCCACCGCTTCACGGCGCGCGACCTGATCAACGCTCGCGCCGCGCAGCCGCCAGCACCGTAAACGTGCGATCCCGCGCGATCTGACGCGACGGGCCCACGGCCCGCTCCACAAGCGGCCGGTAGCGCAGGTGCGAGTTGAACACGATGCGCAGCTCGCCGCCGGGGGCGAGCGCGCGGGCGCAGCGCTCGATCAGCCGGTGCGCGACGCCCGCGTGCACGGTCGCGCCCGTGTGGAACGGCGGGTTGAGCAGGATCAGTTCGGCCCAGCCGTCGGGCACCGCCTCGAGCGCGTCGGCGCGGTGCACGCACACGCCGGGCAGCGCGAGCGCACCGGCACCGGCTGGCTCGCCCGCACCGGTCAGCTCGCCGGATTCCACCTCCGCGTCGGTCCCGGTGAGACTTGCGCCCCCGTCGTGGCCGCACCCCGATGCGAGCACGCCCGCCGCCTCGGCCGTGAGCCGTGTGGCGCGCACCGCCGCGGCCGACTGGTCGGTGGCGATCACGTGCGCGCCGGGGCGCGCGAGCGCGGCGGACACGCCGAGCACACCGTTGCCGCACCCCAGGTCGACGATCCGCCGCGCGCCGGGCGCCGCGTCCGCGAGCCCGGTGAGGAGGAGCCGGCTGCCGTGGTCGAGGGTGGGGCCGCCGAAGGTCGCGCCGAACGCCGCGACCGAGAAGCGGAGATCCGGGTCCGTTCCCCAGCGTGGGAACGGGGACACGGCGGCCTCGCTCGCCGGCCGTGGCCCGCGGGCAGCGAGCACGCGCGACTTGCGCCACCCGAGCCCCGCGGACACCTCGGCGAAGGAGCGGCCGAGCACGTCGTTCATGGCCCGGGTCATGTGCTTCACGCGGCCGCCCGCGAGCACGCGCACGTCGGGGTGCGCCCAGCGGGCGATCGCCTGCGCGATCTCGTCGAGCGCGTCGAGCCCCCGCGGGAGCTGCACGAGCACGAGCTTCGCGCCGTCGAGCAGCGTCGCGTCGAGGGCGTGCGAGGCGAACCCCTCGCCCTCCGGGATCCCGAGCCGCTGGGCGTTGCGGTGCAGCGCCCGCTCGCCGAGCACGGGGTCTTGGAAGACCCGCACACCGCGCGCGCCGAGCAGTGCGACCGCGCCGAGCGCGAGCGCGCCGTGCCGATCCCCGATCACCGCGAGCTCCCCGGGCGCGAGCCCACTCGCGCCGCTCGGACCGTTCCCCGCGCCGCCACCGAGCTCCCCGGCGGCCGTGGCGAGCAGCAGCTCGTCGCTCGCGTCGAAGGCGCGCAGCTCCTCAGCGTCGAAATCGGGATCGCGCGCGAGCCGGGCGAAGAACGCGTCGGCCCCGGTCAGGGCTTCCACACGACGACTTCCGCGTTCCGACGCATGCGCGTGCCGCGGCGGAGGGTGACGACTTCGCCGCCAGCGCCGCCCGCAGCGAAGACCCGGCGGTCGGGGCGCTGCAGCCGCTCCTCCGCGAGGGCGCGCTCGAGCTCGCGCACCTGGTGCTGCAGCTGCTCGACGCGGTCCTCCAGCTGGAGCACGCGGCGGATCCCCTCGAGGCTCAGCCCCTCGGCCGAGAGCCGTGCGACCTCGCGGAGGCGCGAGACGTCGTGGAGGGAGTAGCGGCGGGTGTTGCCGCGGGTACGCTGCGGGGAGACGAGCCCGATCCGGTCGTACTGGCGCAGCGTCTGCGGGTGCATCTCGGCCAGCTCCGCTGCTGCCGCGATCGCGAATACGGGCGTGAAGCGATCCATCTGGGGTGTCGCCATGATGCTCGGTCCTCTCGTCCCTCAGTGGTCTGGTGGGGCCGACCGCCGCGGACGGCGGCCGGCCCAGCGCACTAGCTGCGTGCGCGCGCGAGAAGATCCTCGCGGGGGTTTTCGTTGGGCTCCACGTCGCGGAACGCCTCGAGGGCGGCCCGCGCCTCCGCGGAGAGGTGCGCCGGGACGACGACCTGGACCTCCGCGAGGAGGTCGCCCGTCGCCTTCGCGGTCTTCACGCCGCGCCCCTTGACGCGCAGCACGCGGCCGCTCGGGGTGCCCGGCTGCACCTTCAGCTTGACGGGGTCGCCGCCCAGCGTCGGTACCTCGACGGTCGCGCCGAGCGCGGCCTCCGAGAAGGTGATCGGCAGCTTGAGCCGCAGGTTGTGGCCCTCGCGCTCGAAGACGGGGTGCTTGCGCACGGCGACCGTGAGGATGATGTCCCCCGGCTGCCCGCCGTTCGGGCTCGGCTCGCCCTTGCCGCGCACCTTGATCTTCTGCCCGTCGGACACGCCTGCCGGGATCTTCACCTTGACGGTGCCGCTCGGCGCCTGCAGCGTGACGGTCTTGCCCTGCACCGCGGTCTCGAAGTCGAGCGTGGTGGAGGCCTGCACGTCGCGCCCTGGCTGCGGGCCGCGCTGGGCGCCGCCGAACATGCCGAAGATGTCGTCGAAGTTCTGGCCGCCGCCCTGCTGGTAGCTGAAGTGCTGCCCGCCGCGCTGAGCGCCGCCGAACATGCCGCCGAAGACGTCCTCGAAGCCCTGGCCGCCGCCACCGCCCGCGGTGAAGCGGGCGCTGCCCGCGCCCATGGCGCGAATCTGATCGTACTCGGCGCGCTGCTCGGCGTCGGAGAGCACCGAGTAGGCCTCGCTGATCTCCTTGAACTTCGCCTCCGCCGCCGCGTCGCCCGGGTTCGAATCCGGGTGGTACGTGCGGGCGAGCTTGCGGTAGGTCTTCTTCAGCTCAGCGTCGCTCGCCGTCTTGGAGACGCCGAGGATCTGGTAGAAGTCCTTATCGAGCCAATCCTGACTAGCCATCTGCCCCCACCGCCACCGCTACCTTGGCGGGGCGCAGCTCAACATCGCCGAGTCGGTACCCCCGCTCGATTACGTCCAGGACCGTGTCCTGCTCGGTGCCCGGGACGGGCACCTGGGCGATCGCCTCGTGCACCTGCGGGTCGAAGGACTCGCCCTTCTCGCCGAAGCTCACGAGCCCGAAGCGCTCGAGCGTGCTGCGCAGCTTCTGCGCGATCGTCGAGAAGGCGGTGCCCTCCGCGAGATCGCCGTGCTGCTCGGCGCGGTCGAGGTCGTCGAGCACCGACAGCAGCGGGGTGACCGCCGCCGCGATGGCGCGCTGCTTCTCGAGCAGCGCGTTCGCCTCGGTGCGCTTGCGGTAGTTCGCGTACTCGGCGGTGAGGCGGCGCAGATCCTCCAGGTAGGGGTTCTCCGCCTCCTCCGCGTCCGCACCGGCGGCCGCGTCGCTCTGCTCCGCGTTCAGGATGTCATCGACCGTGAGGTCGTCCTGCTGCGGCTCGGGGCCGGAGGCATTCGCCTCCGACCCCGCAGCAGGAACCTCACTCCCGGTGAACTCGTCGTCCGAGCCCGGGGTGTGCTGTTCCGTGTTCGACATGGTTACTTCTGCTCTCCGGTGTTCTCGGTCTCGTCGTCCTCGACCACCTCGGCGTCCACCACGTCGTCATCGTTCGACGCATCGGCGCCGTCGGCGGCGGGCTGCTCGGCCTGCGCGGCCGCGTAGATCGCCTCGCCGAGCTTCGACTGGCTCTGGCTGAGCTTCTCGGAGGCCGTCTTCACGGCGGCCTCGTCCTCGCCCGCGAGGGCCTGCTTCAGCGCGTCCAGGTCGCCCTGCACCTCGGTCTTGATGTCCTCGGGGAGCTTGTCCTCGTTCTCCGAGATGAGCTTCTCGACGGAGTAGGCGAGCTGCTCGGCGCTGTTGCGCTGCTCAGCGGCCTCGCGACGCTGCTTGTCTTCGGCAGCGTGCTCCTCGGCCTCGCGGACCATGCGCTCGATGTCCTCCTTGGAGAGGGTCGAGCCGCCCGAGATCGTGATCGTCTGCTCCTTGCCGGTGCCCTTGTCCTTCGCGGACACCTGGACGATGCCGTTGGCGTCGATGTCGAAGGTGACCTCGATCTGCGGGATGCCGCGCGGTGCGGGGGCGATGCCCGTGAGCTCGAAGGTGCCGAGGTTCTTGTTGTCGCGGGTGAACTCGCGCTCGCCCTGGAAGACCTGGATGGCCACCGAGGGCTGGCTGTCCTCGGCCGTGGTGAAGGTCTCGCTGCGCTTGGTCGGGATGGCCGTGTTGCGCTCGATGAGCTTCGTCATGATGCCGCCCTTGGTCTCGATGCCGAGCGACAGGGGGGTCACGTCGATGAGCAGCACGTCCTTGCGCTCACCCTTCAGCACGCCGGCCTGGAGGGCGGCGCCCACGGCAACGACCTCATCCGGGTTGACGCCCTTGTTGGGCTCGCGGCCGCCGGTGAGCTGCTTCACGAGCTCGGTGACGGCGGGCATGCGGGTCGAGCCGCCGACGAGCACGACGTGCGCGATGTCGCCGACCTTGACGCCCGCCTCCGCGATGACGTCCTGGAAGGGCTTGCGGGTGCGCTCGAGGAGATCCTTCGTGAGCTCCTCGAACTTGGCGCGGGTGAGCGTCTCGTCGAGGTTCGCGGGACCGTTCTCGGTGAGCGAGAGGTACGGGAGCTGCACCTGGGTGCTCATCGAGTTCGAGAGCTCCTTCTTGGCCTGCTCAGCGGCCTCCTTGAGGCGCTGCAGCGCGATCTTGTCGCCCGAGACGTCGACGCCGGTCGAGGCCTTGAACTGCGCGGCCAGGTAGTCGACGACGCGCTGATCCCAGTCGTCGCCGCCGAGGCGGTTGTCGCCCGAGGTGGCGCGCACCTGGATCGTCGAGAAGTCGTCGTCCTTGCCCACCTCGAGGAGGGAGACGTCGAACGTGCCGCCGCCGAGGTCGAAGACGAGGATGAGCTCGTCCTCCTTGCCCTTGTCGAGGCCGTACGCGAGCGCGGCCGCGGTGGGCTCGTTGATGATGCGGAGCACGTTGAGGCCCGCGATCTCACCGGCCTCCTTGGTGGCCTGGCGCTCGGCGTCGTTGAAGTACGCCGGGACGGTGATGACGGCGTCGGTGACCTTGTCGCCGAGGTAGGTCTCCGCGTCGCGCTTCAGCTTCATGAGCGTGCGCGCGCTGATCTCCTGCGCGGTGTAGCGCTTGCCGTCGATGTCATCGCTCTTCCAGTCGGTGCCCATGTGGCGCTTGACGGAGGCGATGGTGCGATCGACGTTCGTGACGGCCTGGCGCTTGGCGGTCTCGCCGACGAGCACCTCGCCATCCTTCGTGAATGCGACGATCGAGGGGGTGGTGCGGAAGCCTTCCGCGTTGGCGATGACGGTGGGCTCGCCGCCCTCGAGGACTGCGACCACCGAGTTCGTGGTGCCGAGGTCGATACCGACTGCACGTGACATGTGCGCTCCTTCGTGTTGGTGTGATCGGCGCCGATGGGCGCCGTGGTCTGGTGCGCTCGGGGCCGGATCACCGACCTTGAGCCTGATGCACTCAAGTTTACCGGGCCGCTCCGACGAGTCAAGTCGGTTCACCCAAACTTGAGCCAATCACACTCAACTTTCAGGAATCGGTCACGCGTCGGACACGCGGGCCCCTCCCGCACCGCCGGGGCGGGACGTTCCCCTCCCGCACGGGCGCCGCAGCCACTACTGTGAGCAGCATGAGCGAAACCGCGCCGGTCCTCCCTCCCGCCCCGGCTCCCACGCCCGCACCCGTCGGCAAGGGCCGCATCTTCTCCTGGTCGCTCTGGGACTGGGGATCCGCCGCCTTCCAGGCCGTGGTCACCACGTTCGTGTTCGGCGTCTACATCACGCAGCCCGCGTTCGGCCCCGAACACGAGGTCACGGCGCAGCTCGGCACCGCGCTGCTCATCGCGGGCATCGTCGTCGCGCTGCTCGCACCGATCACGGGCCAGCTCTCCGACGCCGCCGGGCGCCGCAAGCTCTGGCTCGGGATCACGACCGCCGTCACGGTCGGCTGCACGGCGCTCCTCGCGCTCGTGGCGCCCGAGCCGAGCTTCCTCATGCTCGGGCTCGTGCTGCTCGCGATCGGCAACGTCGCCTTCGAGTTCGCGAGCGTGAGCTACAACGCCATGCTCAGCCAGGTGTCGACGAACGCCAACGTGGGCCGCGTCTCCGGCTTCGGCTGGGGCATGGGCTATCTCGGCGGCATCGTGCTCCTCGCGATCCTGCTCGTGGGCTTCATCTTCCCGGACCCGGGCTGGTTCGGGGTGACGCACGAGGGCGGCTGGAACATCCGCGTCGCCATGCTCGTCTCGGCGACCTGGTTCGCGCTGAGCGCGATCCCCGTCTTCTTCGCCGTGCCCGAGATCCCGGCCGACCCCGCCCGCAAGCCCGGCATCCGCGGCGTTCTCACCGCGTACGGCACGCTCGTGCGCACGATCCGCGAGCTGTGGCGCACCGCGCGGCAGACCCTGTTCTTCCTGATCGCGAGCGCCGTGTTCCGCGACGGCCTCGCCGGGGTGTTCACGTTCGGCGGCGTGATCGCGGCGCGCAGCTTCGGCTTCGATCCCACGACCGTGATCATCTTCGCCATCGCCGCGAACGTCGTCGCGGGCCTCGCCACGATCTCCGCCGGCTTCGCCGAGGACCGCGTCGGCGCGAAGCCCATCATGATCTGGTCGCTCGCGTGCATGATCCTGTCGGCCCTGCTCGTCTTCATCCTCGCGCCGCTCGGCACCTGGGTGTTCTGGGTGTTCGGCCTGCTGCTGTGCATCTTCGTCGGCCCGGTGCAGTCGGCGAGCCGGAGCTTCCTCACCCGCCTCATCCCGGCGGGCCGCGAGGGCGAAATCTTCGGCCTTTACGCCACGACCGGCCGCGCAGTCTCCTTCCTCGCCCCCGGCGCATTCACGCTCGCGGTGACCCTCGGCGGCTCCGCCATCTTCGGCATCCTCGGCATCGCGCTCGTGCTCATCGTCGGCCTCATCCTGCTGCTGCCCGTGCGCGCCGCGCGGGTGCCGGGGACTCCCGCCGCCGAGGCCGCCCCGAGCCGCTAACCTGGATCGGTGGCCCGCCCCCCTCTTTCCCCCGAGCAGCTCGCCGTTTACGAACGGATCGAGCACACGCGCGAGCACATCTTCGTGACGGGCCGGGCGGGCACGGGCAAGTCCACCATCCTCAACCACCTGGCGTGGAACACGAGCAAGATCATCGCGGTCTGCGCGCCGACCGGCGTCGCCGCCCTGAACGTCGGCGGGCAGACGATCCACTCGCTGCTGCGCCTCCCCACGGGCGTGATCGCGGATCAGGAACTCGACCAGCCCGCCGAGCTCAAGAAGATGCTCGCCTCGATCGACACCCTCGTGATCGACGAGATCTCGATGGTCTCCGCGGACCTCATGGACGCGATCGACCGCTCCCTGCGGCAGGCCCGCGGCAAGCGGCACGACCCGTTCGGCGGGGCGCAGATCATCATGTTCGGTGATCCCTACCAGCTCCCTCCCGTGCCGCCGCGCGACCCGCACGAGCGCGCCTACTTCGCCGACACCTACCGCTCGCTGTGGTTCTTCGACGCGAACGTGTGGCAGTCGGCCGAGCTCTCCACGATCGAGCTCGTCGAGGTGCACCGCCAGCGCGACGACCGCTTCAAGCAGATCCTCGGCGCCGTACGCCACGGCGTCGTCACGGCCGACCAGGCCGAGGAGCTCAACTCCGCGGGCGCGCGCCCGGCCCCGCGCGACGTGATCACCCTCGCCACCACCAACGCGACCGTGAACCGCATCAACGCGGAGCGCCTCGCCGAGATCCGCGGGGGCGCCCTCCGCGCGGTGGCCGAGATCAACGGCGAGTTCCGCGAGAACACCTACCCCGCGGACGAGGTGCTCGAGCTGAAACCCGGCGCGCAGGTGATGTTCCTCCGCAACGACGCCGACGGCCGCTGGGTGAACGGCACGATCGGCACGGTCTCCCGCGTCGACGGCACCGTGTGGGTCGAGGTCGACGACGAGGAGTACGAGGTCGAGCCGACCGTGTGGGAGCGCTATCGCTACCGCTACGACGCCGAGACGAAGAAGCTCGAGAAGGAGGTCGTCGCGGAGTTCGAGCAGTTCCCGCTGCGCCTCGCGTGGGCGGTCACCGTGCACAAGTCGCAGGGGCACACCTACGACGCCGCCGTGATTGACCTCGGCCCTCGTGCCTTCAGCGCCGGGCAGACCTACGTGGCGCTCAGCCGTGTGCGCTCGCTCGACGGGCTGTTCCTGCAGCGCCCGCTCCAGCCGCGCGACGTGATCGTCGACCCGAACGTGGTGCGCTTCATGCAGAACCGCGAGGTGCGCGGCTAACGGGGTGCGCGGCTAACGGGGTGCGCGGCTAACGGCTAGCGAAGTGCGAGTCGCGCGCTGCATCGCTCCCGCCCCACCCCGCATACAGCAAGATTCGGGTGAGTTTGATCCGGTATCGACGTGCCATACCGGATCAAACTCACCCGAATCTTGAGGTGGGGTGGTGCGGGGCCTCGCGCTAGGCGGCGGCCTTCGCCGCGCCGAGGTCCACGAACACCGCGGTGTTGAACGCGTAAGCGGTGCGCACCTCGTCGAGCATGCGCGCGCGCTCGGCCTCGTCGAGGCGTGCGCCCAGCGCGTCGAGCTCGGCGCGGTAGGCGTTCTTGAAGTCGACGAGCGAGCCGAGGCCCGAGAAGTCGTAGAAGGCGATGCCCTCGTGCGCGAGCTCGTGCTGCTTCGCCACGCGCTTCGCGATCATCTGGCCGCCCGAGAGGTCCCCGAGGTAGCGCGTGTAGTGGTGCGCCACGATGCCCGCGGCCCAGCCCTCCTCGGCGATCTCGCGGATTCGCGCGGCGTACGCTGCGGTCGCGGGGACGGGCGTGATGCGCTCGCGCCAATCGGCGCCGAGCAGGTGCGCAAGGTCCGCCTCGAGCGCGGGCATGCGGATGAGCCCAGCCGGGTGGAAGCCCGCGGTGGCGGGGTCGGCGGCGAGCTGCTCGGCGGCAGCCTCGAGCGCCTCGTACATGAAGAAGTGCTGCGCGACCAGGTCGATGTAGTCCTGGCGGGTGCCCTTCCCGCGCATGATGTCCTCCATGAAGGTGGCACCCTCGCTGTCGGAGTGGTCGCCCCAGGAGCTCTCGCGGATCACACGGGAGAAGGGGGCCTCGCCGGCCTCGCCCTCCTCGGCCGCCTCGCCGTGATGGCCGTGGTGGCCGCCGTGGCCGTGGCCACCGTGCTCGCCATGGCTGCCGTGGCCGCCGTGCTCGCCGTGGCCGTGGCCGCCGTGCTCACCGTGCGCGTGCGACGACGCAGCGGGAGCGTGCTCCTCGCGCGCGGGCAGGCCGAGCCGCTCGCAGGCGGCGGTGTACAGCGCGACGACCTCGCGGCGGATCTCCGGGCGCTCCGAGATGGGGGCCGCGGGCCACGCGACGGAGAGCTCGTGCTCACCCGCGGGATCGGTCACCCGCCAGATCCCCGCGTCGCCCGTCACCCCGACCATCACGCTCGCGGTCGCCTCGGGGTAGCCGAAAGCTCTCGCAATCAGAAGATTGTCATCGGTGTGGTCACCGTTCATGTGTCCGGTCACTGCCGACACCACTGCATCCGTAAAGATCGTCACCGCCCCAGTCTAGTAAGGGCAACCTCACTTCGCCGCCCTGGCGCCGTTTCTCACGGCTCACGCACGGCTCCACATCTCATGTATGGCGGTTTCGCAGCTTCGCAGTGTCTTCCCTGAGCGCCCACTCCGTCCCAACGCAGTAGACTTCCCTACTGTTCTGTGTCCCCGAGTACCCCGCGAAGATTGGCGGTCGAGCTTGATCCTGAAACGTGCGCATCGCACCAGCCTCGCACTCGTCGGTCTCGTCACCGCGGCGGCGCTCGGCCTCACCGGCTGCTCCGGCCCCTCGGGCGGATCCGGCGCGGGCAACGTCGACACGATCGACTCGGGCCTCGCCGGCAGCATCGACACGGCGATCGAGTCCGCGCTCGCGCTCAGCCAGTCGAGCGAGGCCGTCGTGGGCGTCTGGGCGGCCGGCGACGGCGGCGCGTACGTGCAGGGCTACGGCTCGGACACGGTCGATGGCAGCAGCCGGATCCGGGCGGCGCAGGCCTCGCAGCCGGTCATGTGCGCGCTCCTCCTCGACCTCGTCGACCAGGGCACGCTCGATCTGGACCGCGAGGTGTCGAAGGACCTCACCCGCCAGTCGGGCATCGAGGGCATCACGTACCGCCAGCTGTGCGACATGCGCTCCGGCGTGGCCGACTTCAAGGGCCCGTTCGGCGACGTCTTCGCGAACAACCCCACGCGCCCCTGGCCCGAGCAGGAGCTCATCGCCCAGGGCCTCGCGCACTCCCCACTCTCCTGGCCGGGGCTCGACTTCCACCAGTCGGACACGAACACGGTGCTCCTCGAGCGCGCGCTGAAGGTGAAGACGGGCGAGGAGATCCCCGCCCTCCTCGAAGAGCACGTGTTCGCTCCCGCCAAGATGGGCTCGAGCTACTTCCCCGAGGACTCCGCGCTCACGGTGACCGGCTCCACGCTCGCCGGGCTCACCTACCCGATGAGCGGCGGCAAGGCCGTCTGCGATGCCGGCCCCGTCGAGGCGCACGAGGTGTCGCCCACCATGCTCGGCGGCGCCGGCGCGACGGTCACCACCGTTGGCGATCTGAAGAACTTCTACGAGCAGTACCTGGGCGGCGCGTTCGGCGGCTCGGCCGCGAGCGTCGTCACCGAGTTGCAGCCCACGAAGAACCCCGCGCGCGACGAGCAGGGCGAGCCCACCGAGGAGCTCGATACCGCCGGTCGCCAGTGGGCATTCGGCATGGAGAAGGTCGGCCCGCTCTACGGGCGCTCGGGCGCCATCACGGGCACGCTGACCGCGGCGTACCACGATCCCGAGTCCGGGTACTCCGTGGTCGTGTCGCTCAACAACTCCGCCGCAGGCGCCGAGTTCGTGAAGAACCTCGCGATGCAGCTCACCGCGATCGCCTCGGCCGCTGGCGCCGCTCCCGAGGTGGGCTGGTCCGCCGATGAGAAGGCTGCCACGCTCACGGAGCGCGCGGTCTGCCAGTAGGCTCCGCCCGCGAAACCGGCCGCGCGAGCGACCGCGGGTCGAGGTGAATCGGCGTCGGGCTTCCTGCTATAGTTGGTCCGGCGTCACCCCTGGGATCGTCGTCTAATGGTAAGACATCAGCTTCCCAAGCTGAGAACGCGGGTTCGATTCCCGTCGGTCCCTCCACTGCGAAAGGCCCCGCATCTGCGGGGCCTTTCGTGCATTTCGGGGCGGGTTAGGACTTGGGGATGGGTGGCCCGAGCCAGAGCAGTACGCTGAACGCCGCGGTGACGCCGGCGAGCAGGATCAGCACCGACAGGAACGGGTGCCGCAGCACCCACGCCTGCACGTGTTCGATGAAGCCGCGGGGCTCGTCCTTCCCGGGGGCGAGGCGCCAGTCGCCCGTGAGCATGCCCCGCTTGTCGAGCCACAGCTCGAAGGGGAGCGTGGCGAACGGCACGATCGCGAGCACGAGGCCGAGCACGCCGACGCCCGCCTTCCAGCGCTGGTTCACCCACACGAAGACGGTGACCACGCAGTAGGAGAGGAACACGAATCCGTGGGCGCCGCCGGCGGGGCGGACGAGGTCTTCCGTCACCCCCGCTCCGCGGAGCACGAGCGCGGCAATGAGCCCCGCCCAAGTGACGAGTTCGGCAAATGCGAAGATCCGGAACAGCAGACGGGGTGACATGATCCTTACCGTATCTCGCGCCGGCTGGGGGTTCACCAGAGTTTCGGGGGATTCCTCTCATCCGAAAGGTTGATCTTTGCCGCGCCCTCGTGCGCGAGCAGCCGCTCCTTCACGTCGACACCGAAGAGGTAGCCGCCGAGCCCGCCGTCGGTGCGGACGATGCGATGGCAGGGAACGATCAGGGCGACGAGGTTCGTGGCGCAGCCGGAGGCCGCCGCGCGGACCGCGCTCGGACGCCCGGCGCGCGCCGCGAGCTCCGTGTAGGTGACGGCGGTGCCCGCGGCGACCCCGCGGAGGGCTCGCCACACCTCGCCGCGGAACGGCGTCTCGGGCTGGGCGACGGGGAGCCGGTCGAGGGCATCGAGCTCTCCCGCGGCGTAGGCCCGCACCGCGTCGACGATCGGCCCCTCCGTCGCGGGGTCTGCGGCCAGCCCGCGCGCGGCGAGCGCGGGGTCGAGCGCGTCGAGGCGGGCGAGCAGGCTCTCGGCCTGCGGGTCCTCCGGCGTCGCGAAGCCCGCGGCGCGCACTGCGCCGTCCTCCGGCGTCCAGATCACCCGGAAGGGGTGGCCGACCACGTCGATGGTGGCGTGCGCGAGCGGAGCGCCCGGATTGCCCGGAGCGCCCGGATTGCCCGGAGCGTGCAGGGTGTCTGCTGAGGTGGTCATCGCGTGTCCTTTCGTGCCTGTTCGGCGAGGAAGTCTGCCCAGAGGAACTGGGTGGCGTAGCCCCGAAAGGGACGCCAGGGCTCGGCCAGCCGTTCCGCTTCCCGCGGCTGCTCGACGCCGAGCGCGCGCCGGAGGATGAGGTCGCCCGCGGGAAACGCGTCGGGGTCGCCGAGCGCGCGCATGGCGACGAGCTCGACGGTCCAGGGGCCGATCCCGCGCAGCGCGAGCAGCTCCGCCCGCGCCCGCGCCCGGTCCGCGCCGGGGCCGAGGTCGAGCCCCGCGGCGAGCGCCCCCGCGAGCGCGGAGAGCGTCTCGGCACGAGCGCCCGTGATGCGCAGCTCCTCGCGGAGCGCCGCGGGCGGAACCTCGGCGAGACGGGCCGCGTCGATCCGACCGACGAAACCGGGCGCCCCGCTGCGCGGCCCGTCGGCGGGCTCCGCGTACGCCGCGACGAGGCGGCCCTGGAGGGTGCGGGCGGCGGCGAGCGAGACCTGCTGCCCCAGCACCGTCGCGAGCGCGAACTCGTGCGGCTCTCGCGCCGCGGGCAGCCGGAGGCCGGGGCGCGCGGTGAGGAGGGGGCCGAGCAGCGGATCGGCGCCGAGTGCAGCCTGCAGCTGCGCCGGATCCGCGTCGAGGTCGAGCATACGCCGCACCCGCTGGATCGCGGGGAGCGCATCGGCCAGGCCGGGCAGCTCGAGCTCCACCGGCACGTCGACGAGCCCGGTGGCGCGGTCGGTTCCCCGGCCGGTTGCGCGGCCTGAGAGCTGCGCGGAAACGGGCGGGATCCCGGCCCAGTCGATGCGCGCCACCGCCGTGCCGCCGGGTACGTCGATCGCGTGCGCGGTGCCGGCGCTCGGCGCCGCGGCGATCTCGTCGCGGCCGGGGATCGCGTGCGCGACGAGGAAGGCCCGGAGCGCCTCGGGGTCGAACGGCGCGCGGGTCTGCAGCCGCAGGGCCACGCGCGGGCGGTCGCCGGGCGCACGATCCGAGGGGCCGGCCCCGGCCCGCCGCGGCAGCGCCGACGGGGCGACGCCGAACTGCTCGCGCATGGTGTCGCCGAACTGGCGGACGCTGCCGAAGCCGGCGGCGAAGGCCACGTCGGCGAGCGGGAGCGGGGTCTGCTCGATGAGCGCGCGGGCGGCGTGCGCGCGGCGCGTGCGGGCGAGCTGCACCGGCGTCGCGCCGATCGCCTCGAGCAGCATCCGGCGCAGGTGGCGCTCGCTCACGGCGAGCTCGGCGGCGAGCCCTGCGACGCCCACCTCGTCGATAGCCCCATCGCGGATGCGGCGGACGGCGCGCGCGATGAGATCGCCCCGCGCATCCCAATCGCGGGTGCCGGGAACCGCCTCGGGGCGGCACCGCTTGCAGGCGCGGAACCCGGCGGCCACGCAGGCGGCTGCGCTCGGGAAGAAGCGGCAGTTCTCGCGGCGCGGCTTCCGCGCGGGGCACGAGGGGCGGCAGTAGATGCCCGTGCTCGTCACTCCGAGGTAGATCCGCCCGTCCCAGCGCGCGTCCCGGCCCGAGGCGGCGCGATAGCAGGCGTCCGCGTCGAGCGGGAGAGTGGGATCCGGGGGCAGCACCCGTCCATTGTTTCGCGCCGCGGGCCGCGGCGCACGCGGAAATCGGACAGCGCAGCGCGCCCCGACCGGGTGGGCTCCCCGCTCTCGCGTACGCTCAAGGTATGAACGACGTCTCGGGCCGCTCCGCGCTCATCCGCGCCACCGTGGTGGTCGTGGCCGCCGGCGGTCTGCGCGCGCTCACCTACCGCGCGGTCGCCGCCGAGGCCGGCGTCTCCCACGGCCTGGTGCGCCACCACTTCGGCACACGAGATCAGCTCATCGCCGAGGCCATGGAGTACGCGATCCACGCGAGCCTCCGCGAGTCGAACATGCTGCAGGCCCGCCTCACGAGCGAGGAGTTCGCGGCCGGCATCGAGTCGCTCGCCGACCGCGAGGCGGAGATCCAGTCGTTCCAGTACGAGCTGCTGCTCGAATCGCGCCGCCGCCCCGAGCTGCGGCCGCTCGCGGAGCTCCACTACTCGTCGTACCGGGAGGCCATCGGACGGCAGCTGACGCGGCTCGGCGTCTCGGACACCGAGCTCACGGAGCTCATCTGGTTCGCCCTCGACGGGATCGTCTTCAAGCAGCTCGTGGTGCCCGAGGACGTCTCGCCCGCCCTGCGCCTCATTCGGAAGCTCGTCTCCGCGCAGGCGGCGTAGCCCGATCCGGTCGCGGATCCGAATCCTGCTGCGGATCCGGATCTGGGTCGCTGCGACACTTGACTATCCAAATGGATAGTTTTAGGCTGGCGTCACTCACGGGCTCCACCGCCGGATCCCGTGCCCGGGCACGGCCGCCCGGCGAGCCAAGCGAAAGAGACACACCGACGTGACCGAACCCACGCGCGACGCGACCCCCGACACCCAGATCGACTTCCTCTACCTGAACGAGCCGGACATGATCCGCGCGGGCGTGACCGACATGGCCGCCTGCGTCGACACGATGACGGACATGCTCGGCCTCTTCGCCGCGGGCGACTACCGCATGGCCGGCACCGAGAATAACTCGCACGGCGCCCAGATCTACTTCCCTGAGACGAGCGAGTTCGACGGTATGCCGGTCGATGGGCCCGACCGGCGGTTCATGGCCATGCCGGCCTACCTCGGGGGCGAGTACCAGGTCGCCGGCTGCAAGTGGTACGGCTCGAACGTGGCGAATAAGGAGCGCGGCCTGCCCCGCTCGATCCTCATGTTCACGCTCTCCGACAAGGACACGGGCGCGCCGCTCGCCATCATGTCGGCGAACCTGCTGAGCGCCTACCGCACGGGAGCGATCCCCGGCGTCGGCGCCCGCTACCTCGCCCGCGAGGACGCGACCACCGTCGGCATCGTCGGCCCCGGGCCGATGAACCGCACCTCGCTCGAGTCGTTCATGGCCGTGCGGCCCGGCATCACGACCGTCAAGGTCTCCGGTCGCGGGCAGGCGGGCGTCGACGCCTTCATCGCCTGGGCGAAGGAGCGCTTCCCGCAGATCACCACGATTGAGCAGGTGCCCGATCTGGAGGCGGCGGTGCGCGGATCCGACATCGTGAGCATCGCCGTGCCGAGCCCGTCCGGTTCGGAGCACTACCCCCGGGTGCGCGACGAGTGGGTGAAGCCCGGCGCGTTCATCTGCTGCTCGGCGCACCTCGCGCTCGACGAGTCGCTCACCACGCGCGCCCGCCACGTGGCCGACGCCCGGAAGATCTACCAGGCCTGGGCCGAGGAGCTCCCGGCGCCGGCGCACGAGACGGTCGGGATCTGGGGCATGCACCTCGTCGACCGCGTACGCGACGGCCGCATGTCGCCCGAGCAGTTCGAGGACATCGGCGAGATCATCCAGGGCAAGACGCCCGGCCGCGCGAGCGACGACGAGGTGTTCATCTACTCCGTCGGCGGCATGCCGGTCGAGGACGTGGCCTGGGCCACGCACGTGTACCGCAACGCGATCCGCGACGGCATCGGGACGAAGCTGAACCTCTGGGACGCCCCGGCCATGGCCTGATGGCCGCCTCCCCCTCCACCCCACCGAAGGAAACACACATGGATCTCCAGCAGACCGACGTCGTCGTCATCGGAGCGGGCGCCGTCGGCGCGATGGCGCTCTGGCAGCTCAGCAAGCGCGAGGGCCTCTCCGTTGTCGGCATCGAGCAGTACGGGCGCGTGCACTCGCACGGCTCCTACGCGGGCGAATCCCGCGTCTTCCGCACCGCCGTGCACGAGGGCGGCACCTACGTGCGCATGATCCAGCGCTCGCGCGAGCTGTGGCGCGAGCTGGAGCGCGAGTCGGGCCGCGACATCTACGCCGAGGTCGGCGCGCTGAGCATCGCACCCGAGGGCTTCCAGGATCTCGTGACCGCGCTCGGCACCGTGCGCGAGTTCGACCTCGAGCACCGCCTGCTCAGCACGGAGGAACTGCGTGCCGAGTACCCGCAGCACCGCGTGCAGGACGGCGACGTCGGCCTCCTCGACGCGCAGGGCGGCGGGCTGCGGCCCGAGGTGGCGATCATGAGCGCGCTCGACCTCGCGGAGGCGAACGGCGCGCAGCTGTTCTTCAACACCCCCGTGATCGACGTCGAGGAGCGCGCGAACGGCGTCGTGGTGCGCACCACGCAGGGCGCCTGGCTCGCGCGCACCGTGGTGGTCGCCTCGGGCTCCTGGTCCACCCGACTGTTCCCCGAGCTCGACGATCTGCTGCGCCTCCAGGTGCTCGGGCTCACGTGGTTCATGCCGAAGGATCCGAGCCTGTTCGTGCCGGAGCGCTTCCCGGCGTTCCTCCGCGATGCGGGATCGGTGCACTTCTTCGGCGCGCCGAGCTTCGACGGCTACGCGTTCAAGGCGTGCACGAACCCCGAGTGGCCCGTGTTCCGCGACGTCTCGGAGGTGCCCACCCACCACACGCGCGCCGAACTCATCAAGATCGGGCAGCGCGCGGCCGAGCTCTTCGAGGGGATCAACCCCGAGCCCGTGCGCGAGAGCGTGCACCACTGCGCCTACACGCCGGATCGTCTGCCCGTGATCGACCAGAGCGCGAGCGGCCGCATCGTGACGGTTACCGGCCTCTCCGGTCACGGCTTCAAGTTCGCGCCGAAGGTCGGCGAGTGGGCCGCCCAGCTCGCCGCCGGCTTCTCCCCCGAGGCCGCCGGCGTCGACCCGCGCTTCGCGCTCCCCGCGCACCTGGAGCGTCTCGCGGTGACCGGCCCCTACACGGGCGGCGGCCACTAGCCGGCGTCTCACAGGGGTGCGGACGCGGTCCCGACCCTATCTCGGACCCGAGGCCCGGGCCGCGG
>NZ_AYMV01000038.1 GCF_000633415.1 Leucobacter sp. PH1c | reverse complement strand
GGGCTCAGTCGTGTGCGGGGCCGATCCCGGGCGGGCCGCTGCGGCACGTGCCGCCCGGAGCGGCCTAGGAGATCTTGCGGCTGCCGCGGCGCTCCGCGAGCTCGTCAACCGAGGCCGCCTGCTCGCGGTGCTCGTCCATATCGACGAGAGAGGTCTCGACCTCGCGGAGGACCTTGCCGACGGCGATGCCGAAGACGCCCTGGCCGCGGCTCACGAGGTCGATGACCTCGTCGCTCGAGGTGCAGAGGTAGACGCCTGCGCCGTCGCTCATGAGCGTGGTCTGCGAGAGATCGTGCACGCCGGCCTCGTGGAGCTGCGCAACGGCCGTGCGGATCTGCTGGAGCGAGATGCCGGTGTCGAGGAGGCGCTTCACGAGCTTCAGCACGAGGATGTCGCGGAAGCCGTAGAGCCGCTGGGAGCCGGAGCCCGCGGCGCCGCGGACCGTGGGCTCGACGAGGCCCGTCCGGGCCCAGTAGTCGAGCTGGCGGTAACTGATGCCGGCCGCACGGGCCGCCGTCGCACCCTTGAATCCGCCGTCCTGATTGGGGCGGGGCAGGCCATCGTCGAACAGCAGATCGTCCGCGATCGATTCCCCGAGAGTCTGCGAAGAACCGTCGTCCCCGAACGGGTGCTGCGTGTTCTTCATGTGTTCCTTTCCCGGGGGCGCGAGTGCGCCCAACTCCCCCAACGCTACCCACAGGCACTGCCCCGTGCAACGACCCCGGACGGTCATTTTCACCGTGTCGCCCTCACGGTGAACTTGAAGGTTGAAACGGTGCGGATCTGCCCCGCGTCAGGCGTCCGAAATCGCCCGTCGCAACACGCCGGACCGGACCGTGTCGAGGTAGCCGGCGAACTCGAGCGCCTCCTCCTCGCCCGCCGGAGTCCCGGTCTTCATGCCGCGGGTCGAGGCCGCGCGCGAGATGAGCTCGGCCTCCCGCTCCGCGGCAACGCGCACCGCGCGGAGGTGGCGCGGCGTGATCCCGCGCTCGGCGAGCCGGAGGAGCGCCGTGAGCTGCGACACCGCGTCGTGGGGGAAGACCTCGGCTGCGGGCAGGAGCCCCGCCGCGATCGCCTCGCCCAGGAAGCGCGGGCTCGCGCCCGTCGAGCGGCAGAGCTCATCGCTGCCGAGCACTCGCTTCGGCGAGAGGATGCTCGACGCGCTGCGCCGCGCCGCCCCGGGGATCACGGGGTCGCGCCCCTGGTCCATCTCGTCGAGCACCTCGGCGATCACCTTGAGCGGGAGGTAATGATCCCGCTGCAGCGTGAGGATGAGCCGGAGCCGCTCGATGTGGGCCTGGGAGAACTTCCGGTAGCCCGACTTCGTGCGCTCGGGCGTGACGAGGCCCTGCTCCTCGAGGAAGCGGAGCTTCGACGGCGACAGATCGGCGAAGTCGTCCTGGAGACGGGCGAGCACCTGACCGATGCTCAGCAGACCGGGAGCGGGCTGGCGTGCGGCCGCGCCCGCCATCTCAGGCGCCTTCGGCGAGATCGAAGCGCGACGCGAAGAAGGTGAAGCGGAACTTGCCGACCTGCACCTCGACGCCGTCCTCGAGCGCGACCTCGCCCGAGATGCGCTCGCCGTCGCAGAACGTCCCGTTCAGGGAGCCCTTGTCGGCGACCGTGAACGCGGTGCCCGAGCGGCGGAACTCGGCGTGGCGGCGGGACACCGTCACATCGTCGAGGAAGATATCGACCGCGGGGTGGCGGCCGGCGACCGTCACATCCTGATCGAGCAGGAAGCGCGCGCCGAGATCCGGGCCGCGGCGCACCACGAGGAGCGCGGCGCCCGACGGCAGGGCCTCGACGGCCTCGCGCTCGTCGATGGACAGGTCGGTCGCACGGGAGCGGATCATGGCCCCCAGATCCTCGCGGAACTGCTGCGTTGCACGCACCTCCGTATGATCGGCGCGACGGGCGTGATTCTCGGTGTTCACGTGCTCACCCACTCCTACTCTCGGGGCTTCGGTGAGCCGGTCGGCTCAGTCCCTCTACGCTATCGCAGCCGACGGTCGCGGCGCACCTCGCCGTGCGAATTCACGGCCCGAAGCGGCGCGGCGTGCTATGAGCTGCGCTCATTCTGCTCCAGGAACGCATAGACCTCGTTCGAGTCGACGCCGGGGAACGTCCCCGTCGGGAGCGCCGCGAGGAGACTCGTCGGGGTTGCGGCCTCCGGCCAGGCGGCGGCCTCCCACTTCGCGGTCAGCTCGGTCGAGGCCTGGCGGCAGCACCGGTCGTCCGGGCAGAAGGACTGCGAGCGGTGCGGGGTCTCACGGCCGCGGAACCACTTCACGTCCTCGAAGCGCACGCCGACGCTCACCGAGTAGAGGCCCTCCTTCGCCTTCTCCACGCGCGAGGTACACCAGTAGGTGCCGCCCGCCGTCATGTCGGTGTACTGGTACCAGGGGTTGAAGCGGTCGGGCTGACTGAAGATGGTGCGCGCCGTCCAGTTGCGGCACACCATCGCGCCCTCGAAGTTGCCGAGCGCGTCGGACGGGAAGCGGACCCCGTCGTTCTCGTAGGCCTTGATGAGGGTGCCCGACTCGTGCGCCTTCATGAAGTGCACCTCGAGCCCGAGCCGCTCGGTCGCGAGGTTCGTGAAGCGGTGGGCCGCCATCTCGTAGGAGACGCCGAACGCGTCGCGCAGATCCTCCATCGAGATCTGCCGCTGCTTCTTCGCCGCGGCGAGGTGCTCCACCGCAGCGCCCTCCGGCAGCAGCACCGCGCCCGCGAGGTAGTTCGCCTCGACGCGCTGACGCAGGAACTCGCCGTAGCTGCGCGGCTCCTCGTGACCGCACACGAGGCTCGCGAGCGCGCGCAGGATGGGAGCGCGGGCATCGCGGGAGGGCAGATTGCTGCTCAGGTAGATGCGCCCGTTGCGGCGATCGATCACCGAGCGAGTGGAGTGCGGCATGTTCGAGACGTAGTGCAGGCTGAAGCCGAGCTTCTCCGCGACGTTCGAGGTCGTCTGCTGCGACACGGGGCCGCCCGTGTACCCCACGCTGTCGAGCAGCTGTGAGGCCGCGCGCTCGAGCTCGGGGTAGTAGTTCCCGGCAACCCGCATCTCGGCGCGCAGCTCGGTGTTCGCGCGCCGCGCCTCCTCGGGCGTCGCGGCGCGCTCGCGGTGCAGCCGCTCGACCTCCTGGTGCAGCCCGAGGATCGCCTTCAGCGTCTCGTCGCTCGTGGCCTTCGAGACGCGGATCGGCTGGATCCCGAGCGAGCCAAACACGGTGCCGCGCTGCGCGCGCTCGACCGCGATCTCGAGCGCCGCTCGCTCGCTCGGCGCCTCGTCGATCAGCAGTTCGTCCACCGTCACCCCGAGCGCTGCGGCGAGCGCCCGCAGGAGCGGCAGCCGGGGCTCGCGCTTGCCGTTCTCGATCGCGGAGAGCTGGGAGGGGGCGCGGTCGACCGCGCCGGCGAGCTGCTCAAGCGTCATGCCGCGCTCGATGCGGCGCTCGCGCACGCGGCGGCCGAGCGTGAGGGCGTCGCCCCCGTCCTCGGGCTCGTGCTCGAGCGGGGCTTCGGCAGTGAAGGCGGTGGTGAGCGAGGTCATGCGTCCAGCCTGCCAGGGCGAGATTCTTTCGGCAAGCAGAAATATCCCAGAACTTCACCCCGGTTTCCGCACTCGAACCCCCGCGGGGAGGCTCAAAGATGGAACTACCCAACTCCCCCGCGGAGTCACTTCACTTCAAAGGACGCATCATGACCACCACGCAGGCGGCCCCGCAGCAGTCGCAGACCGCCACCCCCTCCGCTTTCGGCCCCCGTATCGAGGTCACCGGCCGCCCCTTCGAGCGCAGTGAGGAGATCCTCACCGCCGAGGCGCTCGCCTTCCTCACCGAGCTGCACGACCGCTTCGCGAGCACGCGCCATGAGCGCCTCGCGGACCGGCAGCGCCGCCGCTACGAGATCGGCAACGGCCGCGACCCCAAGTTCCGCGAGGACACCCGCAGCATCCGCGAGGACGCGAGCTGGCGGGTCGCGGGCGCCGGGCCCGGGCTGGAGGATCGACGCGTGGAGATCACCGGGCCGACCGACCCGAAGATGACGATCAACGCGATGAACTCGGGTGCGCGGGTCTGGCTCGCGGACCAGGAGGACGCGACGAGCCCCACCTGGCGCAACGTCATCGGCGGGCAGCTCTCGCTCTTCGATGCGATCCGTGAGCAGCTGGAGTACACGAGCCCCGAGGGCAAGGAATACCGCGTCACGGCGGAGCGCACGCCCACGATCGTGATGCGTCCTCGCGGCTGGCACCTCGTGGAGAAGCACATGCGCTTCACGGACGCGCAGGGCCAGTCGGGCGCGGCCTCGGGCAGCCTCGTCGACTTCGGCCTCTACGCGTTCCACAACGCGACCGAGCTCGTGGCCCGCGGACGCGGCCCCTACTTCTACATCGCGAAGCTCGAGTCGAGCGAGGAGGCGAAGCTCTGGGACGACATCTTCTCGTTCACCGAGGAGCGACTGGGCCTCCCCCACGGGACGATCCGCGCGACGGTGCTCATCGAGACACTGCCCGCCGCGTTCGAGATGGAGGAGATCCTCTACGTGATGCGGGATCACATCGCCGGCCTCAACGCCGGCCGCTGGGACTACATCTTCTCGATCATCAAGAACTACCGCGGCCGCGGGGCGCGCTTCGTGCTCCCGGATCGCAGCGAGGTCACCATGACGGTGCCGTTCATGCGCGCGTACACCGAGCTGCTCGTGAAGACCTGTCACAAGCGCGGTGCGCACGCGATCGGCGGCATGAGCGCGTTCATCCCGAACCGCCGCGACGCCGAGGTGACCGCTCGGGCCGAGGAGAAGGTGCGCGCGGACAAGCACCGCGAGGCCGGCGACGGCTTCGACGGCACCTGGGTGGCCCACCCGGACCTGATCCCCGTGGCGCAGGCCGAGTTCGACGCGGTCCTGGGCGATCGCCCGAACCAGGTCGAGCGCCAGCGCGATGACGTCGAGGTGACCGCGGCGCAGCTGCTCGACGTGCACATCGGCCGCGAGATCACCGAGGCGGGGGTCCGCGAGAACGTCTCCATCGGGATCCGCTACATCGAGGCGTGGCTCCGCGGGAACGGCGCGGTGGCGATCGACAACCTCATGGAGGATGCGGCGACCGCCGAGATCAGCCGCTCGCAGATCTGGCAGTGGATCCACCAGGATCAGTCGACCGCCGAGGGCACGCGCATCACCCGCGAGTGGGTGTCGGAGCTGCTCCGCGAGACGGTCGGCGGCTTCGAGCGCTTCTCGGGCGACCGCTTCGACGACGCGGCGGAGCTCTTCGCCGATGTCGCGCTCGGCGATGACTTCCCGACGTTCCTCACGGTACCCGCGTACAGCCGGTACCTGGTCGACGCATAGCACGGAATCGCACGATCGGTGCCTCCGGTTCTCCTGGGTCCGGAGGCACCTCGTGTTTTCGCCTGTCGGTGGCATATGCCATCCTCGAAGAAGACAATCCCGACGAGAGGACACAGCAGACATGGGATTCTTCACGAAGGACAGCACCCCCGCGGTCGGCGGCGGCAACGGGCTCACCCCCATCTCGAAGGAGCGGATCAAGGCCGGCCTCGAGCGCGCGGGCTGGTCGTACAGCGTCGACACGGACGGCGACATCGGGGGCGGCTGGGAGTACGCCTCGTTCTTCTTCTTCCTGAGCGGCAAGGAGGAGGAACTGCTCTGCATCCGCGGCAGCTGGCGCGGCAAGCTCCCCGCGGAGCTCCTCGGCCAGGCCATCGAGACCTGCAACTCGTGGAACGCCGAGAAGCTGTGGCCGAAGACCTATGCCCGCCTCGACGATGAGGGCCTCGTCCGCATCCACACCGAGCACAACGTCGACTACGAGCAGGGCATCACCGACGGCCAGCTCGATCAGCAGCTGCTCTGCGCCGTCAACACGGGCATGTCCTTCTACGAGCAGGTCAACGAGGTCTTCCCCGAGATCTGGGCCGAGTACAAGCCCGAGGACTGAGCACGCACGCATGACCGAACGGTTCCAGGTCGACCTCTCCGGAATGGTCGACCTCCTCTCCCGGCACCTCTACTCGGGCCCGCAGGTGTACCTGCGGGAGCTCATCCAGAACGCCGTGGACGCGGTCACCGCGCGTCGCGAGCAGCAGGCTGACGCGCCCGCGCAGATCCGGATCACCGCCGGTGTCGACGACGCGGGGCGCGAGACGCTCGAGGTCGTCGACACCGGTGTCGGGCTCACCGGGCCGCAGGCCGCCGAGCTCCTCGCGACGATCGGGCGCTCGTCGAAGCGCGACGCCGACTTCGGCGTGGGCCGTGCGGAGTTCATCGGGCAGTTCGGCATCGGAATGCTCGCGGCCTTCATGGTCGCTGACCGGATCGAGGTGCGCTCGCGCTCGGTCGACCCCGACGCCGCCGCGATCCGCTGGGAGGGCCGCGCGGACGGCACCTTCGATGTCGCCGAGCTCACGGCCGAGGAGGCCGCGGGCGACGCGATCCCCGTGGGCACTCGGGTGCGGCTCACCGCCCGCGCGGATGCCGGCCACTGGCTGAGCCACGACACCGTGCTCGCCCTCGCCCGGGAGTACGGCTCCCTGCTCCCCTTCGACATCGCCGTGCGCGCCGCGATCGCGGGCAGCGGCGACGCCTGGGTGCGCATCACCGAGCCGGAGCTGCCGTGGCGGGAGCGCCACGCGAACTCCGCCGAGCGCGCGCAGGCGCTCGCGGCGTACTGCGAACGGACCTTCGGTTTCACCCCGCTCGGCGCGATCGACCTGGAGCTCGAGCTCGCCGGGGTGAGTGGCGTCGCCTTCATCCTGCCGCAGGCCGTCTCCCCGGGCTCGGGGCAGCACCGCGTCTACATGAAGCGGATGCTCCTCGGTCCGCGCGTCGACCGCGTGCTGCCCGAGTGGGCGTTCTTCGTGCGCGCCGTGCTCGACACGGACACGCTCTCCCCCACGGCCTCCCGCGAGCAGCTCCACGACGACGAAGTGCTCCTCGGCGTGCGCGAGGCCATCGGAGCCCAGCTGAAGCGCTGGGCACTCGGCGAGCTCGGCAGCGATTCCCGGCTCGCCCGGGCCGTGATCTCGACCCACCACCTCGCGCTGCGCGGCCTCGCGCTCACGGACCCCGAGATGCTCGCGCTCATCGCCGAGATCCTCCCCTTCGAGACGACCGACGGTCCGCGCACGCTCGCGGAGCTCGGCGGCGACGGTACGGAGATCGTCTACACGACCACCACCGAGGCGTACCGCCGGGTCTCGGCAGTCGCCCGCGCCCAGGGCCTCATCGTGTTGAACGCGGGCTACGTCTACGACGCCGATCTGCTCACCCGGCTCGGCCGCAGGCCCGGCTGGCGCGTGCGCGAGCTCGAGAGCGCCGACCTCGTGCACACCCTCGGCGTGCCCTCGCTCGAGCGGGAGTGGCAGGTCGCGGACGCGGTGGCGCACGCCCGCCGCCTCCTCGAGGCCGACGACTGCGACGTGATCGTGCGCAGCTTCGCCCCCGAGAACGTCCCCGCGATCCTCCTGCGCGACTCCGAGGGCGAGCACCGGCGCGACCGCGACCGCGAGCGCGCCGCCAGCCCGGATCTCTGGGGCGGACTGCTCGACGCGTTCGCCGAGCAGGGCCAGGAGCGCAGCCGCACGCTCGTGCTGAACGACGACTCGGCGGTGTCGCGCCGCCTCCTCGCCGCGCCGCACGGCGACGTGTTCGACGCCGGGCTTCGCTCGCTCTATCTCTCCGCCGTGATGCTCGCAGGTGAGGGGCTGCGCAGCGCCGAGTCCGGTGCGCTCGCCGACGCGCTCGGCGTCCTGCTCGAATCGGCGCTCCACGCTCCTTCCGGCCCCGGCCCTGACCCTGCCCCTGAGACCGGGACCGCGGGCGATCCGGCGCGCCCCGCACTCCCCGACGACCCCTTCCAGGAGGATCCCCAGTGACCGCTGAGATCAGACGCGAACTCGCCGCCGTGCGGCGCATGCCCTACGGCACGGCCCGCACCGCCTCCGCGGAGGCGCTCGCCCGCCGCATCGAGGCCGACGGCCCCCGCGAGGCGCTCCCGGAGGCCCTCCTCGACCTCGTCGAGGCGTACTCCTTCGCCGACGAGGGCGCGAAGTCGTTCGTCGTGTTCGCCCGCGCGCTGCGGCTCTGGGACGAGAGCCCCGAGCTGTTCGACACGGGCGACGAGCGCAACCTCTTCTGGGAGTTCAAGTGGGTCGCCTCCGACCTGCCCGAGTACCCGCAGATCACGCGCGCTCAGGCCGAGGCCTTCCTCGCCGACATGGAGCGCCGCTTCGAGCTCGCCGGCCACGGTCTCTCCTCCGTGCGGATGAGCCGCTTCCGCTGGGCCTGGCACGCGGGCCAGGCCGACGCCGAAGAACAGCGCCTCGCCTGGATCACGGGGCTCCGCGACGAGTTCGAGGACTGCGTCGCCTGCACCATCGGCCAGCAGGTCGACTTCTTCGTCGACACGGAGCGCGTCGAGGAAGCCGTGGCCCTCGGCCTCACGCAGGAGAGCAGCTGCAACCTCGAGCCCACGCGCACGCGCTACTCGCTCTCGCTCGCGCTCCTGCTGTCGGGCGACCCGGAGGCCGCGGACCGCATGCACAAGCGCGCCGTCGCCTCGGACGACGGGGACCCGACCGACTTCCCCGCGGCGCGCGGCCACGGCTTCGAGATGCTCGCCCGCGGCGGACGCGTCGAGCAGGCGCTCCGCACGCTGCGCAACGACTACCCCGACGCGCTCCGGAAGGGCGCGAGCCCGGCGCTCCACCTGCGCTTCCTGCTTGGCCTCCTGGCCGGACTGTCCGCGAACCTCGACCGCGGGGAGCTCCCCACCGGCTTCGCCGAGCCCGAGTGGAGCACGGTTTCCGCGCTTCACGATTGGGCCCGCAGCGCGGCTGAGCGGCTCGCGGCTCCGCTCGACGCCCGCAACGGCACCGACATGCACGCGCGACGCATCGCCCGTGCGCTCTCCGCCACGCGCGTCGCGACCCCGCTCCCCGCGCCCGGCGCGGTCGCCGCGGGCGCCGGGCTCGGCGCTCCGGCCGCGGCGGCACCCGGACCGGGCGCCCCGGACCTCGCGGGGGCCGCGGAGGCCGGCACCGAGGCCGGCACCGAGACTGGCGCCGGGACCGACGCTGCTCCGGGAGGGGGCGAGCCCAGCACGGAGGCCGTGCTCGCGCGCGCCGAGCACCTCGCGCAGCGCAACGACTACGGCGGCGCGGCACGCGCCTACGCCGACGCCGCCGAGCGGCTCGAGGGCGAGGGCTGGCTCGGCCGCGCGGGTGTCGCGTTCGCCGAGGCGGCGCAGTGCGCCGCGCTCGACCAGGACGATGAGGCGGCACACGCACTCTTCGCCGCGGCGCTCCCCCGGCTGCGCGCCGCGGGCGAGGCGCCCGAGGTGCGCGTCGCCGTGCTCGCCGCCTGGGCCCCCATCGCCGCGCGCATGGGCGAGCCCGCCGGCCTCCTCTCGGCGCTCGATGCCGAGCTCGCCGAGTACACCGAGTTCGACGGCTCCGAACTGAGCGAGGAGCTCGCCGAGCGGCTCCGCGGCGAGTGGATCGGCCGCCGGGCCGAGCTGCGCGACTCGCTCGCCCGCTCGATCGCGGCCGCGCTTCCCGCCGCGCGCCCCGCGGGCTTCGACCCCGCCCGTGCCCTCGCCGAGGCGACCGCCGCGGGCGAGGAGTTCGCGCAGATCGGCCGCATCGGCGACGCCGCCCACGCGTTCTGGCTCACCGGCAAGATCCACCGTGACCTCGGCGCCACGACGGAGGCCATCTGGGCGCTGGAGTCGGCTTTCGAGGGCTTCACGATCGCCCGCGCGCGCGACGAGCGCGCGGCCGCGGCCGGCGAGCTGATCGAACTCCTCCGCGCAAGCGGGCAGGACGAACGGGCCGCAGAGATCGTCGCCGAGCTCTAGCAGGGTGCGCCGCGGAGCACGATCGCTCCGCGGCGCAGCTCGGCTCGGCTCGGCTCGGTCCACCCTAGCTCGGCCCACCCCGGCTCATCCCCGCCCGGCGCGCTCCAGCGCGACCCAGCGGTTCCGAGCGACCCAGCGGTCCCGAGCGCGCTCAGCCGTAGAGCGTGTCGCTGCGCTCGATCGCGGGGCCGAGCTCGTCGACCACGAGCGAATCGGCGTCGAGCTGCCGCGTCCGGTACGCGGCGCGCCCCACCATGTGCGCGGCGACGGGCGCCGTGAGCGACTGGAAGACGAAGACCGGTACGAGCGCGAGCAGCGTCGGGAACGAGCGCTGATCGAGCGCGATCGCCGCGATCACGAGCAGCAGGCCGAAGATCTGGGGCTTCGTCGCCGCGTGCAGGCGGCTCAGCACGTCAGGGAAGCGGAGCAGTCCGATCCCGGCGGCGACGGAGAGCACCGCGGCGAGGAACACACAGACGACCGCCGCGAGATCCATCACCTGCTCCCACAGGGCTGCATCAGACATGTCCGGCTCCCTCCGTCGGTTCCTCGGGCAACGGCTGCTCGGCGCGGCGCTTCACGAAGCGCGCCACGACGATCGTGGCGAACGTCGCCGTCGCCGCGATCACCGTCATCAGCGCGATCGAGTCGGTGTGCCCGCGCACCACCATGTCGGTACCGACCGCGAGCATGAGCGTCGTCAGCAGCACGTCCGACGCCACCATGCGGTCGAGGATCGTCGGCCCGCGCACGATGCGCACGATCGCCGCGAGCGCCGTCGCGGTGAGGCCGATCCCGGCACCGATCAGCAGCGTGGTCATGACGAGGCTCATCGCAGCGCTCCGATCTCCTGCTTCGATCCCAGCGTGAGGATCAGGAGGCGCTCGATGTGGCGAACGTCGTGCCGCATCTTCGTGATCGCGCGCTGCGTCGGCGTGTTCAGCACGTGGAGGTACAGCGTCGACTCGAAGCGGTCGACCTCGGCCACGAGCGAGCCCGGGATCAGCGAAATGGTGAGCCCCACCATCGTGAGGATGAAGTCGTTGCGGGTGGAGAGCTTCACCGCGATGATCGCCGTGGGCGGCGGCGGCCCGGGCCGCACCGCGAGCCCCGCGACCTGCCAGGACGCGTGTGCGAGGTTCCAGAAGAAGAAGCCGAGGTAGCGCAGCGCGTACCAGGGATTGAACCGGCCGGCGAGCTCCACGGGCGGGAGGTAGAAGACGCGCATCACGAGGATGGCGACCACGATGCCGCTCACCACGGAGAGGAGCGACACCTCGTGCCAGAGCATCATCCAGAGCGTGACGAGCCCCACGAGCAACGGCAGCTCGTGCAGCCGGACGCCGAGCGCGACCTTCCGGGCCGCGCGGGGTGCGGGAGACTCAGTCATGCGCGTTCCCCTCTCCGGGTCGGGTGTCGCCGCTGCCGCCGCCGAGCTGGCCGGGGGTGTCCCCGAGCACGAGCTCGACCATGCGGCCGGGCTCGGCCATGTTCTCGCCTGCCCGGTCGGCGTACGCGTACAGCGGGCCGGCGAAGATCGTCAGCCCGACGCTCACCACGACCATACCCGCCGTCGCGGCAATCATGAGCTTCGGGATCTCCTTCTGCTCCTGCTGCGGTGCCGCGTCGGGGGCGTCGTGGAGCTGCTCGAAGAGTGCCTCCTCGCGCTCGCGCAGCATCACGGCCTCGCTGCTCGGCTTCCGCGTGCTCCGCGTCTCCGCGTCCGCGCGACGGCGCGGACGCCAGAACGCGAACACCCAGGCGCGCGCGAGCGCGTACAGCGTGAGGAGGGAGACGAGCGCGCCGATCCCCATCAGCCAGTACGCACCGGGCGTCGCGAGATCCGCGGCGACGGTGAAGAGACCGAGCTTCCCGATGAACCCGGAGAACGGCGGGATCCCTCCGAGGTTCAGCATCGGGATGAAGAACAGCACCGCGATCACGGGCGCCGTGCGCAACATGCCGCCGAGCCCCGACAGCGAGGTCGTGCCGCCGTGGCGCTCCATGAGCCCCACTGCGAGGAAGAGCGTGGTCTGCACGATGATGTGGTGCGCGATGTAGAAGATCGTGGCCCCGAAGCCCGCGGCGTTCGCCATCCCGATGCCGAAGATCATGTACCCGATGTGGCTGATCAGCGTGAACGACAGCAGTCGCTTGATATCGAGTTGGGACACCGCGCCGAGGATGCCGACGATGAGGGTCAGCCCCGCGACGACGAGCAGCACCGTATCGACGCTCGAGGTGGGGAACAGCAGGGTCTGACTGCGGATGATCGCGTAGACGCCCACCTTCGTGAGCAGGCCGGCGAAGACCGCCGTGACGGGCGCCGGCGCCGTCGGATACGAATCGGGCAGCCAGAACGACAGCGGGAACACCGCGGCCTTGATCCCGAACGCGATGAGCAGCATGAGGTTGAGCAGCAGCTGCACCTCGCTCGGCAGCTCCGCGATCCGCACCGTGAGCTGCGCCATGTTGACCGTGCCCGTCGCGCCGTAGATGAGCGCGATCGCGGCGAGGAACAGCACCGAGGAGACGAGCGAGACGACCACGTAGGTGACGCCCGCGCGGATCCGCTGCGCCGTTCCGCCGAGGGTGATGAGCACGTAACTCGCGACGAGCAGGATCTCAAAGCCCACGTAGAGGTTGAAGAGGTCGCCCGCGATGAACGCGTTGAAGACGCCTGCGCCCAGCACGAGGTACGTCGGGTAGTAGATCGAGACGGGCGTGTCCTCGTCACCATCGGCGAGGCCCTGGCCAATCGAGAACAGGAAGACGCCGAGCAGCACGACCGAGGAGACCGCGAGCATCAGCGCCGAGACGCGGTCGACGACGAGCGCGATCCCGAACGGAGCGGCCCAGCCGCCCACCTCCATGACGAGCGCGCCCTGGGCGTCGACGATCCACATGAGCGTGGCGCTCAGCACGAGCACGGCGCTCAGCGCGACGAGCGTGATGCCCTGCTGGATCTTCCGATGCCCCGGCACCGCGAGCGCGAGCGCGGCGCTCGCGAGCGGGATCAGGACGACGAGGGGGACGAGAGCGGTCATCGGCGGTCCTCCACGGGGAAGGATCCGGGATCGGAATCCGAGCCGGGCGCATCACTGGGCCCGGCTCCGGGCGCCGTGCCGGGATCCGCCGCAGCGCTCGGCAGCGGCACCGGGTAGGGCGCCACGTCCTGGTGCTCGGGCAGGTCGTCGTCGTCGGTGTAATCCGGCGTATCCGCCAGGTCCTCCTCCGTGACCTCGTCCGAGCTGAGCTCGTCGGCGTCCGCGAGCTCGAGATCGCCGTCGTCGTCGCGCACCGTATCGGTGCGGTCCTGGGCCAGCCGCCAGGAGCGGTAGATGAGCGCGAGGAGGAACGCGCTCACGCCGAAGGTGATCACGATCGCGGTGAGGATGAAGGCCTGCGGCAGCGGATCGCTCATCTCGTCCGCGGGGCCGGCGCCGACGAGCGGGGCCGTGCCGAACGACCCGGACATCAGGAAGATGAGCAGGTTCGTCGCGTTCCCCACGAGCAGGAAGCCGAGCAGCAGCCGGGTGAGCGTGCGATCGAGCATGAGGTAGACCCCGCATGCGTAGAGCACCACCATCACCGCGACCAGGACCAGAGGCATCGTCATGAGCGGCCCACCTCCTCATCAACGAACGCGCTCGCCTCGGCCTCCTCGTGCTCGTCGATCTCCGCGCCGAGGCTGCGGAGCACGTCGAGGATCAGGCCGAACACGACGAGGTAGACGCCGATGTCGAACAGCGTCGAGGTGACGAGCGGGAGCGTGCCGAAGGGGCCGAGATCGACGTCGATCCAGGCCGAGGCGAGCGCCGACTGGCCGAAGAACATGGGCAGGATCGCCATCGACACCGCGATCGCGAGCCCCACGCCGAGGATGCGGCCGGCATCGAGGGGCACCGTCGCCCCGAGCTCGTGGCGGCCGCCCGCGAGGTAGCGCGCGACGAGCGCGAGACCGGCGACGAGGCCGCCCGCGAAGCCGCCGCCCGGGGTGTTGTGGCCCGTGAGCAGCAGGTAGATCGAGAGGATGATGAGGGCGTGGAAGAGCAGCCGCACCACGACCTCGAGCAGGATCGAGCGTCGCGCCGGGTTCAGCTGCCGGCCGGCGAGCAGCCAGGAGACGCGGCTCGCGGGGTGGTTCGGATCCGCCACGTGCATGAGGTGCGCCTGCGCCTGCGTACGGGCCGCGCGGCGGCTCAGCTTCGGGCGCAGGTCGGCGCGGGTGTTCAGGAACACGAGCGAGGCCACGCCGGTCGCCGCGGCGAGGATCACGGAGAGCTCGCCCATCGTGTCCCAGCCGCGGATGTCGACGAGCATCACGTTCACGGTGTTGGATCCGTGGCCGCCCGCGTAGGCCATCTCCGGCAGCTGGAGCGAGATCGGATCTGCGATCCGCGAGCCCAGCGCGATCACCGCGAAGGCGCCGATCACGAGACCCACCGAGATGCCGATGAGCGCGCGCACCCAGCGCACGCGCTTCGAGGGTGGGGAGCCGATGCGCTGCGGGAGACGGCGGATCACGAGGACGAACGCGATCAGCGTCACCGTCTCGACGAGCGCCTGCGTGAGCGCGAGATCGGGCGCCCCGTGCATCGCGAAGATCGCGGCCATGCCGTAGCCGGTGACGCCCACGAGGACGACGGACTGGAAGCGCGTGCGCGCGCGGAGGCTGAAGAGCGCCGCGACGATCATAATGATCGCGATCGGCACCTGCACGGGCGAGGTGACGAGCGTGAGCTCCTCCGGCCACTCCGCCGTGGTGAGGATCGCGCCGCCCAGCGTGAGCACGAGGACGATCAGGATCACCGCGAGGTAGAACGGCAGCGAGCCGCGCTGGGTCATCGAGGTGACGCGCACGGCGATGCTGTCGACGCGGTGCGTGACGAGCCAGTAAGCGTGCGACGCGGAGAAGCGATCCGGCAGCGCCGGGATCCGGAGCCCCGGTCGCGAGAGCAGCACACCGAGGCCCGCGCCGAGGAGGAGCACGAGCGCCGAGGCTCCGAGCGCCGGCGTGAAGCCGTGCCAGAGTGCGAGGTGCTCGGGCTCGACGTCTCCCGTGACGGTGCGCTGGAGCAGGCTGTCGACCGCGGGTGCGAAGATCCCGCCGAGCAGGGTGAAGAGCACGAAGAAGCCGGGAACCGCGAGCGACACGATCTCGGGCCGGTGCGCGAGGCCGCAGTCCGCGACGCCGGGCTTGCGCGCGAACGCGCCCCAGAGGAAGCGCACCATGTAGGCGACCGTGAGCACGCTGCCGAGCGCCGCGACGGCGAAAGCGACGCCCGCAAGCGGCTGGGTGCTCGCGAGATCGAGCAGTTCGGTGAACGCCGATTCCTTCGCGACGAAGCCGATGAGCGGCGGCACACCGGCCATCGAGGCGGCGGCGACAATCGTGATCACCGCGAGGGCGGGCAGCTGCCGCCCGATGCCGCTGAGCTTGCGCAGGTCGCGCGTTCCCGCGGCGTGGTCGATCGCCCCGACCGCAAGGAAGAGCGGCGCCTTGGCGAGCGCGTGCGCGAAGAGCAGGGCCAGGCCCGCGAACGTCGCGCGCGGATCCCCCACCCCGAAGACCATGATGAGCAGGCCGAGCTGGCTCACCGTGCCGTGGGCGACGATGAGCTTGATATCGAACTGCTTCAGCGCGCGGATGCCGCCGTTCAGCATCGTGATCGCGCCGAGGATGACGAGCGTCTCCCGGTACCCGACCACGTCGGCGAAGCCCGGGTTCAGGCGGGCGATCATATAGACGCCGGCCTTCACCATCGCCGCGGCGTGCAGGTACGCGCTCACGGGGGTCGGCGCGGCCATCGCGCCGGGAAGCCAGAAGTGGAACGGGAAGATCGCCGACTTCGAGAGCGCGCCCGCGAGCACGAGGAACACCGCGGTGACGGCCGCGGGGCCCGTCGGCTGCGCCGCCACGATGTCGGAGAGCAGAGACGAGCCAGCCGCCTGCGCCAGGATCACGAAGCCGACGAGCATCGCGAGCCCGCCGAGCGTCGTGACGATGAGCGCCTGCAGCGCGGCCGCGTTCGAGGTGCGGAGGCGCGTGACGTGGCCGATCAGGAGGAACGAGAAGATCGTCGTTCCCTCCCAGAAGATGAAGAGCAGGAAGACGTCGTCGGCCAGCACGAGACCGAGCATCGACATGGCGAAGCCCGTGAAGACGGCGGCGAAGCGCGGCAGGCCAGCCTCGCCCTCGTCGAAGTAGCGCGCGCAGTAGAGCAGCACGAGCGAGCCGGCGCCCGTCACCAGCAGCGCGAAGAGCGCCGAGAGCACGTCGAGTCGGAAGGTGAGCGTCAGGTCGAGCTGCGGCACCCAGGGCAGGCTCTCCGTGAGCACCGCTCCCCCGAACACCGGCTGGGCGGCGACGAGGAGCGCGACGAACGCGAGCGCGAGCACGCCCGAGAGGACGAAGAAGCCATTGCGGCTGAAGCGACGAACGAGCGGATACGCACCGAGAGCGGCGAGCGCGAGGACGAGAAGGACACTCATCATCGCACCCATAGGCGGCCCACTTCCGTACTGAGGTCGTCGTCTATTTCCGCTCTTATCGTAGCGGACATCAGGCAATCTGCCTGAGGGTTCCCTAGAGTTCGGCGCGTCCGGTTGACGCGGGGGCGCGTCGTCGGAGTTGCCCGGAGCGCTGGAGACGGGTCGCGCCGGGCCGTGGCGCCGTGTGGTGGTGCCGTGTGGTGGCGCCGTGTGGTGGCGGCGTGCCAGGGTGCCGTGCGCCGTCGCCCTGGTGTGCCATGCGTGAGCGGAGCGCCGCACCGCAGCGCGCGGACTCCGGCGCCTGGCTTCCGGGTTTCCGGGTCCGGA
>NZ_AYMV01000037.1 GCF_000633415.1 Leucobacter sp. PH1c | reverse complement strand
CGCGGGGCCGCGCCGCCCTTCGCGCAGCATCCGGGGCGGCACACATCGAACCAGGGCCCGATGCTCGTCGTGTTGGCGCGCTGGCCCACGGGCCGCCCGATCACCCGCTCCCGCACCAGATCGACGAGCGCCGCGACGAATGCGGGATCGACGCCCGGCGTCGCTACCCGGCGCACCCAGAGTCCCTGCTCCTCCGCGGTCTCGCGGGCCTCGCGGTCGAGATCCCAGAGCACCTCGAGGTGGTCGCTCACGAAGCCGATCGGCACGATGATCACCGCGGTGCGAGCCGTGAGCTCCTCGATCGCGTCGTTGATGTCGGGCTCGAGCCAGGGGGTCGACGGAGCGCCCGAGCGCGACTGGTAGACGAGCTGCCACGCGAGATCGGGGGCCGCCGCCATGACCCGCTCCGCAACGGCGAGGTGCTGCGCCGCGTAGCCGCCGCCCTCGACGTCCGCGAAGAGCCCGGCGCCGGAGTTGCTCGCGTCCGCGCTCGGGATGCTGTGCGTGGAGAACAGCACCTCGATGGCCTCGCGCGCGTGGCCGGCGGCCTCGGCTTCGGCGACCGCGGCGTCCACCCCCGCGATGAACGGCTCCACGAAGCCTGGGTGGGAGAAGAACTGGCGCACCTTGTCGATCTGCAGCTCGGTCTCGAGCCCCGCGGATTCGAGGGCGTCCGCCCAGTCCTCGCGGTATTGCCGGCACGACGAGTAGGAGGAGTAGGCGCTCGTGGGGATGGCGAGGATCCGGCGCACCCCGTCGCGTGCCGCTTCCGCGAGCACGTCGTCGAGGTACGGGGCCCAGTTGCGATTGCCCCAGTACACGGGCAGGTCGATGCCTGCGGCGCGCAGCGCCTCGGAGAGCGCGACCCGCAGCTCGCGGTTGTGGTCGTTGATGGGGCTCACCCCGCCGAAGGCGCGGTAGTGGTGGGCGACCTCCTCGAGGCGCTCGTCCGGGATCCCCCGCCCCCGGGTGACGTTCCGCAGGAAGGGCAGCACGTCCTCCTGCGCCTCGGGGCCGCCGAAGCCCGACAGGAGCACCGCGTCGTAGCTGCCCGCGCGCTCGATGTGGGGCTCCCCCGCCTGCGCCGCCGGGGTGGCCGACGCGACCCGGGCCCCGGGAGCGACGTGCACTCGGGTGGCCTGCGGCGGTTTCGTCTCGCGGCGGGCCGCGGTCTCGCTCGAATGCTCCTGCGCGGACGTGTGCTTCATGCTGCTCTCCAACTCGGCCGGGGATTCGGGTCGCAGCGCCGCGCGCAGCCGGGGTTTTCTGACGGAACACCAGCCGGTCGCGCACGGCGCCGCGTTCGTTAGCTTAGCGAAAGATTAGCCGAGCAAGAAATCGTATACTGGAGTCATGGCCCACACGAGCGAGGAGCGCGCGGAGCACCGACGGCGATCGGTCGCCGCGAGCACCCTCGACGCGCACGAGCTGAGCGAGGCGGACACCGCGCAGGCGTTCGCCGTCATGGACGCGCTCGGCGCGTGGCAGGAGGCGGGCCGCGCACTCGCGAAACTCTCCGCCGACTACATGCGGCTGAACGAGACCGACATGCGCGCCATTCGCATGGTGATGGCCGCGCAGCAGCGGGGCGAGGTCGTCACCCCGAAGGACATCGCGCGCGCGGTCGACATCACGAGCGCGTCCACCACGAAGCTGGTGGATCGCCTCATCGCGGCGGGGCACCTGAAGCGCTCGCCCCACCCGAGCGACCGCCGTACCGTGAGCATCGAGGTCACCCCCGCCACACGGGCCACCGCGAGCAGCACCATCGGGCGCCAGCACGCGCGGCGCTTCGCGGTCGCCGCCGCGCTCACGCGGGAGGAGCGCGCCGCGGTAATCACCTTCCTCACCGGAATGCTCGAGGCCGACCAGCCGCAGCCCGAACTCCTGCAGCATGAACTGCCGCAGCCTGAACCGCCGCAGTCTGAACCGCCGCAGTCTGAACCGCCGCAGTCTGGCCTGCCGCAGCCCGAACTGCCGCGTTCCGCATAGGCGGCTGCGCAGCGCCGGCTAGCGGAAGTCGCGCTCCTCGTTCACGCGGAGCCCGGTGCGCACGTACTTGAGCACGGTGTCGGCCAGCTGATCGGGCGTCTCCGGGCCGTCGGGCCGGTACCACTCGACGAGCGAGTTCACGAGGCCGAAGGTGAGGCGGGCCGCGATCGCGGGCGCCACGTCGTCGCGCACGCTGCCCTCCGCGCGGGCGGCCTCGAACACGCGACTGAGGCGCGCGGTGAGCGCGCGCCTCCGCGCGAGCGCACGCAGCTCGACCTCGGAGTTGCCGTGGAGCCGGAGCAGCAGGGTGAGGTACTGGCGCCGCTCGCACGCCACAAGCACGGCCTCGCGCACGATGCGGCGGATCCGCAGCACCGCGTCCGTCTCCTCGGCCTCGGCCTCGTCGAAGACGCGCTCCAGCTCACCGAGCGCGCGCTCGAGCGCGATCTCGAGCATCTCGGCCTTCGACGAGAAGTGGTGGTAGACCGCGGACTTCGAGAGCCCGAGCCGCTTCGCGATCATGTCGAGCGAGGAGGCGTCGTAGCCGCGATCCATGAACAGCTGCACGATGATCTCGAGCATGCTGTTCTGGTCATAGCCCGGACGGCCGCGCCGGCTCGCGGCGCTCGGAGCTCCTGGAGCCGCCGCGCCCGGAGCCGCCGTGCTCGCCGCCATGTCGGACGCCACCATGGCTGCTCCTTCCCAGGGCCCGCGCCTCCGCAGACTCCCCGCGCTCGCGTGCGGGCCGAACGCCCCCACGCCCCCAAGTTACCGCAGGTCGTAGAGCCGTTTCAGCTTTCCCTCGGAGCGGGGCAGGCTGCCGCACGCGACGAGCTCGGCGCCGAGGCTCGTGCCGACGCGATCCTTGATCCGCTTCTGGAGCAGGCGCAGCGCGCTCTCCGCCTCGGCCGGGCCCGCATCGATCGTGGGCTCGATCTTCACCACGAGGTGGTCCATCGTGCCGCGGCGCGAGAGCTCGAGGATGAAGTGGGAGGTGAGCGCCGGGATCTCGCAGGCGATCTCCTCGATCTGCGTGGGGAACAGGTTCACGCCGCGCAGGATGATCATGTCGTCGTTGCGGCCCGTGATCTTCGCGATGCGCCGGTGCGCGGGGCGCGCGGTGCCTGCGGAGAGCGAGGTGAGATCGCGCGTGCGGTACCGGATCATCGGGAAAGCCTCCTTCGTGAGCGTCGTGAAGACGAGCTCCCCCTGCTGGCCGTCGGGCACCTGACGGAGCTCGTCATCGATGATCTCGGGCAGGAAGTGGTCCTCCCAGATGTGCGGGCCGTCCTGCGTCTCGACGCACTCGTTCCCCACACCCGGCCCCATGATCTCCGAGAGGCCATAGATATCGACCGCCTTGAGGTCGAGGCGGGCCTCGAGCTCCTGCCGCATCGAGTCGGTCCACGGCTCGGCACCGAGGATCGCGACCTTGAGGCTCGACTGCCGCGGATCGAGACCGGCCCGCTCGAACGCGTCGGCGATCGTGAGGAGGTAGCTCGGCGTGCACATGATCGCGTCGGGCTGGAAGTCGTTGATGAGCTGCACCTGCTTCTCGGTCTGCCCGCCCGACATGGGCACGACCGTGCACCCGAGCCGCTCGATGCCGGCGTGCGCGCCGAGGCCACCCGTGAACAGGCCGTAGCCGTAGGCGTTGTGCACCTTCCAGCCGGGGCGCACCCCCGAGGCGTAGAGCGAGCGCGCGATGAGGTCGGCCCAGTTGTCGAGGTCGCGGTCGGTGTAGCCGACCACGGTGAGCTTGCCGGTGGTGCCCGAGGAGGCGTGCACGCGACGCACGTCCTCCATCGGCACGGCGAACAGCCCGAACGGGTAGTTGTCGCGCAGGTCGCTCTTCGTGGTGAACGGCAGCCGCTCGATGTCGCGCAGCTCCCGGATGTCGTCGGGTGTGACACCCACCTCCGCGAAGCGGCGCTGGTAGAAGGGGACGTTCTCGTAGGCGTGGCGCACCGTCCACTGGAGGCGCTGCAGCTGGAGGCGCTCCAGCTCGGGGCGCGCGAGGCGCTCCTCGGGGTGGAGTCCGATTTCGGCGAGCGTACGTGCGGTGGTCGGCATGGGTCCTCTTTCAGGTGTGCGGCGGTGAACACGAAGGTGGGCGGGATCTGGAGCGGGGCGGGATCCCGGCGCGCTGCGGCGCGCGGGGCCGGCGGGCGGGGCCGGCGGGCGGATCAGGCGGGGGCGGGGATCGCCCGGTTCGTGGCGAAGGAGCGGCCGCGGAACTCGGCGACGACGCTGCCGTGCTGGTCGGTGATGGTCACGTCGTAGAGGCCGTTGCGCCCGGACAGCCAGCGGCGCTCGGCCGTGGCGGTGAGTACGTCGCCCGCGTGCGTAGCGCGGGTGAAGGTGACGTCGGCGCCCGAGGCGACGACGGCGGTCTCGGCCTCGTTGCAGGCGTAGGCGAAGGCGGTGTCGGCGAGCGTGAAGACCATGCCGCCGTGCGCGATCCCGAAGCCGTTCGCCATGTCGTCGCGCACGACCATGTCGAGCACGGCGCGGCCGCGGGCGAGTTCGAGCACGCGGATCCCTAGCGCCTCCTTGGCGTTGTCGGTGCGGAGCATCGCGGTGGCCGACCAGCTCGGGTCGAGCGGGATCTCGGCGGGCGTGAGCTCAGCGCCCGAGCGCTCGCGGACGGCCCCTGAGGGGGAAGGGTTCAGCGGTGAACTCATGTGCGCTCCATTGCGGTTGGGGATCGTTCGCCTGATCTGGAGCCCGGCGTGGCGCTCGATTGCGATCGTACTCGGAGAAGACTATACTCACTGAATGTTCGGTAAGTAATTCAACTGGCCGCAACTCTACCACTTCGCGCCCCATCGGGATACCCCGCGGATCGCGCGACGAGACCGGAAGAGCCCTGACGCAAGGAGGCAGCAGATGGCACCCACGGCAACACCCGAGACCCACTCCCCCGCGGAGGCGGAGGAGCAGGCGCACTTCGATGCGATCATCGCGGCCGACCAGCGCATCGAGCCCCGCGACTGGATGCCCGAGAAGTACCGCGCGACGCTCGTGCGGCAGATCTCGCAGCACGCGCACTCCGAGATCATCGGCATGCAGCCCGAGGCGAACTGGATCACGCGCGCGCCCAGCCTGAAGCGCAAGGCGATCCTCATCGCCAAGGTGCAGGACGAGGCGGGCCACGGGCTCTACCTCTACTCGGCCGCCCAGACGCTCGGCGTCACCCGCGAGGAGATGACACAGAAGCTCATCGACGGCAAGGCGCGCTACTCCTCGATCTTCAACTACCACACGCCCACCTGGGCCGATATGGGGGCGATCGGCTGGCTCGTCGACGGCGCCGCGATCTGCAACCAGGTGCCGCTGTGCCGCGCGTCCTACGGCCCCTACGGCCGTGCGATGGTGCGCATCTGCAAGGAGGAATCGTTCCACCAGCGCCAGGGCTTCGAGATCCTCTACGAGCTCTCGCACGGGACCCCCGAGCAGAAGCAGATGGCGCAGGACGCGGTGAACCGCTGGTACTGGCCGTCGCTCATGATGTTCGGCCCGAGCGACGACGCTTCCCCTAACTCGGCGCAGTCGATGGCCTGGAACATCAAGCGCTTCTCGAACGACGAACTGCGTCAGCGCTTCGTTGGCATGTGCGTGCCGCAGTTCGAGGCGCTCGGCCTCGAGTGCCCCGATCCGGACCTCCGCTTCGATGAGGAGACCGGCCAGTGGATCTCCGGCCCCATCGACTGGGACGAGTTCATGGCCGTGCTCGACGGCCGCGGCCCCGCGAACGCGGAGCGACTCGACCATCGCCGCACCGCCCACGAGGAGGGCGCGTGGGTGCGCGAGGCCGCTGTCGAGTACGCCAGGAAGCAGCGCGAGCGCGCGCGCTTCGCCGCATAGATCACCCGCACGACAAGGAGACGAAGATGTCGACACCCGGAGAGATGGGAACCGAGGCCTGGCCGCTGTGGGAGGTGTTCATCCGCGCGAACCGCGGGCTGAGCCACGTGCACGCGGGATCGCTGCACGCCCCCGACGAGGCCATGGCGCTGCGCAATGCGCGGGATCTCTACACCCGCCGTAACGAGGGCGTCTCGATCTGGGTGGTGCCCGCCGCCGCGATCACCACGAGCGACCCCGATTCGAAGGGCGTGTACTTCGAATCGCCCGCCGGCAAGAACTACCGCCACGCGATCTACTACACGGTCGCCGAGGGGGTGAAGCACCTGTGACGCACGAGGTGGATTCCCCGCACGGCTCCGTGAGCGTCGACGAGCTCCGGCTCGCGGACGAGCTCCCGGGCGACGGCAGCACGGCATCGCCCGACGTCGCCGAGTACGCGCTCTGGCTCGGCGACGACTCGCTCATCCACTCGCAGCAGCTCTCCTGGTGGATCAGCCGCGCGCCCGAGCTCGAAGAGGACATGGCCCTCGCGAACGTCGCGCTCGATCTGCTCGGCCACGCCCGCGCGCTGCTGCACTACGCGGGCACGGCGAGCGAGCGCTCGGAGGACGATCTCGCGTACTGGCGCGACGAGCCCGAGTTCCGCGCGAGCTGGCTCGTGCAGCAGCCCAACGGCGGCTTCGGCGACACGATCGCGCGGCTCTTCGTCTTCTCGGCGTACCAGATCCAGGTCTACCGGGCGCTGCTCGACAGCTCCGACGCGACGCTCCGAGCGATCGCGGGCAAGGCCGAGCGCGAGGTGGCGTACCACCTCGACCACGCGGCCCAGTGGGTGCTGCGCCTCGCGGGCGGCACCGAGCTCTCGCGCGAGCGGATCGTGCTCGGGATCGAGCGCGTCTGGCCGCACGTCGAGGAGCTCTTCACCGACGAGCCGCTGAACGACCGCCTCGCCGGGATCGCCCCGCGCCCCTCCGAGCTGCGCGCGGGCTTCGACCGCGCCGTCGCGACCGTCTTCGAGGAAGCGGGGATCGCGGTGCCCGAGGTGCAGCCGGCGCGGGCCCGCGGCCGATCCGGCACCCACAGCACCCGCATGGGCTACATCCTCGCGGAGATGCAGTGGCTCGCGCGGCGCCACCCGGGTGCATCATGGTGACCGAGCTGCGCCCGGCGGATCCCGCCGCCGCACGGGTCTGGGACATCGCCGCACAGGTGCCGGATCCCGAGGTGCCCGTGCTCACGATCGAGGACCTCGGCGTGCTGCGGGCGGCCCGCGTGACCGAGGCGGGCGCGGAGGTGGTGCTCACGCCCACCTACTCCGGCTGCCCCGCGATCGACCAGATGCGCGATGACGTGACGAGCCGGCTCCGTGAGGCGGGCTACGCGAACGTGGCCGTCTCGACGACGCTCTCCCCCGCGTGGACCACCGACTGGATGAGTGCCGCGGGCAAGCAGAAGCTCGAGGAGTACGGGATCGCCCCGCCCCACGTGCGCTCGGCGCTCGGCGACGGCCCCGTGCGCCTGCAGCTCGCCGTGAAGTGCCCGCGCTGCCACTCGACCCGCACGCGCGAGGTCGCGCGCTTCGGCTCGACCGCGTGCAAGGCGCTCTACGAGTGCCAGGCCTGCCTCGAACCGTTCGACTACTTCAAAGTTCACTAGGCTCCCCGAGCCGCGAAGGGACCATCCATGGCCGCCATCAACCTCGGCGCAAAGAAGCGCGCGACGTTCCACGAACTGCGGGTCGCAGAGGTGCGCCCCCTCACCGAGCACAGCGTCGAGGTGACGTTCGAGGTGCCCGAGCACCTCGCCGACGATTACCGCTACCTCGCCGGGCAGCACCTCGCGCTGCGCGCCACGATCGACGGCGAGGACGTGCGTCGCTCCTACTCCATCTGCCGCCCACCGGCCGACGGCCGGATCTCGGTCGCCGTGAAGCGCGACTTCGGCGGTGTCTTCTCGAGCTGGGTGAACGACGAGCTGCGCGCGGGCGACACCCTCCAGGTGATGACGCCGCAGGGCGCCTTCACCTCCAACCTCGACGAGCTCGCGGGCCGTCACGTGGTGGGGATCGCCGCGGGCTCCGGGATCACGCCCATCATCACGATGGCGCACCGCGTTCTCTCGCAGAGCGAGACGTCGCGCTTCGACCTGCTCTTCACGAACCGCTCGACCGTCGACGTGATGTTCGTGGAGGAGCTCGCGGATCTGAAGGATCGCTTCCCCCAGCGCTTCGCCCTGCACCACATCCTCTCGCGCGAGCAGCGCTCGGCCCCGATCCTCTCGGGCCGACTCGACGAGGAGCGCCTGCGCACGATCCTGCGCGAGGTGATCCCCGTCGGCCAGGCGGACGAGTGGGTGCTCTGCGGCCCGTTCGATCTGGTGCAGCTCTGCCGCGACCTGCTCGCGGAGAACGAGGTGCCGAGCTCGCACGTGCGCTTCGAGCTCTTCGCCACGGGCGAGCCGGGCGCGCAGCTGCCCCGCGCTCGGCCGGTCGAGGTGCGCAGCGGCGAGCAGACCATCGTGATCGACTTCACGCTCGATGGCACCTCAGCCTCGGTCGAGAGCCCCGTGGCCGCGAACGAGACCGTGCTGAACGCCGCGCTGCGCGTGCGGCCCGACGTGCCGTTCGCCTGCGCGGGCGGCGTGTGCGGCACCTGCCGAGCCCGCGTGATCGAGGGCTCGGTCTCCATGACCGAGAATTACGCTCTCGAGGCTGACGAGATCGAGCGCGGCTACGTGCTCACCTGCCAGTCGCACCCCCAGTCCGAGCGCCTCGTCGTCGACTTCGACGCGTGACCGCCACCGAGCAGGAGACCCCCATGACGATGCCAGCACCCGAGGTGACCCTCACGATCGCCGACGGCGTCGCCGAGATCGCGCTCGCCGCCCCCGAGCGTCTGAACGCCCTCGGCCCGGACACGCTCCGCCAGCTCTCGGCGGCATACACGGCCGCCGAGGAGGCGGGCGTGCGCGCACTCGTGCTGCGCGGCGAGGGCCGCGCATTCTGCGCGGGCCGCGACATCTCGGGCGTCGATCCCCGCGAGGACGACGTGCTCGGCTACCTCGAGGGGCTCGTGCAGCCGCTGCTGGAACAGATGAGCGCGTTCCCCGCCCCCACGTTCGCAGTGGCCCACGGCGCCTGCCTCGGTGTGGGGCTCGGCCTGCTCATCGCGAGCGATGTTGTCTACGTCGCCGATGGCGCGAAGATCGGCAGCCCCTTCGCGAAGCTCGGCGCCACCCTCGACTCGGGCGGCCACGCCCTGTTCGTCGAGCGGCTCGGCGCGCACCGCACGCTCGACCTCATCATCACCGGGCGGCTCATGAGCGGCGCGGAGGCCGTCGCCGGCGGGCTCTTCTCGCAGGCCTTCCCGGACGCCGAGGTGCTCGATCGCACACGCGCCGCGGCCCGGGAGGCCGCGAGCGGCGCGACGGAGGCCTTCCGCGCGTCGAAGCAGCTCGTGCGGCAGCTCCGCGACGAGCGCGTGGGCCTCTGGGCGTCGATGTCCGCGGAGAACCGCGCGCAGGCGGCGCTCTGCGACACGGACGACTACCGCGAGGGCTTCGCCGCGTTCCAGGAGAAGCGGCCGCCCGTCTTCTCCGGCGCTCCCGCCGGGTCCGAGCCTGCGGGAGCGGGCGCGTGACCGCCCCGGTGGGCACCGCGCTCCCCGGCGCGGACAACTGGATCGCGGCGAACGGCTCGGGCGAGCTCGCCGACGCGATGGGGATCGAGTTCACCGAGTTCACCGTCGAGCGCACGGTGGGGCGCATGCCCGTCGCCGGGAACCGCCAGACCGTGGGCTTCCTCCACGGCGGCGCCTATGTGGTGCTCGGCGAATCGCTCGGCTCGATGGCAGCGAACCTGCATGCGGGGCCCGGCCGGATCGCGGTCGGCGTCGACGTCAACGCGACGCACACCCGCTCGGCCACCGCGGGCTACGTCACGGGCGTCTGCACGCCCGTGCACCTCGGGCGCACGCTCACGGTGCACGAGATCGTGGTCACCGACGAGGCCGGCCGGCGCTGCTGCACGATCCGGATCACGAACCTCATCAAGGACGCGCCGGATCACGCGCGCGCAGGCTCCGGCGGGCCCGCGAGCTAGGCTGCGCCGCCAGCGCCACCCGCGCCACCAGCACGACCCGCACCGCCGAGCGCAGCCGTGAGCGCAGCGGCGAGCTCCTCGGGCCCCCGCAGGCGGGCCGCGATGTGCCCGTCGGGGCGGACGAGGAGCGCGGTAGCCGCGGCTCCGCCCGGCTCCTCGCCAGTCGCGCCTGCCGCGCTGGCGAGCCCGGCTCGCGCAGCGAATGCGCCCGGCTCGGCCTCGCTCTCGCCGGTGATCTGCCGGAGCACCACGGGCACCGGGCGGCGCCCCGCCGGGAGCGCCGCGGCCCGGCTCGCGAGCGCCGCGTCCACAGCCTCGGCGCTCCAGCGCTCGGAGTCGACGCTCACGAGCACCCAGTCCCCACCGAGCAGATCGAGGGTCGATCCCCCGTCGCTGAGCGGGGCGTGCGGCACGCGCCGCCCGGTATCGCCTGCGGGCGCATACGGCCCGGGCTCGAGCGGCGGCTCCGCGCCGACGCGCACACCGAGCAGCAGCTCGTCGTCGATGCCGTAGCGGCCGCCGAAGTTGCCGCGCGAGATCTCGATGATCGCGGCTCCGACGGGCCGTCGCTCCCGCGTGTAGTCGTCGAGCAGCTCGGGCCCGGCCTGCTCCGCGAGCACCGCGGCGAGCCGCCAGGCGAGCGCCTCGGCGTCGCCGATCCCCACGTTCATCCCATGGCCGCCCGTCGGCGGCGTCTGGTGCGCGGCGTCCCCGGCGAGGAGGATGCGGCCCGCTCGATAGCTGTCCGCGATGCGAGCGTCCATGCGCCACACGAGCGTGTCCTGCACATCGACGGCGAGCTCGGGGAGGCCCGCGGCGGCGCGCACGAGCGCGCCGAGCGCTGCCGGATCCTCCCGGAGCCCGGCTCCGTCGTCGCCGTCCGGGAGCGGGTACTGGTAGATCCACTGCGTGCGATTGTCGATGGCGAGGAAGCCGCCCTTCCCGCCCGTGAGGAAGTAGGAGGCTGCCGCACGGTCACGCACGACTTCGGTGAGCTCCGCAGCACAGCGGATCGAGAGGAAGCGGGCGATGCCCCGCTCGCCCTGGAGCGGGATCCCGGCCGCCCGGCGCACCGTGCTGCCCGCCCCGTCGCAGCCGACGAGGAACGCCGCGCGCAGCTCGGCGACCGCCCCGGCCGGGCCGAGCGCGCGGACGCGCACGCCGTCGGCATCGGCGAGGACCTCGGTGACCCGGTGCCCGAAGCGCAGCTCGGCGCCCGCCGCTCGTGCGGCCTCGCAGAGCACGGGCTCGAGCACGTCCTGCGAGCAGAGCACGCCCGGCGCCGGGGTGGCGCCGCTCGCGTGCGTGGTCGGCGGCTCGGAGCGCGTGAAATCCGGATCCGCGAGCGTGTCGCCCCGGAAGAAGCGGATCTGATCGGCGGGGAGCGCGACCGCGCGGATCGCGGCTTCGAGGCCGAGCGCGCGGAAGGTCTCCATCGAGCGGGCGGAGATGCCGCGCGCCTTGGGGTGGGTGGAGAGCCCTGAGTGCGCTTCGAGCACGGTGACCGAGACTCCGGCTGCCCGGAGCGAGATCGCGAGGGTGAGGCCGATGGGCCCGGCGCCCACGATGAGCACCTCGGGGGCGGTGTTCGTGCGGTCCGCCGCACCGGCGGGAGCAGTCGTCTCGGTCATGCGCCTCCAATGGTAACGCTGAAACTTATTATTGCCGTTACACTAGAGCCATGGACACGACTTCCGCAAGCCCGCGACCGCTCGGCCTCCGCTTCGCGACGGACTTTGCCAACACTGATTGGGCGCCCACCGGCGGGGAGACCGAGCCGCACGGCGCCCCGGCCGCGTGGCGGGAACTCTGCGCCACGCACGGCGACCCGGAGCTCGGCGAGCGCGAAGCGGAGGCCGGCGCACTCGCGGCCGTCGCGGCCGAGCTGCTCGCCGTGTTCGCGGAGTCCGATCCGCAGCTCGCCGCGACCCGCGTGAATGCCGCCCTCCGAGCACACCCGGGCCCGAGCGAGCTCGCGCAGCTCCCCGACGGCCGCTGGGTGACGCGGCCCGCCCTCCCGCGGGACGCGAGCGCCGCGGTCGCCGCGCGCGTGCTCATCAGCTCCGCACTCGCGCAGTGGTTCGCCGAGCGCGGCCGCTGCGCGTGGGGCCGCTGCGCCGCCGCGGACTGCGGCCGCGCCTTCATCGACGAGGGCAGGCGCACGCCCCAGCGCTTCTGCTCGCAGAGTTGCGCGACGCGCACGCGGGTCGCGGCGCACCGGGCCGCGCAGCGCGGGGCAGGATCCGGCTCAGGCGGGACCGCGAACTAGGCCGGGGCGCCCGCGCGGCGCTCGGGCGTCTCGACCGAGGGGCGGCCGTCGACGTTGTTGAGGCGCACCCACTCGTCCCAGCTCGTGGGCGCACCGAGCTCCTCGGGGCGCGCGCCACCGGGAACCGGTTCACCGGCCGCGCGGCTGCGCAGCCCCGCGAGCACCGATTCGAGGTGCCGGAGGTGGAGCTCGTTCGACCGGGCGCGCGGGATCGCGTAGACCGGGCGCAGGTGCGAGACCGTGAGCATCACGTCCGCCGGCCCGAAGTCGCGAGGCAGCACCCCGCGACGCTGGTCGATCGCGACGAGTGCCGCGAGCGCGTCGTGCAGGCGATCGGAGAGCGCGTCGATCTCGGGCGTCGTGCCCACGTACTGCCCGAACGTGGGCATCCGCGAACCGGGCGCCTCAAGCACTTGCCGCCGGAGAAAGCGACCCACCACGGACTCGGCGGGAGCCGAGGCGGCGCCTTCCGCTCCGCCGCCCTCATCGGCGTCTGCGCACCCCTCGGCGAGCGCGCAGATCTCTTCGAGGGAGAGCACGCGGATCGCGTTCACGAGCTCGACCTTGCTGGGGTAGCGGCGGTAGATGCTCGCGACCCCGGTGCGCGCGCGTGATGCGATCTCCGACATGGGCGCACCCCACCCCCACTCGCTGAACACCTCGCGCGCGGCGCGCAGGATCGCGCCGTCGTTGCTCTGGGCCTCGCGCGCGCGGCCGCGCAGGGGGCGGGCGTCCGCACTCGCGCCGTCGGGTGAATTCATGCTTCCCAAGGTACCGCCGACTGGCCTACACTTCTATCGGAACGAACCATTCCGTTCCGATTCACCGTCAGACCGCCGGACAGATTCGAGTCGCATGCCCTCCCCCGCCCCGCAGCCGAGCACCGCCCCCATCCCGCTCCCCGCGGCGCCGCCCGCCCCGCAGCGCTCCTCCGCCCGGCTCGTCTTCGCGCTCGCCACCGCCGTGCTCACCTTCTCGATGATGCAGACGCTGCTCGTGCCGGCGCTGCCCACGTTCATCGCCGAGTTCGGCGTCGATTCGGCGGTCGCAGGCTGGATCCTCACGAGCTACCTCCTGTGCGGCGCCGTCGCCGCACCGATCCTCGGCTCGCTCGGCGATCGCCACGGGCACCGGAAGATTCTGCTCCTCGCGTTCGCCCTCTTCGTCGCGGGAGCCGTGCTCGCCGCCGCAGCCTGGTCGCTCCCCGCGCTCCTCGTCGGCCGGGTGCTGCAGGGTGCCAGCATGGCCGCGTTCCCGCTCGCGCTCGCCATCGTGCGGCGGCACACGAGCGGCGCCGCGCAGCGCTCCGCGATCGGCTGGCTGAGCGGCACGATGGGCCTCGGCGCCGGAGCCGCACTCGTCGTCGGCGGCGTGATCGTCGAGGGCCTCTCCTGGCACTGGCTCTTCATCACGGGCGCGCTCATGGGCGCGCTCTCCCTCCTCCTGATCAGCGTCTGGGTCCCCGCCTCGCCCCGCGGCGCCGCGGCGCCGACCGACTGGCCCGGCACGCTGCTCCTCACGACGGGGCTCCTCGCCCTTCTGCTCGGCATCTCGCAGGGCACGGCGTGGGGCTGGGGGTCCGCCGCGATCCTCGGGCTCTTCGCACTCGCCCTCGCCGCGCTCGCCGCGCTCGTGGCCGTGGAGCTCCGCACGGCGGCCCCGCTCATCGACGTGCGCACGCTCGCCCGGCCCGCGCTCGCGGTGACCAACGGGCTCACCCTCTTCCTCGGCTTCATCCCCTACCTCTTCTACGTGGGCCTGCCGATCCTGCTCCAGGCCCCCGCTGGGGCGGGCGTGGGCCAGGGCTTCTCCGTCACCGAGACCGGCATCGCGCTCCTCCCGGGCGCCGTGCTCGTGTTCCTCGGCGGGCGCTTCGCCCCCTGGCTCATCGCGCGCACGGGATCGCGCGTCACCGCGCTCTCGGCGCTCGCGGTCATGGCGCTCGGGAGCGCGGGCGTCGCTCTAGGTCCCGGCAGCCTCGCCGTGGTCGTGGTCTTCTTCTCGCTCATCGGGCTCGGCAACGGCATCGGCTTCGCGGTCGTCGCCGACCTCGTGGCCGGGCTCGCCCCGCGCAGTGAGATCGCCGCGGCGCTCGGCGTCAACGGCGTGCTCCGCACGGTCGGATCGGCGCTCGGCACCCCGGTGTCGACCGCCGTGCTTGCGGGTGCACACACCGGCGCGGCCGGGGCCTCCGCTGCGGGCGCCGTCGATGCGGCACCGTTCACCACGCTCTTCGCCATCGCGGCGGCCGTGAGCGTCATCGGCGCGCTCTGCTCCCTCACGCTGCGCGCGCCCCGCGACTGAGCGGCGCGCCCGGCCCGCTGCTACACTGGCCGCATGGATCTGATCGAAGTGGACGGCAACTAGCCACCGCCCCGCCGGTGGCACTCGCGCCCCGTCGCGCGAGCACGCGCCCCAGCTCCGCAGGAGTCCGCCCCCACGGGCGTTGACCGCGGACCGCGCCGCCGCCGTTCCTCTCCCGCAGCACCGCTCCCCGTGACGCGCGTGCGCCACCGCGCAGCGGTGCACCGGCGATCCCGGCGCACCCCGCGGGGCCGCCGCGCGCCCGAGCACTTCGAAAGGCGATCGCCATGTCCTCTTCACCAGCCATCACTCTCCACGACCTCTCCTTCTCCTGGCCCGACGGAGCGCCCGCTCTCGACCACGTGTCGGGCACCCTCAGCGCGGGCCGCACCGGCCTCGTCGGGCGCAATGGCGCGGGCAAGTCCACGCTCCTGCGCCTCATCGCGGGCGAGCTCGCACCGAGCTCGGGCCGCATCGTCGCGAGCGGCGAGGTCGGCTTCCTCCGCCAGACCCTCACGCTCCGCGCGGACGCACCGCTCGCGGAACTGCTCGGGATCCACCGCACCCTCGCCGCTCTGCGCGCCATCGAGGCGGGCGATGTGGCGCAGGAGCACTTCGACGCCGTCGGCGACGACTGGGACATCGAGTCGCGCGCCGGGGAGGCGCTCGATCAGCTCGGCTTCGCCCCCGCAGACATCGATCGGCGGGTCGGCGAGGTCTCCGGGGGCGAAGCCATGCTCATCGCGATCATGGGGCTCCGGATCCGGCGCACCCCGATCACGCTGCTCGACGAGCCGACGAACAACCTCGACCGCCGCACCCGGGCGCGCCTCGGCGAGCTCGTCGACGCGTGGCCCGGCACGCTCGTCGTGGTGAGCCACGACCGTGAGCTGCTCGAACGGATGGAGCACACGGCCGAGCTCTTCGCCGGCCGGATCGAGAGCTTCGGCGGCCCCTACAGTGCGTGGGAGGCGCACCACGCGCAGCAGCAGGCCGCCGCCGAGCAGGCGGCGCGGAGCGCGCAGCAGGCATTGAAGGTCGAGAAGCGGCAGCGCGTCGAGGCGGAGACGAAACTCGCCCGGCGCGAGCGGACCGCGAAGCAGACGCAGGTGAGCGGCGGAATCCCGAAGATCCTCGCGGGCAATCGGGCCAGCAAGGCGCAGGCGTCAGCCGGGGCCTTGCGGGGCACGCTCGACAGCAAGGTCGACGCGGCGCAGGCGGCTGTCGATGCGGCGGACGCCCGGGTGCGGGTCGACGAGCGGATCAGTCTCGCACTCCCCGACCCCGGGGTGCCGCGCGGTCGCCGTCTCGCCGAGTTCCGCTGGGACGGGCGGGCGACGGTGCTGCAGGGGCCCGAGCGCACCGCACTCGTCGGAGCGAACGGCTCGGGGAAGTCGACGCTCCTGGCTCAGCTCGTGCACGGCGGGGAGCCCGCACCCGGTCGGCCGACGGCCACGCTCCTCACCGATCGAGTGGGATTCCTCGCCCAGCGCCTCGACGGGCTCGACGAGGCGGCCAGCGCGATCGAGAACGTGCAGGCGGTCGCCCCGGAGGTTCCCACGGGGACGATCCAGAACCAGCTTGCGCGGCTCCTCCTGCGCGGCGAGGCCGCGCACCGGCCCGTGGGCACGCTCTCGGGCGGCGAGCGGTTCCGGGTGGCGCTCGCGCGCCTGCTCCTCGCGGATCCGCCCGCGCAGCTCCTCGTGCTCGACGAGCCCACCAACAACCTCGACCTCGCGAGCGTCGAGCAGCTCGCCCAGGCGCTCGATGCCTACCGCGGAGCGCTCCTCGTCGTGAGCCACGACTTCGCGTTCCTCGAGCGCCTCGGCCTCGACACGGTGCTCGAGCTGGACGGCGATGCCGGGCTCAGGGAGCTGCCCGGCCTCGCCGCCCACACCGGCTAGCGCTCGCCCGCGCGGCGGCGGAAGAGCAGCGCACCGGCGCCGGCGAGCGCGAGCCCCGCGCCGAGCAGCAGCCCGAGGCCCGCGTCGGCACCGCCCGTCGTCGCGAGCTCGGGCTTCGGCTCGGGCTTCGGCTCCGGCTTCGGTTCGGGCTCCGGCTTCGGTTCGGGCTTCGGCTCGGGCTTCGGTCCGGGCTCCACGGGATGCACGATGGTGCCGCTCGCGAGGGTGCGCGCTCCGAGCTCCGCGTGCGCGCTGGGCTCGGTCAGCTCGAGCTGCATGGCGAGCTCGCCGCCGCCGATGCGACCCGGCCCAGTCTCGATCGTCACCTGTTTCGGCGCGGTGTCCCCGGCCGCCCAGGTGAGGGACGTGGGCTCGATCGCGGTGAAATCGGTGCCCGCCAGGGCCGAGCCGTCGATCGCGCGCACCTGGGCCGAAACCTCGCCCGTCCAGGGGATCTCGCCCTGCACGTTCTCGCGGGTCACCGTGAACGTCAGGGCGCCCCCGGCGTCCACACGCTGATCGCCGCCGAGTTGCAGGGTGCTCACGCCGGAACTCAGCTCGACCGCACCGATGTCGGACCCGGCGCCCTGGGGCCGGGCGATGCCGCGCTGATCGAGCTCCGCTCCGGGGGTCGCTGCCGCGTCGATGAGCACCGAGCCCGGCTGCGGCAGGAACACGGGCGTCGGCCCCGAGCTGTCGGCCAGCTCTCCGAGCGCGAACTCGGCGCTCGTGCCGACCACTCGGCCCGGGCCGGGCGCGACCCACGCCTCGCTCGGCGCCTCCGTGTACGCCATGAACTGCTCGGTGGCCACGAGGTCTGGCTGCGTGCCCGGCGCCGGGCCGGAGGTGATCAGCCCGCCGGAGCGGCCGTCGAAGACCGAGCGCTCGAACGACACCGTCGCGGGCATCTGGTGCGCGTCGATCGCGACCCCGCTGTCGACCATCGTGACGTGCTGCAGGCTCGTCTCCCCCATCGCGCTCGCGAGATGGATGCTCGGCGCGGCGGCGTCGCCCACGAAGGTGGAGTTCGTCACGGCGAGGAGCCGAGACGCCCCGGTCTCCGCGCCGTCGGCGCTCTCGATTGCGAGGTCGCGCGCAGGCGCGTCCGCGCGGCCGGGGGCCGCGCCGGTGGTGTTGCCGGAGAAGGTGCTCCCCTCGACGACGACGAAGGAGGCGAGCTCGTCCGGGTCGTCGGCCTGGCGGCTCACGTTCTGCACGAGGATGCCTCCCGCGCCGCCGCCGCTGTTTCCGACGAAGCGACTGTTCGTCACCGACAGCATGGGCGCCGCGCGGTCCGCAGGCGGGTGCTCCTCGTCCAGCTGGGAGAAGTACAGCCCCTCCATGCGGATGCCGCCGCTCGCGTCCTCGGAGCCGGCGTTGTCCTCGAATACGGAGTCGGACACCGTCACGTTGCCGTGCATGCCGTCCCAGCCGGATTCGAGCCCCGCCTCCACGGCGAAGCCCGTCATGCGGTTCCCCGTGAAGAGGCTGTTGCGCACGGAGTACGTCCCGCTCACCCCCTCGTTGGAGATCGCCAGGGCGGCCTCGGACGACGGGTCGTCCGTGCGCGGGCCGTTGTCCGCGAACACGCTGTTCACGACGTCGAGACCGACGAACGGCCAGGTGTCGCCGACGACGAGGGGCTGGTACTCGAATCCCGAGACCGTGACGCCGCTGAGCCCGAGCGCGCAGATCGTGCTCGAGAAGTCGAGGCCGCTCTGCTCGGGCTGCGTTCCCGTGAAGCGGAGATCCGTGAGCTGCACCGCGAAGTCGTCGACGCCCGCCTCGGTGAAGAGCGGCTCGGAGCCGCCGATGTGACGGACCTCGGCGGGGCTCCCCGGCACCGAGCTGCGCAGCACGGTGGGGTGGCTGAGTGTGAGCTCGCCGACGGACTCGACGACGAGCCCCGAGTCGAGCACGATCTCGGCGGGCCCGTCGTGCGCGGCCGCCTGCTCGACCGCCCAGCGGAGCGTGCCCGCGACCGCCGCGTCGTCGCCGGGCTGCGTGACCACGAACACGGCACTCCCCGCGGGCGGGGCGAACGGGAACGTGATCCCCCAGCAGGGGCTGTCGAGCGGGTCCTGCGCGAACGCCGCCTGCGGCACGAGCGCGGTCGAGATCACCGCCGCCGCAATCGCCGCACTGCCCAGCCGTCGAACTCGCCCCATGCCAGCCTCCTCGCCATCGTGCCCGCGACTCCCCCACCGGGAACGGCGCACCGTTCCACAGCATAAGCCGACACTGAATTTCCTGTCTAGCACCCGTGGATCTTCTACGCGAAGCCTGTCAGGGGCACTCGGTGCGGGCCGCGCGCCCGGGCGCTTCGCCGATCCCCCGGCGCCGTCCGCCGCGAATGCGCCGCAGATGTGCCGCGAGAGTGCCGCGAGTGCGCTGAACGAACGCTGTGAGGTGCCGGATCGTGCCCTAGCGTAATTCCATGGAGTTCGACTTATCCCTCTCCCCCGACCTCGTCGCCGTCTTTCTTGCGCTCTTCCTGCTGGAGGTGGTGCTCGGCGTCGACAACGTGATCTTCATCTCGATCCTCGCCGGCAAGCTGCCGCCGCACCAGCAGGCGAAGGCGCGGAAGCTCGGCCTCAGCCTCGCCATGCTCATGCGCGTGGTGCTCATCTTCTTCGCGGGCTGGATCATCACGCTCACCGATGACTTCATCGAGATCGGCGACTTCGGCTTCTCCGTGAAGGACCTGATCCTGATCGCGGGCGGCCTCTTCCTGCTCACCAAGGCGATCCAGGAGATCCACCACAAGTTCGAGGGTCACGACGAGGAAGCGCCGAAACCCGGCGCCGTCGCGACGACCTTCGGCGCCGTGATCGCGCAGATCCTCGCGCTCGACCTCGTCTTCTCGCTCGACTCGGTGATCACCGCGGTCGGCATGACCTCGAACATGATCGTGATCATCGCCGCGGTGCTCGTGTCGTTCGGCATCATGCTGTTCGCCTCCGGCACGATCTTCGCGTTCGTCAACCGCCACCCCACCGTCAAGATGCTGGCGCTGTCCTTCCTGCTCCTCATCGCGGTGTTCCTGATCGCCGAGGGCTTCGGCGTGAAGATCGACAAGGCGCTCATCTACGGCCCGATGGCCTTCGCGGTGCTCGTCGAGACGCTGAACCTCGTCGCGCAGGGACGCGCGGCCAAGCGCCGCGAGCGGGAGGCCGAGGCGGAGATGCCCGCGGCTGCGAGTATCTCCGCGGAAGAGCCGCCCGCCGCCTAGCGGCCCCCGGCCGGGGGCTCGGTCCGCGCCTGCGCGGCCCAGAGCTCCCGGTACGGCCCGGGCGCGCGCACGAGCTCCTCGTGCGCGCCGCGCTGCACGGCGCGCCCCTCGGCGAACACCACGATCTGCTCGGCGGAGACCACGGGGCCGAGCTGGTGCGCGATGAGCACGGCGGTGCGCCCCCGCCGCACCCGCGCGATCGCCGCGTCCACGGCGGGCCGCGCCTGGAGGCCCACCTCGGCGGTCGGCTCGTCGAGGATCACGATCGCGGGGTCGGCGAGCAGCGCGCGGGCGATCGCGAGCTGCTGGATCCGGCCCTCGTCCCAGGACTCCGCGTCGGCCCCCGCGTCCTCTCGATCGAGCGCGGCGAGCGCCCAGTCCGCCCCGACCGCCGCGAGCGCGGCGCGCAGCTGCTCGGGATCCGCATCGGGTGCGGCGAGCGTGAGGTTCGCCGCGATGCCCCCGCGGAACTGGTGCAGCTCCTGCGAGATCGTGTAGGGCTCGGCCGCGGTGCGCAGCCGCCCGGAATCGGGGGCGTACTGCCCCGCGATGAGCTTCGCGAGCGTGCTCTTGCCCGAGCCCGAGGCGCCGACGAACGCCGCCGTCGTGCCCGCGGCGATGCGGAGCGTCACCGCGTCGACGCCCCGCCCCGTGCGCGGGTAGTGGAAGGTCACGGCGTCGAGGGCGACGGCGGCGGAAGTGTCTGCGGTGCCGGCGGGCTCGGCAGCGGTACTGGCTGGCTCGGCAGCGGTGTCGGCCTGGGCCGCGGCGCCGTCCGTCTGCGCCGCCTCGATCACCCCGACGAGCCGGGCGAGCCCGATCGTGGCGCGCTGAATGTCGTCGAGCCCGAAGATGAGCTGTCCGATCGGGCCGAAGAGCCGGTGGAACACGAGCGCCGCGGCCGTGACCATGCCCACGCTCACGGCGCCGGCGCCGCTCAGCGCGAAGCCCGTCGCGAGGAGCGCCACCATGCCGATGGCCTCACCGCCGTTGATCGCGAAGAACAGCCGGTTGCGCAGCCGGGCGCCAACGATCTGGGTGCGGATCGAGGCCCGCGCCCGCTCGGCCACCCGCTCGATCGCGTGCCCCTCCTCGCCGAGCGCGGTGAGGGTCTCCCGCCCCTCGACGGCCTCGAGCACCGCCTGGCTGCGCGCCGCCTCGCGCTCGCGCACCTCGCGGAACACGACGCGGGAACGGCGGAGGAAGATCCGCGTGCCGATCGCGTAGCAGGGCAGGGAGGCGAGCCCCGCGAGCGCTAGCCGCACGTCGATCGCGGCGAGCGAGACGAGCGAGACCGCGATCGCGAAGAGCGCGGAGAGGAGGGTCGGCATGAGGTCACCCCCGGCCTCGGCGACCGCTTCGACGTCGCCCGTGACCCGCGAGATCAGGTCGGCACTCTCCCCGTCGTCGATCTCCGCGACCGGGAGCGACATCGCCGAGGCGAAGACCTCCTCGCGCAGCGCGGCGAGCGTCTCCTGGACGAGCCCGACAAGCACGCGTGTCCCCCACAGGCCGACAAGCGCCGCGGCGATCGCCCCGGCCGCGGCGCCGAGCACCCACGCGCCGATGGCGGCGGGGCCGGCGTCGCGCACGACGGCGTCGACGATGCGGCCGAGCGCGAGCGGCAGCACGAGGCCGAGCACGTTCGCAAGGAGGAGGAGCGCGCCCGCGGCGCAGCTCCGGGCGCGGTGCCGGGAGAACAGCCGGGCGAGCACCCGGCGCACCTCGCGGCCGTTCGCGATGGGGAGGATCGCGCGGTGGGCGCTCATGCGGACTCCTCCGTGGCCGGGGCGTGCCACTCGATCACGCGCTCGCACGCGCCGAGCAGCACGGGCGAGGACGAGATGAGCACGAGGGTCTCCGGGCGGGCGGCGAGTTCGGCCGCGATCGCGGCCTCCGTCACCGCGTCGACCGCGGAGGTCGGTTCGTCGAGCACGAGCACGGCGGCATCCGCGTGGAGCCCCCGCGCGATCCCGATTCGCTGCCGCTGCCCGCCGGAGACGCGGCGGCCGCCCTCGCCGAGCGGCGCCTCCCACCCACCGAGCTCGGGGACAACTGCGGCGAGTGCCGCGGCGTCGATCGCGGCGGCGCTCGGCTCGGCTCCCGATCCGGCAGCTGCCGGGCCGAGCACGGCCACGCGCAGGCTGTCGCTCGCCATGGCCTGCCGGTGCGGGAGCGACACGACCGCGCGACGGAACTCCTCGGCGCGGAGGTCGCGGGCGTCCCGCAGCTCGCCGCCGTGGGCGACGGCGAGCACGCCCCGGGGCACGACGGCGCGGTGGCCCAGCACGCGCGAGGCCGCGCGTGCGGCGGCGGTGTCGGCGGGGCGGATCCCGAGCTTCTCCCCGCGCCGCACCTCGACGCGCGGCGCCCCGGCCCGCTCGCTCCCGCCGGGCACGAAGCTCAGCACGACGTCCGGGTGCGCGGGGCGGCCGGCGCCGGCCTCGGGGGCCGGGAGGAGGTCGGGGGTGTTGATGAGCTCGGCGAGCCGGCGCGCGGAGGCGAGCTTGTGCGCCCAGTTCGCCGGGAATGAGCCCGCGTGCGCGAGCGCGCCGCTCACGAACTGGGCGAGGCCGAGCACCGTGACGAGCTCGCCGATGCTGATGCTGCCGGCGCTCGCGAACCAGGCCGACAGCCCGGCGAGGCCCGCCGTCGCGAGCGCGGCGAGCGTCGCGCTGACCGCCTCGGCCCCCGCGAGCGCGCGGCCCGCGCCCGTCGCCGCCCGGCGGGATCGGTCGCTCGCCGCGGCGTAGCGTCGCACGGCCTCGCCGCGCGCGCCCATGCCGACCAGCACGCGGAAACCCGACATGAAGTCGGCCGCGACGGCGCCCGCTTCCGTCGCCGCGCCCTGCTCCACGAGCCCCCGGCGTTCGAGCGGCCGGGACACGAGCCGCATGACGAGCATCATGAGCGCCGTCGCGACGAAGACGACGATGGTGGCCGCGGGCGAGATGACGAGCATCGCGCAGGCCGAGGCGACGATCGCCGCCACCGTCGCGCTCTGCTGCGCGACCGACCAGGCGACGCCCGCGACGCGGTAGGTGTCCGAGGTGACGTAGCCGAGCGCCTCCCCCGCGCTGAGCGCGCGGGCCGGGAGGCGGGGGCGCAGGAGCCGCGCGAGCGCGAGGTTCCTGAGGGCCTGCTCCCCCGTCCCGTAGACCGTCACCATGAGCCGCGACGCGCCCTGGTAGGAGAGGGTGAGCACGAGGAACACGGCGAGCAGCACGCCGAGCCAGATCCCGAGCGCCGCGACGTCGGCGGGGAGCACCGCCCGGTCGACGACGATCCCGATGAGCACCGGGATCGTCGTCTCCGCGAGCGCGTGCAGCACGAGCAGCCCGGTCGCCCCGGTGAGCGCGAGACCGCGGCCCTCGCCCGCGAGCGCGAGCCGGAAGAGCGAGCCGGGCGTCGCCGTCATCGGCCAGTCCTGCCGAGCGGCAGCACGAGCGGGGCGCCCGAGACCGGATCCTCGATCACCCGGCACGGGAGCTCGTAGACGCGCTCGACGAGCTCCTCCGTGATCACCGTGCGGGGCTCGCCCTGCGCCACGATCGCGCCGTCGCGCATCGCGACGAGGTGCGTGGCGTAGCGGGCGGCGTGGTTCAGATCGTGGAGCACTGCGACGACCGTGGTGCCGCCGCGGTGCAGTTCGGCGAAGAGTTCGAGCAGGTCGATCTGATGGGCGATGTCGAGATACGTGGTGGGCTCGTCGAGCAGCAGGTGCCCCGTCTCCTGCGCGAGCGCCATGGCCACCCAGACGCGCTGGCGCTGGCCGCCCGAAAGCTCCTCGACGAGGCGGTGGGAGAGCGCCGTCGTCGCCGTTGCCGCGAGTGCCCGGGCCACGGCCTCCTCGTCGGCCCGACTCCAGGTGCGCAGCGCGCTCTGGTGCGGGAAGCGTCCGCGCCCCACGAGGTCGGCGACGGTGATCCCGTCGGGCGCGATGGCCGACTGCGGCAGCAAGCCGAGCCGCCGAGCCACCTCCTTCGGCGGGCGGGAGTGCAGCTCGGCGCCGTCGAGGAGCACGGCCCCCGAGCGGGGCCGGAGCAGCCGGGAGAAGCCACGGAGCAGGGTCGACTTCCCGCAGGCGTTCGGCCCGATGATCACGGTGAACGATCCATCGGGGATGTCGAGCGAGAGCGACTCGACGATGGCGGTGTCGCCGTAGCCGAGGCTCACGTCGCGTGCGCGGAGAGCGGAGGTCATGGGGTCCTTTCAGGGGGTGCGCCGGTACTGCACCGCGAGCAGCCAGGCGAGGTAGAGGCCGCCGAGCGACACGGTGACGACGCCGACGGGGACGAGCGCGAGCTGCGCGATCGCGTCCGAGACGACCACGAGCACGGCCCCCGTGAGCATGAGCGGAAGCGTGCCCATCGGGGTGTTCGAGCGGATGAGGCGCTGGCAGATCTGGGGCGCCGCCAGCGCGATGAAGGAGATCGGCCCGGCCGCCGCCGTGACGAGGGCGACGAGCGCGACGCCCGCGAGCATGGCCCCGAAGCGGAGGCGGCCGGGGCGGATCCCGAGCGCCGCCGCCGCGTCGTCGCCGAGTTCGAGCAGCGGCAGCGTGCGCGCGAGCGGCAGCGACGCGCAGACCACCACGGCGAACACGAGCGCCGCGGGCAGCAGCTGCTCGAAGCCGAGCGAGGCGAGCGTGCCCGCGCCCCAGGTGGCCACCATCATGGCCTGCTCGACGCTCACGGATATGAGAATCCAGGAGCTCAGCGAGCCGAGCCCGGCGGCGACGCCGATCCCGACGATGATCAGCCGGAATGAGCTCGTCGTCCGCTTCGCGGCGAGGGCGTAGACGAGGAGCGCGGTGAGCAGCCCGCCGATGAGCGCGCCCGCGGCCTTGAAGAGGTACGTGTTGAGGCCGAGCACCACGAGCGTGAGCGTCACGCCGAACTGGGCACCCACACCGAAGCCGATAATGTCGGGCGAGCCGAGCGGGTTCCGAGTGAGCGACTGGAAGATCCCGCCCGAGAGCGCGAGCGCCGCGCCCGTGAGCACCGCGAACAGGAGCCGGGGCAGGCGCCACTCGAACACCACCTGGCGCGCGTCGGGATCTGCCGCGGGGTCGACGAGGGCGCGGAGCACGGTGGCAGGATCGAGGGCGTACGAGCCGATCGTCAGGGAGGCGATCCCGACCACGACGATGACGGCGGCGAGCGCCGCGCAGACCGCGAGCGCGCGAACGGGCACGCGGCCGGAGGCGCGGGCGCCGTCGAACCAGAGCTCCCGGCGCCCCGTGCGCACGAGGGGTTCCGCGCGTCGACGGAGCGGGGCGCGGCCCCGGGTGTCGATGCGGCTCACAGGGCGATCACCCGCCTGCGCCGGACGAGGGCCACGAGCACGGGCGCCCCGACGAGTCCCGTGACGATGCCCACCCGCAGTTCGCCGTTCGGCAGGGCGATCCGGCCGAGGATGTCGGCGAGCAGCAGGAACGTCGCCCCGGCGAGCACCGAGTACGCGAGCACCCAGCGCTGATCGGGCCCGGTGAACCAGCGCACCGCGTGGGGCACCATGATCCCCACGAACGCGATCGGCCCGGCCGCGGCGACGCTCGTCCCGGCGAGGAGCGTCACCGCGAGCACGACGAGCACCCGGGTCACACGGATCCGCGCACCGAGCGCACCCGCGAGCTCGTCGCCGAGGGCGAGCGCGTTCAGCGAGCGCGCGCTGGCGAAGCCGAGGAGCAGCCCGGCGAGGATCAGCGGACCCGCCCACGCGAGCTGGTCGAGCGTGCGTCCGCCCACCGCGCCAACACCCCAGAAGCGCATCACCTGCAGGGTGCTGTGGTTCTGCAGCACGATCGCGGTCGTGAGGCCCGTGCAGGCGGCGCCGAGGGCAACGCCCGCGAGGGTGAGCTTGCCCGGAGTGCCGCCGGAGGGGCCGAGCGAGCCGAGCAGCGACACGAGCAGCGTGAGCGCGAGGGCGCCGAACAGGGCGAACGGCACGTACGAGCCGGGCGCCGTGAGCCCGAGCACCCCCACGGCGAAGGTCACGGCAAGTGAGGATCCCGCGTTGACGCCGAGGATCCCGGGGTCGGCGAGCGGGTTGCGGGTGAGCGCCTGGATGAGCGCGCCGCACACCGCGAGCGCGGCGCCGACGAGCGCCGCGAACACGGTGCGCGGCAGCCGCAGCTCGAGCACGGTGAGGTGGAGCGGGTTCTCCGGATCCGGCGCCGTGAGTGCCGCGATGACGGTGCCGGGGTCGATCGCCCGGCTCCCCACCGCGAGGGAGGCGACCAGGGCGGCGACGAGCACCGCCCCGGCGACGACGAGCCCGGCGCTCCGGGCGGCCCCCGTGGTGCGGGCGGTCACTTCCCGGTGATCGTCGGCGTGCCCTGCAGCGCGTCCGCGAGATCGGACACGTACTGCGGGAGGATGTACTGCAGCGAGAGCACCGTCGGCGCGCTGATCGCGGAGGCCTGCGCGGTGTCGCCGTAGATGACGTAGGCGTCGTTCGCGATCGGCTGCCACTTCGAGACGACCGGGTTCTCGACGGTGAAGGTGCCCTCTTCGGCGCTTCCCGCCCACGCCGCGAAGAGGTCCGCCTCGACGTCGCCGAGCCGTTCGAGGCTCACGCCCGTGTACCAGTTGTCGCCCTCGGCGGTGGAGAGGAACGTGTCCATCGCAGAGGTGGAGCGGAAGCCGAGCTCCTCCGTGATGCGCACCCGCGGATCGTAGTTGAGGTAGACCCCGAGATCGGTGGATCCCTCGGTGAGCGTGAGGCCCCACACGAACGTCTTGTCCTCGAACTCGGGGTGATCCTCCGCGAGCGAGCTGACGAGCTCCTCCGTCTCGGAGATCAGCTCCTCCGCCTTCGCGTCCTCGGACATCGCGGTGCCGATCGTGCGGGTCATCTCCTCCCAGGTGCTCGGATCCCAGGGTCGCGTGAGGTACGGGAGGGTGGGCGCGATCTCGCTGAGCCGCTGGTACTCCACGTCGGTGAGGCCGCTGTACAGGCCGATGATGAGATCGGGGTCGAGCGCCTTGATCGCCTCGTAGTTCGGGCCCTCCTGCGCGTTCGGGATGATCTCCGGCGTCTCGCCGTAGTGCTCCATGACGTAGTCGGAGAACCAGGGCTGGTAGCCGCTGTCATCGGCGCCCCAGACCTCCTCGATGCCCACGGGGTTCGTGCCGAGCGCTGCGACGATGTCGGGGCTCATCCAGCCGAGCGCGACGATCCGCTTCGGCTTCTCCGGGATGGTGGTGCTGCCGTGCGCGTGCTCGATCACGACGCCGTCGCCCGATGCCGACGCGGGGTCTGCGCCGCCCGCGCTCGGGGCGCAGCCGCTCAGCGCGATGGCTGCGGCGGCGAGCAGCGCGGTGAGCGATGCGACGCGACGGATCTGGGGGCGCACGAAGGTGCCGGGCATGGTTCTCCTCGGGAAACGCGGAACGGATCGCCACCCTGTCATCAGATGTAGGCAAGGGTGACCTTACTCATTCGATGCTAGGGGGCGGCCGACGGCGCGTGTGTTGCCGAGCGGACGAGTTCTATCCCGAAACCGCCAGCTCCCGGGACGGGCTCAGCGCCAGTAGTTGCGCTGGGCCGAATCCGACTGGGCCCGCGCCACGTACTGCCGCGGCGTCACCCCGAAGCGCCCCTTGAACGCCGCGGAGAACGCGCTCGTCGAATCGTAGCCGCAGCGCTGGCCGGCGATGCCGACGGGCGTGCCCTCCACGATGAGCCGCGCGGCGGCCGTCATGCGCACCCCCGTGCGCCACTGCCCGAAGCTCATGCCAATGTCGCCCGTGAAGACACGCAGCACCGTCCGCTCGTGCAGGCCGTGGGCGGCGAACAGCTCCCGGGCGGTGCGCCCGTCACCGGGGTCTGCGAGCACCTCCTCGACGAGCGAGCGCACCCGCTCATCCGCCGGCACCGGCACCTCGCCCACTTCCTCGGAGACGTGCTGCGCGGGCAGCTGGAGCATGTCGATGAGGACGCGCTGGATCCGGATCCGGAGCGCCGGATCCATGTCGTTCGACGCGAGGTGGAGCAGCATCTCTTGCACCGCGCGCGGCACGGGCACCCGGCTCACCTCGGTCACCGGAGCGTGCAGCGTCGCGTCGGGCACGTAGGTGTAGCAGCCGATCGCGTGCCGCTCGTGGCGCGCCGTGTGCGGCGTCCGCGCCGGGATCCAGATCCCCTGCCCCGGGCCGAGCTGCCACATGGCGCCCTCGAGGTAGATCCACACGGTCCCCCGGTAGCACCAGGCGAGCATCGCCTCGGGGTGCGTGTGGGGCGGCGAGATCGGCTGCGAGGGATCGACATCGTCGCCGCCGACCACCCCGGTGCCCATGAGGAATGGGTCGCTGATCGCCGGCGGGTGATCCCCGCTCGCGCTCCAGTCCGGCTGACGATACGCATTCATCAGATGTTGAGCGTACCAGCGGGGCTGCGGGGCCGGGGCTGGGGCCGGGG
>NZ_AYMV01000036.1 GCF_000633415.1 Leucobacter sp. PH1c | reverse complement strand
GCGGGGGTCTTCTCAGTGCGGGGCGGAGCCTACGCGGCGCCCTCGAACATGCTCGTCACCGAGCCGTCCTCGAACACCTCGTGGATCGCCTTCGCGATGAGCGGGGCGATCGACAGCACGGTGAGCTTGTCGAACTGCTTCTCCTCCGGCACGGGGAGCGTGTCCGTGACAACGACCTGATCGATAAAGTCGGCCGAGAGGTGCTCGACCGCCTTGCCCGAGAAGATCGCGTGGGTCGCCGCGATCGTCACGCCGCGCGCACCGGCCTGCTTCAGCGCCTCGGCGGCCTTCGAGATCGTGCCGCCCGTGTCGATCATGTCGTCGACCATGAGGCACCAGCGGTCCTTCACGTCGCCGACGATGCCGTGCACCGAGGCCTGGTTCGCGACCGAGGGGTCGCGGCGCTTGTGGATGATCGCGAGCGGGGCGCCGAGGCGGTCGCTCCACACGTCGGCGACGCGCACGCGGCCCATGTCGGGCGAGACGACGGTCAGGTCGTCGCGGTTCAGGTGCTTCTCGAAGTGCTCGAGCAGCACCGGCATCGCGAAGAGGTGGTCGAGCGGGCCGTCGAAGAAGCCCTGGATCTGCGGGGCGTGCAGATCGACCGACATGATGCGATCCGCGCCGGCCGTCTTGAAGAGATCCGCGACGAGGCGAGCCGAGATCGGCTCGCGGCCGCGGCCCTTCTTGTCCTGGCGCGAGTAGGGGTAGAACGGCGCAACGACGGTGATCCGCTTCGCCGAGGCGCGCTTCAGCGCGTCGACGATGATGAGCTGCTCCATGAGCCACTCGTTGATCGGGTTCGTGTGCGACTGGATCACGAAGGCATCGGAACCGCGCACGCTCTCGTCGAAGCGAGCGTACAGCTCGCCGTTCGCGAAGGTGCGAGCATCGGTGGGGACGAGCTCGGCGCCAAGCTCAGCGGCCACCTGCTCGGCGAGCTCGGGGTAGGCCCGGCCCGAAATCAGGACGAGCTTCTTCTGCCCCGCCATCTCGATCTTGCTCATCAGTGCTGATTCTTCCTCACTCTTTGGATTCCCGCTGTTCCGCGCTCACTCGGCAGCGGCATCGTTCGCGCGCTGCGCCGCTTCCGCGGTGCTCGTGCCCGGCCGATGCTCGGCCACCCATCCCTCGATGTTGCGCTGCGGCGCCACGTTCAGCGCCAGCGCCCCCGAGGGAACGTTCTTCCGCACGACCGTACCCGCTGCCGTGTACGTGCCATCTTCAATGGTAACCGGAGCGATGAGCACATTCTTCGATCCGACGCGAACCGCGTCGCCCACGACGGCCTGGTGCTTCTGCACCCCGTCGTAGTTCGCGAAGATCGTGCCCGCTCCGATGTTCGTCCCGGTCCCGATCGTGGCGTCGCCGACGTAGCTCAGGTGCGGCACCTTGCTGCCGTCGCCGATCTTGGCGTTCTTCGTCTCCACGAAGGCGCCGATCTTCCCGGCCTCGCCGAGCTCGGTGCCCGGGCGGATGAACGCGAACGGGCCCACCTCGACGCGCGGCGCGAAGACCGCGAGCGTCGCCTCGCTGCGGCGGATCCGGGCGTCGGCCCCCACCTCGCAGTCGGTGAGCGTCGTGTCCGGGCCGACGATCGCGCCCGCGGCGATCGACGTCGCGCCGTGCAGGAACGTGCCGGGCAGGATCTCCGCGTCCGCCTCGATCGACACGTCGGCGTCGATCCACGTGGTCGCCGGGTCCTGGATCGTGACGCCGGCGCGCTGGTGCGCCTGCACGATGCGGGCGTTGAGCTCGCGCCCGGCCTGGGCCAGCTGCACCCGGTCGTTCACCCCGGCGATGAGCCACGGGTCGTCGGTGGCAACGGCCTCGACGGCGCCGCCGCTCGACAGGATGCGCGCCGCGGCGTCGGTGAGGTACTTCTCGCCCTGCGCGTTGTTCGTGTCGATCTGCGCGAGCGCGTCGGTCACCGCGCGGCGCGCGAAGACGTAGATCCCGCCGTTGATCTCCGTGATCCGGCGCTGCGCCTCGCTCGCGTCCTTCTCCTCGACGATCCCCGTCACCGCGCCGTCCGCGGCGCGGAGGATGCGGCCGAGGCCGGTCGGGTTCGCGAAGATCGCGGAGAGCATGGTCATCGCACGGCCGCCCTCGAGGTGACCCGAGACGAGCCGATCGAGCGTCGCCGTGTCCACGAGCGGCACGTCGCCCGAGAGCACCACGACCGAGCCGTCGAAGTCTGCGGGCAGCGCCTCGAGCGCCTGCTCGACCGCGCGGCCCGTACCGGGCACGGCGTCCTGATCGACGATCACCGTGTCGGGCGCGTGGTCGAGGATCGCGGCGGCGACGCGGTCGCGATCGTGGCGCACGACGGCGACGATCTGCGTGGGCGCGAGCCCCGCCGCAGTGTCGAGCACGTGGGCGATGAGCGAGCGGCCGCCGATCGGGTGCAGCACCTTCGGGAGTGCGGACTTCATGCGGGTTCCCTGCCCCGCGGCGAGGATCACGACCGCAAGAGAGCGTTCAGCCATGTGCGTTTCCTTTCTCCCGGCCGCGCGGTACGGCCGCCTGCGCCGCCCGAGTCTCCCCGCACGAACACGCCAGTTCCGCCTCCAGGATTCGAACCTAGACCTCACAGCTCCAAAGGCTGTCGTGCTGCCATTACACCAAGGCGGACCGTGCCGAAACAGCACGCGACTAGTCTGCCAGAATCCGCGGACGGCCGTGACACCCGCGCGGCTGATGCCGGGCCGGGCCTCCGCCCGGGATAATGGGGGGATGAAGCACGAGGACGAGGTCGATCGGATCATCGCGGACTGGAGCACGGCCCGGCCGGATCTCGATCTGGCACCCCTGGCCGTGTTCTCCCGGCTGTGGCGGATCACGAAGCACCTCGACCGTGCACGCGCGCACGCGTTCGAGCGCTCCGGCCTCGCCTCGTGGGAGTTCGACGTGCTCGCGGTGCTGCGCCGCGGCGGCGAGCCGTTCCGGCAGAGCACGAAGGTGCTCGTGCAGCAGACGATGGTCTCGAGCGGCACCATGACGAACCGCATCGACCGCATGGTGGACCGCGGGCTCGTCCTGCGCCTCACGGATCCGAACGACGGCCGCGGCGTGCTCGTCGAGATGACCCCGCTCGGGCTCACCCTCGTCGACGCGGCGATGACCCGCCTGAGCGACTCCGAGGAGCGGCTGCTCGGCGGACTCGCGCGCGCCGAGCGGGACCGCCTCTCCGTGCTCCTGCGCCGTCTCGCGCTCAGCGTGGACCGCTTCGAGCCCGAGCCGCTGCCGAGCGACGGCGAGCAGTAGCGCGCACCACGACGCAGGGGCGGGATCC
>NZ_AYMV01000035.1 GCF_000633415.1 Leucobacter sp. PH1c | reverse complement strand
CGGCGCCCGAGGCGTTTGCGTGCGCTCTGCGCTCAGCTCTGCGCTCAGCTCTGCGCTCAGCTCTGCGCTCAGCTCTCCTGCGTCGCCTCGACCCAGGCCAGGTACTCGGCGTCGATGTTCCCGGCGACGTACTCTCCCGTGAAGCAGCTCTGCTCGAGCTCGGTGACGGTGGACTGCCCGGCCATGATCGCCCGGTCCATGCCCTCGACGGTCTGGTAGACGAGTGCGTCGCTGCCGAGCGCGGCGTTGATCTCATCGTTCGTGCGGTCGTGCGCGATGAGCTCCGAGCGGGTCGGCATGTTGATGCCGTACACGTGCGGGTAGAGCACGGGCGGCGCCGCCGACGCGAAGGTCACGCTCCGCGCACCGGCCGCGCGGGCCATCTCGACGATCTCCTTCGAGGTGGTGCCCCGCACGATCGAGTCGTCGACGAGGAGCACGTTCTTGCCCGCGAACTCGACGCTCATGGCGTTGAGCTTCTGGCGCACGCTGCGCTTGCGCACCGCCTGCCCCGGCATGATGAAGGTGCGGCCCACGTAGTGGTTCTTGAAGAAGCCCTCGCGGTACGGGATGCCGAGCTGCTGCGCCATCTGCATCGCACTCGGGCGCCCCGAATCGGGGATCGGCATGACCACATCGATGTCGCCGGTCGGGATCTCGCGCGCGACCTGCTCCGCGAGGGTCTCGCCGAGGCGCAGACGTGCGTCGTAGACGGAGATGCCGCTCAGCACCGAGTCGGGGCGGGCGAGGTAGATGTACTCGAACGCGCAGGGCACGAGGCGCGGGTTGCGTGCGCACTGCCGCGACGTCATCGCCCCGTCCGGGGTGATGAGGATCGCCTCGCCGGGAGCCACGTCCCGAACGATCTCGTAGCCGCCCGACTCGAGCACGAGCGACTCGGACGCGACGACCCACTCGTCGCGCCCCGTCGCGCCCGTGCGCTTGCCGAGCACGAGCGGGCGGATCCCGAACGGATCGCGGAAGGCGAGCAGGCCGTAGCCCGCGATCAGCGCGATGGTGGCGTAGGAGCCCTCGACGCGCTCGTGGACGCGGGAGACCGCGGCGAAGATCTGATCCTCGTCGAGCGAGAGCCCGGAGATGCCGGCCTGCAGCTCGTTCGCGAGCACGTTGAGCAGCAGCTCGGTGTCGGAGTGTGTGTTCAGGTGGCGGCGGTCCACGTTGTAGAGCTCGGCGGTGAGCTCGCGGGTGTTCGTGAGGTTGCCGTTGTGCACCAGGATGATGCCGTAGGGGGCGCCCACGTAGAACGGCTGTGCCTCCTCCTCGCGGGCGGCGTTGCCGCGGGTGGCGTAGCGCACATGGCCGAGGCCGACCGTGCCGGCGAGCTGGCGCATGTCACGGGTGCGGTACGCCTCGCGCACCTGTCCCCGCGCCTTCACCATGTGGAAGAAGTCGCCCTCGAGCGTCGCGATCCCCGTCGAGTCCTGGCCGCGGTGCTGGAGCAGGGTCAGGCTGTCGTAGATCTGCTGGTTGACGGGTTCGGACGAGACGATACCGACGATGCCGCACATGCGTTGTGGTGCTCCCTGGAAACTGGGTGGTGCGCCGGTCCGGCGCCCGACTAGTCTCCCACACCCGAGCTGGCCCCGCGGGCACGGTAGGCTATCTGCCGTGAGCGAAAACGCGTCGATCTATGCCCAGTCCGGAGTGGATACCGCGGCGGGTGACCTTGCCGTCGAACTGATGAAGTCTGCGGTGACCCGCACGCACGGCCCCGAGGTGCTCGGCGGCGTGGGCGGCTTCGCCGGCATGTTCGACGCCTCGGCGCTGCTCGGCTACCGCCGCCCCCTCCTCGCCTCGTCGACCGACGGCGTCGGCACGAAGGTCGCGATCGCGCAGGCGATCGACAAGCACGACACGATCGGCCAGGACCTCGTCGCGATGGTCGTCGACGACATCGTCGTGGTGGGCGCGAAGCCGCTCTTCATGACCGACTACATCGCGTGCGGCAAGCTCGTCCCGGAGCGCATCGCCGACATCGTGCGCGGGATCGCCGAGGCCTGCTCGGCCACGGGCACCGCGCTCGTCGGCGGCGAGACCGCCGAGCACCCCGGCCTGCTCGGCCCGGACGACTACGACGTCGCGGGGGCCGCGACGGGCGTCGTCGAGGCCGACAAGATGCTCCAGCCCACTCGCGTGCAGGACGGCGACGTCGTGCTCGCGATGGCCGCCTCCGGGCTCCACTCCAACGGCTTCTCGCTCGTGCGCCACATCCTCGCGGAGCGCGGGATCGGCTACCACGACCACAGCGCGGATCTCGGCGCGAGCTACGGCGAGGCCCTGCTCACTCCCACCGCGCTCTACACGGCGCCGCTGCTGCGCGTGCTCGAGGACCCGGCGCTTGACGGCGCCATCCACATGCTGAGCCACGTGACCGGCGGCGGGATCGCGGCGAACCTCGCGCGCGTGCTGCCGCAGGGCGCCTGGGTCGAGGTGGACCGCGCGAGCTGGTCGCCGCTGCCCGTCTTCCGCCACCTCGCCGAGCTGGGCGGCCACTCGCTCGAGTCGCTCGAGGGCGCATGGAACCTCGGCGTCGGGATGTTCGCGGTGGTCTCGGCCGCGCAGGCGCCGCAGGTCGCCGCCGCGCTCACGGCCGAGGGGCTCGACACGTGGGTGGCTGGCACGGTCTCGACCGCGGCGCGCGACTTCACGGGCTTCGAGCAGGGCGCCAAGGGCGTCGACGGCGGCGCCGTGCGCCTCGTGGGCGGCTACGCGGCCTAGCCCGGACGCGCCTGGGCGCGTGCGTGCGCCCGCACGTCTGCGCCCGCGCGGGCCCGCGCATCCCCGCGCCTGCGCCCGCCCGCGCACCCCACATCGGGCCGAGTGTGATCCGGTATTCGCACTCGATACCGGATCACACTCGACCCGATGTGCTTCAGGGCGGGGCGCTAGCGCTGCTCGATGAGTGCCGTCGCGATCACGGCGAGGCCCTCGCCACGTCCCGTGAAGCCCAGGTGATCCGTCGTCGTCGCGGCGAGCGAGACGGGGGCGCCGACGAGCTCGCTCATCGCGCGCTGCGCCTCGTCCCGACGCGCGGCGAAGCGGGGCCGATTGCCCACGATCTGCACGCTCACGTTGACCGGAGCGAAGCCCGCCGCGGCGAGCCGCTCGAGCGCGAGCCGCACGAAGCCCGTACTCGCGGCGCCCTCGGTCTCCGGGTCGTCGACGCCGACGAGCCCGCCGATATCGCCGAGCCCCGCCGCCGAGAGCAGTGCGTCCACGACGGCGTGGCAGACCGCGTCGCCGTCGCTGTGGCCGCTCAGCCCCGGCTCGCCCGGCCAGTCGAGGCCCGCGAGGCGGAGCGGTGCCGCCTCGTCGTAGGCGTGCACGTCGAAGCCGGTGCCCACGCGGATCATGCCTCGTCCTCCAGTCCGAGCGCGTTCGCCGCGAGGAAGTGCTCGAGGATCGGCAGATCGTCCGGGGTGGTCAGCTTGTGGGCCCGCAGCTCGCCTGGCACGGTGCGCACGCGCCCGCCCGAGCGCTGCACCACCTCGGCGTCATCGGTGGGGATCGCCTCTGCCACAGCCTCCTCGCGGGCGGCGTGCGCGGCCGCGAGCAGCTCCCGTGGGAAGCCCTGCGGCGTCTGAACGGCGACGAGCGGGGCGCGGTCGACGGTCTCGTGCACGATCCCGTCCGCGTCGACCCGCTTCAGCGTGTCGGTCACGGGCAGTGCGGGGATCACGGAGTCGCCCGTGCGCCGCACCTCCGCGGCGACGCGCTCGAACAGCTCCAGGCTGGCGAACGGCCGGGCGGCGTCGTGGACGAGGACGGTGTCGACGCTCGGGGGCAGGGCGTCGAGCCCGAAGCGCACCGACTCGTGGCGCTCGCGCCCGCCGGCGACCACGGAGACGCCCCAGTCGGAGTCGCGGGGCAGGATCGCCTCGACGAGCTGCAGGGTCTGCGCCGCGCGCGATTCCGGCACGACGACCACGAGGTGGCCCGGGTGGGGGAGCGCCGTGACCACGCCGATCCCGAACTCGATCAGGCTGCGTCCGCGCAGCTCCACGAAGGCCTTCGGGATGTCGGCGCCGAGGCGGCGCCCCGCCCCGGCCCCGACGAGGATCACGCCGAGGGCGGGAAGCGGGTGTGTCGCAGATTCGGAGTGGTGCGCGCTCATAGGGCCAGCGTACTCGCGGGGCAAACGAAACGCCCCGCAGCGGGTGCGGGGCGTTTCGGAAACAGCGTCGGTGGCTTGCCTAGGAGGCGAGCACCTCATCGAGGACGGCGCCGGCCTTCTCCTCGTCGGTCTTCTCGGCGAGCGCGAGCTCGGAGACGAGGATCTGCCGCGCCTTCGCGAGCATGCGCTTCTCGCCGGCCGAGAGCGAGCGGACCTCCTGGTCGCGGCGCCACAGGTCGCGGACGACCTCGGACACCTTGATCACATCGCCCGAGGCGAGCTTCTCCAGGTTGGCCTTGTACCGGCGGGACCAGTTGGTGGGCTCCTCCGTGAACGGGGCGCGCAGCACCTCGAACACGCGCTCGAGGCCCTCCTTGTCGATCACGTCGCGTACGCCGACGAGATCGCAGTTCTCGGCGGGAACCTCAATGGTGAGATCGCCCTGGTTCACCTGCAGCTTCAGGAAAAGCTTTTCCTCGCCGCCCAGCTTGCGCTTCTTCACCTCGATGATCTTGGCTGCGCCGTGGTGGGGGTAGACGACGGTCTCTCCGACCTCAAATTGCATCGAGTGGCTCCTTTACAGTCCAACCACTAGGATACCACACCCCTTTCGCTCGGAGTTAGGCTTACCTAAGCTGCATGCCCATCGCGGGGGTGAGTATGATGAGAGTTGACTGTGCGCGCCGATGAAGCGGTGCTGCACTCACAGATTCACCCACGGCTCGGAGGACCACCTTGAAGATTCGGATTGCCTCGTCCATCGCGATCGCGGCGGCCCTCGCCCTCGGCGCGACCGGATGCAGCCTGATCGCCCCCCAGGGAACGCTGAAGCCGTACGCTCCGAGCGATGGCGTCGACGTCAACGTCGAGGGCGTGGACGTACGCAACATCATGCTCATCGCGGATGAGACCGGTGAGAACTTCAACGTCGTCTTCGGCGCGGTCAACCTCACGGGCGCCGAGCAGGAGCTCGCCGTGACCTTCATGAACGAGGGCACGCAGCAGGCGCGCGCCGAGTTCACCGTCCCCACGGGCAACACGCTCTTCGGCAACCCCGAGGGCGACGAGGCTCCGGTCGTCGTCACGATCCCGGGCCTGCAGCCCGGCGCGACGATCGACGCGTACTTCCAGCAGCCGGGCGCTGCCGAGGTCGAGCACAAGGTGCCCGTGCTCGACGGCACGCTCGCCGAGTACCGCGCCTACGTGCTCCCCGCGAACTTCGTGGAGGAGGCCACCGCTGACGCGAAGGACTCCGCCACCGCCACGAAGGATGCGGCGGCCGAGACCGCTGACGAGGCGAAGACCGACAAGTAGTCCGCGCAGACGCGCGACGGAGAGCGCCCCGGGGAGAATTCCCCGGGGCGTTTTCGCGTTCCGGGCGGACTACTTCGCCGACGCGCGCTCCACGATCGCGAGGTCGAGCGGGAAGTCGACGGGCGCCCCGGGGAAGAGGAGCTGCGCGGCGTCGGCCGCGGCCGCCCGCACGGCGTCGGCGACGAGCTCGGCGTGCTCAGCCGGGGTGTGCACGATCACCTCGTCGTGGAGGAAGAACACGAGGTGGGCGCGGGAGGCGAAGAGCGGCCCCGATGCGCTGGCCGGCGGCGCCGTCGTCGCTGCGGGGAGCGCGGCCAGCCGGGAGCGGAGGCTCGCGAGCCACGCGAGCGCCCACTCGGCGGCGGTGCCCTGCACCACGAAGTTCCTCGTGAACCGCCCGAACTCGCGCGCACTGCTCCGCGCTCGGGCCTCGTCTGTGGCGGTGGCGCCGGGCAGGCTCGCGCGTGCCTGCGTGTCGGCCCAGGCCGCGTCGGGCCGGGGCGAGGTGCGCCCGAGCAACGTGCTCACCTGGCCGCCCTGCTCGCCCGTCGACGCGGCGCGGTCGACGAGCGCCATCGCTCGGGGGTAGCTCTTGCGCAGCCGCGGGGCGAGCCGGCCGGACTCGCCCGTGGTCGCGCCGTACATCGCGCCCAGCACCGCGAACTTCGCCTCGTCGCGGGTGCTCACGGCGCCCGAGCGCACGATCCCGGCGTACAGGTCGGTGCCGCGCGCCGCCGCCGCGAGCGCGCGGTCGCCCGCCGTGGCCGCGAGGACGCGCGGTTCGAGCTGGGACACGTCGGCCGTGACGAGGCGCCAGCCGGGGTCGGCGCGCAGCACCGGCCGCAGCTGGCGCGGGATCTGCAAAGCGCCGCCCCCGCTCGACGCCCAGCGTCCCGTGGGCACGCCGCCGGGCACGTAGACGGGGCGGTATCGCCCATCGCGCACCCACTCCTCGATCCAGCTCCAGCCGTTCGCTGTGAGGAGGCGGCCGAGCTTCTTGTAGGCGAGGAGCGGGGGGATCGCGGGGTGCTCGTGCTCCGCGAGCTCCCACTGCGAGGTCGACGCGACGTCGATCCCCGCGCGGCGCAGCGCGGGGACGAGCTTCGGGGGCGAGTCGAGGTGCGCGGAGGGATCGCCGAGCGCCGCGCGCACCTCCTCCGCGAGCGCGAGCATGCGCTCGGGCTTCGCGCCGAGGGCCGGGCGCGGGCCGAGCTGCGACTCGAGGATGCGCTCGTGCTCCGCCGTGTCCCAGGGCAGTCCCGCCGCGCTCATCTCGACCGCGATGAGCGCTCCTGCCGACTCCGCGGCGAGGAGCGTGCGGAGCCGGGGAGCTGCGGCACTCGCGGCGCGCTGCCGGAGGAACTCCGCCCGGGCGGCCGTGGCGTCGTGGGGGACGGCGTCCGTTCCCGCCGGGGTGCGCGCCTCCGCGCCGAGTTCGAACAGCGCGGGCGGCTCGGACTCGAGCGGGCGTGGCGGCGGCGGCGCGGCGACGGCGTCCCACTCGGCCGCGGCGCGGAGCTCTGCCGGGTCGGCGACGCGCTCGGAGCGGGCGAGGATCGCGTGGCAGAGCCGGAGGTCGTGGCAGCGGGCCACGCGCACCCCCGCGTCGAGCAACCGGGGGTACCAGTGCGCGGTGTCGCTCCACACCCAGCGCGTCTGCCCGGCGCGCTCGCGCTCGGCGACGAACGCCGGCAGCTCGGCGAGCGCGATGCGCAGGGGCGCTGCGGCGTCGGCCGCGGGGTTGACGGCCGATCCGGCCCCGAGACCGCTCGCGCCGCGGAGCAGCGGGGTCGCGAGCACGATGCCGGGCTCGCGCTCGTCGTCACCGAGGATCCACCACGGCACGGGGGTGTTCGCTGCGGGGTCCTCGGGCACGGGCTCAGCGTAGCGCGCACCCCCGACACCGGACCGCGGCACCGGATTCCGAAACGGACCCGGACGCCGGGCTCGCCGACGTTTCCCGTGAAACGGTGGCGGCGGGATCAGCCGAAGCGGTAGCCCACGCCGCGCACGGTCGAGATGAGCTTCGGCTTGGAAGCCTCCTCCTCGATGCGCGCGCGGATCCGCTTCACGTGCACGTCGAGCGTCTTCGTGTCGCCGTAGTAGTTGCTGCCCCACACGCGGTCGATGAGCTGACCGCGGGTGAGCACGCGGCCCGAGTGCCGCATGAGCATCTCGAGCAGTTCGAACTCGCGGAGCGGCATGGCGATCTCCTCGCCGCGCACGGTCACGGAGTGCCGCTCGGAGTCGAGGCGGATCCCGTGCTCGTCGAGGACGAAGGCGTCGAAGCTCTCGCGCTCCTCCTCGACAGAGCCCGAACGGCGGAGCGCCGCGCGCACGCGGGCGAGCAGCTCGCGCGTCGAGTACGGCTTCGTGATGTAGTCATCGGCGCCGAGCTCGAGGCCCACGACAATGTCGATCTCGCTGTCCTTCGCGGTGAGCATGATGATCGGCACCTGCGAGGTGAGCCGGATCGCGCGGCACACCTCGGTGCCGGGGAGGCTCGGGAGCATGAGGTCGAGGAGCACGAGGTCGGGGTTCGCCGAGCCGAACTCGGTGAGCGCCGCCGATCCGTCGTCCACGACCGTCACCCGGTAGCCCTCGCGCTCCAGCAGGAATGCGAGCGGGCGGGAGATCGATTCCTCGTCCTCGACGAGCAGGATGTGCTGGGCCACTAGCGGGTTCCCTTCTGGGGAGCGGACTTCTGGGGGGCTTCGGGGGGACCGGGCTGCGCGCTGCGAGCGGCCGCGCGTGCCGCGCGCTTCGCCTTCTTCATGCGCTTCGCGCCCTTCTCAGGATTGGCGGAGTCGTGCACGGGGAACGTGAGCGTGAAACTCGATCCCACGCCCGGCTGCGACCATACGTCGACGTCGCCGCCGTGCGCGCGCATCGAGTGCCTGGCGATGCTCAGGCCGAGGCCGGTGCCGCCGTCGCCGCGGGTGCGCGCGCCGTCGACCCGGTAGAAGCGCTCGAAGATGCGGGGGAGGTGCTCGGGGGCGATCCCCTCGCCCTGGTCGGTGACCGTCACGGTGAATCCGCTCTTGTCGGAGCGCATGCCGATCCCCACGCGGCCGCCATCGGGCGAGTGCCGGATCGCGTTCGACAGCAGGTTCGCGACGGCCGAGGCGAGCGAGGTGGGGCGCCCCATGATCGTCGCGTCGTCGGCCGAGGACTCGTCGGTGACGACGAGCTCGACGCCGTGCTGGCCGGCGAAGTCGCGGTGGGAGTCGACCTCGCCCCGCACGAGGTCGCGGAGCGACACCGGCTCGCGGTCCTCGGGCCGCAGCGCCGACTGCGCCTCCGACAGCTGGATGATGTCGCGCGAGAGCTCCCCGAGACGCCGGGACTCCTTTACGAGGCTCTTCGAGAAGTCGCGCACGAGCTCGGGGGAGTCCGCGGCCTGCTGCGTCGCCTCCGCGAGGAGCCCGATCGCGGCGATCGGGGTCTTCAGCTCGTGGCTCACGTTCGCGATGAAGTCGCGGCGCATGGCGTTCACCCGCTGTTCCTCGCCCTGGTCCTCCGCGAGGATCAGCACGAAGCGGCGCTGGAAGCGAACGATGTGGATCCGCACGGTGTCCGCGGGGTTGCTGGGATCCGGCTCGTGGGTGTCCGGGATCCCTGTCGACATGACCTGTCGCACGCGCCCGAGGAAGTCCGGATCGGCGAGCTCCGCGTCGCCGATGTGCCGCTCCTCGCGCGCCGTCGGATTCGCGTACACGGGGGCGAGTGATGAGTCGAGAATCACCGCAAACGTGTCGATCTCGTCGAGAATGGAGGTCGCCACCTCGGGGAGTTCGGGCCGCATTTCCGCGGCTCGTCGCACCCCCGCTCGGCGCGCCCCCACGATTGCTACCGTGGTACCAGCGCCGACCAGCACACCGAGTGCGGTCGAGGCGAGCACGAGCAAAGCCGGGTCCATGTCTCTCATCGTAGGGGTGGGGGTTCACCGAACCGGCAGAGTTCAACTGTTGTTCACCTCCCCGTGCGGCCCGGTTCACCGGAGCCTTTCACACTGGGAAGGGTGCCCGGAGGCGCGAAACCAAGAGAGGAAACCGCATGCGTGAGGTGTTTCAGCAAGAGCTGCGCGAGGTGCAGGACCGACTAGTCAAGATCGCCGAGCTGGTCGAGGACGCGATCGAGAACGCGACGAGCGCGTTCGGGAACTCCGACGTCGCGGTCGCCGAGCAGGTCATCGACGGCGTGGACGAGATCGAGGCGCTCGCCGCAGAGCTGGATCAGCTCGCGATCGACATCCTCGCGCGCCAGCAGCCGGTGGCCTCCGATCTCCGGCTCGTCGTCGGCGCGCTCCGCATGAGCGCCTCGCTCGAGCGGATGGCGGATCTCGCCCAGCACATCGCCCAGCTCGCACGCTACCGCTACCCGGAGAGTGCCGTTCCGAAGGGGCTCACGAAGACGTTCGTGCGCATGGCCGCGCTCGACGTGGAGATGGCGTCGAAGATCGTCGAGCTGCTGCGCACGCAGGATCCGAGCGTGATCGACGAGGTCCGCGACCTCGATGACGATCTCGACGAGTTGCACGCCAAGGTCTTCGAGAAGGTGCTGAGCGACAAGCTCGCGAACAACCCGACCGGTGTGGTCGATGCGACCCTCGCGAGCCGCTACCACGAGCGCTTCGGCGACCACGCGGTGAGCGTCGCGAAGCAGATGCAGTTCTTCCTGAGCGGCTCGCTCGACTGAGCCCGTTCCGTCCGCTGCCCGCGTCCCCGAAGGGGGCGCGGGCAGCGGACGTTAGGATTGAGGGGTGAAGCAACGCATCTATGACTCCCGCGCGCAGGCGGTCGTCGACTTCGAACCCCGCGAACCGGGACGGGTCGGCCTCTACGTCTGCGGTCCGACGGTGCAGTCCTCGCCCCACATCGGGCACCTGCGGAGCGCGCTCGTGTACGACCAGATCCGACGCTGGTTCGCGGCGACGGGGTACGACGTCACCCTGATCCGCAACGTCACCGACATCGACGACAAGGTGCTCGACAACGCCCGCATCGGCCAGGAGGCCGGCGGCAGCGAGAGCTGGTTCGCCCTCGCCTACCGGATCGAGCGCGAGTTCACGGCGGCGTACGATGCGCTCGGCGTGCAGGCTCCCACGTACGAGCCGCGCGCCACGGCCAACATCGCCGAGATGGTCGCGCTCATCGAGCGTCTCATCGAGCGCGGGCACGCGTACCCGGCCGCCGACGGCTCGGCGAGCGTCTACTTCGACACCGCGAGCTGGCCCGAGTACGGCGCGCTCACGCGGCAGCGCCGTGAGCAGATGGAGGACGCCGCCGACTCGGAACCCGTGGGCAAGCGGGATCCCCGTGACTTCGCGCTGTGGAAGGCGACGAAGGCCTCCGAGCCCGAGACGGCGTCCTGGCCGTCCCCCTGGGGCCGCGGTCGCCCGGGCTGGCACATCGAGTGCTCGGCGATGGCGCAGCGCTACCTCGGCGAGGAGTTCGACATCCACGGAGGCGGTCTCGACCTCCGCTTCCCGCACCACGAGAACGAGCTCGCGCAGTCGACGGCCGCCGGCCACGGTTTCGCCCGCTACTGGGTGCACAACGGGCTCGTGAACACGGGCGGACAGAAGATGTCGAAGTCGCTCGGCAACTCGCTCTTCGCGGCCGATCTGCTGGCCGCCGCTCGACCGATCGTGCTGCGCTACTACCTGGGCGCCGCGCACTACCGCTCGGTGCTCGACTACTCGGAGAGCTCGCTCGCCGAGGCCGAGGCCGCGTTCTCGCGGATCGAGGGCTTCCTCGAGCGCGCCGAGGCCGCGGGGATCGAGGCGGCTCCGGCCGCGGAAACCTCGAGCCTCGCCGATCGCGTCACCGTGTTGCCCGCCGAGTTCGTCGCCGCCCTGCTCGACGACTTCGCCGTGCCGCAGGCGCTCGCCGTGCTGCACGGCAGCGTCCGCGCCGGGAACACGGCGCTCGACGCCGCCGACCCGGCAGCGGCCGAGCGCCTCACCGAAACGCTCGCTATGCTCGACGTGCTCGGCCTGAATCCGCGCGATCCGCTCTGGGCGGGATCCGGATCCGGGACCGATGCGCGCGGCGATCGCGCGCTCGACACCCTCGTCGCCGCGTTCATCGCGCAGCGCGCCGACGCCCGTGCCGCCCGCGACTTCGCGGCGAGCGACGCCATCCGCGACACCCTGCAGAACGCGGGCATCGCCCTTGAAGACACCCCAACTGGAACCCGCTGGAGCCTGACATGAGTAACAAGAAGAGCCGCACCGGCGCCGTCCGCAAGAAGGGCCTCGGCAAGGCCGTCGGTTCCGGTGGGCAGGGTCGCCAGGCCCTCGAGGGGCGCGGCCCCACCCCCAAGGCGGAGGACCGCGAGTACCACGCCGCTTTCAAGGCGAAGAAGTCGCGCGAGCGCTACGCCGCTGCGAAGGAGCGCCACGCCGCGCGCACCGGGCAGACGCTCGATCGCGGCCGCAGCGCGGGCGGACCCCGCAAGAAGGACGAGTCCGAGCTCGTCACCGGCCGCAACGCGGTGCTCGAGGCGCTGCGCGCGAAGATCCCCGCGTCGACGCTGTACATCGCGGCGCGCGTCGAGATGGACGACCGCATGCGCGAGATCCTCCGCCTCGCGACGAACCGCAACGTCCCCGTGCTCGAGGTCATGCGCCCCGAGATGGACCGCATGACCGAGCGCGATACCGTGCACCAGGGCGTCGTGCTCAAGGTGCCGCCCATGGCGTACGCGCACCCCATGGAGATGCTCGACGAGATCATCGACCGCGACGAGACGCCGCTGATCGTCGCGCTCGACGGTGTGACCGATCCCCGCAACCTCGGCGCGATCATCCGCTCCGTCGGCGCGTTCGGCGGCCAGGGCGTCATCGTGCCCCAGCGCCGTTCGGCCGGGCTGAACTCGGCCGCGTGGAAGACCTCGGCGGGCGCCGCGGCGCGGATCCCCGTCGCGATGGCCTCGAACCTCACGCAGACGCTCAAGGAGTACAAGAAGCAGGGCATCTTCGTCGTCGGTCTCGACGGCGACGGGGACGTCATGCTGCCTGGGCTCGAGCTCGCGGATCGCCCGATGGTGATCGTCATCGGCTCCGAGGGCAAGGGGCTCTCGCGCCTCGTCACCGAGACGTGCGACGCGATCGTCTCGATCCCGATCCACGCGGTCACCGAGTCGCTGAACGCCGGAATCGCGGCGAGCGTGGCGCTGTACGAGGTCTCCCGCCTGCGCGGCAGCGCGACGCCCGAGGCCTGATCCCGGTCCGTTCGGCACGGCCCCCGGCGCACGCCGGGGGCACGGGTGACGCGGCTCACAGCACGGTGAGGTGCGTCACCCGCCAAGCGCCCCGGCGCACTTCGAAGCGGAGTGCGACGGCGTGCGTGCGCCCGGGGGCGTGGAGCACCACCGCGGCCTCCACCACTCCGGGGCGCGGCGCGCTCGCGTGCGGCGGCCCGGGCACGGGCACCACGCGTCGCTCGTCCCGGTAGAGCGTGCGCCGCTCCGTGCGCAGTGCGCGCCGCGCGGCGAGCTCCTGCGCAACCTCTTCCGTGATCGCCCCGGCGAGCTGGCCGATCGCGCGGCTGCCGTCGAGCACCTCGGCCGCGCACAGTGCGAGGCGCTGGATCGCGGCCGCGGGGAGCGGCGGGTCCTCGCGGACCGCGTCGCGGAGCGGGCGCGGTGGCGCCAGGGGCTCCGGTCGCGGTTGCGACTCCGGCCGCTGCGCCGTCGGCTGCGGCGGCTCCGTTCGCGGCCCCATTCGCGGCCCAGCTGGCTGCGGCGGGGGAACCAGCCGGAGGCGGGGCGGGAGCGGTGCGCGGGCAGCACCGAGGGATGGCGTCATGCGGGGTCCTTTCGAGGGTCCCGGATCTGCTGCGCTGCGCGATTTCCCCCGGTGTCGCCCGTGCGGCCGGGAGAGCGGTGCGCGGGCCTCGATGCCCGCGCAGCCCACCTTAGGAAGCGGGTCCTACCGGGCGTCAACGGCGTTTGCGCACTGTGCGTTCGGGGCGCCCATCCGCGTCGTCGCCTCCCCGCGGTGCCCGTGCTCTACGCTGGTGACGTGGCCACTCTCCGGAACCTTGCAACGAAGTACTCCTCCATCAGCGAAGAGGAGATCGAGTGGCTTGAGCTGCTCACCCTCGACCTGCAACTGCTCGCCGATCTCGCGCTGAGCGACGTGGTGCTCTGGGTGCCGACGGAGAACGGCGACTACCTCGCGGCGGCGCACAGCCGCCCAGCCGGCTCGGTGACGCTGTTCTACCGCGACGTGATCGGCGACTTCCTCCGCCCCGACTGGCGCGGGATCGTCGACCAGGCGATCGAGACGGGGGAGCGCGCGGCCTCGACCTCGCCGGCCTGGTACGAGGAGAACCCGATGCGCCTCACGGCGTACTCGGTGAGCCGCCGCGACGCCCAGGGCGCCGTGCACGGGCCCTTCGCCGTGATCACGGTGCACACGAGCGTCGCGGATACGCAGCCCGCCTCCCGCATCGGCGCAGCGTTCCGCGAGGTCGCGGGCGACCTGCTCGACATGATCCAGGAGGGGCTCTTCCCGGCGCCAGGCAACACCCGCGGCGGGGAGCAGGGATCCCCCCGCGCCTCCGACGGCCTCGTGCGGATCAACCTCGACGGCGAGGCCACGTTCGCGAGCCCGAACACGCAGACCACCTTCACCACGCTCGGCTACCGCGATGAGATCGAGGGCGAGAACTTCGCCGAGGTGATCGCCGAGGTCGTGAAGGGGCAGTTCGACACGAACGAGTCCCTGCCGCTCATCGCGCAGGGAAAGATCGCGAAGCGCGTCGAGATCGATGCGCGCGGCCGCACGGTGACGCTCCGCTCGATCCCCGTGATCCGCGACGGGAAGCGCGTCGGCGGTGTCGTGCTCACGCGCGACGTCACGGAGCTCCGCCAGCAGGCGCAGGAGCTCATCACGAAGGACGCGACGATCCGCGAGATCCACCACCGCGTGAAGAACAACTTGCAGACCGTGGCCTCGCTGCTGCGCGTGCAGGCCCGCCGCGCGCGCAGCGAGGAGGCGAAGCAGGTGCTCGGCCAGGCCATGCGCCGCGTCGCGGCGATCGCGGTCGTGCACGACACGCTCTCGACGGGGCTCTCGCAGATCGTCGACTTCGACGAGGTGTTCGATCGGGTCGTGGGGCTCGCCGCCGAGGTGGCAAGCCTGCACGGCACGACGGTGCACCCGCACAAGGAGGGCGCCTTCGGCGAGCTCCCCTCGGAGTACGCGACGCCGCTCGCGCTCGCGCTCACGGAGATCGTCACGAACGCGGTGGAGCACGGGCTCGCGGGCCGCGAGGGATCGGTGTTCGTGCGCGCCGACCGCACGGAGGAGCGCCTCGCCGTCGAGGTCGTCGACACGGGCACGGGGCTTCCCGGCGGCACCGTCGGCGACGGGCTCGGCACGCAGATCGTGCGCACCCTCGTCGAGGGCGAGCTCGGCGGCAGCATCGTCTGGGCACCCGATGAGGGGGGCGGCACGAAGGTCTCGATCGAGGTTCCGCTCCACTGGATCTCGACGCAGACCCGCGAGATCCCGCGCATCCGGTCCTAGCTGGCCCGCCCCGCGCTGCGCCCCGCGCCGCAGCAAATCGCTTCGACTTTGCTCCGGTATCGGGGGCGAATACCGGAGCAAAGTCGAAGCGATTTGGGTGGGCTGTCGGGTGCCCGTGCGGGGGCGGGTGCCGCTAGCGGCGCCGGTTCCTGATCAGCACGGCCGCGCCGACACCGAGCAGTAGCACGCCGAGCCCGATCGTGGTCGCTGCGATCCAGGTCGCCGCATCGAAGCCGTCCGTGCCGAGCATGCGCTGCGCGATGTAGCCGCAGAAGGCGAGCACGAGCGCGCCCCACACGATCGGGCCGGTGCGCGGCGCCGGCTTGCGGCGCGGTGCGGGAGCTGGTGCCGGAGCTGCCGCGGCAGGGTGGGCCTGCTGGGCCTGCTGGGCCTGCTGGGCCTGCTGGGCCGGCTGCTCCGGCTGCTCCGGCTGCTCCGGCTGCGGGAACTCCGGCGCGGGATCCTGCTGCGCGGGATCCGGCTGCGCGGCGCCCGGCTGCGCGGCGCCCGGCTGCGTGGCGCCCGGCTGCGCGGGATCCTGCGCCGCGCCCTCGCCCGGCAGGGGAGCCGCTCCGGCGGCGTTCTCGTGGGCGTTCATCGTGCCACCTCCGTGGTCAGACCGTCCAGCGCGTCGATCAGCGCCTCGCGGGAGGATTCCAGTTCACGTGCCGCGCGATCGCTCAGACCCGGCTCGCTCAGCTTCCAATCGATGCGATCGATCTCCGATTCGATGCGGGTGCGCTCCCGGTCCTCGGCCTCCAGTCGCGACCGCTCATCGGCGTTCGCCTGGTCGCGCTCCGACCCGGCCGAACCCGACTGCTCGTTCGCACGGGGCGCGCGCTCGGCGCTGGCCTCCCGGACGCCGTCGACCTCGACCCGGCCCGCAAGCATTGTGACCGTGACGACCGTGGCTTCGGCGGCCGCCGCGTCGTAGGCGTCGCTCCCGCGCGGCGGGAGGTTGGCCGAGATGTTCCGGAGCAGGAACGGTCCGCCCGAGCTGCGGGGCTCGTCGCCGAGCTCGGTGACCGCGCCCGCGAGCAGGCGCACCTGCACGACGACGGGAGCGTGATCGGGGAGCTCGATCTCGGCGTTGCCCGCGAGCTGCCACACCTCGAGCGTCTCCGCGCGGGGCTCGCGGTCGTCGAGCGACGTGAGATCGATCTGGCTCGTGCCCGCGATGAGCACGGTGCCCGGCGCCTCGGTTCCGGCCACGTGCATCGTGCCGAACGGCTGGAAGCGCGTGCCCCACGGAAGCACGACCGTGATGAGGAGGGCGGCGACGCCGCACGTCGCGAGGAAACCGATCCAGCCCGTGTGCCGTCCGCGGATCCCGGCGATGATGATCGACACCGCGAGCACGGCGACCGCGACCGTGAGCCCGCCGATCATGGCTGTGGTGGGCGACACCGACAGCACGGTGAGGGCCCAGGCGGCGCTCACGCCGCCGGCGAGGAGCGCGAGCGCGAGCGTGATCACCGACTGCGCGACGCCCATGCGGTGCGCGTCGTGGTGCTCGGCGTACCGTGCGCTCCACTCGTCGGCCTGGCGGCCCACCTCTTCGCTCCAGCGGGTGGCCTGCGCGGATGCGCGCTGGCCCCACTCGGACGCGCTCTCGGAGGCGCGCTGCGCGGCCTGCTCGGTGCGATCGGCGAAGGCTCGTGCCTGCGCCGTGAAGTCGGCGGCCGCCGCACTGCCTGCGGCACCCGCGGAGTTCGCCGCCCCGCGCGCCGCATCGCCAGCAGCGGAGGCTGCCCCCGCCGCGGCATCCGCCGCAGCCTGCGCGGCTCCGGCTGCCTCGGCGGCCGCCGCACCCGCTGCGGAACCTGCCGCGGCACCCGCAGCGGCCTCGCGCTCAGCGGCGGATCGCCCGCGCCGAAGCAGCACGGCGCGCAGCCAGAAGGCGCCACCGACAATGATCGCGATCCAGCACAGCCACGCGAGGGTGCCGCGCAGCCACTCGGGAATGCCGATCGCGCCCCACACGCCCCAGCCCCACACGCTGAAGGGCGACGCCCCGGGGGAGAAGATCGAGAAGAACGCCGGGATCAGGACGAGCGTGGCGAAGACGATCGCCGCCGTCACGACCCCGGCGTGCGCTCGCCCCCGGAAGATGTCTTCCACGTGGATGCGGCCGGTGAAGTCAGGGAGGAGGAGCCAGCCGAGCAGGTAGAGCAGGATCCCGGGCCCGCCGAGCACGGCGAGGACGATGAAGATGCCGCGCACGATGAGCGGGTCGATCCCGGCCCGCGCGGCGATGCCACCGGCGACGCCCGCGAACCAGCGGTCGTTGCCGCGGACGATGCCGAGGCCGCGGATCCAGGCGAAGAAGCCGCTCCCGAAGGGGGCGCCGCCGGGCGTCCCTGCGGGCTGGCCCGAGGGCTGGCCACCGGGCTGATCGGAGGAGGGGATATCATTCATGGCTCCAGTCTGGGCGACCGCGGGACCCCGGGGCTATGGGGGTTCCCCCTGACCCGACCCTGAAATGCGGGGCCGGAAGTCCCCGATCCCGGCTCGTGCTGCTTGGATGGGAGCATGACCAGGACCCCGCTCGTGCGCGCGACCGACGATCGCCTGCTCGCCGGCGTGTGCGGCGGACTCGCGGCGCACCTCGGCGTGCCCACGGCGGTGGTGCGCGCCGTGATGGTGGGCCTTGCGCTCATGGGCGGCGCGGGCGTGCTCTTCTACGGGTGGCTCTGGGCGACGGTGCCCCGCGCGGGCGAGACGACGGGGGTGCTGCCGCTGCGCAGCGCGCTCACGCGACCGGCCGGGGAAGCGGGAGCGGCTGACCCGGTGCGGACCGCGGTGGCGCCCGCAGCCCCGACCGCTGCTCCCGAGGCACGCGCCGCTCTCCCCGTGGTCCCCGCTCCCGCTGTGGCAGCCGTGGCGCCCGTGGCGCCCGTGGCCCCCGTGGCCCCTGTGACACCCGCGGTACCGACGGCACCCGCGGCGCCCGGAGCGTCTCCGCCCCGTTCGAAGTCCGCGGATTCGAAGTCCGCGGACTCGAGTTCGGCAATCGTGCATCCCGCGGCCCCGGGCCCGAGCGAGGGGACCGCGCGGGATCGGGGTGCGCGCTGGCCGATCGCCGAGCTGCTCCTCGGCGCCTGCCTCCTCGTGACCGGCATCGGCTTCGTACTCGTGCGGCTCGGCGTACGCATCAACCTCGAGTTGCTGCTCCCCGCCATGGCGGTCCTCGTCGGCGTCGGCCTCACCTGGTGGCAGATCGCCGACCGCAACCGACCGGACCGCAACCAGGTGCCCCGCGTGCTTGGCGCCCTCGCGCTCGTCGCGGCCGGCGTGCTCATGTTCTTCATCACCGCCCGCGAACCCAACGCGTGGACGGTCATCACGGCGGCGTTCGCGGTGCTCGCGGGGGTCGCGCTCGCCATCTCGCCCTGGCTGCTGCGCCTCAACCGCGAACTCATGGCCGAGCGCGCGGCGCGCGCCCGAGAGGCTGAGCGCTCCGATATCGCGGCGCACCTCCACGACTCCGTGCTCCAGACGCTCGCGCTGATCCAGCAGCGCTCGGCCCCCGGCAGCGAGGTGGCCCGGATCGCCCGCGGGCAGGAGCGCGAGCTGCGGGAATGGCTGTTCCGCACCGCCGACGGGGCTCCGCCGCGCGAGCGCGAGGCCGCGGCCGAGGAGCTGCGCACGCACGCGGCCGCACTGGAGGCGCACCACCCGGTCCGCTTCGAGGTGGTCGAGGTGGGCGCCGCCGGGATCGCCCCCGAAGCGATCGTCGCCGCCGCGCGCGAGGCGATGCTGAACGCCGCGCGGCACGCGGGCGGCGACGTGACCGTCTACCTCGAGTCGAACGGCGAGCGGGTCTCGATCGACGTCACCGATCGCGGCCCGGGCCTCGACCCGAGTGCGCTCCCCGCCGACCGCATGGGCGTGCGCGAGTCGATCCTCGGCCGGATGGAGCGCGCCGGCGGCACGGCGCGGATCGTGCCCGGCCCGGGCGGCGGGACCTCGGTGCGCTTGTCGATGCTCCGCGCCGCGCCGGAGGAGAATGGACCCGTGACCCAGGAGGACGAACGATGAGTGCTGCGACGCCCGAAGCGATCCGCGTCGTGATCGTCGACGACCACCAGATCTTCCGCACCGGTCTCCGCGCGGAGCTCGGGCCGGAGCTGCACGTGGTCGGAGAGGCGGCCACCGTCGACGAGGCGGTCGCCGTGATCGCCGAGACGTTGCCCGAGGTCGTGCTCCTCGACGTGCACCTCCCCGGCGGCGACGGAGGCGGCGGCGCTGAGGTGCTGCGCCGGATCGCGGAGCTCCCGGGGAGCGCGGAGACGCGCGTGCTCGCGCTCAGCGTGTCCGATGCGGCCGACGACGTGGTGAGCGTGATCCGTGCGGGCGCGCGGGGCTACCTCACGAAGACCGCCTCTGGCGCAGAGGTGACCTCGGCGGTCGCGCGGGTGAACGGCGGCGACGCGGTGTTCTCGCCGCGACTCGCGGGCTTCGTGCTCGACGCGTTCGGCGCGGGCGGGGGAGAGACCGCGGCGGCCGATGACGAGCTCGACCGGCTCACCGCCCGCGAGCAGGAGGTCATGCGGATGATCGCGCGCGGCTACGCCTACAAGGAGGTCGCCGCGGAGCTGTTCCTCTCGGTGAAGACGGTCGAGACGCACGTCTCGAAGGTGCTGCGGAAGCTCCAGCTCTCGAATCGGCACGAGCTCACCGCCTGGGCGCTCGCGCGCCGACTGCTCTGAGGCGGCCAGCTCCGGCCGCTCAGTCCCAGCCGGGGAGCCAGAGGTGCGCTCGCCAGAACCCCTCCGGCACGGGCATCCCGGACCACAGGGGGAAGAAGAACACCCCGAGCGCCACGGCAAGCGCGAGGAAGACCGCGGCGGCGCCGCGGCGGCCCAGGAGCTCGGCCGCATCGAGGGGCCGGAGACCGAGTCCCTGCGCGCCAGGGCCGCCCGGCAGCTCGGCCGCGCGCCCGAGCGCCCCGACGCGGCACAGCACCCCGAGCACGAGCGCGAGGGCGAGCGCGGAGAACGGCGTGAGGACGACGGCGTAGAACTGGAACACCGCGGAGCGGCTGACGGTGGCCACCCAGGGGAGCCAGCCCGAGAGATACCCCGTGACGACGAACGCGGCGGCCGTGGCGAACGGCAGGGGGAGCGCGGTAGCGATCCCGCCCCCGAAACCCGGGGCCGCGCCGGCTCCGGACCCGCCTCCCGGGACCGCGTGCCGCGCGGCCGGGCCGCTCGCGCCGCGCAGCGCGCGCACGATCAGCCAGACGAGCACGCCGAGAGCGATCACCCCGCCCCAGGTCACAAGCGGGTTCGGGAGCGGGGAGACGGCCGCGACGCAATCCGCGGCAGCGCACTCGATGCCCGAGCGCTGCTCGTACATCGCGGTGGGGCGCAGCGCGAGCGGCCAGCTGAGCGGGTGCGACTGGTACGGGTGCGGTGCGCTCAGTGTGCTGTGCCACCCGAGCATCTCGCGGTGGTAGGCGAGGAGCGAGACCGGCCACGGCACGCCGGCCTCCCGGGCCCACCCGCCCGGCGCGATGATCCAGCCCGCCCAGCTCGCCAGATAGACGAGCGCCGCCGTGGGGAGCGCGAGGGCCGCGCTCGCCGCAGCCTGCCCGACCGCGCGCAGCACGGCGCGGGGGTCCCGCCGCCGGAGCCGCGCGAGCAGATCCCGCACCGTGACGAGGATGAGGAAGCACGCGAGGGGGTAGAGCCCGGACCACTTGATGGCCGCGGCAGCGCCGAACGCCGCCGCGGCGGCAAGGAGCCAGGGGCGCCCCCACCACACGGGAAGCGGCCGATCCGGTGCGCAGCGCTCCGCGCGCGCGGCGAGCGCGAGCTGATCCCGCCAGACGAACAGGGCGCCGAGCGCGATCGCGGTGGCGAGGAACCCGTCGAGCAGGCCGACGCGACTGAGCACGACGTGCACCCCGTCGACCGCGAGGAGCAGCCCCGCGGTGCACGCCACGACCATGCTGCGCGACATGAGCCACCCGAGTCGCATGACGATCCCCACCGTCGCGACGCCCGAGAGCGCGGCGGCGCTGCGCCAGCCCCAGCCGCTCTCGGGGCCGAACACCAGGATCCCGAGACCGATGAGCCACTTCCCGAGCGGCGGGTGCACCGCGTTCGACGCCTCGGCGCCGAAGGCGGTCGCGCGTGCGCCCGCCATGGAGGGGTCGTCGTCCGGCCAGACCGTGGGGAAGCCGTGGGCGAGCTGGCTGATCGCGTCGCGCACGTAGTAGATCTCGTCGAAGACGAGCGTGCCCGGTCGGCCGAGCGCCCAGAAGCGCAGGAGCGCCGCGAGGGCGAGCACGGCGAGCACGGCGAGCACGGCGAGCGGAGCCGCCCACCTCGTCCACGCACGCATGGCCCCAGCCTAGGCGGTCATCACCGCGGGAGAGGGCTACGATGGTGGGGTGATCACACGGCTCAGCAACTACTTCCTGAAGACTCTCCGCGAGGACCCCGCGGACGCCGAGGTCGCCAGCCACAAGCTGCTGGTGCGGGCGGGCTACATCCGGCGCCAGTCGCCGGGCGTCTTCGGGTGGCTGCCACTCGGCCTCCGCGTGAAGGGCAAGCTCGAGCAGATCATCCGCGAGGAGATGGCCGCGGCTGGCGCGCACGAGGTGCACTTCCCCGCGCTGCTGCCCCGCGAACCCTACGAGGCCACGGGCCGCTGGGACGAGTACGGCGAGACGATGTTCCGCCTGCAGGATCGGCACGGCGCCGACCACCTGCTCGCTCCCACGCACGAGGAGGCCTTCACGCTCATGGTGAAGGACATCGTGTCGTCCTACAAGGACCTGCCCCTGCAGCTCTTCCAGATCCAGGACAAGTACCGCGACGAGGCGCGGCCCCGCGCCGGCCTGCTCCGCGGCCGCGAGTTCACGATGAAGGACGCGTACTCCTTCGACGTGACGGACGAGGGCCTCGCCGAGAGCTACCAGAAGCAGCGCGACGCCTACGAGCGCATCTTCTCGCGGCTCGGGCTCGAGTACGTCATCGTGTCGGCCGACGCGGGGGCCATGGGCGGCTCGCGCAGTGAGGAGTTCCTGCTCCCCACGCCGATCGGTGAGGACACCTTCGTGCGCTCGGCCGGCGGTTACGCGGCCAACGTCGAGGCGTACGAGACGCCGATCCCCGAGGCGATCGACTTCACGGACGCGCCCGCGGCCGCCGTGTTTGACTCCCCGGACACCCCCACGATCGAGACGCTCGTGGCGCACGCGAACGCGGTGATCCCGCGCGCGGACGGCCGACCCTGGACGGCCGCGGACACGCTCAAGAACGTCGTCCTGGCCATCACCCCCGTCGGGGGCGAGCGCGAGCTCGTGGTGGTCGGCATGCCCGGCGATCGCGACGCCGACATGAAGCGCGCCGAGGTCGTCTTCGGTGGCGCCGACGTCGAGCCCGCGACGGCGGCCGACTTCGAGAAGCACCCGGGCCTCGTGCGCGGCTACATCGGACCCGTGCTCGACGGCCAGGCCGTGCTCGGCACCGAGGGCACGACCGGCGTGCGCTACCTCCTCGACCCCCGCGTCGTCTCCGGCACGGAGTGGATCACGGGGGCGAACGTCGCCGAGCAGCACGTCGCCCACCTCGTCATGGGGCGCGACTTCGGCGCCGACGGCGTCGCGGACATCGCTTCCGTGCGCGACGGGGATCCCGCACCCGACGGCTCCGGGCCGATCGAGACGGCGCGCGGCATGGAGATCGGCCACGTGTTCCAGCTCGGCCGCAAGTACGCCGAGGCACTCGGGCTGAAGGTGCTCGACGAGAACGGCAAGCTCGTCACCGTGACCATGGGCTCCTACGGCATCGGAGTGACCCGCATCATGGCGATCCTCGCCGAGCTGCACCACGACGATCGCGGCCTCATCTGGCCCGAGGCGATCGCGCCGTTCGACGTGCACCTCGTGGCCACCGGGCGCGACGCCGCGGTCTTCGAGATCGCGGAGACGCTCGCCGCCTCGCTCGAGACCGCCGGCGCCGACGTGCTCTTCGACGACCGCCCCAAGGTCTCGCCCGGAGTGAAGTTCGGCGACGCCGAGCTGCTCGGCGTGCCCCGCGTCGTCGTGGTGGGCCGCGACGCCGCCGAGGGCTTCGCCGAGGTGTGGAACCGCGCCGACGGCACGAAGGAGAAGGTCGCGATCGTCGACATCCCCGCCCTCTTCGCCGCCTAGACCCGCGAGCGCGGCTCCTGCCGGGGCCCCGCGAGCCGTTGCGGCCGCAGTCACGTGCCACCTGTTCCCGACGCTCCCGCGCCGGGAACAGGTGGCACTTGTCATGCCGCTGGAGTAATCTAGTCTCTTCCGCCTCCGGGTTCGCCCGGCGGCGACAGCTGAATAGACAGTTCAATACAAGGAGGCCACAGTGAAGATCGAGCTGGTAACGCTGCGACAGATCGAACGTGAGAAGGAGATTCCGTTCGACGAGCTCGTCGAGATCATCGAGCAGGCCATCCAGTCCGCGTACCTGCGTCACGCGGAGAACCAGAACATCCCGGTGCCGCGCGAGTCCGATGTGCGCGTGACGCTGGATCGCAAGACCGGCCAGATCTCGGTGCTCGTCCCCGAGCTCGACGACGCCGGCGAGAAGATCGGCGAGGCCTACATCACGACCGACGAGTTCGGTCGGGTCGCATCGAGTGCCGCCAAGCAGGTCATCAACCAGCGGCTGCGTGACCTGAGCGATGATGCCGTGCTCGGCACGTTCAAGGACCGCGAAGGCCAGGTCGTCTCGGGCGTCGTGCAGCAGGGGCCCAATCCGCGCATGGTCCACGTCGACCTCGGCGAGCTCGAGGCGATCCTGCCTCCCGAGGAGCAGGTGCCGGGTGAGAAGTACCCGCACGGTATGCGCATCCGCGTATACGTCACGAGCGTCTCCAAGGGCACGAAGGGCCCTCAGGTCGTCGTGTCGCGTACCCACCCCGGTCTCGTGCGCAAGCTCTTCGAGCGGGAGGTGCCTGAGCTCGCCGAGGGGCTCGTCGAGATCGTCTCGCTCGCCCGCGAGGCCGGCCACCGCTCGAAGGTCGCCGTGCGCGCCAAGCAGGCGGGCATCAACGCCAAGGGCACGTGCATCGGCGAGATGGGCGGCCGTGTGCGCGCCGTCATGAGCGAGCTCGGCGAGGAGAAGATCGACATCGTCGACTACTCGCCCGAGCTCCCGAAGTTCGTGGCCAACGCGCTCTCGCCGGCAAAGGTGACCGATGTGTTCATGCTGAACGAGTCGCTCAAGCAGGTGCGCGCCCTGGTGCCCGATTTCCAGCTCTCGCTCGCGATCGGCAAGGAGGGCCAGAACGCCCGCCTCGCCGCGAAGCTGACGGGCGCGAAGATCGACATCCAGCCCGACTCGATCATGAACGACTAGCTCGGTCGGTCCGGCCGGCCCGGTGCTCCGTGGCCGGCCGCTCCGGCGCCGTCGGCCTGCCGGCTCCGCCCACGGCGGACGGCACGCCGTCGGCGAGAGGAACAGACAGGAAGCTGGTAAGATGGATGCGGTTCGGACCTGTGTGGCGTGTCGGAAACGCGCTCCACGCGAGGAACTGCTGCGGGTCGTAGTGCGCGACGGTCGACTGTGTGTCGATGATCGTGCGGTGCTCCCGGGGCGAGGAGCGTGGGTGCATCCCACGGTCCAGTGTCTGGATCAAGCTGTGAAGCGCGGGGCCTTTCCCCGCGCGCTGCGAGTATCGGGCAAGCCCGATACCGGCCCCTTAGAGAACAGGCTGAAAACACTCATGGACATCTAATGAGCGGCTCACGATGAGACCCGTCCAGTAATTTTGGTTCTCGCCTGTCTGGCGTGAACCCAGACAGGAGAAAAGTGGCAAACCCACGCGTACACGAGATCGCTGCGGAGATCGGTGTCGATAGCAAGGTCGTTCTGGCCAAGCTGAAGGAGATGGGCGAGTTCGTCAAGGCGTCCTCGTCCAGCGTCGCGCCCCCCGTGGCGCGCAAGGTCAAGGCAGCGCTCGCGGCCGACGGTGTCGGCGGCACGCCCGCCGAGGCGCCCGCGACCCCTGCGGCCCCCAAGCGTCCGGCCGCGCAGAAGCCCGGCCCGAGGCCCGGCCCGAAGCCGGCTGCACCCCAGGCTGCCGAGCCCGAGCCCGCTCCGGCGGCGCCCGCGGCTCCCGCAGCTCCGGCCGCCGAGAAGCCCGCGACCGCTGAGAAGCCCGGCGCACCGAAGCCCGCTGCGGCGAAGCCCGGCGCGGCCAAGCCCGGCGCTGCGAAGCCCGGTGCCCCCGCCGCGAAGCCCGGCAGCAAGCCCGGCGCTCCGAAGCCCGGTGGCCCGCGTCCCGGCAACAACCCCTTCGCGTCGAGCCAGGGCATGGGCATTCCGCGCCCGCCGCGCCCCGGCAACAACCCCTTCGCGCCGAACCAGGGCATGAGCCGTCCCGGCGGCGGCGCCGGTCGGCCGAACCCCGGCAACATCCCCCGGCCCGCTCCGCGCCCCCAGGGCGCGGGTGCCGGCGCCGGTCGTCCCGGCGGCGCCGGCCGTCCGGGCGGCGGCGGTCGTCCCGGCGGCTTCACCCGCCCCGGTGGCGGCGGCGGCGCGGGTGCTCCCGGCACCGGCTTCGGCGGCCCCCGTCCCGGCGGCGGCTTCGCCGGCCGCGGTCGTGGCGGTCGTGGTGCCGGCACCGCTGGCGCGTTCGGTCGTGGCGGCTCCAAGAGCAAGGCACGCAAGTCGAAGCGGGCGAAGCGGGCAGAATTCGAGATGCGCGAGGCGCCGTCGCTCGGCGGCGTGAGCGTTCCTCGGGGCGACGGGTCGACTCCGATCCGTCTGCGCCGCGGCGCGTCGCTCTCGGACTTCGCTGACAAGATCAACACGAGCGCGTCGAACCTCGTGACCGTGCTGTTCCACCTCGGTGAGATGGCGACGGCGACGGAGTCGCTCGACGAGGCGACGTTCCAGATCCTCGGCGAGGAGCTGGGCTACAAGATCCAGGTCGTCTCGCCCGAGGACGAGGACCGCGAGCTCCTCGAGGGCTTCGACATCGACATCGAGTCGGAGCTCGAGGAAGAGGGCGACGACGTCCTGCAGCCGCGTCCCCCGGTGGTCACGGTCATGGGTCACGTCGACCACGGCAAGACCCGACTGCTCGACGCGATCCGCAAGGCGAACGTCGGTGGCGGCGAGGCCGGTGGCATCACGCAGCACATTGGTGCGTACCAGGTGCACACCGAGCACGACGGCATCGAGCGCGCGCTCACCTTCATCGATACCCCGGGTCACGAGGCGTTCACCGCCATGCGTGCCCGTGGTGCGCAGGTCACCGACATCGCGATCCTCGTGGTCGCGGCGGACGACGGCATCATGCCCCAGACGATCGAGGCGCTCAACCACGCCCAGTCGGCGAACGTGCCGATCGTGGTCGCGGTGAACAAGATCGATAAGGAAGACGCGAACCCGGAGAAGGTGCGCCAGCAGCTCACCGAGTTCGGCCTCGTCTCCGAGGAGTGGGGCGGCGACGTCATGTTCGTCGACGTCTCCGCGAAGAACAACATCGGTATCACCGAGCTGCTCGACGCGGTGCTCCTCACCGCCGACGCCGGTCTCGACCTGCGCGCGAACCCGGACAAGGACGCGCGCGGTGTGGCCATCGAGGCGAAGCTCGACAAGGGTCGCGGCTCGGTTGCCACCGTGCTCATCCAGTCGGGTACGCTCCGCGTCGGCGATGCGATCGTCGCGGGCACGGCCTATGGCCGCGTGCGCGCCATGAGCGACGAGAACGGCGAACCGGTCGCCGAGGCACTGCCCTCGCGTCCCGTGCAGGTGCAGGGTCTCTCGAGCGTCCCGCGCGCCGGTGACAACTTCATCGTCACGCCCGAGGACCGCACGGCCCGCCAGATCGCTGAGAAGCGTGAGGCCGCCGAGCGCAACGCGCAGCTGGCCAAGGCCCGCAAGCGCATCAGCCTCGAGGAGTTCACGAAGGCGCTGGAGGATGGCAAGGTCGAGTCGCTCAACCTCATCATCAAGGGCGACGTGTCGGGTGCCGTTGAGGCGCTCGAGGAATCGCTCATGAAGATCGAGGTGGACGATTCGGTCCAGCTCCGGATCCTGCACCGCGGCGTCGGCGCGATCACCGAGTCGGACGTGGATCTCGCCACGATCGACAACGCGATCGTCATCGGCTTCAACGTGCGCCCCGATGTCAAGGCTCGCGAGCGCGCTGCGCGCGAGGGCATCGACATCCGCTTCTACAACGTCATCTACAACGCACTCGACGACATTGAGGCATCGCTCAAGGGCATGCTCAAGCCCGAGTACGAGGAGAAGCAGTCGGGTGTCGCGGAGATCCGCGAGGTGTTCCGTTCCTCCAAGTTCGGCAACATCGCCGGTGTCATCGTGCGCTCCGGCACGATCACGCGAAACGCGAAGGCTCGTGTCATCCGCGAGGGCGTCGTCATCGCCGATGGCCTGGCCATCGAATCGCTGCGCCGCTTCAAGGACGACGTCACCGAGGTGAAGGTGGACTTCGAGGCCGGTATCGGCCTCGGCAAGTACAACGACATCCAGATCGGCGACGAGATCGAGACCACCGAGATGGTCGAGAAGCCCCGCGACTAGTCGCAGGACCTCACCGGGAAGGGCCCGGGCAGCGCACGCTGCCCGGGCCCTTCCCCGTTTCGCCGCCGCGGGGACGCGCGGCGAACCGCCCGACTGCGGCTGGTGCGACGGAGCGGCTCAGCGCTGCTGCACGCGGACGGTGTTGCCCGCGGGATCGCGGAACGCGAAGTCGCGGGTGCCCCAGTCCTGGTCCATGGGCTCCTGGAGGATCTCGGTGCCCGCGGCCTCCACCCGGGCGAAGAGTGCCTCCAACTCGTCCGTTGCGAAGACGATCGAGGCGTACGAGCCCTTCGCGATCAGCTCGGCGATGACCCGGCGCTCCTCGTCGGTGAGGCCCGGATCGACGGCGGGCGGGCCGAGCACGATCGAGGTGTCGGGCTGGCCGGCCGGCCCGACCGTGAGCCAGCGCATGTCGCCGTAGCCGACATCGTTGCGCAGCTCGAAGCCGAGCACATCCCGGTAGAAGGTGAGCGACGCCTCGGCGTCGGTGTGGGGCAGGAACGTGACGTGAATGGTGATGTTCATGCCGGTCACGTTACTCCGCGGTGGCGCCGGGGACTTCTCGATTCCTGACCGGTTTCGTGGCGCGCAGCGTGACGATTCCGGGCAGACCCGTGAGCGGGCCGCCCTCGCGCCGATACCGCCCTGGGGAGACCCCGACGAGCTCCGTGAAGCGGGTGGTGAAGGTGCCGAGCGAGCCGTAGCCGACGGCGAAGCACACCTCGGTGGCGCTGAGGTCCCCGCGCCGCAGCAGCGTCATCGCCCGCTCGATCCGGCGCGTCATGAGATAGCTGTACGGCGACTCGCCGTACGCCGCCGTGAACTCGCGGCTGAGGTGGCCCGCCGACATCCCCACTCCGCGGCCCAGCTCAGCGACGTTGAGGGGCTCCGCGTAGTCGCGATCGATGCGATCGCGCACCTGCCTCAGGAGGCGCAGCGCCCGCAGGTGCCGCTCGTCCGCCGCAGAGTGGGTGGGCATGCGCGCGTTGGTCAGCGGCCCGAGGCGGGGCCGGTCGGGCTGGCGAAGGATCCCTGCGAAGCCGCGTCAAAGCGCCGCCCCTCGGGGCGCGAGCGCATGAGCATCAGGACGAGCAGCACCAGGTCACCCGCGGGGGCGAACGTCAGGAACCAGAGCGGACCCGGGAAGTTCGCGTCGTGGAGGCGCCGCCACATGCTCGCAATGGAGGGGAGGGCGAGGCCCAGCGTCGCGAGGATCCCGAGCGCGATCCATGCGCCGGCAGCCGGCCGCCCCGCGGATTCGGGGAGACTCAGCACGATCGCGGTGCCGAGTACCCACCCGAGCATCAGCATCGCGAGGAAGAGCCGAGCGAACCAGTACTCGCTGAGCGACGCGCGCCCGTCGAAACGGACGTAGCCGCGGAAGAACCGGGCGATCGCCTGCCCGAGCGTCGCGCCGTAGAGCGGGCGGCTCAGGTCGTGCGGATCAGTTGCGCCGTCGAAGGGCTCGCCGGGGCCCGGCGCGGGCGCCCAGTTCGCTGCGACCTGGGGTGCTGCGTACTGGGGTGCTGCGACCTGCGGTGCTGCGTACTGCGGTGCTGCGACCTGCGGTGCCGCGTACTGGGGTGCCGCGTACTGGGGTGCCGCGACCTGCGGTGCCGCTGGCTGCTCCTCAGCCGGGTGGGGGTCTGGGGCGGTGTCGTTCACAGTGCAACTTCCGTTGGGGAGGGGCGGTGGCCTCCACGCTACCGCGCGGGCGCGAGCCTCAGGGCCTCCCGCGGCACCCACAGCTAGTATTGGGGTATGAGTAATCCACGTGCGGGGAAGGTAGCGGAGCGGATCCAGCAGATCATCGCTCGTCGCCTGGAGAAGGGGCTGCGCGATCCGCGGCTCGGTTTTGTGACCATCACGGACGTCCGCGTGACGGGCGATCTGCAGCAGGCGAGCGTGTTCTACACGGTCTACGGCGACGAGCAGGAGCAGGCCGACACGGCCGCCGCGCTGAAGGCGGCCACGGGCATGCTGCGCAGCGAGGTGGGCAAGCAGCTCGGCACGCGCCTCACGCCGACGCTCGAGTTCATCCACGACGAGCTGCCCGAGAGCGCGCAGCACCTGAGCGATCTGCTCGCCGAGGCGAAGCGCCGCGACGACGAGTCCGCCGCACTCGCGGCGAACGCGAGCTTCGCCGGCGAGGCCGATCCCTACTCGAAGCCCCGCGACGCCGAGGACGACGAGCAGTAGTCGAGCCCGCAGCGCGCTAGGGGAGCCGCAGCTCGCCGCCCGGCGCGTGCTCCTGCACGAGGCCATCGGCGAGGAGCGTGCGCACGGCCCGCTCGGCCTGCTCGGGGTCGGCGCTCGCGGTGTCCAACGCATCCGCGCGCGGAACCGGGGCGCTCGTCGCGCGCAGCAGCGCGAGCACCCGGCCGCGCGCCTGGCGGTCGCTGCCCTCGAAGCGCGCCTGCTTGGGCCGCTTCTCCGGGGCGTTGTCGGGGTAGCCGGCGCCGCGCCACTCGCACAGCGCGGCGATGGGGCAGGCGTCGCAGCGGGGAGCGCGGGCGGTGCAGACGATGGCGCCGAGCTCCATGGCGGCGGCGTTGAACGTCGCGGCAGCGGCCTGATCCTCGGGGAGGAGAGCGGCCATGTCGTCGAGGTCGCGCGCGGCCGGCATCCCTGCAGCGGCCCGTCCGTGCACCGCGCGGGCGATCACCCGCCGCGTGTTCGTATCGACGACGGGGTGGCGCTCGCCGAACGCGAAGACCGACACCGCGCGCGCCGTGTACGGGCCGATCCCGGTCAGCGCGAGGAGGGCATCGACGTCGGCGGGGACCGCGTCCCCGTGCAGTTCGGCGATCTCGACGGCGGCGCGGTGCAGCCACAGGGCGCGCCGCGGGTAGCCCAGCCGATCCCACGCGCGCACCGCCTCGCCCGGCTCCGCGGCCGCGAGCGCGGATGGCGTGGGCCAGCGTTCGAGCCAAGCGGTCCAGCGCGGCAGCACCCGATCCACCTGGGTCTGCTGCAGCATGAACTCGGAGACGAGGATCGCCCAGGGCGAGACGCCGGGCTCGCGCCACGGCAGCTCCCGCGCGGCCTGCGCGTACCAGGCGTTCACGGCCTGCGCGATCTCCCCGGTGCTCATCCGGACCAGTCTACGGTCGGATGCGCACCGGGGAGACCGTGCGGGGGAGCACTCAGGCCGCGGGAGCCTCGACGCGGCGCGCCTCCGCTCCGCGCACCGCGGCGCGCAGCGCGATGAAGAGCGCGATGATCCCGCCCGTGATCGCGATGTGGCCGAGCCCCGCGATCCCGGAGATCATCGCGGAGGACTCGATCCCGAGCACCGTCATCGAGCCGTGCACGATCAGCATGGCCGAGGTGAGGATGACCCCCGAGTGGTAGAGACCGAGGAACCAGCCGTACGCGCGCTTCGAGGCTGAGAACGTGAACACGCGCTCGAGGCCGAGCAGGATGAGGAACGGGAAGAATCCCAGGGAGAGCAGGTGGGTGTGCGCGAGGCCGAGCTGGGTGAAGGCGCCCTCGGGGAACTCGTTGAGTTTCGTGAACTCGCGGAAGAAGAGCCCGGAGGCGACGCCGAGCCCGGCGTAGACGAACGCGGAGACGAGGAGGTGCTGGAGCGGTTTCTTCATGTTTCCAGCCTCGCCCCTGCGCGTCGCGCGGGCATCAGCCGAAATGATGACTTCGCCTGGCAGTAGGCTGGAGGGGTGAGTGCTCCTTCCGTTTCGTTGCCCGCGCACGGCGGGATTCTCCTGCTCGACAAGTCCGAGGGGTGGACGAGCCACGACGCGGTCGCGAAGTCGCGGCGCGCGTTCGGCACGCGGAAGGTGGGGCACGCGGGCACGCTCGACCCGATGGCGACGGGCCTGCTCGTGCTCGGCGCCGGCCCGGCGACGCGGCTGCTCACCCACCTCGTCGGCCTCGACAAGACGTACACCACGACCATCCGGCTCGGGATCGCGACCGTCACCGATGACCGCGAGGGCGAGACGACGGCGGTCGCGGATGCGGCGGCCGTCGCCGAGGTGCTGCGCGATCCCGAGCGGATTGCGGCAGCCGTGCGCGAGCTGACGGGCGACATCATGCAGTCGCCGAGCGCGGTGAGCGCGATCAAGGTCGACGGGCAGCGCGCCTACGACCGGGTGCGCGCGGGCGAGGCGGTCGAGCTGAAGCAGCGCCCCGTGACGATCCACGCGTTCGAGGCGGGAGCGCCGCGCGCTGCGCAGAGCGATGACGGCGCCGCCGTGATCGACCTCGACGCGACGGTGCGCTGCTCCACGGGCACCTACATCCGCGCGCTCGCGCGCGACCTGGGGGCTGCGCTCGGCATCGGCGGGCACCTCACGGCGCTGCGGCGCACCTCGGTGGGGCCGTTCGAGGTGGCGGATGCCGGCACGATCGAGCAGCTCGTCTCGGGGGAGCGTGCAGAGCTCCTCGCGCCCGCCGACGTCGCCACGCGGCTCTTCCCCGAACTGCCGCTCGACGCGCAGCAGACGCTCGATCTCGGCCACGGCAAGCGCGTCGATGTCGGCGAGGCGCACGATGCCCCGCTCGCGGCAGCCATCGCGCCGGACGGGCGGCTCATCGGGCTCGTCTCGGTGAAGCGCGGGGTCACCCGCGTCGTCACGAACTTCCCCACGCCGGACGCCGACGCGGCGGGGGGTGCGGCATGATCCTCGGATACGCGATCGCGGTCATCGCCGTCGCGCTCGCCGGAGCAGTCCTCTGCCTTGTCGAAGCGCTGCGGAAACGCGGACCCAACGACTTCACCATGGGGGCGACCCTCGTCGTCGCCCTGCTGCTCCTCGTGCAGATCATCATCTCGATCGCGGCCCCGTTCTCGGGGAACACGGCGGCGGGCGATCCGCTCGAGTTCTGGATGTACCTGATCGTGGCGTTCCTGCTGCCGCTCGGCGCGGGCTTCTGGGCGCTCGTCGATCGCACGCGCTGGGCCAATCTCGTGCTCGCGGTGGTGCACCTCTCGGCCGCGGTGATGACGTACCGCATGCTGGTCATCTGGGGCTAGCGCCTCCCGCACCCGGAGCGCGGGAGGCGCCGGGAACACGCCCGGATCGGTCGCAAGTGTGACACGGCCGCGTGTTGGTGAACTTCAAGCTGGGCTTGAGGGTTTACACTTTTCGGCTTGACTTGGGCGAATCACAACGGTGTAATTAATGCATTGTCGCGACGTTCCCGTCGCGACACGCGGCACAGGCAGGAAAGGAGCGATAGGTGAACGAGACACCGCAGACTCCGGTTCCGGGCAATTGGTTCGTCGATCCCGTCTTCCTCGGCGTGCCCGGGGTGCGCGAGGAGGACGAGGCCCTCGCCTGGCAGAGCGACGCGCTCTGCGCGCAAACCGATCCCGAGGCCTTCTTCCCGGAAAAGGGCGGATCCACCCGCGAGGCGAAGCGCATCTGCGAGAGCTGCGAGGTGCGCTCCGAGTGCCTCGACTACGCGCTGCAGAACGATGAGCGCTTCGGCATCTGGGGCGGGCTCTCCGAGCGCGAGCGCCGTCGGCTTCGGCGCGAGGCGATCTAGCAGCCGGATGCCGGGGCACGCGGTGAGGTTCCCCTCATCGATCAGGCGTGCGGCCTAGACTGGGCGCGATATGCGCACCAGAGTAACGGCCATCCTCGTCGCCCAGCAGGGCGGCGAGTGGCTCGACCAGACCATTGCCGGCATCGCGGCTCAATCGGTCGCGCCCGCGGCCATCATCGCCGTGAACAACGGCGGCTCCGACGCGGTGGGCGCACAGCTCATGGCGAGCGGCGCCGAGCGCGTGATCGGGCTCGGCTCCCGCGTGGCGTTCGGCCAAGCCGTCGCGCACGGCGCGCAGGCCGCCGAGGCGGTCGACGACGACGAGGTGAGCGAGTGGTTCTGGCTGCTCAGCGAGGACTCGTGCCCCGAGCCCGAGGCGCTCGACCACATCCTCAGCGCCGTGCAGCGCGCGCCCTCGGTCGCGGTCGCCGGGCCGAAGCTCGTCGACTGGGACCGCCCCGAGCGCATCATCGAGCTCGGGCAGAGCCTCACCCGCTTCGGCGCCCGCTGGACCCTGCGCCGCCAGGAGCTCGACCAGCAGCAGTACGACCACCTGCAGGACGTGCTCGGCGTCGGCCCCGTCGGCATGCTCGTGCGCCGCGACGTCTGGGAGCAGCTCGGCGGCTTCGATCCCGCACTGCCCGTCTACGATGACGGCCTCGACTTCTGCGTGCGCGCCCGGCTCGCGGGCCACCGCGTCGAGGTCGCCCCGGAATCGCGCGTCCGCTTCGCACAGAGCGGCGTCGCCGGCCCGCGGATCGACCGCCGCCGCTCCGTGCTCCGCCAGGCGCACCGCCAGGCCCGCACGGCGCACCTGCACCGCAGGATCGCCTATGCGCGTGCGCCGTTCGCGTTCTTCGCCTGGCTCGGCCTGCCGATCCTCGCCGTGCTCCGGGTGCTCTGGTCGCTCATCCGCGAGCAACCGGGCAACATGCTCGGGGAGTTCGTCTCCGCGCTCAGCGTGTTCTTCCGGCCTCACGCGATCATCGCATCGCGCCGCAGGATCCGCGCGCACAACACTGCGGGCTGGGCGGCGATCCGGCCGCTGCGCATCGACCCGAAGAGCGTGCGCACCGCCCGCATGATCGACCGCGAGGCGATCCTCGCGAGCTCGGGGCTGCAGCGCCGGGAACTGCACTTCATCTCCTCGGGCGGCCTCGCCGTGCTCGCGGCGGCGATCGTCGCGACCGTCGCGCTCACCTGGTGGGCCTTCCCGCACACGAGTCTCGCCGGGGGCGGGCTCGCCCCGCTGAGCTCCCTCGATCAGCTGTGGTGGAACACACGCGCGCTCGACGGCGTCCCCGCGGACCCCTTCGCGTGGGTGCTCGCGCTGCTCGGCACGCTCACGTTCTGGAACCCCTCGCACGCGATCGTGCTGCTCATCATCGCCGCGATCCCGCTCACGGCGCTCGGCGCCTGGATCTGGGCGGCGCAGCTCACCGAGTCGAAGGCGGGCCGCGCGCTCACGGCGCTCGGCTTCGCGCTCAGCCCGGTGCTGCTCGGCTCGCTCGACTCCGGCCGGCTCCCCACCCTCGTCCTCACGGTCACACTGCCCTGGCTGCTGCTCGCGGCGACGCGCTGCCGCGAGTCGTGGAGCTGGGCGGGCACGGCATCGCTCCTCGCGGGCGTCGCGCTCGCCGCGGCCCCCGTGCTCATCCCCGCCGCGCTCGTGCTGCTCGTGGTCGGCCTGTTCACCACGCTCCGCGGCGCAGCCCGGGTGCTCACGACGGCGCTCGTGCCGCTCGTGCTGTTCGCGCCGAAGATCGTCACGAGCATCGCCGACGGTCGGCCGCTCGACCTCCTGCTCGACCCCGGCATCGTGTCCCCGTTCACGCCCGGCTCGACGTGGCACCTGCTCCTCGGATTCCCCGAGTTCGGCCTGGCGGGCTGGGGCGGGATCCTCGAGACGATCGGCCTCGGCGGCCCGCCCGCCACGCTGCTCGTCGGCGTGCTCATGCTCCCGATCGCGCTCCTCGCGCTGCTCGGACTGTTTACGGGACGCGTCGCGGTCACGCTGTTCAGCTCGCTGCTCGGCGGGCTCGGCATGCTCACCGCGATCGCCGCGGCGCAGCTCGAGCTCTCGGTCGTGGGCGACACGAGCGTGGCGATCTGGACTGGATCCGGGCTCGCGGTCTACTGGCTCGCGGTGCTGAGCCTCGCAGCGGTCGGCGCCTCGACTCTCCGCAAGGGCGCCGTGCCCGTGGTGGCCGTCGCGCTCGTCGCGGCCATCGTCGCGGTCGTGCCGGTGAGCGCCCAGCTGTTCCTCGGCCGAGTGCCCTTCGGCCCCGCCGTGACGCAGATGCCCGCACTCGTGCAGGCCGCGGGCGAGAGCCAGCCCGGGGTGCGCACCCTCGTGGTCACCGCGGAGGCCTCGCACGCCGTGCGCGCGCAGATGGTCACCGGGGCCGGTGTCCGCCTTGACCGGGTGCGCAGCGCGGATCAGACCCCGGAGCTCACCGATGCCGACCGTGAGACGGCCGAGCTCGTCGGCGGGCTCGCGAGCGTGGGCGGCCAGGACCTCACCGAGCCGCTGCGGGACGCGGGCGTCGGCTTCGTGCTGCTGCCCGGCTCCGGAAGCGACGTCGAGCGCGCCGAACTGCAGCGCCTCTTCGACCAGCACCCGGCGCTCGTGAGCGCCGGGCAGACGGCGCAGGGCCTGCTCTGGCGCGTCGCGGAGCCCGAGGCGACCGAGGCCGAGGCCCCGGGCGACGCCGCCCAGCACCTGGGCGGCACCTCGCTCACCGGGCGGACGATCTGGGCCGTGCAGCTCGTCGTCCTCCTCGGCGTGCTGCTCCTCGCCCTGCCCACGGGCGAGGTGACGTACCGGCCCGAGCGGCGGAAGCGCCCGAAGCGGAGCAAGCGCGGCGCGGCGCAGGTGGTTCCGGCCGCACCCGCGGCGACGGCGACGGCCGAGGTGGAGGCGGCGGAGTCCGCTCCCGCGGCCCCGGACACTCGCACCGCGGATGCACCCGCGGATGCGGCTGCGGCTGAGCCCGCGGATGTGGCTGCGGCTGAGCCCGCGGCTGAGGCTGCACCCGAGCCCGCGCCGGAGCCCGCGCCGGAGCCTGAGCTGGAGCTGGAGCCGGAGCTCGACCCGGAGCCTGAGCTCGAATCTGCGGCCGAGCCCGAGCCCGAGCCCGAAGCGGAGGGCAGCCCCGAGCCCGAGGCCGACCCCGATACCGAACAGCAGGACGGAACCGCACGATGAACGATCGCTCACGCATGCTGCGCGGCGGGGCCCGTGCGGTGACCGGCCTCCTCGTGGTGGCCGCCGCAGCCTCGGCCGTCGTGCTCCTCGGCGGCACCGCCCTTCCCGAGGTGTCGCGCGCGCCCCAGCCCATCGTGGTCGATACCACGCAGAACACTACCCGCTCGCTCGTCTGTGCCGGCTCCTTCTCGGTGCTCGGTGCGGATCAGGCCCGGCCCGGCGCGGCCATTCCCACCGGCGTCGCCGCGGTGACGGTGTCGGGTGCGGCGACCGGGACCACGAACCTGCAGCGTAGCGAGGGCGGCGAGGGCCTCCCCGGCGTCATCGCGGCACCGGTGGAGACGCCGCTCGCCGCGGCGCAGATCCAGGCGGTCACTGGCGAGCAGCTGCGCGGCGCCACGGCGAGCGCGTGCGCGGAACCCCTGAACGAGCAGTGGCTCGTCGGCGGCGCGAGCAACCTCGGCGTCTCGACCACGCTCAGTCTGGGGAACCCCGGCGGCGTGCCCGCGACTGCCGAGATCACGGTGTACGACGAGAACGGGGTCGTCGACGCCGTGCAGACCGCCGGTGTGCTCGTCGCCCCCGGCACCGAGCAGACCATCTCGCTGAACGGCTACGCGCCCGATCGCGAGCGCTTCGCGGTGCGCGTCACGAGTACCGGCGCCCCCGTGACGGCGAGCCTCGGCGTGGCCCACCGCTACGGCCTCGAGGCCTTCGCGGTGTCGTCCGTGGGGCGTCAGGTCGAGGCGGCGACGCACCTCGTGGTGCCCGGCGTCGCCAACGCGAGCGACCACGAGCGCGGCCCGAACGACTCCGGCGAGGGCGACGACTACCCGGTCCTCGTGCGCGCTCTGGCTCCGGGCGGGGTCGCGACGACGGTGCGCGTGCGGGCGATCGACGCGAAGGGCGGCAGCACCGAGCTCGGCGAGATCGCCCTTGAGCCGAATGCCGTCGGCGAGCTCAGCGTGCCCGTGTGGCCGCAGGGCGCGAACGCGGTCGTGCTCAACTCGGACGCTCCGGTCGTCGCCGGTGTGCTCGGCTCGGCGACGAGCGGCAAGGAGCACGACTACGAGTGGTTCGAGCCGGCCCCCGAGGCCGCAGCGGACACGCCGATCGCGGCGCCGATCGTGTCGGGCGGATCGCTCGTCCTCGTCAACACGGGGGAGGAGCCGGCGACGGTGCAGATCACCTCGGCGAGCGGCGCGAGCAAGGCACGCACGGCGACGGTCCCCGCGGGGGCCGCGGTCGTCTCCGCGGCGCCGGCCGACGCGGTGCTCGAGACCTCGGCGCCGATCCACGCCGGCGTGCGCTACCTGCAGGGCGGCGACATCGCCGGGTACCCGGTGCTCGCGCCGGACCCGCGCGAGGGCGAGCTCACGGTCTACACCCGCTGAGCCCGGCGGGGCCTAGACTGGGAGCCATGTCCGGTCGTCAGCGTTCCCCGCGGAGCAGGGTCTCCCGCAGGCACGGGCGACGGCCGATCCGCTCCGCGCTCGTCGGGCCGAACCTGCCCGATGCGTCGGGACGGATCCCCCGCTTCGAGGCCGACGCCCGCGGGGCCGTGCAGCTGCTCCAGGCGCACTTCCCGGAGGAGCTCGACGGCGTGCGCATCGGCTTCCAGACGGCGCCGACGGGCCGGGGCGAGAGCCGGAACCCGCTGCTCTACGCGATCGACCGCTCGGCGCGCACGATCATGCTCTTCCGGATGCCCATCCAGCGTGCTCGCGGGCTTCATGTGAACGACGACGAGCACCGCCGCTACTTCGTGGAGCACTGCGTCCACCTCGCCGTGTGCGAGTACCTGGGGCGCGAGCCGTGGGAAGTGCTGCCCGGTCGCTTCGACCACTTCTGAGCTGGCCCGGGCCGCGCGGCTGCGCGACTCCGGCCCGATTGCGGCGCTCCGTGACCGGTTCACGACGCATTCCACGGCGCGTGCGGTCATAATGGGACCATGAGTGCGCGCATCTTGGTGGTAGACGACGACCGGGCGCTTGCCGAAATGCTGGGCATGGTGCTGCAGGGCGAGGGCTTCGAGACGGAGTTCTCGGTCGACGGAGCCGAGGCAGTCGAGCAGTTCCGCGAGATGCGCCCCGATCTCGTGCTGCTCGACGTCATGCTCCCCGGCCTCGACGGCATCGAGGTCGCCGAGAAGATCCGTGCCGAATCGGGCACCCCGATCATCATGCTGACGGCGCGCACCGACACCCGCGACGTCGTGCGCGGCCTCGAAGCGGGCGCCGACGATTACGTGGTGAAGCCGTTCAACCCGGTCGAGCTCATCGCCCGCATCCGCGCCCGGCTCCGCGAGCCGCAGCAGGAAGCGACCGAGACGCTGAAGATCGGCGACCTCACGATCGACGTGGCGGCGCACGAGGTGCGGCGCGGCTCTCAGGCGATCCCGCTCACGCCCCTCGAGTTCGACCTCCTCGCGATCCTCGCGCGGAAGCCGCAGCAGGTGTTCACGCGCGAGGTGCTGCTCGAGAAGGTGTGGGGCTACCAGTACAAGGCAGACACGCGACTCGTGAACGTCCACGTGCAGCGCCTCCGCGCGAAGATCGAGCAGGATCCGGACCACCCCACGATCGTCACCACGGTGCGCGGCGTGGGCTACCGCGCCGGCTCCGCCGCGGAGTAGCGAGGTGGCTTCCCGCCGCTCGCGGCTCGGGATCGCGCTCCGCCGCCTGCACCTCCGCTGGGTGCGCGCCACGGAGCCCGTGCTCGGCGGCTTCCGCGCGAGGTGGCGGCGATCCCTCATGGTGCGCACCATGACGATCACGGGCCTGGTGACGGGGTTCATGGTGCTCATCGCCGGCGTCTTCATCCTCACGAGTATCAGCGGGGACCTGTACTCCTCGCGGAAGGACCAAGCGCTGCAGGACTCGGCGCGCGCGACGCTCGCGGCGCAGCGCCTCATCGACGCCTCCGACGCATCCGACCGCGGCGGCCTGTCCCTGCTCGCCGCGTCCGTGCGGCGCACGGTCCAGGATGCGTCGTCGAGCCAGCTCGTCTACCTGCGCCGGGAGCCGGGGCAGGCCCCCAACTCGGACGCGCCGCCCGCGACGACCTCGAAGAACCTGCTCCTCGACGCCGTGAGCCCCGAACTCTCCGAGGCGGTCGCCTCCGGCGCTGAACCCCAGTACTTCCAGGCGGTGACGTTCGCCGAGGAGGACGGATCGAGCGCCCCGGGCATTCTCGTCGCCTCGCGGCTGTCCTTCCCCGCGGGGGCGGGCACCTACGACCTCTTCATCGGCTACAACCTCGGGGACACGCAGAACACGCTGAGCTTCGTGCAGCGCACGCTCCTGATCACGGCGGCCGCGATGATGGCATTCATCGGCATCCTGGTCTGGATCATGTCCCGCATCGTCTTCCGGCCGCTCCGCGCCGCGGCGGACACGAGCCGCCGGCTCGCCGCGGGCGAGAGCGACGCCCGCATGCCGCTCCAGAACGATGAGCACTTCGACGTGCTCTCCGAGGGCTTCAACGACATGGCGGACACGCTCCAGGCCCGCATCCAGGAGCTCGACGAACTCTCCGAGATGCAGCAGCGCTTCGTCTCCGACGTCTCGCACGAGCTCCGCACCCCGCTCACCACGATCCGACTCGCGAGCCAGGTGATCCAGGGAAGCTCCGACGGGCTGGAACCGGGGCAGCAGCGCGCCGTCGAGGTGCTCGGAACCCAGGTGGAGCGCTTCGAGCTGCTGCTGGGCGACCTGCTCGAGATCTCGCGCTACGACGCCGGTCGCGTGACGCTCGAGACCGAGCCGACGAACCTCGTCGCGCTCGTCGGCGAGGTGGTGGACGGGCTGCAGACGCTCGCGGCGCAGCACATCGAGGTGCGCGCGCTCGGCGGCTACGCGCCGATCGAGGTCGACCCGCGGCGCATCCGCCGGATCGTCTCGAACCTCGTCGGCAACGCGATCGAGCACGGCGAGGAGCACGCGATCCTCGTGACGATCGATTCGAACGCCTCGGCGATCGCGATCTCGGTGCGCGACTGGGGGATCGGCATGACCGCCGCGGACACCGAGCACGTCTTCGACCGCTTCTGGCGCGCGGACCCGTCGCGGAAGCGCACGCTCGGCGGCACCGGGCTCGGACTGGCGATCGCGCAGGAGGACGCCGCCGTGCACGGCGGGATCCTGGAGGCGTGGTCGAGCCCGGGAGCGGGATCGAACTTCCGGCTCACGCTGCCGCGCGGCGAGCACGTGACGAGCTTCGTCTCACCCCTGCCGCTCGTGCCCGAGGGGGCCACGACCGACGGCGGCGATGTGCGCTCGACGGGCGGCTGGCTGCGCCGGCCGGGCCGCAGGATCAGGAAGGAGAAGCGCCGATGAGTATCAGACCGAACGGCCGCGGCGCCCGTGCCGCGCGCTCGCGAACGCTCCGCGCGGTGCTCGTGACCGCGACGGCGGCGCTCCTCGCGGGCTGCGTGTCGATCCCGAACGCCGGCCCGGTCCAGGTGGGGCTCACGGACCTCAAGCAGGCGGACCAGGTCTACCAGTACAAGCCGCCCGGGCCGATCGCCGGGGCGAGCCAGGAGGACCTCGTGCGCGGCTTCGTGCTCGCGGCGACTTCCTCGGCCGACGAGTACGCGACGGCGCGGGAGTTCCTCACGACGGGCTACGCGAACCAGTGGGATCCCAACTCGGGGGTGCTGATCGACGAGGGCAGCCGGCCGTACCGCGCCGATGGTGATACGACGGGCGTGCTCTCCCTCGCGGTGTCCGCGAAGGTCGACGCCGCGGGCGAGATGCTGCCCGTCGCCCCGGGGCCGAGCATGGAGATGCGCTTCGAGTTCGAGCGGGTGGGCGCCGAGTGGCGCATCTCGTCCGCGCCGAACGGCATCATCCTCGACGCCACGATGTTCTCCACCATCTGGTCGCCGCACCAGCTCTACTTCATCGGGGCGGGGAACCTGCTCGTGCCCGAGACGCGCTGGTTCCTCACGCGCAGCTCACTCGCGACGGAGATCGTCGGCGCGCTGCTCGAGGGGCCGAGCGAGGGCATGCGCGAGGTGGTGCGCAGCGGCTTCCCCTCGGGCACGGCGCTCGCGAAGAGCTCCGTTCCGGTGGTGGAGGGGTCGGCGCGCATCGACCTCACGAGCCACCTGCTCGAGGCGCAGCCCGTCGCGCTCGCGGAGCTGCGCCAGCAGCTGAAGTCGAGCCTCCAGTCGGTGCCGGGCGTGACGGGCTTCGAACTGCTCGTCGACGGCACGCCGCTCCGCGCAAACGTCGGCGACGAGGCGAACGCCCCGCGCATGGTGAGCGTGCCGAGCACACCGGCCGTGATGATCGACGACGAGTTCGGTTCCCTCGTCGCGGGCGAGCTCCGCGCGGTGCCGCCGTTCGGATCGCTCATCCATGAGCTCGACCCCGACGCCGTGTCGCTCGCGCTCGACGAGCGCGCCGCGGCGGTGCGGCACCCGGGCGGCGTGAGTCGCGTGGACGAGAACGGCAGCGTCCTCATCGACGCGCGGCCGAAGCTCCTGGAGCCGAGCTTCGATCCGCTCGGCTACATCTGGACCGCCTCGGCCGAGCACCCGGAACAGCTGATCGCGACGGGTCCCGCGGGGGAGTCGATCGCCGTCGCGGCGCCGTGGCTCGCCGGTCGCACTCCGACCGCGGTGCGCGTCTCCCCGGACGGGAGCCGGGTCGCCGCGCTCGTGTCCGACGGGGACGAGAGCGCCGTGCTCATGTCCGGGATCGTGCGCGATGAGACGGGAGCCCCGCTGCGCACCGTGCCCGAGGCGGACACGAAACTGTGGGTTTCGGGGACGCCGCTCGACCTCGACTGGGTGGGCCAGCTGCGCTTCGCCGCGCTGACCCGGGTCGGCACAGCGGGCAAGGTGACGCTCGGCGGGCTCGGCTCCTTCGGCTCGGAGCAGACGTCGGTGCAGGGTGGGATTCGTCTGAGCGGCGGCGGTGGGAAGAACTACCTGCGCGTGCTGAGCTCGGGCGGTGAGCTGTTCGCCCCGCAGGGGAGTGGCTGGCAGGAGATCGACGAGGACGTGTCGATCCTCGCGAAACGGGGCTGAGGCCGGGCTGCAACCGGGGCTGAAACGGGGCCGTCGCGCCGAGCCCCGCTCACCGGGGCCGTATTCCCCGGCGGGCGGGGCATCGCTCCACAAAACGGGATCGGCCAGGCCAGCGGGCTCCGGGCCGGGGCAAACTGCGGGAATGAGCCCTCGCACCCGCCCTCGTACCCGCCCTCGCACCAGGAGCCCCGCCCCCATGACCCGGTGCGCGCCCGCGCCCGGCCGCGTGCCCAGACGTGCGCTCCTCCTCACGTGCTGGCGTGCGCTCCTCCGCTCGCTGCGCGGCCCGATCGTCGAACTCCTGCGCGATCTCCGCGCGCTACTCTGGCCGACGGCCTGCGTGCACTGCGGCGCGCCGGATCGCGACTGCTGCGCCCACTGCCTCGCGCGCATCCGGGCACCCGCCCCGCTCCTCCGCGCGGAGCTCGGGGTGCCTGTGTTCGCCCGCGCTCCCTACGACGGCGCGCTCCGCGCCCTCCTGCTCGCGTGCAAGCACGGCGGCCGCGCGAGCGCCGCGAGCGAGCTCGGCCGGGCGCTCCGGGCGCCGCTTCGCGCAGCGCTCGCCACCGCGGGCGAGCCGCGCCCGCTCATCGTCGCGGCGCCATCGAGCGCTGTGCAGCTGCGGCAGCGCGGCTTTCGACCGGTCGAGCTGTTCGTCGCGCACGCGCAGCGCGGAGCCGCGCGCCGGGGCGAGCCGTGCGGGGAGCCCCTCCGTGCGCTCCGCGCTGCGTGGGGGAGACGCGGGCAGATCGGGCTCGCGCCCCGCGCACGCGCGGCGAACGCGCGGCTCCTCCGGGTGCGGCCCGGGGCGCGGCATCGCTTGCGGGGTCGCGAGGTCGTGCTCGTCGACGACGTCCTCACGACCGGGGCGACGCTCCGCGCGGCGCGGGACGCCGTCGAGTCGGCGGGTGCCCGGGTGGTCGCGGCGGCCGTGCTCTGCCTCGTCGAAACCCGGGCTGAACCCGCGCTGGGAAGCCGGGCGGCGGAGGGGTGGAAACCGCCGTCGCGAGTGGAGTAGAGTTCGACAAAGGCGTAGCGGTGCGCCGCACTGGCCCACCCGCCTGAGTCACCTGGGAGGTCACCATGGACGTGAACATCCGCGGCAAGAATGTTGGGATCACCGACCGATTCGAGCAGTATGTCGAGTCGAAGGCTGAGAAGGTGGCCGGGCTGCTGCCCAAGGCGCAGTCGTTCGAGGTGCGGGTTGCCCGCCAGAGCGATCGGAGCCCCCAGCACGGTGACCAGGTCGAGATCACGCTGATCGGTCCGGGACCGGTGATCCGTGCCGAGTCGGCCGGCGCCGACAAGTACACGGCATTCGATATGGCCTACGGGCGCGTGCTCGAGCGCATTCGGCGGATGAAGGATCGGCGCCACGACCGCCGAGGAAAGGGCCGCACCTCGCTGGGGGATGCCGCCGCGAACGACTTCGGCATGATCGACGTCACCCCGGCGCCCCTCGAGGTGCTCGAGTCGGTGGCGATGGGCGAGGCGCCCGCCACGGCCGAGGCCGGCGAGGAGCAGTACTCGCCCGTGGTGATCCGCAGCAAGGAGTTCCCGGCTGAGCGGCTCTCGGTCGAGGACGCCGTCGATCAGATGGAGCTCGTCGGACACGATTTCTTCCTGTTCGTCGAGCACGGCTCGGGCCGCCCCAGCGTCGTGTACCGGCGCAAGGGCTGGAACTACGGTGTGATCAGTTTGGCTGAGGCCTCGTAGCGCGAACAGTGCCGCCCGCGGGCGGGAACTACGGCCCCGGAAATGTATTCCATTTCCGGGGCCGTGGTGTTTTCCACTGTTCTGCTTGTGTATAAAACTGGTGACTTCTGTGAATTCTTGATACTTTGCTGTGAGTTCAACCTGCTGCGTGGGGGCGTGTCTCCGTGGGCGGTGCAGCGGGCCGACCCCATTCCGGGAGGTCAGAAGTGCGCAAGGAATTCACACGTCGGGGTGCTCGTCGCGGCAGAGGGGCGCTTTCGGCGCTGCTCGTCGGCGCACTCATCGCAGGCCTCGGCGCACTCGGCGTCCCGGCCGCGGTCGCCGCCCCTCCCGTCACCTTCGCGCTCTCGACCGTCGACCTCGCGACGGGTGCGCCCGTGACGCACGTCGAATCCGGCAAGGACTTCACCTACGTCGCGAGCGTCGGCTGTCCGGACCCGAACGGGTGCGGGCCGGCGAGCCTGAGCCTCACCTTCCCGTCGCCCGTCGAGTTCGTCGCCGACGCCTTCAACCCGCCGACGGGCGCGCGCGTCGAGAGCGTCGAGCCCGGTGCCGACGACAGCACGGTCGTGACCCTCCGCTGGGACGCGCTTGACGGCACGGCCGTGGCCTTCCTCCCCGCGCGGATCGCCGCCATGGTGCCCGCGCACCTCGACGGCAGCCAGCTGACGTCCACCGGAACGCTCACCGCGGGCGCACCCGGTGACGAGACCGTCTCAGAGGGCGCCGTCACCGTGACCCTGAACGCCTACGAGCACCCCGGGCTCGAGCAGGAGGCGCAGGCGTGGAGCGCCTCGACCATCACCGAGGGGAGCACCGGCGCCACCGCCGAGGTGACGAGCACCGTGCGCGGCACGGCCGCGGCGAACGCGCCGAGCACGCTCGTCTTCCGCGTGCCGGGGGGTCAGGCCCTCCCGGGCAGCACGCTCGCGGCCGCGCAGGCCTTCGATCTCACGGGGCTGCGGATCGACCGCAACCCGAGCGGCGCGGAGGTCGTGTTCACCCTCGCCGACGGCGGCACGAGCAGCGCGACGATCGCCGCGGGCGCGCTCGAGATCGCGGTCCCGGCCGACGCGGTCGGGTACGAGCTCCGCGTGCTCGGCCTGCCCGGGCTCGAGAACCCCTCCGCAGCGGAGCGCACGGTCGTCGTCACCGCAGACGCGCGCCTGCGCGCGACCGACCGCGACGGCAACCGCATCGTGCTCGACGGCACGAACTCCCGCCAGGTGCGCATCACGGCCGACGTGAGCAACGAGGTCGCCCGGCCGACGCCCGGCACCGATCCCGCCGTATCGAAAGCCACCCGCGCCGACATCCGGGTCGACGCCGTACTCCCCACGATCAGCCACGACCTCACCTGGCTCACCGATTCCGGCGAGTCGACGAGCGTGTACGGTTCCGGCGAGGCCTCCACCGTGACGCTGCGCGCATCGAACTCGGGGATCCCGGGTCTGCGCGACCTCATGCTCACGATGCCGCACCTGAACAGCCGGTACTTCGACTACCAGGAGCTCTCGGCGCCGCCGCGGCTGCGGCTGCCCGCCGGCGCGACCGGCGCGACGATCCAGTACCTCTACGGCAACGCGCAGACCCCCGGCGCGGTGCAGCAGGTCACGCCGGGCGCAGCGGGCGCCTGGGTCAACGCGCCCGGGCCCGAGGCGGGCGCACCGGTGCCTGACGAGGACAGCCCCGCGCTCGGCCAGGTGAGCGGCATCGTCGTCGTCTTCACCGCGGCGGACGGCTCGGTCATCGCCGGCGAGTGCGCTGTCTCCGAGGACTGCGCCGGCGGCGTCGAACTGCGCGGCACGCTGCGCACGGCGCTGCGCAGCACGGGCGCCGAGATCATTCCGCCCGCGACGGGCAGCGGCGAGACGACGGTGGGCGCCATCGCCCAGGTCGTCGCGAAGGCGGCAACGGGCGCGACGCTCACGCAGACGACGGCGCAGGCCACGCTCCGGCTCGTGAAGCCGCAGATCACGGTGAAGCTCGGCAAGCGCTTCGGCCGCGAGGACGGCAGCGACCAGACGGTGTACCCGCTCACGGGCATCGCGCACGCCGGCGACCACTACGACCCTGAGAAGGATCCGCAGGACTTCGCGGACCATCCCCTCCGCTTCGTCGCCTCGACGGTCGCGAAGGAGGGCGCGAGCGAGGGCACGGGCGCGCGCGAGCTGCGGATCTCAGACCCGCAGCAGGCTCCGAAGCTCAACACGCTGAAGAACAGCCCGTTCAACACGATCCGGGTCACGGCGCTCTCCGCGGATCCCGCGGTCTGCACGACCGGCTCCGACGCCGACGAGCGACCCGTGCCGAGCACGACGGAGCAGTGGGTGTGGGTGGTCGACCGCGCGGACGAGCCGCAGACGATCACGAAGGTGCCGTTCGAGGCGTCGATCGACCCCGCGCTGATCGTTGGCATTGAGATCCTCATTGCGCCGCGCGACGCGGAGTTCTTCCCCACCGACGTCCGCTGCGCGAGCGCGCCCGGCTCGACTGTGAAGTTCCGCGACACGCAGATGGTCGGCGGTGCGAAGGTGTCGCCCGAGACGATCGGTGCTCCCGAGACGCCGGGACTGCTCTCGGTCGGCAACGTGGCCCGCGTGGGCACCGGCCCGAACGGTGACACGGCGGATGGCGCCGATTCCCTCTTCCTCGTTGACCTGCTCCGCGCCGCGATGTACAAGCACTACACCTCGGGCGCTGCGCGATCCGGCATCGCGGGGCAGGAACCCCGCACCTCCTTCGTGCTCTCCGGCGTGCCCGCGGCCTCCGACTCGGTGCGCTCCGTGCTGACCGACCGCGGCGGCGCGCACGAGTCGCTCGACGTGTTCGAGCTCACGGGCGTCCGCGGCGCTCGGGTCGGCCCGGACCAGAAACTCGTGGTCCGCTTCGTCGACGGCGCTGGCGCCCCCATCGGGCCCGAGGGCGTGGTCGAGGCGAGCACCGAGCTGAAGCTCGAGAACGGCTCGACACGCCAGCTCACGGACGAGGAGATCGCCGACTCGCAGAGCACGGGCTACCTCGACTTCCAGCGGATCGAGCGCGAGATCGACTGGGATCGCGACTGGACCGACGGCGAGATGGCCCGCGTGGGCGGCGTCGAGATCAGCGTCGTCCGAGCCGACGGGACCGAGGCGCTGCAGCGCTTCGGCGCCTTCTCCGCCGTGCTCGACATGAAGCTCCGCACGAACTTCCTGAACGATCCCGGCACGCGCGTGACGGGGTCGAACGCGGGAACGAAGTACCGCAACGTCGCCTCGATCGTCTCGGTCAACCTCGCGGGCGACCGCTCCGACGTGCTCACGAGCTCGGTGCCGTTCGGCGTCTTCGAGGCGAGCGAGCTGTTCATCGACACCGCCGTCACCTGGCGCGGTCTGAACCAGGCGGGCACGCCCGCCGACGGCTACCTCGTCGCGCAGTACCAGACGCCCTCGCGCATCACGCTCGACGCGCAGAACCGCACGGCGCTCGGCGCGGAGGGCGTGGACGCCTGGAAGCAGTGGGAGCAGCCGGGCACGATCGGCGTCGGGCTCGCGAAGCTCGGCACCGGGATCGGCGGTGCGGCCCCGAGCCCTGCGCCCGGCCTGGACGAGTGCGTCGCCGAGCGCGATCGCAACCCCTTCGCGATCAACGACTTTGCGGGGATCCACGGCATGACGTGGCCCATCGAGAACGCGGCGCAGACGAAGCCGGGCGAGGATCCGCCGCGCATCGCCGCGCGCATCACCTACACCTTCGCCTCCGGCGCGGACGAGGTCGTGGAGGCCCCGGTCGACGCCGACATCGCGGACCTCAACCCGAGCACCGCCCGCTGGGGCGACGTCGTCGGCGTCTCCGTGGAGTGGGCCGAGAACGGCAAGTTCGTCGGCGTCCACCGGAAGAGCGGCGGCACGGCCGGCCGCGTGAGCTTCGACCTCACGCTGCGCGACGCGCTGCGCACCGGCTTCAACTACCAGTACGTCGCGGGCGTCCCCCAGTGCCTCTCCGGCGCGACCCCGAGCAACGAGGTGCCGATCGACGGCGCGCTGCAGCTCGAGGGGCAGACGGTCGACCAGATGGCGCAGGCCGCCCCCGTCGTGAGCGGGAGCTTCGACGGCATGGTCGGGCGCATGGCGACCGCCGACGAACTCGGCGCGAACCCCGACTGGCGCTTCGCCGAGATCATGGTGGACGTGGAGAAGAGCTCCGTCGAGGTCGGCGTCGCCGCACCCGCCGGGGCGATCTACCGCGACATCGCGCAGTCGCCCACACCGTTGAAGCGCTGGACCGTGTCGATCACGAACACGGGCAACCTCGACGTGAGCGCGCTGCGGCTCGCGACGGATAGCGCGCTCCTCGGTGGGCAGTGGCCGGACGGCGATCCCGCCGACTTCGCGCCCGCCCGCGGTTCCATGTTCGACGCGTTCGACGCGACGGGCGCGAGCCTCCGGCTCCCGAGCGGGGCAACGGGCGCCGAGGTTTGGGTCCGTTCCGAGGACGGCAGCTGGGGCCAGGCGATGGTCACCGCGCAGAACCGGATCGAGCTGCCGACGAGCGGCGCCGGGCCGCGCGAGTGGGGTGAGGTGACGGGCTTCCGAGTCCAGTTCACGGGCGACGACGGCCAGCGCAAGCGGATCATCCGCGGTGCCCAGGGGTCGCTCCTCATCGACTCCGTGCTGCGCACCCACCTGCGGAGCGATCCGAGCGAGCTCGCGCCCGCGACGGATCTGCCGCAGGCCGCGCAGCGCTGGGAGTCGAGCCTCACGGCCGCCGGCGTCTCCTTCATCGGCGGTTTCGACGCACCCCGCTCGCAGGTGCACGACGCGAACGGCGCGGCGACGATCCTGCCCGGCGCGCCCGCGCCCCGGGTCAAGAAGTACACGAGCTACGATGCGGACCGGAACACCGGCACCACGGCCACCAACGCGAACCCGGGCAGCTGGGTCAACTTCACGGTCGTGCTCGAGAACCGATCGACCGCGACGAGCAACCTCTCCGGGATCTCGGCCGTCGACACGCTGCCCGCGGAGCTCGCCTACAACGCCGTCAACGACGGCGCGCGGTGGAGCGCTCTCGTCTACCGCCTCGGCGAGCAGCCCGTGGATGCGACGAGCGAGCTGCAGTTCGCGCTCGACACCTCGGGCGCCACGCAGGTGATGCGGTGGACGGCGCCGGCGGACTGGGAGCTGCGCCCGGGCGAGCGGATCGTGATCCGCGTGCCGCTGCAGCTCGGCGACGGTGTCGAGGCCGGCTCGACCGCGCGGAACACCGCGCGGATCGTGGGCTCCGGGATCCCCGGTGCGACGCCCGTCTCGATCTGCGCCGACGAGGCGTCGACCGCGGGCGACTGCTCGGCCGAGGCCTACGCCACGACACTCCGGAATGACTCCGTGCGCGCCGAGTCGTACATCGACGCGACCGCAGGAGGCTGGGACACGATCGACCGGATGGGCTGCGACGCCAGCTCCATCTCCGACTGGAGTGACGGCACCTGGGTGCGCAACCCCTGCATCGCGAAGACGACGGTGGGGAGCACGCTCACCTACCGGCTCAAGCTCATCAACTCGGGCAACATGGACCTGAGCGAGCTGCGCTTCGTCGACAAGCTCCCGGCCGCCGACGACCGGGGCGCGGTGCTCGACAGCACGCGCGGCTCCGCCTGGAACGCAGGCTACATCCCCGGCTCCGCGCGGCTGCTCACGGGCACCGAGGCCGAGGCGCTGGGCGCCCGGGGCGACGGCTCGCTGAACGGCGGGGGCTTCCGCTTCACCGCGGACGCCGCGAGTGCCGGCGATGCGGACAACGCGCCCTGCCGCCTGGTCCGCGACGCCTACTCCGGCGCCGACACCCTGGACTGCGCGCACCCGGGGGTGCAGTGGAGCGCGAGCGACTCCGCGAGCACCCGGGCGTTCGGCGGTGACATCGCGTTCGCCGCGGACAAGCTGCGCGGCGGCGACTTCGTGATCGTCGAGTTCCAGGCCCGGGCTCCTGAGGAGCGGCCCGCCGAGTCGAGCGGCACCCCGCTCATGGGGTGGAACTCCGTGGCGACCACCGCCCGGCCCACGCCCGTGAGCTACTGGCTCCCCGCGAGCGAGTCGCCCCGCTCGGGCGCCCGCTGGGAGGACACCGCGATGACGCTGTCCCTGAGCCTGGCCGAGGGGCCCGTGACGGACTGGCACTTCACGGCGCGCGAGTACGTCGCGACCGTGAGCTGCTCGGTGCCGGGGCGGGATCCCGCAACGCCGCTCGTGCGCGAGGTCACGTTCCCGGGAATCACGTCCGTCCCCGGCACGATTCCCGTGACCGTGGAGGATCTGCCCGTGGGCGGAATCTGCTCCGTGAGCGACGTGCGCTACGACCCCGTTCCCGCGACCGCCGCCGGCCAGTACGGCTCGGCCGCGGCGAGCCCCGCCCCCACGGGCTTCGCGTACGCCGCGGAGCCGGCCGACGGGATCGAGCTGGCGCTCGAGCCCGCGGGGAACGTGCTCGCCATCACGAACAGCTTCACGGAGGCCACCGTCGAAGTCGGTGTCGACGTGACCGGATCCGCCGCGAGCTACCTGCCCGCGGACGCGCGCTTCGACGTGGCGCTCAGCTGCTCCTTCGGTGGCGAAACTCGCGACCTCGGCAGCTTCGCGCTGGCGCCCGGCGAGCGTCAGCTCGTGGGCGGCCTCCCGGTGGGTGCGAACTGCACGGCGACGGAGACCGAGCACCGCGGCGCCGCCACGGTGACCGCGACCGTCGACGGCGCGCCCGCCGAGGTATCGGCCGCGCGCTCGGTCGGGCTCGCGACGATCGAGGCGGGGGCCCACACGGCGTACTTCCTCAACGAGTTCGCGGCGGGCGGTGCGCTCACGATCCTGAAGACCGTGGACGCGCCGGACGCGAGCACGGCGATTGGCGACGTCGGCTTCGGGATCTCCTGCACCCTCGGCGGGCACGAGATCGCGCTCGGCGAGCAGGCGAGCCTCGGCTTCAGCTTCGCCACGGGTCAGCGCGAAGCCTCGGGTAGCCTCACGGGCCTCCCGGCGGGCGCGGAGTGCACCGTGACGGAGCACGAGGCGGGTGGTGCGAACATCGCCGCTCCCGACCGCACCGTAACGGTGCTGCCGGACGCCGAGGTGATCGTCGAGATGCGCAACACGTTCTCGCCCGCCGCGCTGGAGCTCGAGAAGCGCGTCACGGGCGCGGGTGCCGGTGAATCCCGCGTTCCCGGGGCCTTCGACCTCCGGGCCAGCTGCACGCGCGAGCTGACGATCGCGGGCGAGACGCGCACCGTGACCGACCACGACGCGCTCGCACGGGTCGTGCCGGGCGAACCGACCTCGATCGCGAACCTCCCCGAGGGGAGCCGCTGCGCCGTGACCGAGCCCGATACCGCGGGCGCCGAGCGCACGACGGTCGAGCTCACCACGGCGGGGCTCACCGATGAGGACCCCGCGGACGACGCGGTGCTCGTCGCGCTGCGCGGCCCGGATGCGGCGGGCGCCGCCCAGGCCACCGCCGTGCGGGTCACGAACGAGTACGCGAAGACGGGCGGGCTGACGACCACGGGTGCGAGCGGCGGGCTGCTCGGTGGAGCGGCCGTGCTCCTCCTGCTCGGCACGGCGCTGCTCCTCGTGCGCCGGCGCCGGCAGACCCGGGCGTAGCGCGGGGAACGGCTGAGCGGCTGCGGTCGCCGGGAAACCGGCGGCCGCAGCCGCCTTGCGTTGCTGCCGTGCCGTCGCTCTACCGTGCTGCCGCGCTTCGGCGCTTCCGCCCTGCGGCTCAGGGCTCAGGGCTCAGGCGTTCGGGGTCTCCGTGCGGCGTGCCCGCCGGGCCCGCCGCTCCTCGGCGCGCAGTCGCCAGCCCCAGCGCAGCACGTTGCGGAGCGCCTCCCCGACGATCGCGGGGCTCATCTTGGAGGTGCCGGCGGTGCGCTCCACGAAGGTGATCGGCACCTCGCGGATGGGGCAGCCCAGCCGCTCGAGCGCCCAGGCGGTCTCCACCTGGAACGCGTAGCCCTGCGAGTCGAGCCGGTCGACGTCGAGCCGCTCGAGCCACGCGGTGTCGAGCACGCGGAACCCGCTCGTGAGGTCGTGCAGTCGGGAGCGCAGCGCGGTGCGGGCGACGGCCGTGCCGGTCCGGGAGATCGCGCGCCGCGCCCACGGCCAGTTCACGATCCGCCCGCCGCGGATCCAGCGCGTGCCGATCACGAGCCCGGCGCCCCCGCGCGCCGCCGCGAGGAGCTTCAGCAGCTCGGCAGGGAGGTGGGAGCCGTCGGAGTCCATCTCCGCGACGAAGCGGTACCCCCGCTCGCGCGCGATCCGGAACCCGAGCGCGTAGGCCGTGCCGAGACCCTGCTTGCCGTCGCGATGCCGCACGGTCACCCGCGGGTCGACCGCGAGCTCGGCCGCGAGCCGGCCGGTGCCGTCGGGGCTCCCGTCGTCGATGATCAGGATGTTCGCGGTGGGCAGGTGCGCGAGGATCCCGGCGACCGTCGCGGGGAGCGTCGCGCGCTCGTTGTAGGTCGGGAGGATGACGAGCAGCTCGCGGGCGGCGGGGGAGCGTTCCGGAGAGGTCATGCTGCTCATCCTGGCAGAAACGACCGTGGGAGGCCGCCCAGACGGGCGACCTCCCACGAATCAGTGAGCTGCGGTTACGCGGCGACGCGATCCCGCAGGATCTGGCCGAGCTCGGCGTCCACGTTCGTCCAGTACTGGAAGAAGCGCTCGCGGATCGCGGGCACGGTGATGGCCTGGCCCTGGCCCGTCAGCACGTCCTGGAAACGCGCCTTCGACTCGGCCGAGAACACGTCGCGGTAGAGCGTGCCTGCCTGGCCGAAGTCGTCGTCCTCGGAGCGGAGCGTGTACGCGCTGCGCACGAGCTCGCCGTCCGACTCCCAGCTGCCCTCGACGCCCGCGAGCGGATCGGCCTGGGGGCCGCCGGCCGCGCCGTACGAGTTCGGCGTGTAGGTGCGGTGCTGCGCGCTGTTGAAGTGGTAGCGCATGTTGCCCTCGTGCATGTAGTTGTTCACCTCGGCCGCGTGGGGCTGGTTCACGGGGAGCTCGTTGAAGTTCGTGCCGATCCGGTAGCGGTGCGCATCCGCGTAGGAGAAGACGCGCGCCATGAGCATCTTGTCGGGCGAGATCCCGGTGCCGGGCACCTGGTTGCCGGGCGAGAACGCGGCCTGCTCGATCTGCGCGAAGAAGTTCTCCGGGTTGCGGTTCAGCGTGAACGTACCGACCTTGATTCGCGGGTAGTCCGCCTTCGACCAGGTCTTGGTGAGGTCGAACGGGTTGAAGCGGTAGGTCTTCGCCTCCTCGTACGGCATGATCTGCACGTACACGTCCCACGACGGGAACTCCTCGCGCGCGATCGCGTCGAAGAGGTCGCGGCGGTAGTAGTCCGCGTCGCTGCCGGCGATGCGCTCGGCCTCCTCGGCGGACATGTGCTCGACGCCCTGCTGGGAGATGAAGTGGTACTTCACCCAGAAGCGCTCGCCCTCAGCGTTGACCCACTGGTAGGTGTGCGAGCCGTAGCCGTTGAGGTGGCGCCAGCTCTTCGAGAGGCCGCGGTCGCCCATGAGGTAGGTGACCTGGTGGGCCGACTCGGGCGAGAGGGTCCAGAAGTCCCACTGCATGTCCGCGTCGCGCAGGCCCGAGTCGCCGAGGCGCTTCTGCGAGTGGATGAAGTCGGGGAACTTGATCCCGTCGCGGATGAAGAAGGTGGGGGTGTTGTTGCCCACGATGTCGAGGTTGCCCTCGGTCGTGTAGAAGCGGAGCGAGAAGCCGCGCACATCGCGCCAGGTGTCGGGGGAGCCCTGCTCGCCGGCGACCGAGGAGAAGCGGATCAGGGTCTCGGACTTCGCGCCCGGCTGGAAGACCGCCGCGCGGGTGTACTTCGAGACGTCCTCCGTGACGACGAACTCGCCGAAGGCGCCGCCGCCCTTGGCGTGCGGGTTGCGCTCCGGCACGCGCTCGCGGTTGAACGAGGCGAGCTTCTCGACCAGGTAGCGGTCGTGCAGCACCGTGGGGCCGTCGGCCCCGACGGTCAGCGAGAACTCGTCGCTCGCGACCGGCGTGCCCGTCTGGGTGGTAGTGGGCTTGATGTCAGACATAGCGCCTCTTTCTTCGGATGGATGGTGGGGTGGAAAGCTGGGGGCTCAGGCGGAGCGCGCGGCGGAGCAGGCGGCGCACCGGCCGCGGAACACGACCTCCGCAACCTCGACCGTGAAACCGAGCGCATCGACCGGCGCGAGACAGGGAGCGGAGCCGACGACGCACGGGACGTCCTCGATCGCGCCGCACTCGCTGCAGATGAGGTGGTGGTGGTTGTCGCCGACGCGCGCCTCGTAGCGGGCCGGGCCGCCGTCGGGCGTGATCCGGCGCACGAGATCTGCCTCGGTCAGTGCGCTCAGGACGCCGTAGACGGCCTGGAGCGAGGTGCCGGGGAGGGTCTCGCGCAGCTGCTCGTACACGGCACTCGCCTCCATGTGGCCGCCAGCCGACAGCATGTCGAGCACGGAGCGGCGCGAGGCGGTGGAGCGCAGACCCGCCGCGCTCAGTCGCTCGGCGACGGAGGGGTGCGGGGAGACGGCGGCCATGACCCCAGCCTACACCTTCTTTTGAGTCATTCAAAAGAGCCCATTCCCAGCGCCTCGACTCCCCGCGTTGCTAAGCTGAGGCGTTGTCACAATTTGGCAACGACGGTGGCTCCGCACGGCGGGTCGGCAAGCCGTGCAAACTTACAGGAGAGACAACGTGGCGACAGTTCTCGAAAAGCTCCTTCGCGTCGGCGAGGGTCGCACTCTGAAGAAGCTCGAGCGGCAGGCCAAGCTGGTGGCCGAGCTGGAAGACTCCTTCGCAGAGCTCAGCGACGAGGAGCTGCGCGGCGAGACTGAGGAGTTCCGCGGACGCCTGGCCAAGGGCGAGACGCTCGACGACCTGCTGCCCGAGGCGTTCGCCGCGGTGCGCGAGGCGGCGAAGCGGACCATTGGCCTCCGCCCCTTCGACGTGCAGGTCATGGGCGGCGCGAACCTCCACCTCGGCAACATCTCCGAGATGAAGACCGGTGAGGGCAAGACCCTCGTTGCGACGATGCCCGCGTACCTGAACGCCCTCGCGGGCAAGGGCGTGCACGTCGTCACGGTCAACGACTACCTCGCGAGCTACCAGTCGGAGCTCATGGGCCGCGTCTTCCGCGCGCTCGGCATGACCACCGGCTGCATCGTCGCCGGGCAGGACCCCACGGTGCGCCGCGCTCAGTACAACGCGGACATCACCTACGGCACGAACAACGAGTTCGGCTTCGACTACCTGCGCGACAACATGGCCTCCTCCGCCGAGGAGCGCGTGCAGCGCGACCACTTCTTCGCGATCATCGACGAGGTCGACTCGATCCTCATCGACGAGGCGCGCACCCCGCTCATCATCTCGGGCCCCGCCTCGGGCGAGGCGAACCGTTGGTTCGCCGAGTTCGCGCGCATCGCCCGCAAGCTGAAGCCCGGCGTCGACTACGAGGTCGACGAGAAGAAGCGCACCATCGGCGTGCTCGAGCCCGGCATCGAGAAGGTCGAGGACCACCTCGGCATCACGAACCTCTACGAGTCGGTGAACACGCCGCTGATCTCGTTCCTCAACAACTCGATCAAGGCCAACGCGCTCTTCACCCGCGACAAGGACTACGTCGTGCTGAACGGCGAGGTGCTCATCGTCGACGAGCACACGGGCCGTATCCTCGCGGGCCGCCGCTACAACGAGGGCATGCACCAGGCGATCGAGGCCAAGGAAGGCGTGCAGGTCAAGGCCGAGAACCAGATGCTCGCGACCGTCACGCTGCAGAACTACTTCCGCCTCTACGAGAAGCTTTCGGGCATGACCGGTACGGCCGAGACCGAGGCCGGCGAGTTCATGTCGACCTACCAGCTCGGCGTCGTGCCCATTCCCACGAACAAGCCGATGCAGCGCAAGGACCAGCCCGACCTCGTCTACAAGAACGAGGAGGCGAAGTTCGCGCAGGTGGTCATCGACATCGCCGAGCGCTACGAGAAGGGCCAGCCCGTGCTCGTCGGCACCACGAGCGTGGAGAAGAGCGAATACCTCTCGCGGCTCCTCGCGAAGGCCGGCGTGCGACACGAGGTGCTCAACGCGAAGAACCACGCGCGCGAGGCCGCGATCATCGCGCAGGCGGGCCGCCTCGGCGCCGTGACCGTCGCGACGAACATGGCCGGCCGCGGCACCGACATCATGCTCGGCGGCAACGCCGAGTTCCTCGCCGTCCAGGAGATGGCGTCGCGCGGGCTCTCCACCGAGGAGGATCCGGACGCGTACGAGGCCGCGTGGGACGACGTGTTCGCCGCCGTGAAGGAGGCCGTCTCCGAGGAGGCCGCGAAGGTCCACGAGGTGGGCGGGCTCTACGTGCTCGGCACGGAGCGCCACGAGTCGCGCCGCATCGACAACCAGCTGCGCGGCCGCTCGGGCCGTCAGGGCGATCCCGGCGAGAGCCGCTTCTACCTCTCCCTCGCGGACGACCTCATGCGCCTGTTCAACTCGGGCGCGGCCGCTGCGCTCATGAACCGCGACAGCTTCCCCGACGATCTCGCGATCGAGTCGAAGGTCGTCTCGCGCGCCATCCAGAGCGCGCAGAGCCAGGTCGAGCAGCGCAACGCGGAGATCCGCAAGAACGTGCTGAAGTACGACGATGTGCTGGATCGCCAGCGCAAGGCCATTTACGGCGACCGCCAGCAGATCCTCGACGGCGAAGAGATCGAGGGCCGCATCGACGCGTTCCGCGAGCAGACGATCGATGCGATCCTCGCTTCGCACGGGACCGACGGCGAGTGGGACTTCGACGCGCTGTGGAGCGACCTGCGCCAGGTGTACCCCGTGGGCATCACGGTCGACGAACTCCTCGCCGAGACGGGCGGCGCGCGCGTCGACCAGGCGTTCCTGCGCCGAGAGATCCTCTCCGACGCCATCGTGGCGTACGAGAACCGCGAGGCGAGCCTCGGCAGCGAGGCGATGCGCGAGCTCGAGCGCCGCGTGGTGCTCGCCACGATCGACCGCCGCTGGCGCGACCACCTCTACGAGATGGAGTACCTCAAGGAAGGCATCGGCCTGCGCGCGATGGCGCAGCGCGACCCCCTCGTCGAGTACCAGCGTGAGGGCTACAACATGTTCGAGGGCATGATGGGGCAGATCAAGGAAGAGTCCATGGGGCTGCTCTACAACCTCGAGGTCAAGGTGCGCGACGAGGTCGACGCGCAGGGCCACGTCCATCTCGAGGGCGGCGGACTCGACCAGCAGACCGGTCCGGACCAGTCGAAGCTCTCGTACAGCGCCCCCGACGAGGACGGCGCTCCCGCGGTGAGCGGTGCAACCGAGCCCGGGCAGCCGGCCGGGGGAGCGGCGGGCGGCGCCACGCAGCGCGGCGCGTTCGGGCAGCAGGTGCCTGCGGATGGCGCGGCGTCGAACCGCGCCGCACGCCGCGCGAACAAGAAGAAGTAGGGCGTCCCGCCCCCAGCAAGCCGTGATCCGCGCCCGCGGACCGACCGGGAGAAATACTGATGTCTAGCGAGACCAACAATCGGCCAACGAAGAATGAGCGCCGCGCTCAGGCGCGCGAGCAGGCGCGCCTCGCGCGCGAGCAGGAGAAGAAGCGGGAGAAGCGCAACCGCCTGTTCCTGCAGGGCGGGATCGTGCTCGGCGTCCTCGCCATCCTCGGCATCGTCGCGCTCGTGCTCACGCAGACCATGAAGCCCGCGGGCCCCGGCCCGGAGAACATGGCCTCCGGCGCTGCGGTCTTCACGAAGGACCTGAAGGTACTCAAGACGCCGGCGCTCGAGTCCGGCGCGGAGCGCGAGGCCCGCGAGGTCAACCGCGACGAGCTGCCCCTCGACGTGACCGTTTACGCCGACTACATGTGCCCCGCGTGCGGCGCGTTCGAGCAGCAGTACGGCACCATGCTCGAGAACTACGCCGGTGCGGGCGACATCGAGCTCGGCATCTACCCGCTGAACTTCCTCGACAGCATGTCGAACGGGTCGAAGTACTCGACGCGCGCGGCGAACCTGTTCAGCTGCGTCGTCGAGGAGCAGCCCGACGTAGCCTTCCAGCTCCACACGCGCCTCCTGAGCGCCGAGGTGCAGCCGAAGGAGCAGACGACCGGCCTCACCGACGACCAGCTCCTCGAGCAGGCCGAGGCGGCCGGCGCCGAGCTCACGACCGAGCTGCGCCAGTGCGTGAAGGACGTGCGCTTCGGCAACTTCATCTCGAGCAACTACAAGGCCGCGAGCGAGACCGGGATCCTCGGCCTCGCGAAGGGCGCGCAGATGCTGAGCGCGGACGGCGTGACCCCGCAGCCCGCCGACGGCCCGCAGCGCCTCGTCTCGACCCCCACCGTGATCGTGAACGGTCAGCAGTGGAACCAGGCGCGCGACGGCGACCTCGAGTCCTACCTCCTGAAGGTCAAGGGCGAGTTCGAGCAGAAGCAGGACGCGGACGCGAAGAAGTCCGAGTAGACTGCACCGGGGCGGTCCAGCTGGACCGCCCCTCTTGCCGCCTTAGCTCATCTGGTAGAGCAGCGCCCTTGTAAAGCGCAGGTGATCGGTTCGAGTCCGATAGGCGGCTCTGTACGCGTGTACCGTGCCAACCGCGCCAACCGCGCCAACCGCGCCAACCGCGCCAACCGCGCCCCCACGGGCGGAGTAGGGTGGGGCGAGTGACTCGCACTCGCTCGTTCCCCGTCTGGGCCGCTCTCGTTGGATCCGGCCTCGCCGGCATGCTCGTCGCCCTGCAATCGCGCATCAACGGCGGCCTGAGCGTCCGCCTGGGCAACGGCTACGTCACGGCCGCGGTCTCCTTTGGGATCGGGCTGCTCATCATGTGCGTCGTGCTCGCGGTCTCCCGGCGCGGCCGCTCGGGCATCGGCCGCATCCGCGCAGAGGTGCGCGCGGCGCGGCTCCCCTCCTGGGTGCTGCTCGGCGGCACGGGCGGCGCGCTCTTCGTGCTGAGCCAGGGGCTCGTCACTCCGCTCATGGGGCTCACGCTCTTCACTGTCGGCATCGTCGCGGGTCAGGTGCTCGGCGGTCTCGCGATGGACCGGCTCGGACTCGGGCCGGGCGGGCGCATCGACCCGACGCCGCCGCGGGTGGCGGGCACCGTCCTCGCGGTCATCGCGGTGGTGCTCTCCGCGGGCCTCGGCGGCACGGGGGAGCACGGCCCGGTGTGGCTGATCCTCATCCCCGTCTTCGTCGGGGCGGGCATGGCTGCCCAGTCGATGCTCAACGGCCTCGTGCGCGCCGCGGCGCAGAGCGCGGTCACCGCGACGTTCGTGAACTTCGTCGTCGGCACCGTGCTGCTCGGCACCGCCGCCGCGATCTCCGTCGCCGTGTCGGGCTGGCCGAGCGATTGGCCGAGCGAGCCGTACTTCTACATCGGCGGCTTCGTCGGCACGATCTTCATCGCGGTCGCGGCGATGCTCGTGCGCACGGCGGGGGTGCTGCTGCTGAGCATGTCGAACGTGGCCGGCCAGCTCATCGCCGCCGTCGCCTTCGAGCTCGGCGCGCCGCTCGCCGGCGGCCTCACTCAGGGGATGATCGCCGGCACCGCGGTGGCGCTCCTCGCCGTGGTTATCGCGGCGCTTCCGTGGCGGGGCTCGGGGGCTCGAGCCCGCTGAGGTGCCGGGCGAGCTCGAGCGGCTTTCGTGGCTTCTGCGGTTTCGCTGGCCGGTCTGGACGGCTGCGATCGGGCACCCCGCCCACGTACAGCCAGCCGAGTAGGTACTCCTCGGCGGCGAGGCCGTGCGCCTCGTGGACGGGCGCCGAGCGCGTGTGCTCACCGCTGCGCCAGAACGTGCCCCAGCCCGCTTCCCAGAGGAGGAGGCCGAGCCCGTGGGCGACGCCGCTCGCCACCGCCTCCTGCTCCCAGAGCGGCACCTTCCCGCTCCGGCGCGGGGAGACGACGAGCGCGATCACGAGCGGAGCGCGCGTCGCCTTCGCCCGGTACTTCTCGCGCTTGCCGCCCGCGGCGTCGCCCAGCGCGTCGCCGAGCCGGAGCCGGGCGTCGCCGCGAAGTTCGATCACGCGCCACGGGCGGAGGCCCGAGTGATCCGCGACGCTCACGAGCGCGCCGAGGAGCTCGGCCAGCTCCGCCGAATCGGGGGCTGCGTCGGTCACGCGGGAGTGCGAGCGCCGCTGCGCGAACGCCGCCCGGACGGGCGCGGGCTCGGTCATGCCTCGGGCGCGGGCTCGGCGGTGGGCTCGCCGCCCGGCTCGAAGGTGAGCGCGAGCGAGTTCATGCAGTAGCGGTCGCCCGTCGGCGTGCCGAACCCGTCCGGGAAGACGTGGCCGAGATGCGAGCCGCACTCCGCGCACCGCACCTCGGTGCGGGTCATGCCGAGGCTGTGATCCTCGAGCAGCTCGACCGCGCCGGGGCGGACGCTCTCGTAGAAGCTTGGCCAGCCGCAGCCGGAATCGAACTTCGTCCCCGCGACGAAGAGCTCGTTCCCGCAGCCGCGGCATCGGTAGAGCCCGTCGCGCTCCTCGTCGAGGAGCTCCCCGGTCCCGGCGCGCTCGGTCGCCGCTCGGCGCAGAATCGCGTACTCCTCCGCGCCGAGCCGCTCGCGCCACTCGCTGTCGGAGAGCTGGATCGGGTACGCGGCGGAATCGATGGGCTTGCTGCTCATGAGGGGTCTCCGTTCCTCGGTTCGGGATCAGTGTACGACCGCCGCCCGATGCCGCGCTCAGCGAGGGCCGCATCCGATGCGCGGGCGCGCGCATCTCATCCGAACGGATGATGCGGGAGAGCGCGCTGCGCTCCGACTTGCATCATCGGATGATATTCGTCAGACTAATGGGTGGTGCTGAGGTGAGGTGAGCCTCAGTTCGATCAGATGTGGCCGCCACGGACCGTGCTGGCCGTCCGAAGAGAACAGGAGTGCGCTCGCAATGACTGCACAGAACGGCTGGCGAAAGCGGGTTTCCGCGGTGCTGGCGACCGGAACCGCCGCGCTTCTCGTGGCCAGCGGCGCGTTGATGGTGCCGGCAGCGGCGAACGCTGTCGAGGGCGACGCTCCGGCGCCCGTGGTCACTGTCTCGAAAGACACTGGCCTGAACCCGGACGGCGAGACCATCACCGTGAGCGGTTCGGGCTTCGTGCCCACGGATGAGACGAAGGGCACCCGCCCGCCGCTCCTGGGGAAGTTCACCGGCGTGTACGTCGCATTCGGCTACTACCCCGATGTGTGGCAGCCGAGCACGGGCGTGGCGAGCGGCGCACGGAAGAACTTCGATGTGAAGTGGGCGGTCCACGCCGATGACATGGCGACGGTTGGCGGCGCCGCGAACGGTGCCATCGAGATGAGCGCCGACGGCAGCTTCACCACCACTCTCGCCGTGAGCGAGCAGGACCTCACGGCGCTCGCAGAGGGCAACTACGGCATCTACACCTACCCTGGCGGCGGCGCGAAGTACGCTCCCTACGAGATCTTCACGCCGGTCACGTTCAGTGACGGCACCGAGGTCGTTCCCGCGCAGGTGACCGGGACGGTCGCTGCCGCGACGAAGACCGGCCTCACGGTGAACGTCGCCGCAAGCGATCTTCCCGCGGACATTTCGGACCTCTACGGAGCCCTGATCGTGAAGGACTCGGAGTCCACTCTGACGGGCATGGACAGCGCGTTCCCCGCGTTCGCTCTCCCCTTCCCGAAGGTCACCAACGGCTCGAGCAGCTTCGTGCTGAACGCGCCCGTTGCCGGTCTCGACCGCACGAAGCAGTACGAGGTCATCCTGTGGAAGAAGCACGCCGAGATCACGAGCGAGACGATCTACGCTCGCGCTGATGTCGCGGTCTCCTCGGCGCAGTGGGACGCGGTGTTCCCGAAGCCGGAGCCGAAGGTCCCCTTCACCGATGTCGCGCAGGGCGATAAGTTCTACAAGGAGATTGCGTGGATGTACACTACGGGTCTCTCGACCGGTGTGAAGCAGTCGGACGGATCGGTGAAGTACCTCCCGAAGTCGAATGTGACCCGCGAGGCGATGGCAGCGTTCCTCTTCCGCCAGCATGCGCCTGCGAACTACAAGGCGCCGGCTCGGTCGCCCTTCACGGATGTGAAGACGACCGACAAGTTCTACAAGGAAATCGCCTGGATGGCGGAGTCCAAGATCTCGACCGGCGTCAAGCAGCCGAACGGCACGGTCAAGTACCTGCCCAAGTCGAACATCACCCGCGAGGCGATGGCGGCGTTCATGTACCGGATCGATACGAACGCGAAGCCGGCGGCACCGAAGGTGTCCCCCTTCGCTGATGTGAAGCCCGGCGACAAGTTCTACAAGGAGATCGCTTGGATGCACTCGAGCGGTCTCTCCACCGGCATCGCGCAGCCGAGCGGCAAGCCGAAGTACGCACCGAAGTCGAACGTGACGCGTGAGGCGATGGCTGCGTTCATGTACCGAGCAGACCGCTAGGGTCTGGACTGATGGTGCCTCGGGCGCACGCGTTTCCTCCGGGATGCGCGTGCGCCCTTCGGGCCGTGTAGGGGAGTAACTCACAGATGACTCAGCGTCAGCACAGACGGGGCTTTGCCGGGATCGCGCTCGCGATCGCGATCACGATGAGCGGCGTGGGCGTCGCGCCCGCGTTCGCGAGCGATGCCGGAAGCGCGTCGGAGGGTGCAGCCGAGACTGCGATCGCCGCAGGGCAGCCTGGCACCGCGACGGTGCCCGAAGATGCACCGCCCGCTGACGCAGACGGCTCGGCACCGGATCAGTCCCAGCAGGACGCTGCAGTACTCGTGCCCGAGCAGCCCGAAGCCTCGTCGGAGGTCATCCCGGCCCAGGACGCTCAGGCGGAGCACGCTGAGCAGGCGGACGAGGCATCTCAGCCATCGGCCCCGGCGAGCCCGGCGTCTCCGGCTGATGCACCGGTGCCGCCCCCCATGGATCAGGCCAAGGTGACGGTTACTCCGGTGGTGAGTCCGGACCGCAAGCTTCGCATGACCGGGAACGTGGACAAGCTGGACTCAGCGGTCTCCGCGATTTCGGCGGCACTCATCCGACAGGGCGACGAACTCTCACTCGGCACGGGTGCCGCGACCGGACTGCCCCGGACGACCGCGCCGCTCGCGGTGACGAACGGCGCGGCGACGGTCGAGCTGACCGCGGCGCCGGGTGCGCTCGTGAAGAACGGGAAGTACGAACTTGTGGTCTGGAACGGTGGGGATGCGCCCACCGCGGAGACCGCGTTCGCGCGAGCGCCTCTGGAACTCACCTCGGCCCAGTGGGCAGCGCTCTCCGGCGAGACCGTGCAGCCGGAGCCCGCCGAGGTGGGGAGCTTGCACTGGGGCGTGCTCGACCGCTTCCGCGCCTACGTCGAGGGCCCGATCGCGAAGGGCAAGATCTCGGCGCAGAAGCCGGCGAAGTACGACGGCTCCGAGTTCGACTTCCCTCAGATCACGGGCGGGAAATGGGAGAGCGGGCGGAACACGGGGACGGTACAGTTCGCCGGCTCCATGCGCTTCCTCGGGCATGCGGGACAACTGGATCTGAACATGTCCAACCCCATGATTCGGGTCATCGACTCGCGCCGTGCCGAGCTCTCAGTCCGGACGGTCTCGGTCGATATGCAGACCCAGGAGCTGCGTGAAACCGTCGATGTGATCGCGACCATCGACCTCACGAAGGCACAGCGCAGCGAGCGATCCGGCGGAGCGATCCGCTGGTCGAATGCTCCCGCAACGCTGACCACTGCGGGGGTCCCGGTGTTCCAGGACTTCTACGAGGCGGGGCAGGAGCTGGCTCCCATCACGTTCACGGTCGGTGCGGCCAGCGACGCGAAGCCCGTCACCCCGACGAAGCCGAAGCCGGTCACGCCCACGAAGCCGAAGCCCGTCGATCCCGTGCAGCCGGTGGCCCCCACCGACGGCGCGCAGCAGGCCGGCTCGCTCACCTGGGGCATCTCCTCCGGCTACGCGGCCTACACGACGGGCCGGATCGCGAAGGGCAACATCACGTCGAGCGGTGTCGGCGGCGGCGCGGGCGGCTACGTCTTCCCGCAGGCTTCGAGCTCGTGGGACGCCCAGTCGCAGACGGGTACCGTGCAGTACTCGGGCGTCGTGACTTTCACCGGGCACAAGGGCCTCATGTCCGAGTCCTTCGCGAACCCCGTGATCAGCATCACGGGCCCGGCGAGCGGCACGCTCACCGCAGGCGGTCGGAGCTTCGGCCTCGACCTCGGCGCGGGCAGTAAGTCGGTCGGCGCGAACGGCGAGGTCACCTGGAGCGGGGTTCCCCTCTCCGGGGCGATCGCCGGCGGTGGCGGGGGCGGCGGCGGCGCGTTCGGCGCCGACCCCGTGAGTTTCACGGTCGGTGCGGTCAGCGGTGCGAGCTTCGGATCGACCGCCGTCGGCCCGCAGAACACGAAGCGCACCGCGGCCGACGCGCCGCCCGCGACGACCGGGATCCGGATCCTCACCGACTCGAAGAAGCTCGTCCCCGGCGGCGAGATCGAGTTCGAGGCCAGCGGCTTCGAGGCCGGCGAGCGCGACGTGCTCGTGGTGCTCTACTCCGATCCGATCGTCCTCGACGACGCGGCGGGTGCCGATGCGAACGGCGTGGTGCGCTGGATCGGGACGCTCCCGAAGGATCTCACCCCCGGCGAGCACACGATCACGCTCCAGGGCAGCACGAACGCCGGCGCCGTCTTCACCGTCTCGGCGGCGAAGAAGGCGAAGGCGAAGTCTGCTGAGCAGCAGAGCGTCGAGGAGATCGTCGCCGAGGCGAACGCTCAGACCCCCGTCGCAGCGGGGATCGCTCCCGGGGAAGACACCCCGATCTGGCTCTGGTGGGCCGGCGCGATCGCCCTGCTGGCGGTCGCGGGCGCGATGGGCGGCCTCGTCGTCGCGCAGCGCCGGAAGGCCGCAGCAGCGGTCGGCATCTCGGGCGACGAGTAGCCCCAGTCCGTATCATGAGTGGGTGCCCGAGCGGGCACCCACTCAGCAGCGCAAGGAGAACGCACGTGCACACGCCCCAGCAGACCAGCAGCTCCGGATCCCGCCGCGCGATCGCGGCGCTCGGCGCCGGCCTCGTCGGGATCGGCCTCCTCTCGGCACCCGCCGCGGCGACGGCGGCACCGCTCCCCGCGACGGTTCCCGCGGCCGAGGCGTGCACGATCGACACCGCGACGCTCACCTGGGGCGTGAAGGAGCGCTTCCGCTCCTACGTGAGCGGCTCCATCGCGAACGGCGAGTGGACCGTCTCGGACGACATGCGCTACGAGACCCCGAGCTTCATCTGGGACGCGGCTTCCGGCAGCGTCAGCAGCGGACTCGACGCCGGAACGATCGCCTTCACCGGCGCCATCCACTTCACGGGCCACGACGGCATGATGCAGCTCGATCTCTCCGACCCCGCGATCGAGTTCGCCGACGACGACAGCGCGTACCTGCTGCTCTCGATCGGTTCGACGGACACCGCGGCGAGCGGCGGCGAGGCTGTCGCCGAACGCGTGCGCGCGGCGAAGATCGACCTGAGCGGCGCGGTCACCGCGGGCGACGGATCCCTCGAGATCTCGGGTGCGGTGCCGCGCTTCACGGTCGAGGGCGCCGCGGCGATGAACGGCGACTACGGCTCGTACGTCACGGGGGAGGATCTCGATCCGATCACCCTGACCGCCACGGTCAGCGGTTGCGAGCTGGGCGCGAGCGTCGCCGAGCCGCGCCCCGAGCCGACCGCGACCGCGGAGCCCGGTCAGCCCGCTCCCGTCGAGCCCGAGGCCGCGCCGCAGGTGCCCTGGGTGCCGATCGCGATCGCGGGGGTCGCGCTGCTCGTGATCGGCGTCACGGGCGGCATGCTGATCGCCGGCCGGAAGCCGAAGCAGCCGGAGACCCCTGCCGACGAGTCCTAGCCCGGAACACGGCGGAGGCCCCGGATCC
>NZ_AYMV01000034.1 GCF_000633415.1 Leucobacter sp. PH1c | reverse complement strand
CGACGTTTCTGATTTCTCCGAGAATTGCGAGCAGCCCGGCTCCCGATGAAGGCAGACGGCTGAGCTTCTCCGGGAAAGAGCGAGCGGCCCGGCTCCCGAGGAGGGCAGACGGCTGAGCTTCTCCGGGAAAGAGCGAGCGGCCCGGCTTCCGAAGAAACCGAGCCGCCCTGCCCGCGTGGCGCGGGCTCGCCGCAGGCGACTTACTTCGCGACGCCCGGGTGGGTCATCGAGAGCAGGTCGAGCGCCTTGTCGAGGTCGGCCTCGGTGACCTCACCGCGCTCGACGTAGCCGAGGTCGATGACGGCCTCGCGCACGGTGATGCCCTTCTTGACCGAGTGCTTCGCGATCTTCGCCGCTGCCTCGTAGCCGATGAGGCGGTTGAGGGGGGTGACCGTCGAGGGGCTCATGCCCGCGAGCGCCGCGGCGCGGTCGAGGTTCGCCTCGAGGCCGGCAACCGTCTTGTCGGCGAGCACGATCGACGCGTTCGCGAGCAGGCGGACCGACTCGAGGAGCGCGGTGCCCATGACGGGGATCTGGACGTTGAGCTCGAAGGAGCCCGACGCGCCGGCCCACGCGATGGTCGCGTCGTTGCCGATCACGCGCGCGCACACCATGAGCACGGCCTCGGGGACGACGGGGTTAACCTTGCCCGGCATGATCGAGGAGCCCGGCTGCAGGTCGGGGATGTGGAGCTCGGCGAGACCCGTGTTGGGGCCCGATCCCATCCAGCGGATGTCGTTGTTGATTTTCGTCAGCGAGACGGCGATCGTGCGGAGCGCGCCCGAGGCCTCGACGAGACCGTCGCGGTTCGCCTGCGCCTCGAAGTGGTTGCGGGCCTCGGTGATGGGCAGGCCGCTCGACTGCGCGATCTCGGCGATGACCTTCTCGGGGAAGCCGAGCGGGGTGTTGATGCCGGTGCCGACGGCGGTGCCGCCCTGGGGAACCTCGGCCACGCGGGGGAGGGCCGCGTCGATGCGCTCGATGCCGTAGCGGATCTGCGCGGCGTAGCCGCCGAACTCCTGGCCGAGCGTCACGGGGGTCGCGTCCATGAGGTGCGTGCGGCCCGGCTTCACGGCCGACTTCCACAGCTCGGCCTTCGCCTCGAACGCCTCGGCGAGGTGCGCGAGGGCGGGCTTCAGCTGCTCGATGAGCGCGCCGGTCACGGCGATGTGCACGGAGGTGGGGAACACGTCGTTCGACGACTGCGACGCGTTGACGTGGTCGTTCGGGTGCACGGGGGCGCCGAGGTGCTTCGTGGCGAGCGTCGCGAGGACCTCGTTCGTGTTCATGTTCGAGGACGTGCCCGAACCGGTCTGGTAGGTGTCGACCGGGAACATGTCGTGGTGCGCGCCGCCGATGACCTCGTCGGCCGCCGCGACGATCGCGTCGGCGATGGGGGCCTCGAGGATCCCGAGCTCCTTGTTCGCGATCGCTGCTGCGCGCTTGATGCGGGCGAGGGCGACGATCTGCGCGGGCTCCAGGCCGGTGCCGGAGATGGGGAAGTTCTCGACGGCGCGCTGCGTCTGCGCGGCGTAGAGCGCGTTCTTGGGAACGCGGACCTCGCCCATCGTGTCGTGCTCGATGCGGTACTCGATCTCTTCGGTCACAGCTGTCCTTTGTTCGGGGAGTGGTCTCGGGATAACGGAATACGTGGGAATGAAATGAAGTCGGGGAGGTTTGAGAAGTTTGAGCACTCGGAGAAGCCGGGGAGGATCTCGCTCCCCGCCCCGCACGCCGCGGCGTCCGGTGCGCTAGTCGAGCGGGGCGAGCTCCAGCTCGACCGGGCCGACGACGGTGTACGGCACCGCGCGACCCTCCGTGAGCCGGTACTGGCAGCCCACGACCGCGAGGCGGCCGGCGTCGACGGCGTCGCTGATCGCGCGCGAGGTGCGGAGGAGCTCGTTCACGGTCGCGGCGAGGTGGATCCGGCCCACCGCGTTCGCGTCGATCTGGCTGGCGTCCGCGTAGGGGGTGTCCGTGCGCCCCTGGAGCCACAGCTGCTGCACGGCGGGCTGGATCGGAGCGAGCGTGTGCCGCACCGACGCAGTCGTCTCGCTCGGGGTGCGGCTCGACTGGTCGATCGCGGCCGCGACGGCCCCGCACGAGTCGTGCGCGAGCACCACGATCAGCGATGCGCCGAGCTCGGTCACGGCGTACTCCATCGATGCGGTGATCGACTCGGCGACGACGTGGCCCATGTTGCGCGCGATGAAGAGATCGCCGAGCCCGCAGTCGAAGATGATCTCAGCGGCGAGGCGCGAGTCCGAGCAGCCGAAGAGGGCCACATCGGGCGTCTGCTGGTTGACGAGCTCGCTGCGGCGCTCGACGTCCTGGTTCGGGTGCGCGGAGATGCCCGAGACGAATCGCTCGTTCCCTGCCGCGAAGGTGTCCCAGGCCTGCTGGGGGGTGACGCGGGGCGCGGTCATTCGTTCTCCTTCGGTTCGGTCGCTGCGGCGCCGTCGGGAGTGCCGAGCGAGTCGGCGACCTGGGCGGCGAGCACGCGGATCGTTGCGGGCGAGTCGGTGCCGTAGACGAGGATCGTGTCGTTGCCCCACGTGCCCTGGAGCCCGAAGATCATGTTCGACTCATCGGCCTTGCGGTCGGGGTGGTCGTAGACGATCCACTCGATCCCGCCGATCTCCTCGGTGCCGGTGGGGGCCTGCTGCTCGAGCTGCTGGGACACCCAGAGCTCGGGCACGGGGGCGCCGGTCGCCGTGAAGCCCTGCACCACGGCGGCGTAGGCCTCATCGGCGGTCGTGTAGTTGATCTGCCAGGACGTCACATCGCTGCTCGTGCGGAGCGTCGCCTGCTTCGCCTTCCAGTCCTCGCCGACGGCGGGGGCGGCGAGCGTGCGGCCCGCGCTCGGTGCGGCGTCGGAGGCGAGCTCGGTCACGTTGACCGAGTGATCCTCGAAGCCGCCCGTGCCGCGCGGCACCATGAGCACGATCACGAGGACGAGCCCGAGCGTCACGAGCAGTGAGAAGACGAGGTTGTTCACGGTCTTCCGCTGCCGGTAGAGGCGGCTGTCGCGTGCCTTGCGGGCCGCGGTCTCGGAGGGCGTCTCCGGTCGGCCGAGCTCGGCGACGACCACGGGGGTCTTGGTCTTCTTCGCCATGGCTACGCGAGATCCTCCGTCGCACTCGTGCCGGTCGCGTTCGCGGCGCCGGCGTCGGCCTGCTGGCGCGCGGTCTCGAGGCGCTGGCGGGCGCCGAGCAGCCACTCCTCGCAGCGCGCGGCGAGCACTTCGCCGCGCTCCCAGAGCTGCAGCGACTCCTCGAGGGTGCTGCCGCCCTGCTCGAGGCGCTGGACAACCTGGATCAGTTCGTCGCGGGCCTCCTCATAGCTGAGCGCTGCGGGATCCCGGGTCTCGGAAACAGACATGGCCCCCAGTCTAGCTCCCGCGCCTCACCGCGGGCTGCGTGCTGCGCTGGCCGAGGATGCTTCCTGTTCGGTCCATGCGCCCTCCTGCGCTTCCGAAGGCCCTCTTGTTCCCCCATAGAGCCGAGTCGTTAGGCTGAAGTCATGCTTCGCCTGCTCTGCTTCATCGGCTCCGGGATCCTCCTCGGCGGGATCGTCTCCGCTCTCGTCGGGCCTCCGGGGGCCGCCGCGTGGGCGTTCCCCGTGGGACTCATCGTGCTTGTCTTCTCGGTGGTCCTGCTCGCGGTCGGCCGATCGATGCGGGGCGTGCAGCTGGGCGATCCGAAGCTCGCTGCGGCCGCGACCGAGGACGGCAGGATCGCGCTCGCCCGCGTCGACGCGCTCACGCAGACCGGCACCTTCATCAACGAGCAGCCCCTGTGCGAGCTCGAACTCACCGTGCGGCCCGTGCACGGCGACGCGTACCGCACGGTGGTGCGCCGCGTGGTGCAGCTCACCGAGATCCCGCGGTTCCAGCCCGGCTCAAGGCACGTCGTCGCGGTGCTCGTTGCGGGCCAGCCGGACGTGGCGTTCACGGAGCACGACGCGGGCGCCGAGATCTGGGCCGATACGGAGCTGCCTCCCGCGGCAGCGGCCGGCCCGGTGCTGCGCCCGGCGCCCGGCGGGCTGCGCGCGGACGGCACGCGGCGATCCCCGCTCATCGGAACGGGGCGGCGCGGTCGGCCGATCCGGATCGCGGTCTTCGTACTCGCCGGGCTGCTGGCCGGCGCGGCCGTCGTGCTGCCCTACCGTGCGGGTCTCGCTGAGACGCTCGCGGCGCTGCCGCAGGGACACCTGCACGCCGACCTGCGCGAGCCGCTGCCACTGGAGCGTGCGCTTGCGACGCTCGCGGCGGAGACGGGGGAGGACCGAGTGACGAGCATCTCGGTCTCCGATGATCTCGTGCGCATCGAGGCACCCGCGAAGCCGGGCGGACTCAATGTGGACTCCTGGTACGTGCGGCGGGGTGCCGTGACGCACACGGGGGCGGGATCGATCCAGCCGGAGAGCGCTGGCGAGTTCTTCGAGATGGCGGAGCTCGACGGTGCGGCTGTGGCTCGCGCGATCGACGAGGCCGCCGAGCTCGTCGCCGACGAGATCGACACGGAGGCTGCGCTCGACGCGCTCATGTACCACGTGTCACGCACGCTCGCCGAGCACCCCGACGACCCCTGGACCCATGAGCGCACGGGCCCCGTCGTCGTGGACTTCTCGCTCTCGGACGACTACCGCTCCGCGAGCTTCCGCGTCAACGCCGACGGCACGGGGCTCGAACGCACCGACGGCTAGCGGCTGCCGGTCCGCCCCGGGAGCGTCGGGGCGCGCATACGCCTCAGCCCTGCGAGGTCGCCGTGATCCGCCCGTCCGCGAGGGAGATCGCGAGCTCGGTGCCCGCGGGGGCGTCCGCCGTGCCGCGCAGCACGGAGCCGTCGGCGAGCTGCACGATGCCGTAGCCGCGTTCCAGCGTGGCGCGGGGGGAGAGCGCGGTGAGGCGACCCCGCAGATCGGCAAGCTCCCGACGGCGATCCTCCACGGCGCGATCCGCGAGCTCGGTGCCGCGTGCGATCCAGCGGACGAGTTCTTCGGCCCGCTCGTCGACGAGGCGCTCCGGGGTGCTCAGCACGGGGCGGCCGCGGAGCTGCGCGAGCCGGTCGGTCTCGTGCGCCAGGAGCTGGCCGAGGCGCGAGCTCATGCGGGCGCGCGCCTGGTCGATCCCGGCGAGCTCCTCGCCGACGTCGGGCACGACCCGCTTCGCGGCATCGGTCGGGGTGGAGGCGCGGAGATCCGCGATCTCGTCGAGTAGCGGGCGATCCGCCTCGTGGCCGATCGCGGAGACGATGGGCGTCGTGGCTGCGGCGGCAGCGCGCAGTACGAGTTCATCGCTGAAGGGGAGGAGGTTCTGGAAGTCGCCGCCGCCGCGGGCGACGATGATCACGTCGACCTCGGGATCCGCATCGAGTGCGGCGATCCCGGCCGCAACCTCGCCCGCGGCGCGATCGCCCTGCACGGCGGCGTAGTGGATGCGGAATTGTACGCCGGGCCAGCGGAGCGTGGCGTTGCGCACGACATCCTTCTCCGCGTCCGAGTCCCGTCCCGTGACGAGCCCGATCCGGCCAGGCAGGAAGGGGAGCTGCCGCTTGCGCGAGGCGTCGAAGAGCCCCTCCGCTTGGAGCTGGCGTCGCAGTCGCTCGAGCCGCTCCAGCAGTTCGCCGAGCCCCACGTGCGAGAGGTCGAAGACCTGGACTGTGAGGGATCCGCCCTTCACCCAGAAGTTCGGCTTCACGAGCGCGATCACCCGGTCGCCCTGCGCGAAGTCGCTCGTGAGGCGCTGCGCGACCGAGCGCCACACCGTGAAGCTCACGGTGGCGTCCTGGCCGAGGTCCTTGAGCTTGCCGTAGACGTGGCCGCCGCGCACCTGCCACTGGGTGATCTCGCCCTCGACCCAGACCTGTCCGAGACGGTCGACCCACGCGGCGATCTTCTCGCTCATGAGCCCGACGGGCCAGGGGGTCTCGCGGGTTGCGGGCGCGCTTCCAGTTTCGGCCATGCCACCACCCTACTGACCCGGGCGCCGTCGATCCCGCGTCCCCGTGATCGTTGAGGAAGGCCGGGTAGAATCTCTGGCATGACTACGACCGTGCAACAGCCCGATCAGCGCACCATCGGCGCCCCCGTTGTGAGCCTCGCGATGCCGCGCATGCGGCGCGAGGTCGGCCGGCTCAAAGACCTTCCCGTCGAGGGCGCGAAGAAGGTGCTGCTCGCGGCGCCGCGCGGCTACTGCGCAGGCGTTGACCGGGCGGTCGTCGCGGTGGAGAAGGCGCTCGATCGCTACGGCGCTCCCGTCTACGTGCGGAAGCAGATCGTGCACAACGTGCACGTGGTGAAGACGCTCGAGAAGATGGGTGCGATCTTCGTCGAGGAGGTTGACGAGGTGCCCGAGGGCGCGAACGTCGTGTTCTCGGCGCATGGCGTCTCTCCCGCGGTCGTGCAGGCTGCGGACGATCGCGGGCTGCACGCGATCGACGCGACGTGCCCGCTCGTCACGAAGGTGCACCGCGAGGCCGTGCGCTTCGCGAAGCAGGACCTCGAGATCCTGCTCATCGGTCACACGGGCCACGAGGAGGTCGAGGGGACCGCGGGCGAGGCTCCGGATCACATCACGATCGTCAACTCGCCCGACGACGTCGACTCGCTCGTCGTGCAGAACCCCGACAAGCTCGTGTGGCTCTCGCAGACCACGCTCTCCGTCGACGAGACGATGGAGACGGTGCGCCGCCTGCGCGAGCGCTTCCCGAACCTGCAGGATCCGCCGAGCGACGACATCTGCTACGCGACGCAGAACCGCCAGGTCGCCATCAAGAAGATCGCGCCGCAGGCAGACGTGGTGCTCGTGGTCGGCTCCTCCAACTCGTCGAACTCCGTGCGGCTCAAGGAGGTCGCGCTCGAGTACGGCGCGAAGGCCGCCTACCGCGTCGACTTCGCGAGCGAGGTGCAGCAGGCGTGGCTCGATGGCGCGCGCACGATTGGAGTGACGAGCGGCGCATCCGTGCCGGAGGTGCTCGTGCAGGAGCTGCTCGACGACCTCGCCGATGCCGGCTACTCCGATGTGGAGGCCACGGTGACGGCGGAGGAGGACCTCGTGTTCTCGCTGCCGAAGGAGCTCCGCCAGGACGCGAGCGGCAAGCGCGACGCGCGCGCGCTCGGCGGCCGGGTGCGCTAGCCCCACGCGCCCGTCCCGTGCCGGGCGCGCGTCCCGCGCAGCTATCGTCGGCGTATGCTCTGCGGCATACGGCATGGCAACACCGCTCTTGGTGCACTGGGAGCATGTTCATGTCGTATCGTTCCCGCGCGGCGAATGCCGCGATCGCCGCCATCATCGCCTCGCTCGCCGTCGCAGCCGTCGTCTGCGGCGCGCTGCTCTTGCGCCCCGGATCGAGCGCCGCGGACGCCGGGCACGCCGGGAGCAGCGGCGCGTCGGACAGTGGCTCTCTGGACAGTGGCTCTCTGGACAGCGGCACGGTCAGTTCAGAAGCTCGAGCCGGCGAGCGCGACGAGGAGCGCTTCGGCGGGAACGGCGAGGTGCTGGATCCTGACGGGATCCGCGTCGACGCCGACCACCCGGGAGTGCGCGGCCTCGATCCCGAGCTGCGCGCTGCCGTCCAGGCCGCTGCCGAGCGCGCCGCAGCGGAGGGGATCGAGCTGCGCTTGAACTCCGGCTGGCGCAGCGCCGCCTACCAGGACGAGCTCCTTGCGCAGGCGGTCTCGGACTACGGCAGCGAAGCAGAAGCCCGCCACTGGGTGGATACCCCGGAGCGATCGGCGCACGTGCGCGGCGAGGCGGTCGACATCGGCGGCCTGGAGGCGGCGCTCTGGGTGGGGCAGTACGGGGCCGAGTTCGGGCTCTGCCAGATCTACGCGAACGAGAACTGGCACTTCGAACTCGCGCCGATCGACGCCGACGGCTTCTGCCCGCGCGCATACGACAGTGCCGCCGCTCGCCCGGAGTGAGCGTGCGGCGGCACAGTCGAATGCGTCGCGATCAGATGCGGCGCGGCCGTCTGGAGAGGGATCGTCTGCAGTGCGGCCGTATGCAGAGGTATCGTCTGCAGCGCGACCGTCTGCAGCAGGACCGCGGCCTACGGCTGCTGCATCTCCTGCAGCGAGTCGAGCATCTTCGAGAGTGCACCGTTCGGGTCGGCCTCGATCTGCTGCATGATCTCGGGCGCTCCGCCCATGGCGATCATGGGTACGACGAGCAGGATCACGAACGCGATCACTGCGGCGACGAGCGGCACCCAGAACGTGATCTTCCTCGCGCGCATGCGCTGGATCGAGAGGATCAGGTTCAGTGCGTAGACGAGCAGCACGGCGAGCGCGCTGGCGACGCCGAGCGTGCCGACCCAGCTCTCCACCTTGGGGGAGTCCATGCCGATGAGCGTGCCCATCAGGCTGATCTGGCTCTCCAACGCGAAGAACGAGCGCGCGACACTCAGCGCGCCGAACGCACCGAAGACGAGCAGCATGATCGTGACCACACGGTCGCCCGTGCGCGGCGAGGCGCTGCGCGGAGCGCCGTAGACCGGCCCGGGCTGCGCGGCCGCGGCGCGGTACGACTGATCGCTGCCGGGCGCGGCCTGCTGGCCGCCCTGCTGCTGGCTGCCCTGCTGGGGCGCGTGCTGCTGCGGTGCGTGCTGCTGGCTTCCCTGCTGCGGCGCCTGCTGCTGCCCGGGCGCACCCAGGTTGTGGGGCACGCCGGACGGGCGGGCGCTGGCCGAGCGCTGTGCGCTCGCGGCGACTGATCCAGCGGCGCCGGATCCGCCCGTCTCCGCGACAGCGGCTTCCGTGCCCTCGGGCGGCGTCCAGACCCAGCCCTCGGGCGCGTACTCTCCGTACTCGGGCTGCGCGGGGCGGGCCGGGGCAGCCGGCTGCGCCGCCTGATCCTGTGCCGCCTGATCCCGCGCCGCCTGATCCTGCCCGGCCGGCTGCGCGGGGCTCGCGTCGTTGCGCGCGTCGGACACTAGGCGCTCACCGACTTCCCGGCGGAGCCGAGCTGCTCGGCGGCGAGGGCGATGCGCGCGGCCATGCCGGTCTCCGCAACCTTGCCGTAGGCGCGGGGGTCGTACTGCTTCTTGTTGCCGACCTCGCCGTCAATCTTCAGCACGCCGTCGTAGTTCTTCAGGATGAAGTCGGCGACGGGGCGGGTGAACGCGTACTGCGTGTCCGTGTCGATGTTCATCTTGATCACGCCGTTGCGCACGGCCTCTGCGATCTCCTCGGCGGAGGATCCCGAGCCGCCGTGGAAGACGAGGTCGAGAGGCTTCTCGCCGGTGCCGTACTTCGCCTGGAGGCCAGCCTGGATCTCGGCCAGGAGCTCGGGGCGCAGCTGCACGCCGCCCGGCTTGTACACGCCGTGCACGTTGCCGAACGTCAGCGCGGTGAGATAGCGGCCCTGCTCGCCGAGGCCGAGCGCCTCGACCGTCGCAACGGCGTCCTCGAGGGTCGTGTAGAGCTGGTCGTTGATCTCGTGGGCGATGCCGTCCTCCTCGCCGCCGACGACGCCGATCTCGACCTCGAGGATCACGCCGATCGCCGCCATGCGGGGGAGGAGATCCTTCGCGATGTCGAGGTTCTCGCCGAGCGGCACGGCCGAGCCGTCCCACATGTGCGACTGGAAGTAGGGGAGGCCGCCCTGCGCGACGCGCTCCTCGCTCGCCGCGACGAGGGGGAGCACGAAGTTGTCGAGGTGCTGCTTGGGGCAGTGGTCGGTGTGGAGCGCGACGGTGATGTCGTACGCCTTCGCGACCTCCTCGGCGAACTTTGCGAACGCGATGGCGCCGCCCACGCGGTTCGACACGGTGTGGCCGGCGAAGTAGTCCGCACCGCCGAAGCTCACCTGGATGATGCCGTCGGAGCCGGCCTCGGCGAAGCCCTGGAGCGCAGCGTTGAGGGTCTGCGAGCTGGACACGTTCACCGCGGGGAAGGCGAAGCCGCCAGCCTTCGCGGCGTCGAGCATCGCTGCGTACTGTTCCGGGGTTGCGACGGGCATGTGTGCTCCTCGTGTTCGTTTCGGTTCGATGTGCGGTGGCCGTGCCTGCCCCGACATGTTGATCGGGATGCTCGGCGGGCCGAACGTCTGTGGCGGCGCCTCGGGGGCACCGCTTCGCGGTCCCAGTCTATGCGTTGAGGCCGTGAGCGGGAGGAGGACGCGGGCGGACGTGGGTGGACGCGGGTGAAGGCGGTAGGCTACTGCGTATGAATGAACCTGTTTCGCTTGGCGAATGGCAGCCCGACCGTAACCTCGCGATGGAGCTCGTTCGCGCGACCGAGGCTGCGGCGATGCGTGCGACCCCCTGGATCGGCCGTGGCGACAAGAACGCGGCCGACGGGGCAGCGGTCGACGCGATGCGTCGTTTCCTTTCGACGGTGAACATGAAGGGCACCGTCGTGATCGGCGAGGGCGAGAAGGATGACGCCCCCTGGCTGTACAACGGCGAGGTCGTCGGTAACGGCGAGGGCGCGGAGTGCGATGTCGCGGTCGACCCGATCGACGGCACGCGGCTCACCGCTGAGGGGCGCCCGGGCGCGCTCTCGGTGATCGCGGTGGCCGACCGGGGCAGCATGTACGATCCCTCGGCCGTGTTCTACATGGACAAGCTCGTGTGCGGGCCCGAGGGCGTCGGCGTGGTCGACATCAACCGTCCCATCGGTGAGAACATCCGCGCGCTCGCGCGTGCCAAGCAGGTCGACGTCTCCGACATCCGCGTCGCCGTGCTGGATCGGCCGCGCCACGAGAACCTCATCCGCGAGATCCGCGAGGCCGGCGCCGGCACGCGTCTGCTCATGGACGGCGACGTCGCGGGCGGCGTGAACGCGGCTCGCTGGGATTCGCGCATCGACATGTGCGTCGGTATCGGCGGCACGCCCGAGGGCATCATCACGGCGTGCGCCGTGAAGGCGCTCGGCGGTGTGATCCAGGGTCGCCTGTGGCCGAAGGACGACGACGAGCGCCAGCGCGCACTCGACGCGGGCCACGATCTGAACCGTGTGCTCGAGGCCAACGACCTCGTGTCGAGCGACAACTGCTACTTCGTGGCGACGGGCATCACCGACGCCGAGTTCATCGACGGCGTGCAGCGCCGCGGCCCGTTCGTGCGCGCCGAGAGCATCGTGATGCGCTCGCACTCGGGCACGATCCGCCACGTCATCAGCGACATGGATCCGAGCCGCTGGGACTAATCCTCCTGCGCCGCAGGCTCGCGAGCCCCGGAAGCTGAGCCCCGGAGCATGCGCTCGGGACGCTGAGCCGAAACACCACAGGCCCCAGACGGTTTCGTCTGGGGCCTGTGGTGTTCCCGGAGGTGTCTGGACGCAGCGGGTGCCTGCCAGATTCGCTGCCGGCTGGCGCGGGTGTCTGTCAGATTTGCCGCCAGTCAGCGTGGGTGTCTGCGAGATTCGCTGCCGGCCGGTGCCCGTGATCTGGAGGTCTGTGACAAGCCGAGGGTGTGTGGCCTTGCCTCAGCCTTGCTCGGGCGTTGCACTGCCCCAGAGGTCCGCGCTGAGCGTGCGGGGTACTGCCTGCGCTGGCGTCGAACTCTGGTCCGGAACTTCTACTTGCTCGGGAGCTTCTGCTTGCTCGGGCAGTTTCGCCTGCTCCGGCTCGGTCTCGGGAAGGTCTGAGGCGCGCAGCTCGGGGGCCATGAGCGGGCGCACCGCAACGTCGAGCTGGCTGGGCTCCGGGCTGATCTGCTCGCCGTTCAGTGCGCTGATCTTGCGCGCAGTCGGGAGTACCTGCCGCTCGAACGAGCCGACGTAGGCGTTGTAGTCCTGGACCCCGCGCGCGAGCGTGCGGCCGAGCTTGTCGAGGTGCGTGGCGCTGCGCCCGATGCGGGAGTGCAGCTCGCGGCTGAGATCAAACAGGGTCCGTGCTTCGGCCGTGAGCGAATCCTGGCGCCAACTGTGGGCCACTGACTTGAGGATGGCCCAGAGGCTGACTGGGGAGGCGAGTGCCACGCGCCGCTCGAAGGCGTACTCGAGCAGGAGTGGATCGGTATCGAGTGCGCTCGACAGCAGCGACTCGCTCGGTAGGAACGCGATGACGAACTCGGGTGAATCGGGGAGTGCCGCGGCGTAGTCGCGCTTGCTCAGCGCGATGATGTGGTCGCGCAGCGCCCGCGCGTGCTGCGCGAGGAGATCGGTGCGCCGGGCTTCGGCCTCAGGAGAGGCGTCTGCTGCACTGAGGTTCTGCGACTCAAGGTAGGACGCGAACGGCACCTTTGCATCGATCGCGATGCTCTTGCCTCCGGGGAGCTGCACCACGACGTCGGGGCGGAGCACGCCGGACTCGGTGGTGAACTGGGGCTGCACCTCGAAGTCGACGCGCTCGAGCATGCCGGCGGCCTCGATGATGCGGCGCAGCTGGGTCTCGCCCCAGATTCCTCGCGTGTTGTTGGAGCGGAGGGCCGCGGCGAGACTCTCCGCGGTGCCGCGGAGCTTGTCTTCCGCGAGGGCGGCCTGGCGGAGCTGCTGGGCGAGTTCGCCGTGCTGGGCGGCGCGCTGCTGCTCCATGGCCGAGACTGTGTGCTCCAGCTTGCCGAGGCTGTCGCGCAGCGGGGCGAGCTGCTGCAGCACGCGCTGCTCCTCGCGGTCCATCTCCGAGCGCTGCTGCGCGTTCGCGTGCGCGTCGCGCAGGCGGGCCTCGAGCCCCTCAGCGCGGGTCTCCGCCGCGGCGAGCTCCTCTCGGAGGAGCCGCGCACCGGATTCGGCGTCGAGCCGGGCACGCTGCGTCGCGAGCGCGATCTCGCGCTCGGCGTCTGCCCCGTGCTCCGCGACGACGCGCGCCAGGTCGCGTTGAGCCGCGCGCCCACGAACCACGACGCCTGCGGCAGCGCCGGCCCCGGCAGCCACCACGGCGACGAGGAGGATCAGCAGAGTGAGGGTGAGGGAGGTCATGAGGACAGGATGCCAGGGGCCTCGGACATTTGGGGGCGTCCACGAACGGACGGACGCTGCGGCGCACTCGGAGACCAGCCCTGCGCCCCAGCGAAGCGAACCCGGCTCGGCGGCCTGTCCCAGTGCTCGCGACCGGTCGGGCTGCGCCACACGAGCGTCCCGTCTGCGAACTGCTCGACGGACCAGGGAGTTGCGTGCTTCAGCGTGTGATGCCCGCGGCAGAGATGTGCCAGGTTGTCGGTGGAGGTGGGCCCGCCGCGCGCGGCATCCACCGTGTGGTCGATGTCGCAGCGGGCGAGGGGTACGCGGCACCCGGGAAATCGGCAGTGGAGGTCTCGGGCACCGAGGAACCGCTGTATCGCCGCATCCGGCCGATAGCGGTCGACGGAGAGCACGGTGCCGCTGTGCTCAGCGACGGTGACGCGTTCCCAGGACAACGTGTGCCTGGCGTACCCACGAGCCGTGTCGCTGGAGATCGGGCCGGAGCCGGCAAGCTCGGCACCTCCAACCTCGGCGCCTCCGAGCTCGGCGAGGTCGAGGCCGAAGCCCAGCTGATCGGTTCCGGTAAGACCCGTGGGGTGCGAGGTGTCGGGGTGACCGTCCGGGCGTACGGTCGGGACCGTGGTGCCTGACGAGCGCGGAGCGCGCACCGGAAGGACAAGCTGGATCCGCGCGCGCACCGCCTCTTCGGGCGAGCCGGCGAAGAGCTCGTGCGGGTTCGCTGCGAGGAGAAGATCCCGGAGCACGTCGGCCCGTGCCTCGTCGCGTGAGCGGACTGGGACAGAGGTTGGGGTGGTTCCGGGGTCAGAGTCGCTGCCGGGGCCGAGGCGTGTGCCCAGACCGGCGTCGCGGCTCGCACGTTCGGCGGCGTCGGCTGCCTTCGCGAGGCGGGTGAGGCGGTCATGGATCGCGTGAGCCTCGACCGTGGGCAGCGTGGCGATGAGCTCGGAGAATCCATCGCCCGCCTCGACAAGACGCACGCTTCTCCGGCAGAGGGGCGCGGGCGGTTCGAGATCCGGATGAGTGCGCTCCAGCTCGCGTGCGAGCTCTTCGGCGAGCTCCCCGGCGATGCGCCGAGCGAGCGGACGCAACCGCTGCGGGGTTTCATGCGTGGCGTGAGTGAGGACCTCCGCCTCGAATCGAGCCTGGAAGGGCGCCTCGGGCCCGTTGGCGCTCGCACCGAGCGGTGCGCTCGTATCGACGAGCACGCGCACGTGGCCGAGCGAGATCTCGCCGCGCTCAAGTGCGAGGAGCGTGCTGGGGAAGCGATCTCCCAGGGCGGCGGCGAGCGAGAGCTCTCGGTCGACCGCGCCCTCGCTGCGCCGCAGCGCCGTCGCAACCTCAGCCCGCAGCGAGCGGTGGGCGAGCTCGCCGCTGCCGAGCGATGGGCGGGTGAGCGCCGTGTCGAGAGCCGCAGCGAGCAGTCGGAGCCGCGCGGCATCGTGCGCGCGCTGCACCAGCTCGTGCGCTTCGAGCGCCGAGATGGTCGCATCGAGCGCGGCGAGCCGCTCGGGAACGAGGCTGTGGGCTGGGGTGGTCATGGGGTGATTCCACCATGGACCACTGACATTGGGGAGGGGAAAAACCGCGGAATTTCGCGGAAAACGAAGGCAAAGAATGGAACCCCTGATCCCGTGAGCGGAACTCAGTTCAGGCTCGACGAGAGCTTGAAGCTCAGGGGAGGGAGCGACGGAGGAAGGGCGGTGGAGACGGGCGCGGCGGAGGAGGGGCGGTGGAGGCGGGCACAGCGGAGGAGGACGCGGCGGAGGCGGACACGGCGGAGGAGGATGCGGCGGAGGAGGACGCGACGGAGGAGGACGCGACGGAAGAGAGTACGGCGGAGGCAGGAGAGGGGGCGGCGAAGGAGCGTGAGGGCGCGCGAAGGCGAGGGGAACCGAGGGGCGCTCGGCGCGGACGGGGGGAAAAAGAAACCAGGACAGCGGGAGCAGCGCAATTGCAGCGGGGAAGCAGCTGGCAAGCTGAGCCAGTGAGCCCCGGCAAGCTGAGTCAGTGAGCCCCGGCAAGCTGAGCCAGCCAGCCAGCCAGCCAGCCAGCCAGCCAGCTAGTCGGCCACGGCAAGCCCCCAGCCCACCGCTCTCCAGCTTCACTCCAGCTGCACTACAGTTTCAGCGGGATGGCCTTGAGCTGCTGGATCCGGAGCCCCGTCGCCTTCGCGAGCGCCGGGAGGTCTGTGGCCTCGTGCCTGCGGGCCGCGTCGATGACGATGGCGGCGCAGGCCTCCGCGTCCGCGAGCGCGTTGTGGTGCGCGAAATCGACGAAGCCCGCGGCCGCCGCCGAGAGCGGGAGTCGGTGCGAGGGAATCTCGTAGGTCTTGCGCGACACCTGCACGCTGCACAGGTAGCGGAACTTGGGAGTGGGGGTGATGCTCTCGGCGCAGGCCGCGCGGATGACGCCCATGTCGAAGCTCGCGTTGTGCGCCACCGCGATGTCGTCGCCGATGAACTCGCGCAGCTCGGTCAGTTGCTCGGCCCACTCGCGCGCCGCGACGACCATGTCGGGGGTGATGCCGTGGATCTTGATGTTGAAGGGCAGGAACTGCGCGTGCCCGGCGGGCGGGCGGATGAGCCACTCGGCCCGATCCACGACCTGTCCGGCGCGCACGCGCACGAGGCCGACCGAGCACGCCGACGAGGGGTGGCTGTTCGCGGTCTCGAAATCGATCGCGGTGAAATCTACGGGCACCCGTTCAGCTTGGCACACCCCTCTGACACCGTCCGGGTAGACTGGGGTCTCGTGGCTCTTACTATCGGAATCGTCGGTCTTCCTAACGTCGGCAAGTCGACCCTGTTCAACGCGCTGACCCATAACGACGCGCTCGCCGCGAACTACCCGTTCGCGACCATCGAGCCGAACGTCGGCGTCGTCAACCTGCCCGACCCGCGGCTCGACAAGCTCGCCGAGATCTTCGGCAGCGAGCGGATCCTGCCCGCCCCGGTCAGCTTCGTCGACATCGCGGGCATCGTGCGCGGCGCGAGCGAGGGCGAGGGGCTCGGCAACCAGTTCCTCGCGAACATCCGCGAGGCCGACGCGATCGCCCAGGTGGTGCGCGGATTCTCCGACCCCGACGTGATCCACGTCGACGGCAACGTGAACCCCGCGAGCGACATGGAGACGATCAACACGGAGCTGATCCTCGCCGATCTTCAGACGATCGAGAAGGCGCTGCCGCGCTACGAGAAGGAGCTCAAGTCCAAGAAGATCGATCCTGCCGTGGTCGCGACCGCGAAGGAGGCCGCGGAGGCCCTCAATGCGGGCACGCTGCTGTCGCTGAGCGGGATCGACCTGGAGCCCATCCGCGAGCTCGGCATGCTCACCGCGAAGCCCTTCCTCTACGTGTTCAACGTCGATGAGGGCGTGCTGCAGGATCAGGCGAAGCTCGATGAGCTCGCCGCGCTCGTCGCGCCCGCGAAGGCCATCTTCCTCGACGCCAAGCTCGAGAGCGAGCTCATCGAGCTGAGCGACGAGGACGCCGCCGAGCTCCTCGCGTCGATCGGCCAGGAGGAGAGCGGGCTCGACCAGCTCGCCCGCGTCGGCTTCGACACCCTCGGGCTGCAGACCTACCTGACGGCCGGCCCGAAGGAGGCTCGCGCCTGGACCGTCCGCAAGGGCGCCACCGCACCCCAGGCCGCCGGCGTGATCCACGGCGACTTCGAGAAGGGCTTCATCAAGGGCGAGATCATCTCCTTCGACGACCTGGTCGAGGCGGGATCGGTCGCCGAGGCTCGCGCCAAGGGCAAGGCCCGCATGGAGGGCAAGGAGTACGTCATGCAGGACGGCGACGTCTGCGAGTGGCGCTTCAACGTCTAGATTCACCCCCGGGACTCGTCCCGGGACGACGCTGATGCGCCGGATCGGTACCGCGCTCGCAGGCAGCTCGCACGCTGCTACAGGCAGCTCGCAGGCAGCTCGCACGCAGCTCCAGCAACTCGCACGCAGCTGCTCGCAGCCGCTCGCAGAGCCGTGTGAGCTGCACCGCGCGACACTGATCCGGACATCGCCGCGTCACACCCCCGCACCCCGGGGGCCGGGCTCCCGCTGAGGGGACGCGGTCCGCGGAGCGCGGGGACACAGAGCTGGTTCTCGGGGGAGGGCCAGCGCGCTGGGGGGCGAGCGGGCGCGTGCAGACGCGCTCGCGGCGGGTGCTCCTGCTGCGCGTTCACCGGCCCGATCGGGCCGGCAGGGAACTGAGCGAGAGGACAGAGGCCTTCGCAGCCTCGGGGGACAGGCATTGAAGAAGATCTTCTCAGGGGTGGCGTCGGCCGCCCTCGTTCTCATGCTGGTGCTCGCCGATGTGGCGGGCGGCGCGAGCGCACTCCCCGCGGCCCACGCCGCCGAGACGCCGAGCATCACGCTGAACGGCACCGTCGCCGAGGGCGACCCCGGCTACCTCAACTCGAAGTCGATCGTGCTCTCGACCGGCGCCGAGACGAAGATCAACTACCGCCTCGTTCCCGGCTACGCCTCCGGGGCCGCGACGGGCGTCACGGTCGCGATCTACCTGCCCTCGCTCGAGTTCGTCGGGGACGGCTACCGAGTGGTCGGGCGGGATCGTGCCCCGAGCCCGCTCGGCGTCCAGGGGCGCGTGAGCGCGGGCGGCGGCTGGAACGTGCTCTCGGACACGACCGTGCAGGGCGGCCCGATCGTGATGGAGTACGACGGCGACCTGCGGGCGGGCGTGAACCCGGCGTTCGACATCTTCCTCACGACGTACAACGACGGCTCCGACGGGCCCTACGGGGGCGTGCCCGAGGGGACGCGCTTCGAGATCAACGGCTCCGTCTCGTACGAGATGTTCAACCGCGTCGAGGGCTCCTCGTGGACCACCCCAAACGAGCTCGACGACGAGTCGCGCGTCTCGGTGATCTCCTCGGACCTGCGCTGGGAGACGCAGATCGAGTCGTACGTGCCGGGCGGCGGGCCGGACCTCGTTCCCATCTGGGATCGCTACCAGTACGTCGACTACCTTTACTCCCTCTCGAACACTTCGGACAACGTCGCCGCCAACATCGACGGCTACTCGGTCACCTTCGACATCGATTCGACCGACAGCGATGTGAACGGCATCATCCCGTTCGACATCAACCGCTGGCGGTACGAGGAGGGCGGTCCGGCGACCCCGAACGACGACCGCAACGACACCTCGGGGCAGTTCGTCGGCGTGCCGGGCGAGGGCGGCGTGCTCATCTACGACGTCACCGACTGGGACGGCACGAGCGAGCTCACTGATGAGATCCCGTACACGTATTCCGGAACCGGCATGCTCACGATCGACCGGGAGCACGGCGCGAACAAGCAGGCGCTCACCCCCGAGGGCGCGGCGGGCGCGTCCGAGCGCAAGTTCCTCATCTCTCTGCCGCTCAGCCGGCAGGGGTTCCCGAACCCGCCCACCACGTTCCGGGTGACGGCCATCACGAACATCCTCTTCGCGAAGACGGCGAACTGGTCGAAGACCCGGATCGCCGAGCGCGAGATCGTCGTGCCCGAGTACGCCTTCACCTTCTCGCACACCGCCCAGCAGCGCGAGGTGGTGTACGGATACGAGACCTTCACGGAGATCGCTGAACTGCGCAGCGCGTCGAACGCGCCGACCTTCGATCCCACGGTCCGCTACGAGCTCGACCCGGACGTCGTGCCCGATCGCGTGAGCTACGCAGTCCCTGAGGCGGCGCTCGAGCGCTTCGCGGAGGCGCGCGTGAGCTTCCGCGTCACGGACGAGCAGACGGGGGAGACGGTCACCGAGTCGCTCGCGCCGACGGTCTCGGATCCGGATCCCGCGACGGGGCTCGTCACCCTCACCTTCGATCTCGCCGATCTGCAGACCCGCGAGTGGGACCGCACGCTCGTCTTCGGGCTCGTCGACCGGGTGGAGGCGGGCGAACTCCTCCCCGTCACCATCTGCGTGTTCGGCGCGCCCTTCCGCGTCGGCGACGTGACGGCGACCGCGACGGCGGTCTTCATCGAGAAGATCGCGAGCAACGACGACTTCGGCGGCAACACGACCTACACCGAGGTGCCGCACGAGACGCCGATCGATGCGGGCTACACCGTGATCTACCCGAAGGAGGTCGTGCCGAACATCGCCGTGCGCATCGACGGCACGGCGGACCGGGCGACGGTCGACTACGGCGCGACGACCGCGATCGACTTCCTCTTCGGCGTGAATGGCACCGCAGCCGCGAACTCGACGACGACCCTCGCCGTGAACCCGAAGGTCGAGCGGCTCCGCGACGCCGAGCTCACCCTCCGGGCCGCGCTCTTCGCGCAGGCGGAGCGCGTGCGCGTGAGCGTCGAGACGCTCGACGGCACCGTCACCAAGTTGGAGCTCGGGAGCCCCGAGGCGAACGGCGACGTGGTCCTGGCCCTGCCCGAGCACGTTGCGAAGATCGTGATCGAGACCGATGCGCTCGCGACCGACGGCGCCGTGAACTTTGCCACGGTCACGGCGAAGGTCGGCGCGAAGCTCGACAAGCAGCACCTGATCAATGCGAAGATCCGGACATATCAGCCGAAGCCGTACGACCGGGACGCCACCCGTGAGGCGACCGGCACGATCGATATCCGGCTCCCCAACGAGCTCGCCCCTGTCGTCGACGTCATCGGCATCTACGGCTCGCAGCGCACGCAGAAGACCACGAACGTCGGCTACGAGTCCACCTTCGCTGCCGAGTACCAGATCGACACGAAGGGCGTGAACTCGCCCGAGTCGAGCTACACGATCGACATGCTGGCGCCCACGAAGTCGGGCGCGCTCGAGTTCTCAAAGATCGTCCTCCAGCAGCCGTTCCTCGACGCCATCACGAAGCCCGTGATCACGTTCGTGAGCGCCGCGGGCCAGGAGCAGCGGTTCACGGGCCCCGAGGTCTCGGCGGCGGACGTGACGCTCCGTGACATCGCGAAGATCGTCATCTCGGGGGAGGACCTGCGCGTGCAGGGGCTCCGTGCTGTGGCGCTCGTCGAGTACCGCGCGAACATCGAGATCGGCTCGTCGCAGACGCTGCGCGCCACCTTCTCCGGGTCGCAGGAGGCCCCGTACGAGGAGACGAAGACGGCCCGCCAGCAGAATCAGGTGAACGTCCGCGAGACGCAGACCGCCGTGAAGGTCGAGGGCGTCAATCAGGTGACCCAGCCGCTCGGCGCGGGCAACGCCTACTCGGTCGACATCTACCGCTGGTGGAACCGCGGCTCGACGTACAACACACAGGACTACACGCTCGACCAGGGATACAAGTCGCTCGGCGGCTTCACCACGACGCTCACCCGGCCCACCGCCGCGTCCGAGAATAACGACCAGCGCGTCAGCGTCGACGTCGCGCTGCCGCACACCCAGTTCGACCTCTACTACCTGAAGATCCGCGAGGACATGCGGCCGTACCTCGAGTCGGTCGATCTGTTCCGCATGGTCGACGGCGAGGAAGTGCTCTGGAAGACCGTCCCGGGCGACGCCTGGGTGGAGAACTCCCAGGAGGGCGCCGGGTTCTGGCGCATCGCCACCGCCCGGCCTGGCACGCCGGACAGCGAGCTCTTCACCACGTACGACTCCGTCGCCGGGGTGAGCGAGCACCCGTACTACAAGGAGGCCTGGGACGCGGACGTGCAGCCCGAGTCGCCCGTCTCGCGCGTCTCGGTGCATCTGGAGTTCTCGCGAGAGAGCAACGATGCTGCTCCGCAGATGGCAGGCACACAAAATGATGTGATCGAGTACATGGGTCGCTTCCACTCGTCTTCTGCGAAGGGGAAACAGGCGACGAAGCTCACCGCGACCGACACCTTCGGCCGCGACCGCGAGCTCACCCGCACCGCCAGCACCTCAATCAACTCACTCGTCGCCTACCCGTTCGCGCAGTCGCGCACGGGCGCGAACGACTCCACCAGTCTCGCGAACAAGGTGATCCCGATGGGGAGCACGGGGGAGTACCTCGCGAGCATCTGGAACGTGAACACCGCCAACTGGTCCTACTACTCCGGCCACGGGCCCGACGTGTACGTGCCCGCGGCGACCGAGTACGACGAGTGGCTCGGCATGTACGATCCCGCGTCGTTCCACGACACCCTCGTCTACGAGTTCGTGTACCCCGCGACTCCGGCCGACGACGCCGTCTACAATCTCGCCGCGACGCACGTCTCGATCGCCGACACGAGCACGCTCACATACCTCACGGGCGTGCGGGTCACCGGCGCGCACGGCGACATCCTCTCCGCAGACTTCGCGGCCCCGCTCACGCAGGCCCCGCGCTTCGACTACGACAACTCCCGCGAACGAGGGATCCACGACGATGGCGACGGGACGTTCACCGTCTCGTTCGGCCAGGAGGGCTCCTTCCCGAAGCGCTTCGAGGCGATCTTCGAGGAGGTCGCCGGCTTCGGTGAGCGCACCGCCGAACTCGACGGCGTCGCCCCCGACACCCTCGGATCCTCGCTCGCCGAGGTCGACGTGCGCGTCGGCGGCGTGGTGAACGGCAACCGCGCGCTCCAGGGCACCACGAACCTCTACCGGGTGCCGAGCGACACGGGGATCAAGGCCCTCATGCACTCGTCGAGCGCCACGCTGACCGGCTACACGCCGAAGCTCGGCGCGAAGCTCGACATGAGCTTCGACAGCGTCAAGGTGTACGACTACCAGGCCGACGGCATCACGCCGAGCACGACGCAGGTGGCCGTGGGGATCGAGAACTCCTCCGAGGCGGACATCAAGGACGCCGTGATCACTGTCACCCCCGACGCCGCGTACCGCTCGCAGCTCGTGGCGATCCCCGAGGACATCTTCGACGGGGACTGGTCGGTCGACCGGGTCGCGGTGACCCAGGGCGGCACGACCGTCGAGATTGCGCGTGATCGCTTCACCCCGAACCCGGAGACGGGCATGCGCGAGTTCGACCTGCGCACCCTGTTCGCGGACGGCACGCTGCGCTCGCAGCCGTTCGATGTCGCCCTGGGCGGCCAGGCGACCCTGCTCAAGGAGCACATCGACAGCATCTCGGTGTCGTTCGCGCCGCGCGACAGCACGATCGGCCTGTGGGGCTCGATCACCCGCGCGAACTCGAGCGATCCGCTCCCCACCCGGATGCGCGACGGCGGCGACGTGTTCGTCACGGGCGTCTGGGTCGACGAGGACGCCGCTGGCCCGGGCTGGAGCTCGAAGCCGACGTTCGTGACGGAGCGCAGCAAGGGCAGCGACGAGCAGATCATGCTCCACAGCGCCTTCACCGCGAGCGCGGTCGTCACCTCGTACAACCCGATCTTCGTCTCCGCGGGCGGGGGTAACGCGGGCGAGAAGCCGACGCTGCGCCTCGCGAGCAGCTCGAGCAGCGCTGCGGCGCCGCGGGTCTTCACCCGCGTGGCGCGAATGCAGGCGCACGCCGTGCACCTCCGCGAGGACTTCTCGCGGGCCGACGCGACGGGCCTCTTCTACGACGCGGACACGGGCACCCAGATCGACTTCACGAACATCGCGGTGGGCGACACGACCCGCGTGCTCTACGAGCTGCGGAACGTCGGCACGACGGCGAGCGACGACGCCGGCCCCGGCGCGCTCCCGGTCTTCGCCCCCGTTGCGCACATCGAGGCGCCCGCCTTCCTCGAGGTCTCCGACGTGCAGGCCTCCTCGGCGTACCTGCTCGCCGACCCGAACCGGGCGGGGGTCATCGCGGAGAGCGTCAACTCGGCGGTCGAGGTGCCGGAGAACCAGGTGCGGATCACGCGCCAGAACGCGAAGCGCGCCGATGTCGCGTTCGACGTCACGCTGCACGACGGCGAGTCCGTGTTCTTCGTCGTCGAGTACACGGCGACGAACGATCAGCCGGCCACGCTCGGAGCGACCCAGGGCAAGACCCTGCAGTGGAACGTGTACGCGCGACCCGCCTACACCCACCACTTCATGAGCTACAACAGCGACGGCGCGAACGGGAACCGGGTGACGGGATCGACCGCCGCCGTGAACTTCGACGGCGACGCGTTCGCCGAGCAGCTCGGCCGACTGAGCAACACGGCCTACCGCTACGCCGACCCGAAGCAGCTCGTCATCGAGAGCCGCTTCGACCGCGAGAACGTGTCGGGCGAGGACATGACCCTCACCGTGAAGAACATCGGGAACGAGATCCGGCACGACAACACCGCGCTCGATCTGTTCCTCACCCTCGACAACGGCGGCCTGCTCGGTTTCGAGCTGACCGAGTTCCCGAGCGTCCCCGCGCTGAACCCGCCGGAGCCGTCCGAGGGAACGGAGAATCCCGAGCCCGGCGCGCAGCCGACGGTCCTCTTCCAAGACCGGGACGGTCAGTGGGTCGACGCGGCCGGCTTCGATCCCGCGCAGCACGAGATGCGCGAGATCAACAAGCTCTGGATCCGCTACGGCACCGTGCACGCGGGCGCCGGGCCGTCGAGCTTCGAGATCTCCGGGATCGGCCACTGGCGCACTCAGGCGGCCCAGAACACGAAGTCCTACCGCCTCACCTCGCAGGCGCAGACGCGCCTCACGCACCAGGACGAGACCGGTGCGGGCATCGCGGAGTACAGCTACCGCACCGAGGCTGCGCAGACCGTGTACAAGGCCATCCCCACGGTCGAGTTCAACATCCAGTCCTTCGACACCCGTGCTGAGGCGACCGCGCCCTACGACGGCGCGCAGCCGGGGAAGACCGGCTACCTGGCCGGCGACGACGTGCACTACCGGCTCACCGCGAAGAACCACAGCACGGATCAGGGCACGAGCACGAACACGCCCTACGGTAAGGCGCCGCTGCGCCACCCCGTGATCGTCGACAAGATCCCCGAGTACCTCAGCACTGAGCTGAGCCGCTTCGTGCACGCCGGTGAGCTCGACGTCGCCGGCGCCGTCGCGGCGGGCGTGCTCGAGATCCGCATGCTCGACGCCGCGGGCGCGCCGCGCGACTTCACACTGCCCCGGGTCACCGTGCACTCGGTGACCGGCCTTGACGTCGCGGGCGCCCAGACCTTCGCGAACGACCGGCACAACGACGGCTGGGGCCGGCTCTCCTCCACCGAGCCCGTGAACACGACCGCGAACCCGGCAGACACGATCGACTTCGACGTGTTCAGCTACACCTTCGCGGACGAGGATCTCGGCCGCGGCGAGCAGCTCGAGATCGTCTACGCGGCCACCGCGCGGGAACACGATCTGCCCCGCGCACGGTACGCCGACGGCACGGCGGTGTTCGCGCCGCTCTTCGGCTGGTACGGCAGCAACGTCCCCGTCGCGAACTCCGCGAAGCAGACCTCGATGGACCTCGCCGCCCTGCTCCACGACGCCGGGATCACCGGCGACCGCGGGCACGAGATGACCGCCTCCGAGTTCCTGTCGAACTCGCACGCTTGGCTGCCCGGCTCGAACGACCGGCGCCGCGACGCGAGCAACTCGCCGGGCTCGTACCTCCAGGCGACCTACTACGATGCCTCGGCGAACGTCGAGAAGTCGCACACCGCGTTCCTCCGCGAGACGGCGGCGAGCGAGCTGTACACGAGCTTCGCATCGACCGCGCTCGACGAGAACTTCGCGTACGCCACGAAGGCCCGCGTCGCCGACGGCGCCGTGACCGCGCCCGAGCGCATCCTCTGGGCGCAGGACGGCATGCAGCTGAACCGCGCCTGGCTCACGGGCGCGAGCGAGATGGTGCCCGATGTGGAGCGCGCCGCGTGGGGCACCGACGCCGCGAACTTCGTCGAGCACGACGGCTCGCTCAACTCGTACGAGCGGCACCGTCTCGGCTACACACCGTACGTCGAGGACGACTACAGCTACGCCGTGGAGCTGCACGAGGAGTTCACCGTGCGCCTCCACGCGGCCAACCTCGGCGACCGCGCGATCGGCAGCGGGCTCGAGTACACCGAGATCCTCCCGCTCGGGATCAGCCCGTACGACGAGTCGGGCCAGCTCCTCGGCGTCACCGCGCTGAGCGGCGCCGGCGCCGAGCTCGCGAGCGAGGTCGAGATCCTCCAGAGCCCGGACACCGATCAGGGGTACCGCGCCCCCGCGCAGTCGCAGGAGGCCGGGACCTCCGCCGAGACGACCCGCGACGACGGGATCCCCTACGTGCTCCGGGTGCGGGTCGCGGGCGAGGTGACCGGGCTCTTCGGCTCGGCCGCCGCCGACCAGAGCCTGCAGACGCAGCGCGTCGAGATCCGGGTGCGCGTCGCGGGCGAGGTGCCCGCGAACGCGCAGGGGCTCTCGCTCTGGCACGACCAGCTCACGCTGAGCTCGATCGCGCCCGAGGAGTACCTCGAGATCTACGGCGCGGAGTACGGCGGCTTCAGCCGCCCCATCGGCGTGTACAACACGGCCCGCTTCCCGAACGATGGCATGGCGCAGGGGCTGAACGTGAACGACCTCGCCTACGACTTCGGCTCGTACACCTCCTACTTCGCGGTCGAGCCGTGGGGCCGCTACGTGCGCGGCCTGAACGCGCAGGGCACCGCGACGTCCGCCGACGACGGCCGCCCCGCTCTCGTCACGGGCGACCAGATCGCCATGCGCCGCCCCACGCTCCGCGTGTGGAGCAGCGCAAGCAAGGACGCGTACCCCGCGGGGATCGACGCCACGATCGAGGACTTCAGCGTCGACCTGTACGAGGAGTTCTCGATCCGCTCAACCGTCGAGAACCAGCAGCTCGAGGTGCTCGGCGAGTACAACCGGGTGAACAGCGGCTACAACCGCTACTCGGGGGAGAACTTCAACGACGACATCTGGAAGAACGCGCCCCAGACCATCGGCGGCGCGCGCGGCACCTGGTTCGAGCCGACCGTCACGATCGCGCTGCCCTACGGCATCGCCCCCGTCCTCGAGGACGGAACGGTCGCCCGCTACGACGGCGAGCTCGCGGAGCAGCAGAGCGTCAAGTTCCAGGCGTCCGCGCAGACGCTCGGGCTCGGCACCTCGGTGCCCGCTCGGGATCTGAGCGCGCTCTTCGACGTGCGCGTCGAGCTGCTCGACGACGCGCTGGGGGAGCGCTTCCTGCTGCACTTCACGGCTCGCGCCGACCGCGCCACCGAGATCGCGACCGGCGAATCGCTCGAGATCACGCCCCGCGTGGCCACGATCGACACGCCGCTCTACGGTGCGGACACCGACGACAGCCGCTACCAGCACCTGCTCGCCCTCGCAGGCACGCAGCGCCCGGTCTTCGCCCCCGTCGTCTCGGAGCGCTACACGACCGGCGCGCCCCCGTCGCTCACCGCGCGCGACCAGGGCGTCTCGGCTGCCCCGAACAATGTCAAGTCCTCGAACGGCCTCGCCATCACGGCGAACGACCGGATCCGCCGCGATGCGACGAGCACGTGGAGCAGCAACATGGGCGCGCTGAAGATCACCGAGCGCCTCATCGCCGCCACGCAGCCCTACGGAGCGGACACCGAGCTCACTCTGAACACGGGCACGGGCTGGACCGAGCGCGCGAGCGCACTGACGCCGGAGCACACGCGCGGCGGAGCTGGCGGGACCGGCGGAGCTGGCGCTGCCGGATCGCCCGCGACGACCGGCGCGTACGGCAGCAGCGACCTGAACCTCAAGAAGCCGTCGATCACGAACACCACGAAGGCCGCCTCATTCGCCGACGGGACGCTCGCCGAGCTGATCCAGGTCGATGCCGCGGGGAAGTACTGGCTCGCGACCGAGGTGTCGAACGCGCCGGAGGACGAGACGAACCCCTACGAGCGGCTGAAGACCGCCGGCGACGTCCACAACGCGCGATTCGTGGTGACGCAGTTCGTCACGAACTTCGCCGCCGCGACGGACGAGGTGCGTATCGCGGTCGGCGACGAGGTGCTGGACCGCGCTGAGTTCGAGGCCCGCGGCTACACGGTCGAGCGGAGGACGCCGGCCGAGCCCGCGGTCGACGCGACGCGCAACCGGATCCAGTGGGTCGTCACGCCGCCCGCGGGGGAGCGCGGCACGCGCGGCGAGCTGAAGTCGGGCGAGCGCTTCACGCTCCTCACCGAGCTGCAGCTCGTCGACGGCTACGAGGACAACGTCGTCTCCGACGACACGGTCTGGACGGCCGACGAGCTCGTCATGGACACGTACGTCTCCCTCATCACGGACGACACGACGCTGATCCCGCAGGGGAGCCCCGGGGCGCAGCGCCCGGCCGACTTCATCGTCCAGTCGCTCGCGTCGATCGCGTACCACACGCACACGAGCGACCGGGGCACCGGCATCGACATCGACAGCAACGGAGACCTCGCCGGCCGCTACGCCGCGGACTCCGCGGAGATCGAGATCCTGAAGCCGCGCGCCGAGGTGCGCGTCAACACGACCCGGCCCCGCATCGCCTACTCGAACGGCCTCTCGGGAGACACGTACTTCAACTCCTCGGACACGATCGAGTACCTCATCACCCACGCCGAGAACACGGGCTCCGGGCTCACCGAGCTCGTGATCGAGAACATTCTCCCGACGGACACGACGAACGAGAGCACCGTCTCGGTCAGCAACCAGCCGATCACGACGAACACGCGCTACGTCACCTCCGGCACGTGGGAGCTGCCGCAGCGCACGGTGGACCGGCTCGCCGATGCGGGCACCGAGATCGACGACGCCTTCAAGACCTTCGTCTACGTCTCCGACGAGCTCGCCGAGGACGGCTACGAGGCCGGGGCCTGGACGCTGCTCAACCCGGGCGGCACCTCGATCCTGCGCAACGAGCGATTCGAGATCCCGGCGGCAGCGCAGGGGGGCCTCCAGAAGATCCGCATCGTGGTGCGCGCGCTCGATCCCGAGACGACCCTCGTGCCGCAGGGCACGCGCCTCGCGATCGACGCGGACCCGGAGACCCCGGGAACGCAGTCGGTGCTCGACACCGATCCGACGAACCGGAGCACCTCGCCCTACCCGGCCTCGGTCACGGACCACGCGATCTCGCTGGGCGTGCGGATCGGGTCCAACGCGAAGTCCACGCTGTTCGTCTACGACACGGCCCAGTTCTGGGGCAACTACGTCTCGACGCGGGTGTCGAAGCTCGCGCAGAGCGAGACCCGCTCGTACCTCACCCCGTCGCGCCCCGTGGTCAACGTGAAGTACGACTCGCTCTACTACCGCAGCGACTCCACGAAGCCGAGCGATCAGCGCTTCGGGTGGTCCGACATCACGGCGATCGCGCCGAAGTCGTCCCCGCACCTGAAGTTCAGCGGCGAGTTCATCAACGCCGACCGCTCGATGTGGTCGCGCGACGAGGACAACACGTACGCCGAGGACACCCTGGTGAACCCCTTCGTCACGTTCCAGCTCCCCACCGTGATGGAATCCGGCGGGGCGTTCACCTACGTGCCGCAGGCCGACATCACCGCCGATCACCCGCTCGACAGCGCGCACCGCTCGCGCTACTCGCTCACCGCCGCCGACACGAATCTGTGGACGTGGAAGCTCGTGCGCGCCGACGGCAGTGAGGCAGATCCCGAGTCGCACCTGAAGCACACGCGGATCGCGACCGGATCCTGGCCCGGCTTCGACCGGAACGTCGTGTCGGTGTGGTTCGAGGGCAGCGTCATGCCGGGCGACAAGATCGTCGTCGAGTTCATCGGCGCGGTCGACGCCTACTCGCCCGGGGCCGACGCGGAGGACCTGAAGTCCCGCGCCATGGTGACGAACAACACCGGCCTGCTGCACCCGCTGAACTCGCAGCAGAATGCCGCGAACCGCCTCGGCTACGCGACCGACGGCAACGACTTCAACGACAACAAGCTGATGAACGACCGCCTGGTCTTCTCGGAGAAGTCGCTGTTCCAGTACGAGACCTACGACAACTTCGGCAAGCGGAAGGTGGCCTACTCCGACCTCAACCGCGCGGGCAGCGTCGCGCCCGAGCAGACCCCTGTGCGCCAGGGCGGCGACTTCACCTTCGAGGTGTCGGTCGACAACTCGAAGGAGGCGGGGGACCGGCCCTACCCGTACCCGATCATCTACGACGTGCTGCCCGCAGCGGGTGACACCTCGATCACCAACGCGACGATCCCGCGTGGATCGCAGTACTCGGCCTGGCTCCGTCCCGACAGTGTGAAGCTCGAGCGCGAGGGCGCCGACAAGAAGACGTACCGGCCGAACGAGTACACCGTATTCGTCGGGCCCTTCACGAAGCAGGCGGGCGAGATCGTGGAGACCGAACCGGTGCCGCACGCCGAGGCCGCGAGCGAGTCGTTCTACGACGCGCTCGGTCTGCCCGGGACCCCGTCCGCGGTGCGCGACCAGCACTTCGTGCCGCTCGCCGAGATCGCGGACCGCCCCGAGCTGCTGCACCGCGCGCAGTCGATCCTCGTGCTCTTCACCAGCGCGACCGAGCAGCTGCCCGGGCAGAACAAGCTGAAGCTCAGCTACACGATGCGCTCGCCCCTCAACGCACCCGTCTACCTGGAGCAGTTCGACGGCGCGGAACGCAAGGCCGAGGCCTCCCTGTGGAACTCGTTCATGGCGACGCAGCGGGTGAGCCGCTTCATCCCGCAGGAGTCGAACAACGCGGGCGTTTACGCGACGGAGAAGCGCGACGGCGTCTACCTCGGCAACTACGTCTGGAACGACGTGAACTACAACGGCGAGCAGGACGAGGGCGACGCGGTGCGCGACGGCAACGGCCGCACGCACCTGCAGCCGACCCGCGACCTCGACTTCGACGGCGAGATCGACGACCCCGGCATCAACGGCGTGCGCGTCACGCTCCTGACGCCCGCGGGGTACAACGTCGACGCGCTCGGCAACCCGATCCACGAGGTCTCGGGCGCGTGGGAGGTCGTCGACGAGGCCACCGGCACGTCCGTGCTCGACGAGGTCTTTCAGCGGCCCATCCCCTCCGAGGGCCCGCTCGTGACCGTCACCGAGTCGGACATCGCGGGCAACGCGGGGTACTACACCTTCTCGAACATCCGCCCGGGCGACTACCGGGTGCTGTTCGAGTTCCCGCGCGAGTACGACGCGTTCTCGACCACCACGCGCACCGTGTTCGAGCGCGCCGGCGTGGAGAGCTTCGCGCCGGGCGAGCCGCTCGACATTCCCGCCGCGGTCGACGATTCCGCGCTCGTCGCCATCACTGAGGCGGCGACCGTCGACTCGGCGACGGACGACGCGCAGCGCATGAGCTTCGACCTCGGCGTCGCGCAGACCATCGAGTTCGGCGGCACGGTGTTCGCCGAGGACATCGACACGCTCGACGGCTACCAGGCGGGGCCGAACGAGCCGGGCATCCCCGGCTACCACGTCACGCTGAAGCACCTGAGCGGTGAGACCGTGCGCGACCCCCACGGCCGCCCGATGGTCGCCGTGACCGATGCCCAGGGGGCCTACCGCTTCACGCTGCTGCCGGTCGACCGCCAGTACTATCTGGAGATCACCGACGAGAACGGCGAGTTCAACTCGGAGCGGCTCGTCTCCCCGTTCCTCCACCACAGCGACCCGTTCGCCGAGGCGAACGACAACGACGGCCTGAACGAGAAGGGCACGCGGATCGTGAAGACGAACCCGCTGAACTTCGACCTGGAGGGGCTCTTCGCCTCCGGCTTCGCGCCGCGCGAGAGCGTGAGCATCGGCTTCTACGACAAGACGACGTACGGCGTGATCGGCAACCGGGTGTGGGATGACCGCAACCGGAACGGTCTCCAGGACGCGGGGGAGCCGGGCATCGCCGGGCAGCAGCTCGAGCTCGAGCAGTACGTCGAGATCGACGGCGCCTGGACGCGCACCGACTACGCCCAGCGCACGGTGTCGAACGACGACGGCTTCTACTACTTCACGAAGGTCCCGAGCGTCCGCTACGACGGCGCGGAGGCGCTGCCGACGAAGTACCAGGTCGTCGTCCGCGAGCTCGTCACCGGAACCACCTTCGCACCGACGCACGCGCCCGGGCTGTCGCTCACCGGCACGCGCGAGACCGACTCCGACTTCTTCCCGAACGGGACGATGCACGAGACGGGCGCCGCCCTCGGAGAGCACCTGATCAGCGTCGTGGAGATCGACGAGGCGACGGGCGTCGTGTTCGGCATCACCGACAACACGATCGACCTCGGGCTCATGGCGCACGCGCGCTCGGAGCTCTCGGGCGAGGTGTTCCTCGACGCCGACGCGAGCGGAACGAAGACCGCGGCCGAGGTCGCCGCCGCCGAGGACCGCTACACGGCGACCCTCGAGGTGCGCACCGCGGCCGGCTGGGTCACCGCGCGGCAGGACGCTGCGGGGCGCATGATCGAACCGGCCGCGGCGCGCGACAGCGACGCGCCGATCCGGCAGGAGGGCGTCTCGGCGTACCGCTTCGAGGACCTGCACATCATCGACAGCGTGCAGCTCGTGCCCTACGAGTACCGCGTGCGGGTCACCGAGGTGCCGCTCTGGCAGGGCGTCACGGCGCTCGGCGCCGGGGACGATCCGGCAGTCGACAACGACTTCACCCAGGCGGACCGCGGCGCGACGCTCACCGCGGTGTCCGAGACCCGCGTGCTCGGCGCGCTCCAGAACGAGCTGCTGCCCATCGACACCCGCACGGGGGTCCCGGCCGAGCATGTCGATCTGGGGCTCGTGCCGCTCGAGCGCGAAGCGCTGATCGGCGACTTCATCTGGGACGACCGCGACCGCGACGGGCTGCAGGGCGCCGCCGAGCCCGGGCTGGGCGGTGTCCGCGTGGTGCTCAACCGCGTGATCGACGGCGAGCTCGTGCCCGTCGCCGAGACGGAGACGGACGCCGACGGCGCGTACGCGTTCACCGCGGCGGTGGCCGAGGAGGATCCCTCGACCGGGCGCCTCGATCAGCCGCACCGCTACGTCGTCGAGTTCGCCCTCAGCTCGCGCCAGACGATCTCCCCGCTCGCGGTCGGGAGCGACGACGCGAAGAACTCCACGTTCGCCGAGTTGCTCGAAGGCGGCGGCGCGCGCTACGGCCACGCAATCGCGGATCCCGCGCACACCGTGATCTCCGAGGAGTTCTCGCTCGTGTCGGCCGACGGCAACGGCCGCGCCGACTACACGACGGCCGCAGGGACCGACCGCATCGACGGCGGCGTGATCACGCACGACTCGATCCGGATCCTCGGCGACACCGTCTTCCACGACGTGAACGCCGACGGGGTGCAGGATCCCGATGAGCCGGGCATCCCCGGGATCGAGGCGGCCGTCTACGCCCTGAATCGGGACACCGGGCTCTGGGAGCCGTACACGGACGCTGAGGGGAGGCACACGGTCGCCACGGACGCGGACGGGCACTACGCGTTCGCCGTCGAGGTCGCCGATCTCGACAAGCGCTCGCCGCACTACCGCACCCCCGCGGAGTACCGCGTGCGTCTCGACGCGCCGGCGAACCTCCAGCTGGTCGAGGTGAACAACGTGTTCTTCCGCCAGCCCGGCGGCGACGTCGACGGGATCCCGATCCCGAAGCCCTTCAGCACCGTGCTCACCGCGCCGATCACGCTCATCGAGGCTGGGGCTGGCGGGGCTGGCGGGGCTGCTCTGCCTGCCGGGGCTGCGGTGCCGGCTTCCGCGATGCTCGACCTCGATGACGCGCACGACGTGCTCACGGCGGACGCCGGCTTCACGGTGTTCGACACGGCCGTGACGATCGGCGGCCGCATGTGGGAGGACGCGAACCACGACGGGATCCAGGACGCCGACGAGGCCGGGATCGCGGGCCGCATGGTCGCCCTCTGGGAGCGCGTCGATGGCGCCTGGACCCGCATCGCGGATCTCGACGGCGTCGGCGAGACCATGACGGACGGCACGGGGGCCTACCGCTTCCGGGTGGCGCCCACCCACTTCGAGGAGGGGGCCGCGGGCTTCCTCGCGCCCCGCGAGTACCGCGTCACCGCCGAGCGCGCGGGCTACGAGCTCTGGTCGCCGCTCAACGTGGGCGACGACCGCGCGATCGACAGCGACATCAGCACGCTCGTGCCGGGAAGCGATGCTCCCGAAGTGCCCGGTGTTCCTGATGCGGTGCTGACCGTCTCGCACGTGGGGGAGACGCACGTCTTCTCCATCGCGGATCACGCGGACGGCGTGGTCGACCTCGCCTCCGCCCGCGATGACGTGCAGATGGACATCGGGCTGAAGACCCACCCGCACCTCACCACCGTGGGCGGTACGGTGTGGGACGACGCCGACGAGGACGGCGAGCAGCAGCCCGGCGAGGCACCGCTCGCCGACCGCGAGGTGACGCTGTGGGAGCGCATCGACGGCGAGTGGCGGATCGCGAGCGACGCGAACGGCGACTCGACTCAGCGCACCGACGCCGAAGGCCGCTACGCCTTCACGGTGCTGCCGACCGACTACGACGCCGAGGCCCCCGGCTACCTCCTGCCTCGCGCGTACCGCACCACCGTCGACGTGCCGCGCGACTTTGCCCTGAGCGCGGGCAGCCTGACGGCCACGCTCGAGGGTGACCGGGCGGCCTCGCTCGAAGCGCGGATCGTCGAGCTGGCGCCGGAGCCGGACCCCGAGACGGGCGCGGGGGAGCCGGACGCAGTGGATGGTGCTGGGGATCCGGGCGCCGCGGGCGGTGAGGATCCGGCCGCCGCGGGCGCTGGGGATCCGGCCGCCGCGGGCGCTGGGGATCCGGCCGGCCGGATCGACCTGTCGAGCGTGCGCGAGGATCACACGCTGAGCTTCCCGTTCGCGCGGGTGCCCGTCCCGGTCACCCCGACCCCCGGGCTCCCCGTGATCGGCGACCTCGCGGTCACCGGCGCAGGGCTCGGCATCGGCGCGGCGGCGCTCGCCGCGCTGCTGCTCGGCGCGGGCGCGGTGCTGGTCGGCGTGCGCCGGCGGCGCGCGGAGCAGGAACGGTAGGAGTGAACATGGAGGAGGCCCGAGTGGCGAAGCACGGCGTACCCGAGCCGGAGGACACGGAGGAGGCGGCTGGGTCTGGGGTTGCTGATGAGGGCGGGGCTGTGGCGGCGGCTGCTCCGGATCCGGATCCGGGCTTGGCTGCGGCTGCGGCCGCGGGCCTGGCTGACGGCGGGGCTCCGGCTGCGGCTCCGGCCGAGCCCGAGCCAGCGCGCCGGGGCCGGCCGCGGCGTCGCGCGCTCTGGCTGGGCGCCGGTGCCGCTGCGGCGCTCGCGCTCGGCGCGGCGACCTGGGCGCTCTGGCCCACGTCCGATGTGCACTCCGTCACCGTGCTCGGCGTGGACTACTCCACGAACCTGGAGATCGAGGAGCACGACGGCTACACCTACGTCACCGTGCCCGTGAACACGGAGGCGGGATCGGCCGTACTCGAGGTGCCCGACGCGGACGACACCCGCGCGATCCGCGAGTTCCTGGCCGGCCTCGACACGCTCGTCCCAGGCGAGCACGTGCTCACGCTCCGCACGGCGAACCTGCACATCATCGTGGACGGTATGGCGGAGTAGGGCTGGCCCCGCCTGCCCGGCCCCGTCCGCCCGCCCTCCCCAGATCCGGACCACTTTGATCCGGTATGAGCACCGCATACCGGATCAAAGTGGTC
>NZ_AYMV01000033.1 GCF_000633415.1 Leucobacter sp. PH1c | reverse complement strand
TTGCCGGGCCCTCGTGCGTGCGGGCGGGGGAGTGCGCGGCTAGAGATCGAGCACCGAGAGGATGATCGATACCTCGGAGCCGACCTCGACGCCCGCCTCCTCGCGCACGGCGCGTTTGATGGGGAGGATGTAGCTCGCGCCGCCGCCCGTGGGGAAGATCGAGGTGCGCCACACGGTCGCGCCGATGCGGGCCTCCACCTTTACCGCTCCGAAGCCGGCTCGGGGCCGCGGGATCTCGGCGATGTCCGCGGCGAGCGGCTCGGGGAGGTCGACGAACACCCAGGTCTGCGTGCGGGCCTCCCACAGATAGGGAACCGCGGAGAATTCGACGAACACCTAGGCGATCCGAGAGCGGTCGAACGGGTCGAGGCTGATGCCGCGCGCGAGCACGGCCTTCGCCCACTCTTGCGCGGAGTGGAGGCTGTGATCCCGATAGTTGCCGCAGCTCACGGCCTCGGTGCCCGGGACGTCGGCCCAGGTGACCCGGTGCGCGAGGTCGTCGAGCGCCGACTTGATGGCGCCTGCCACCTCCTCGGGCGTCGGCTCACCCCACGCGATCAGGTGGAAGCCGGTGCGGCAGCCGAAGGGCGAGATGTCGATCAGGCCGGTGAAACGCGTGCGCAGCAGCGCGGCGAGCGTGTGCTCGATCGTGTGGAGCCCCGCGGTGGGGATCTCCTGCTCATTGGGCTGCACGAGACGGATGTCGTAGTTCGAGATCGCGTCTCCGCGGGGGCCGCGCTCCACCCCGATCAGCCGCACGTACGGGGCCAGCACCTTCGTGTGATCGAGGGAGAAGCTCTCCACCTCGGCAAGTTCGACGTCGCTCATGCGGCCAGTGTAGCGACGGCCAACGACACCGCCCCCGGTGTCCGTCACATGAGGACACCGGGGGCGGTGGCAGGATGGGGCGCGAGCCCGGCGGACCGTTTCGCGGGCCGCCTAGGCGGCGCGCGCGAGGTCCGCGCGACCGAGGTCGCCGCGGGTCAGCGCGATGCGCGTGAGCTCGCCCTGCGGGGCGCGCTCGACCCGCACGTCCCACCCGGAACGGGTGAGCCGCTCGAGGTCGCCGCGCGCGGCGCTCGGCTGGTCGGTCTCGACCAGGTAGAGCGTGCGCCCGGAGGTGCGGTACACGGAGCGGTGCTGCGCCCACTCGGGCACGTGCATCTCGCTGCCGGAACCGAGCGAGTGGTAGGGCGTGCGCAGAGCGGGTCGCTGCTGCGCGGCGGTGCGCTGGGTGCGAAGCTTCAGCTGAGTCATGATGGTGTCCTTTCCTGTCGCACCGTCGTGGTGCGATACCCGCCAAGTCCTTCTCGCGGGTGCGGGGCTCGGGATCGAGCCGGCCGCGCCGAGGCCGATGCGCGGGATGCGCAGCACGGGAACCGGCGGGCGAGGCGCAGGAGTGCATCGGAGTGATGCTTGCGCCGAGGAGCTCTGCCATGCGGCCGCGGAGTGGGAGGCATCCTGCAAGAAACGAGGAAGATCACGCGTGCCGAGTGCAAGCTCGAACCCATAGTTTAGAACAGGTCTTCGAAAAACGCTAGTGTTGATCCGAAATTGATTCGAACCGCGCGCGAGCGCAAGGGAAGAGACTGTGATGCCGGCCACCCGTACCCTGCTCGTTTTCGCCCACCGCGACGAGGCCTCCGCCTTCGCGGACGTGCCCCATCTCATCACCGGCGTGGGCAAGGTGCAGGGCGCCGTCGGCCTCGCCGCCGCGCTCGCCGAGGGCGACGTCGACCGGGTCGTGGTGCTCGGCACCGCGGGCGTGGTCGGCGACGGTCCGGACCGCCTGAGCCTCGAAGAGGTTGTGCAGATCACGGGCGTCGTGCAGCACGACTTCTCGCTGCCGTCGCCCGAGCTCGCGCCGAGCGGGGACGTGCTGCTCCCGGAGCGCACGGCGACGATCGCCACGGGCGACGTGTTCGTGAAGGATGACGCGCAGCGCGCGCACATCTCCGGGCTCGGGGCCGCGCTCGTCGACATGGAGGCGTACGCCTACGCGAGCGTCTGCGCCCGCTTCGGGGTCGCGCTGCAGATCTTCAAGATCCCCTCGGATTTCGCCGACAGCTCGACCACCGATGAGGAGTGGGACACGATCGTCTTCCGGAAGAGCGAGCAGCTGCGCGCCTTCTGGGACGCGCGGCTGGTCTGATCCCGAACCCGGTGTGCGCGCACCGGGCCCATGCGCAGCGCCTGCGCACCCCCTGAGTTTGCTATGCGCCTGTTTTCTGAGCAGGGGTTTTCCGCAACAATTCACTGAAATACCGCTCGTTCGAGGGATCCCGGAAACCTGCACTCCGTGTAGCGTGTGAACTGGAAAACCTCGGATGTCGATGGATTGGGGCGATGTGGGGAGCGGCGCACGCGTGCGTGGCGAGACGTTGGACGAGCTCGCCTCCGATCTGATCCGGCTGCGGGAACGCACCGGTGCTGCGAGCTACGCGGAGATCGCCCGGCGGATCACGGTGCGGCGGGTCGAGCTCGGCCAGTTGCCCGATGGCGCGATGATCCCGCGCTCGACCGTCTATCACGCGTTCAGCATGGGCCGTTCGCGCATCGACGCGGAGCTGGTGCGCGACATCGTGCTCGCGCTCGGCGAGACCCCCGAACGCGCGGACGACTGGGTGCGGCGCTGCGGCTCCGCGCGGAAGCACGCGACCGGGCCCGGATCCGAGACGCAGCCCGCTGCCGTCGTGCAGTCCGGCGATCGTCGCCCGCAGCTCTCCGCCGCCGATGCGCTCCGCGCCGCTCCCACGACCGATGACGACGGCCTCGTCGACGTCGCGGCCGGGGCCGGTCTTGCGCCGGTCGTGGGGCGCATCGAGCCGAGCACCGGCTCGGTTCCCGCCGTTGCGCTCACGGCCGCCTCGCACAGCGCGCTCGCCGTCTGGGCGAGCCCCGCGCGCGGCCAGGCCCAGCTCGCGGCGGCCCCGGAGACCCTCGCCGCGGCGCCCGAGGCGATCGCCGCGCTGGCGCCGCTCGCGGATCCCGCGCCCCTCGAACAGGAAGCCGAGCCGCTGGCGGATCCCGCGCTGCTCGCCCCAGCGGGTGCCCCGCGAGGACCCGCCAGCGATCGGGAGCCCGTGGTAGTCGGCGCGGCCGCACCGACGGCCCGGCCCGGCGCCGCAGCCCGGATGAGCGCCGCTCCGCGGCCCGCTGAGACCGTGCGCACCAGTGCGGCCCCTCGTCGACGCACGGGCCTGCAGCGGGCGCGCTTCATCGCGCTCGCGCTGCTCGGCTGCCTCGCCCTCAACCTCGTGGGTCAGCTCCTCGTCGCGCTGCTCCACCTGCCCGTCTACCTCGACATGATCGGTACGGCGGTGGCCGCGCTCGCCTTCGGACCGCTCGCCGGCGTGGCCGTCGGCCTCGCAACGAACGGCATCGGGATCGCCGTGAGCGGCGCCGTCTCGCTCCCGTTCGCGCTCGTGAACATCGCGGGCGCGCTCGTCTGGGCCTACGGCGTGCGCCGGTTCGGCGGCGGGGACTCGTTCCTCCGGTTCTTCTCCCTGACCCTCGCGGTGGCGGTCGCCTGTTCGCTCGTCGCCGCACCGATCCTCGCCTTCGGATTCGCGGGGATCACCGGGCACGGCTCCGAGAACGTCGTGCGCTTCTTCGCGCACGGCTCGACGCCGGAGTTCTTCGGGATCTTCGCCGCGAACCTGCTCTCGTCGATCACGGACAAGCTGCTCACGGGCTTCGTGGCGCTCGCGATCCTCGTGCCGCTCACGCGCCGCGGGGGAGCGGACGTTCAGCACCTCCCCGTCGTCGACCAGCTCGCCGGCGCGCCGCAGCGCGCGTCCTAGGGGCGGGCGTCGCGGGCTTGTCTCCGCGGGCTCGTCTCCGCGGGCGGAGGCCTGTGCCTATCGCAGCCGAGGCTACCCGGCGACGGCTGCGATCGCCTCGATCTCGACGAGCTGATCGTCGTAGCCGAGCACGGTGACGCCCATGAGGGTGCTGGGAACATCGTGCGCGCCGAACGCGTCGCGCACCACCTCCCAGGTGTCCACGAGGTCCTGCTGGCGGGTCGACGCGACGAGCACGCGGGTCTGGATCACGTGCTCGAGGGAGAGTTCGGCCGCCGCGAGCGCGGTCGTGAGCGTCTCGACGCAGCGCGCCGCCTGCGCCCGGAAGTCGCCGACGCCGACCGTGCTCCCGTCGTCCGCGAGCGGGCACGCGCCCGCCATGAACACGAACCGGGTTCCGGCCGGGGCGGTCGCGGCATAGGCGTACTCGGCGACATCGCTGAGGGCCTGCGAGCGGATGAGCTGGACGGGAGTCGTCATGGGAGTCCTTCGGAGGTGATGGGTGCGGGAGGATCCCGCGCGGGATCAGTACCCGGCGGCGGTGGCGGCGCGCTCGGCCTGCTCGGAGGTGAAGCCGTCGTACTCGAGCTGCTTGATCAGGCCGTCCCGCGAGAACGCCATGAGATCCAGGTACTGCTTCGCGGCTTCGACCGCCTCGGCATCCCAGTCGGCCTCGACGCGGTCGGCGGCCCAGGTCGCGTCCGCGGTCGAGTAGCCCTCGTACTCGAGCTGCGAGATGAGGCCCGAGTGTGAGAAGGCCATCAGATCGATGTACTCCCGCGCGGAGCGCAGCGCGTTCCGCTGGCCGATCGTCTCCCCGGACTCGTCCGCCGCCGAATCGTCATCGCGGTGATCCGTGTCGGGCGTCGCGTGCGGGGCGGGGGTCGAGGACTCGACGAGCGCCCGCCCGCGGTCGACTGAGCTGATCGCGGAGCCGAGGCTCGCGGTCGTGATGATCGATGCGAGGAGCGCGAGCGCGGCGAGGATCGTGCCGGTGAGCGCGAGAGCCTTCGGCTGCCGCTTCACGAGCGCCGCCGTGCCGAGGCCGACGCCGGCCAGGCCCAGGATGATGCCGAGCACCGGAACGAGGCCGAGGAGGAACGCCACGATCCCCACGACGAGCGCGGCGATCGCCAGCCCGGTCGCGGGGCGCTGCGGCAGCGGTGCGCCGTAGCCCGGAGCCTGTGCCCCTGCGGGCGGAACCGGCGCCGCGTACTGCGGTGGTGCGTACTGGGGAGCGCCGTACTGAGGCTGTGCGTATTGGGGCGCGTCGTACTGGGGCTGTGCGTATTGGGGCGCGTCGTGCTGTGGCGCGCTGACCTGCGGGGCGTTGTGCTGCGGCGGCGCGTACTGGGGAGCGTCGTGCTGCGGAGCACCGTACGCGGGCGCGGGGGCCTGCTGGGGAGCCTGCGGCTGCTGCGGCTGCTCGGGCTGCTGTGCCGCCTGGGGTGGCTGGGGCTGCTCGGGCTGTGGCTCGTCGCTCGGGAAAGACATGACTCAATCCTGTCATTTTCCCGAGATGGTTTCAGGCGATCCCTGAGTCGCCCCGATCTGGGTTGACGAGAACTGCGGGGCTGCGTCCTGCATGCGGGGGTGATGAGGAGGCAAATGGACAGTAAGGAATGTGAGTACCACCCCAGGTGTGACCTAGTTCGAGTATTGAAGTCGTCTTGCTCTGAAGTACTTTCTGTTGCGCGAGTTGAAGACTTCTAGCGTGCGCCCGATGAACGGTTCGAAGTGGCTGTGGAGAGAAAGGTGGGCTGATGATCGAACATTGAGCATTCCGTCGTTGCTCACCCAGAGATCGCCTCGCTCAAAGGCTGAGTCGCACCCAAACGTGCAAGCGAGCGTTGCAACATTCACGTCAATGCGCTCCTTCTCGGTGCACTCACTCCGTTGTTTGATGTGTGATGCGACAAGGTACTCGACGGGAAACACCTGGCCACAGAGCGCGCACGGTGCTGTGTCACGTAGCTCGATAAGCCGTTTGCGCAAAGTGGGTTGTTCCTTGCGCAGCTTTGCAATGCCAACTGCGTCGGTGCCGCCATCGATTGAGATACTTGCGCCTGGCTGACGTGGTTCTACGTCGAGCTGGACTCCAATTTCTGCGAAAACCGCATCGCGGATCGCCGATGGCACTCGAAAGCAGTAGCCTTCCTGACCCTGTAGAGCACCGGTTTGAACGGTGGCTTTGGGTTGGCATAGGCGGAGAAAGCACGCGGGACATCCAGGTCATGAACTACTCGTTTGCGCCCGACTCGAAGGCGCCGGGGGGTGCTGCGTCCGGCGATGTCGAAGGCGTACTCGTCTCTTCGAATGTCGTCTGCTCGGAGGGCGCGATCTCGCTCCGCGGGAACAAGGACATGCGGTCCTGTCGGCGGCTCGGAGGGCCGATGGGATTCGCGTTTGCTTCCGAGGAGCACTCGCAGCTCGAGTAGCTCACCGGGAAGCCCTATGGCGAGATCGACCTTGCCGACCTCAAAGCGCTCGACGAGCAGACGCTCGGCGTCGGGATCGTGTGCTAGGCAGGGGCATGGTTGCCTGGGGCGAGCGCAAGATGCAGGCCGCTCAGGGAGCCGTGCGGGGGCGAACGATCGCCGAGGACTACCCGGTCGAATGCGAGCCAGGCGAGCACTACCGACGTAAGGTGCCGAAGCCGGCGTACGAGGAGGTGCAAGACGAGAAAGCCGAGGCGGCATCACTGCGCACCGCCGGTCACGAGACTATCGTCGATGCCGCGCTTGCCTCCGAGACCGACTGGCTGACCCACAAGCGAGAGTTCGACATTCAAGAGGTCAACCTCGACCCGCGCGACCAGGGGACTGCAGACGGCCGACTCTCGGCTCGGAACGCGCTTAGCGATGCCGCGCGCTCTAGGTTGAGAAGCGGGCCGAGAATGCCGACTTCCCGCGCTGCGCGAGGATGGTGAGCGCGACCTTGGCGCAGCGGGGCCCGCGCCGCAGCTGCTGAGCTACGACGAGATACGGGCTGGGGTTCTCGGCCAGCAGTCGGCGCAGCTGACCGCGTTCGCCAAGACGGTCACGCGCTCGGACGGCACAATGTTGCACGAGGTGTTTGAAAACTGGGCGCGCCAGAAGCACACGAAGCTTACCCCCCAGAGCCAGTTGGTCGGGAAGCGCGAGACCTGGTGAGGTCGCCCCACTGACGGGCAGAAGAGGCTCACCGTGGATCAGATCAACGACGTGCCCGGCCCACCGGCTCCTGTAGCTTGACCGGCAACCAGGGGCTTGGATCGTGAACGTGACTGCGATCTCGCTCAACGCCGGTGCAGCCTGGGATGATTGTGGCTATGGCAGATGCGAGAAAGTTCGACCCCAAGGCCCTGGTCAAAGCGGGTCTCAACAAGGCACTGGATACACAGCAGCCTGTCGCCATGGCGAACGTCGCTCGCCTGCGCCGAGTGCACCCGGACAAATCGCCCGAGGAACTGGTCGCCTACATGAACAAGTGGTACATAAGTTCTGTCTCCGCGACCGGTGCCGGTGCAGGTGCCGCGGCTGTGGTGCCGAACGGGTTCGTCCAGGTGCCCGCTGCATTGGCCGATCTACTCACCTATCTCGAAGCGTCAGTTCTGTACGCGCTGTCAGTGGCAGAGATACATAAGCTGAACCTTGAAGACATCGAGCGCCGAAGACTGCTCGTGACAGCCGTGCTGGTTGGGAACTCAGCATCGACGCAAGTGCTCGAAAAGATCATCGGCCGAACCGCGCCCTATTGGGGTAAGAAGATTGTCCAGGCCGTCCCGATGGCGGCGATCAACCAGGCGAACCGTGTCCTCGGCCCCCGGTTCATCACGAAGTGGGGCGTGAAGACGGGGGTGCTGGTTCTTGGTAAGCAGGTTCCATTCATGATCGGTGCGGCCATCGGTGGCAGCGGTAACGGCCTGTTCGGGTGGTTTGTGGTGAAGTCGGCACGAAAGATACTCGGTCCGTTACCCGAAAGCTGGGATGAGATCGCTGAGCCAGAAGACGCGGTGCTTACCGTGGCCGTTGACGAAGACGACGCCTCGAAGGGGGAGCCTCACAGGGGTGAGGAACGCCCCCAACCGTGATGCGCCCGGAGAGAACGTAGTCGGATCGCCCCGTGAGGGAAAGACGAAGGCCCCGCCTCCCCAGCGATCTAAAGGGGAGGCGGGGCCTTCGCTCTGGCGGTGACGGTGGGATTTGAACCCACGGTAGGGGGTTACCCTACACAACTTTTCGAGAGTTGCACCTTCGGCCGCTCGGACACGTCACCGCGAAAAAGAATACGTGATTTCGGGTCCGAAAGTGAAATCGGGGGTGCTGAGCCCGTGTCGTCGGCGTGTCGCGGAGGTGCGCGCGGCCGATGCGACGGGCGTTCTGCGCGTCGAGGAGTCGCGGCAGCAGCGCCACCCCGCCCAGTGTCCGAGGTCCCCGGTAGTGTCGCAGCCATGGCGAAGACAAGTAGCGCGTTCTCCTGCACCGAGTGCGGGTGGCAGGCCTCGAAGTGGGTCGGCCGCTGTGGCGAGTGCCAGCAGTGGGGCACGGTGGTCGAGCGCGCGCGCGAGGGCGCCACGATCGCCCGCACCACGCGGGCCGTGCAGCCCGCTGCGGGGCGCGAAGCCCGGCCCATCACGGAGCTCACGGGAGACTCGGTGCGGCACCAGGCCACCGGCATCGGTGAGCTGGACCGCGTGCTCGGCGGCGGCGTGGTGCCCGGCGCCGCGATCCTGTTCTCCGGCGAGCCCGGCGTGGGCAAGTCGACGCTGCTGCTCGACACGGCAGCTCGCACCGCGGCGACGGGCGCGCGCATCCTCTACGTGAGCGGTGAGGAGTCGACCGGGCAGATCCGCATGCGCGCCGAGCGCACGGGGGCCATGCACGACACGCTATTCCTCGCCAGCGAGACCGATCTCGCCACCGTCCTCGGGCACATCGAATCGGTGAACCCCGTGCTCGTCATCATCGACTCGGTGCAGACGCTCGCGAGCGACCAGATCGAGGGTGCCGCCGGCGGCCCCGCGCAGGTACGCGAGGTCGCGGCCGCGCTTATCCGCGTCGCGAAAGGGCGCGGCACCCCGGTCATCCTCGTCGGCCACGTCACCAAGGACGGCTCGGTGGCCGGGCCCCGCCTGCTCGAACACCTCGTCGACGTCGTGTGCCACTTCGAGGGCGACCGGCAGACCTCGCTCCGCTTCCTCCGCACGCTCAAGAACCGCTTCGGCCCGACCGACGAGGTGGGGTGCTTCGAGATGACGGGCGACGGGATCCAGGAGGTTCCCGATCCGAGCGGGCTCTTCCTGAGCCGCGCGGGGGTGCCGGTGAGCGGCACCTGCGCGACCGTCGCGATGGAGGGGCGCCGCGCGCTGCCCGTGGAGGTGCAGGCGCTCGTCGCGAAAAGTGCGACGCCGAACCCGCGCCGCGTCACGAGCGGAGTCGACCCGTCGCGCGTCGCCATGATCCTTGCCGTATTGGAGCGTCGCATGGGGGCGCGCCTGCACGACCAGGACGTGTACGTCTCCACCGTCGGCGGCGTGAAGCTCGGCGAGCCCGCAGCGGATCTCGCCATCGCGCTCGCCGTGCTCTCCGCCGTCACCGACCGCCCGCTTCCGCACGATCTCGCGGCCTTCGGTGAGATCAGTCTCGCGGGCGAAGTGCGGCCCGTCGCCTCGGGAGTGCAGCGCGCGCAGGAGGCCACACGGCTCGGCTACGTGCGCCTCATCGACGCGGGCGCTGAGACGCTGCAGCAGGCGCGAACCGGCGCCGGTCTGTAGTTCCCGCCGAGGCGGAGTAGACTTGCCCATCGTGAGTAAGAACACGGTAGACGTCGTCCTCGTCGGCGGTGGCATCATGAGCGCCACCCTGGGCACCCTGATCAAGCAGGTGCAGCCCGACTGGTCGATCGAGATCTTCGAGTCCCAGTCCGAGGTTGCGACCGAGAGCACGAACGCGTGGAACAACGCGGGCACCGGCCACGCAGCCCTCTGCGAGCTGAACTACATGCCCGAAGGCGCCGACGGCAGCCTCTCGGCCACGAAGGCGATCGACATCAACGAGCAGTTCCAGCTGTCTCGCCAGTGGTGGTCCACCCTCGTGCAGAAGGGCATCCTCGGCACCCCCTCCTCGTTCATCAACCCGACCCCGCACATGACCTTCGTGCGCGGCGCCGAGAACGTGGACTACCTCCGCCGCCGCTTCGACATCCTCAAGCGGGAGCCCCTGTTCTCCGACATGGAGTTCAGCGAGGATCCCGAGCAGATCGCCGAGTGGGCCCCGCTCCTCGTCGACCGCCGCGCCAAAGACGAGGTCTTCGCGGCGACCCGCTCCACGAGCGGCACCGACGTTGACTTCGGTGCGGTCTCGCACCAGCTCTTCGACTACCTCGTCGCCGAGGGTGCGAACATGCACCTCGGCATGCAGGTGAAGAAGGTCAAGCGCCGCGCCGACGGCACCTGGGACGTGCACGTGCGTAACCGCATGGGCTACGGCCGCTCCATGATCAACGCGAAGTTCGTCTTCGTCGGCGCGGGCGGCGGCGCGCTGCAGCTGCTCCAGTCCTCGAAGATCCCCGAGATCCGCGGCTTCGGCGGCTTCCCTATCAGCGGCAAGTTCCTGAAGACCTCCAACCCCGAGATCGTCGCGCACCACCGCGCGAAGGTCTATGGCAAGGCCGCCGTGGGCGCACCGCCCATGTCCGTGCCGCACCTCGACACCCGCATCGTCGACGGCGAAGAGAGCATCCTCTTCGGACCCTACGCAGGCTTCAGCCCCAACTTCCTCAAGAAGGGCTCCTGGTGGGATCTGCCCGGCTCGATCCGGCTCCACAACCTGGGCCCGATGATCAAGGTCGGTCTGACCCAGTGGTCGCTCGAGAAGTACCTCCTCGGCGAGCTCCTCGCCAGCCGCGAGAAGCAGATGGACACGCTCCGCGAGTACATGCCCGCAGCGCGCACCGAGGACTGGGAGATGATCACTGCAGGCCAGCGCGTGCAGGTCATGAAGAAGGACCCCAAGCAGGGCGGCATCCTCCAGTTCGGCACCGAGGTCATCACGGGCGCTGAGGGCTCTATCGCGGGCCTCCTCGGCGCATCGCCCGGGGCCTCGACCGCCGTGCACGCCATGCTGGGTGTGCTGCGCAAGTGCTTCCCCGAGCAGTACGCGAACTCGTGGGAGCAGACCTTCACCGAGCAGATCCCCGTGCTCGCGACGGGCGGCCTGAACCAGGACGCCGCAGCCGCAGCAGCCTCGCTCGCCGAGACCGGCCGCGTGCTCGGGCTCATCCCCGCCGCGGACGAGGTCGCGCCCGCCGCGGAAGAGACCGCCTAAGGCTCTCCGCCGCGCGGGGATACCGCGCTCTGCAACGATCCCGCCCTCGCTCCGTGCGAGGGCGGGATCGTTCGTTTGGGCGCCGAAACGCGCTCCACCCCGACCCAGGGGAGGGTGAGGAGCAGCGGGGAGCGGCGGGCGGCGGGGAGGGGCTAGTCCGCCAGGAGGCGTTCCAGGAACGCAGCCGTGTCCTCCCAGCCCGTCACCGCGTGGCACTCCACGCCGAGCGCCAGCACCGGGTAGTCGTTGCCATCGGGATCGAGCCGGTCGCCCACGAAGAGCATGTCGTCGAGCGGGATCCCGGTGTGCTCTTCGAGCTTCCGCATGCCGTACGCCTTGTCGATGCCGCGCCGGGTGATGTCTACCGACGTCGAGCCGCCGCTCCGCACCTCGAGCCCGGGCAGCCGCGCGGCGACCGCCGCCCGGAGCGTGTTCTTCTTGGTCCCGTCGGGATCCCAGGCGTGCTTCGCGGCAACCGGCGCCTGCTGCCCGAGCGCCGAGAATGTCACCTGCGAGCCGCGATCCTCGAGGATCTCGCCCCAGGGCTCCGCCTCCCACAGGCCGAGGCGCACGGCCTCCTCGCGGAGGGCGCCGAGTGCGCCGTCGCGCTCCTCTTCGCTCAGGTGCTCGCGGTAGACGGTGCGCCAGGTTCCGGCCTCGCGGCGTTCGTAGCGGGTGCCGCAGGTGGGCAGCAGGTGGAGGCGCGCGAGCGCGTCCTCGTCGGCGCCGGCGAACTCGTCGAGACGGGCGAGCAGCTGGGCCTCGAACTGCTCGAAGTTGCCGCCCGAGATGACCGCGACGGAGGTGCGGGCGAGGAGCCGGGCGAAGACGTCGAGCATGCGCTCCTCGACGGGGGACTTCGAGGGGGCGAGCGTGTCATCGAGGTCGAACGCGACCAAACGGGGCAGGGCAGGCATCCCCCGATTCTCCCACAGCCCGCTGCGGGAGCCCGGCTCGCAGTGCGGCCGCGTGGGTGCCCGGTGCGCGCGGAGGCGGCGGCTACTCGGCGAGCACCCGGAACCGGGCGACGGCGGGATCGAGCGCACCGCGCACGTAGCCGATGGGGGAGGCCGCGACGGTCTGGAGGAACGCCACGGTCTCCGCCGTGATCTCCTCGCCGGGCAGCACGTTCGGGATCCCGGGAGGGTACGCCGCGAGCGCGTCCGCTGAGATCCGCCCGACGGCCTCGGACGCGGGGACGAGCTCGTGCCGCGCGAAGAACGCGGTGCGCGGGCGGGCTCGCATCGGCCCGGGCGCGGGCAGCGCGGGGAACGATCCGAGCGCGGGATCGGCGGCCTCAGGCGCGGCCTCGGCGCCCTCCGCGAGCGCGAAGAGTGCACGGGAGAGCCGGGACAGTTCCGGATCCTTCCCCGGCCCCACAAACGCCACGATCGCGTGCGCCGTCGAGATCTCGAGGAAGACGCCGTGCTCGGCCGCGAGGCGATCCCGCACCGCGTGCCCGCTGAGCCCCGTGGCGCCGACGTCGATCGAGACGCGGAGCGGATCGTGCGCGACGATGTCGGGGAACGCGTCGAAGCCATCCGAGATCACGGGGAAGCGGCCGTCGGCGCGCAGCTCCTCGCGGAACGTCTCGACCGTGCGGAGCGTGGCCCCGATCGCCTCGCCGCCGTGCACGAGCGCGTGCCTGGCGACATCGAGCGAGCCGAGCAAGAGGGCGCTCGCGCTCGTGGTCTGGGTGAGCATGTACGCGCGTTCGAGCAGCGGCTCGAGCTCGTCGGCGAAGGGGCCGTCGCCGAGGTGCAGCATGGCGGACTGGGTGAGGCTGCCGCCGAGCTTGTGCGTACTCGACACGGTGAGGTCCGCGCCGAGGCGGGCGGGCGACTCGGGGAGCTCGGGATGGAAGCCGAAGTGGGATCCCCACGCGCCGTCGACGACGAGCGGCACCCCGTGCGCGTGCGCCACCTCGGCGAGGCCGGCCACATCCGCGACGGCGCCGAAGTAGCTCGGCGAGATCACGTAGACGGCCGTCACGGCGTCGCCCGCGCGCTGCGCTTCGGCGAGGCTCGTGCGGAGCGCGTCGGGGGTGACGCCGTGGTTGATGCCGCGGGCGGGATCGATGCTCGGGAACACGAAGCGGGGGAGGAGATCGCCGAGGATCACCCCGTCGGTGAAGCTCGAGTGCGCGCTGCGCTGGGCGACCACGACGTCGCCGCGGCTGCGGCTCGCGAGTGCGAGCGCCGCCATCCGGTTCGCCTGCGAGGCGCCGTTCGCGAGGAACCACGTGCGTCGCGCACCCCACGCTTCGGCGGCGAGGGTCGTCGCGGCGACGAGCGGGGAGTCCGGGCCGACGTCGATGCCGGGGATGAGCGGGGGGATGTCCCGTGCGAGGGCGTGCGGGCCGACGAACGCGCCGAGCTCCTCGGAGAGCCCTGCGGCGGTGGCCCCGTGCCCGGGCACCATGAGGTTGACGGTGTCCCGCTTCGCGTGGAGGTCGAGCGCCGTGGCGTAGGGGGTGGTGGCTTGATCCAGGGGCGGGCGCTGCGGATGGGGTGCGCTGCTCGACATGGGTGCTCCTTTGCATATCGGTGCCGGGTGCGGCGCGAGCGGCGCAGCACATGTTTTGAATTGTACGCAAATTAGGTGTTTTGCATAATGTGTAATGTGCGTTACTCTTCACCGAGGCGGGTGATTCCGCCACAGTGCACGCTCAAAGACAAAGGAGTCTGAAGACATGTCCGAAACCGTTGCGCCACCCCAGACCGCGGGGCGCGGCACGCGCAGCCGCAAGCTCAGGGTGTGGGAGGTCACTGCGCTCTCCGTCGGCTTCATGGGTCCTGTGATGGCGATGGCGCTGAATGGGATCGGCGTCGCCGGTCTCGTCGGCAAGTCCGTGCCGTTCACGTTCCTGCTCGCGTTTCTCGGCACGCTCCTGGTCGGATACGGCTTTATCCGCCTGACCGGCTACTTCAGCCATGCCGGATCCGTGTACGCGCTCGCCGGGGCCACGATCGGGCCACGGGCGGGCTTCTTCGGCGGCTTCGCCCTGCTCGGCACCTACCTGTTCTTCGCGGCGTGCATCCTCGGTGCGACCGGAGTGTTCTTCGCCGCCTGGGCCGAAGAGTTCGGCGGCTTCTGGGCGCACATCCCCTGGATCCTTGTCGCGCTCGTTGTCGCTGTGCTCGTCGTCGTGCTCAACGTCCGCGAGTCCCGCGTGGTCACGCGCGTGCTCTTCGTGATCGGCGTACTCGGCGTCGTCGCGATGCTCGTACTCGCCGTCGTGATTTTCGTGCGCGTCGGCAGCGGAACCGGCCCGGTGCCCGAAGCGACGATCGACTTCACCACGTTCCTCCCCGGCGACGCGACCGCCGTGGGCATCATGACCGCGTCGGTCTTTGCATTCCTGTCGTGGGCAGGATTCGAATCGGGGAGTTCCCTCGGCGAGGAGACTGAGAATCCGAAGCGGGCGATCCCGCGGGCTCTGCTCGGCGCCATCGTCGTCGCTGGCGTGCTCTACACCGTGATGATGTTCGCGCAGACGATCGGCTACGGCACTCACGCGGAGGGGATCGAGAGTTTCGCGGGGGCGAACTCGACGCTCACGAGCCTCAGCACGCTCTACATCAGCCGCGAGTACGCGATGCTCATCGCCTTCATTGCGTTCGTGGTGGCGTTCGCCTCGGTGCTGAGCTCGACAGCGGCCGCGGCCCGGCTCATCTACGCACTCGCGCGCGACGGCTTCGGCCCGAAGCGCCTGGGGACCGTCCACCCTGTCACCAAGGTGCCCGTCGCGGCGGTGCTCACCACCACCGGGCTGGCCGTACTGCTCGCTGGCGGGATCGCCGTGTTCGGCGGGAGCGCATTCGACGCTTACTACTGGTACGCCACGATTGCGACGCTCTGCATGGTCGTCGCGTACGGCATGACTTCCGTGGGCGTCATCGTTGCGATCTTCCGCGGGAAGACTCGGATCCCGAAGTGGGAGGTTGTGCTTCCCGTCCTCGGACTGCTCTACCTCGGCTTCGTCTACGCGGTCCAGATCATTGGCCAGGAACCCCCGTACACCTACTTCCCCTGGATCGCGGGGGCGTGGTGTCTGATCGGCGGGGTCATCATCCTCGCCCGACCGGGCCTCGCCCAGCGCATCGGCGGCCGCCTCACCGCCGAAGACCTCGACTAGTCCACCCGTTTCGAAAGGAACCTCGTGTCCGAGACCCTGCTCACTCCCGCTGCGTTCGCCGCGGCGGACCTGATCGATCACCACTGCCACGGCGTGGTTGAACACAGCCCGGAGCGGCCAGAGTTCGAATCGCTCATCTCCGAGTCGAACTGGGCCGCGCCCGCGGGCACCACCGTGTTCGATTCCCAGCTGGGCGTCGCGATCCGGCGCTGGTGCGCGCCGCTTCTCGACCTCGACGCGCACGTCACGCCCGAGCGATACCTTGAACGCCGGGCGGAATTGGCGCCGCAGGAGGTGAACGAGCGGCTCCTGCGCGCCGCGGGGATCGATCGCTACCTGATCGAGACCGGGTATCGGGGCGACGACATCCTCGACGCCGGGCAGATGGCGGTGCGCGCCGACGCGAGTGCCGACACGGTGGTGCGTCTGGAGCGCCTGGCCGAGCAGCTCGCCCCCACGCTCGGAAGCGGGGCCGCGTACGCGGACGCGTTCCGTGCGCTGCTCTCGGAGGAACTCCGAGATGCCGTAGGGGTCAAGACGATTGCCGCATACCGAATCGGTCTGGACTTCGCACCAGATCGCCCGAGCGACGCCGAGGTCGCGGCGGCCGCAGGGGCCTGGCTCGCCGAACTGGAATCGGGAGCCGAGCCGCGGCTCGAAGACGCCGTGTTGATCCGCTTCGGGATCTGGTGCGCCGTGGACGCACAGCAGGCGATTCAGTTCCACATCGGCTTCGGCGATCCCGATGTCGACCTGGGTCGCTGCGATCCGCTGCTCCTCACGGAGTGGCTGCGCCGCACGCGACTCAGTGGGGTGCGCGTCCTGCTGCTCCACTGCTACCCCTTCCACCGGAATGCCGGGTACCTCGCGCACGTCTTCCCACACGTGTACTGCGATGTCGGGTTGGCGATCAACTACGTTGGCGCGCGCTCGCCGCAGGTGCTCGCAGAATCGCTCGAGCTCACGCCGTTCGACAAAGCCGTGTTCTCCTCGGACGCATTCGGGCTGTCGGAGCTCTACTTCCTGGGGGCGCACCTGTTCCGGAGAGGCCTCCTCCAGGTGGTGAACGGGTGGATCGACGCCGATGAGTGGGATGCGGCGACAGGCGAGCAGCTGATCCGCAAGATCTGTCAGGAGAATGCCGTACGCGCGTACGGACTCGCAGACCAGCCCCGCTTCGCATCCGAGCGGGGCCTCGCGTGAACCGGCCCGAGCTCGCGCAGGAGCTGCTCGCGCGGACTGCAGAGCACGCGGCGTCCGCGGTCCACCTCCGTGAAGCGTTGCACCGGTCCCCGGAGCTCTCGGGCTTCGAAGGGCCCGCGGCTGCCTGGATCGCGGAGCGGATGCCCATGCCGATGCGCACCGTCGCGGACACCGGCCGGATCGGTCGGATCGGACCCGTGGCGGGTGCGGCTGTGGCGGTCCGCGCAGAACTCGACGCACTGCCGGTCGAGGAAGCAACCGGGGCTCCGTTCCGATCGACGAACGGCGCCATGCACGCCTGCGGTCACGACGTGCATCAGGCCGCCCTGATCGCGCTCGCCCGCGCGGCCGCGGAGTGCGAGCTGCCCTACGCGCTCGTCCCGTTCCTGCAGCCGCGCGAGGAAGCATACCCTTCTGGTGCGCTCGACATCGTGCGCGCTGGAGTGCTTCGGGAAGAGGGGGTCGCGGCGGTGCTCGCCGCGCATGTGCACCCGGGGATCCCGCGGGGCTCGGTGGCCACTGGCAAGGGGCCGACGAACGCCGCGGCCGACGAACTGCGCGTCACCGTGCGCGGGCGCGGTGGCCACGGTGCGTATCCCCATGAGGCTGCCAACCCGATCGGCGTGCTCGCGCAGATCGTCGTCGGTCTGCCCGAGGTGCTCCAGCGCAGCGTCTCGCCGATGCACCCTGCCGTGCTCACGGTCGGGCGCTTCCAGGCGGGAGAGATCGCGAATGTGATCCCCGAAGAGGGGTCATTCTCGGGGACGCTGCGCACCATGGACCGCGCTGATCGGCCGATCGTGCACGAGGCAGTGCGCCGCTACGTCGAGGGCCAAGCTTCGGCATTCGGGCTTGAGGGCACGCTTGAGATCGTGACGGGCGAGCCGGTCCTCGAGAACGACCCGGGCCTCGTCGACGCCGTCGATGCCCAGCTCTCTGCGGCGGGATTCACGGTGAGTGAGCCCATGCGCTCGTGCGGGGCAGACGACTTCTCCTTCTACTCGGAAGAGCTCCCCGGCTTGATGGCCTTCGTCGGGGTCGAAACCGAGGATCACCCTGCACGGCCCAGCCTGCACCACCCTGAGTTCCTCCCAGACCCGGACGCCGTGCGCCGCGTCGCCCTCACGCTTGCGGCCGGCTACCTGGGCGCCTGTGCCGAACTCGACCGGCGCGCCGATCCCGAGCGCCAGACAGGACTCGTCGGGGGAGAGCACCGTGAATGACCCGCAGACCCGAATCGCCGCCGAGGCCGGCCCGCTCAGCGACGCTCAAGCCAGCGTGCCGCTCAGCGTGCGTGACGAGCGGGTGATCGCGGCCAACCAGAAGCTCCGGTTCTTCCCGCTGAGCATCGTTTCGGGGCAGGGGGCCGAGATTGTCGACGACACGGGACGGCACTTCCTGGACCTCTCCGCTGCGTGGGGCGCGAACAGTCTCGGCCACGCTCACCCCCGGGTCGTCGCTGCGGTCCGCGCCGCCGCCGAGTCCGGCGGGAGCGCGAGCGTGCTGTCGGCGATGCACCCAGCAGCGGTCGATCTCGGAGCAGCGCTGCTCGCCGCGGTGCCTGCCCCGGATGCCGCGCCGAGGCGCGTGCTGTTTGGGCACTCCGGGAGCGATGTCAACAGCGCGGCTATCGCTGCTGTGCGGGCCGCGAGCGGACGAGCGGGCGTGCTCGCGTTCCGTGGTGGCTACCACGGCGGGTTCGGAGCCGCTCAGGCGGTGAGCGGCGTCTTTGTCGAAGTGGGCCTCCCTGCCGACCCCGCCAGCGCGCTCCTGCCGTTCCCCGCGACCGCCGCGGCGCTACCTGAGGTCTGGGCGGCGCTCGACGTTGCGCTCGCTGAGCGCCCGGTCGGCGCGATCATTGTTGAGGCCATTCAGTCGGATGGTGGCCTCGTCGTGCCGCCCGCGGGGTTCCTCCGGGAGCTCGCCGACCGTGCACACCGGGCCGGTGCCCTCCTTATCGTCGACGAGGTCAAGGTCGGCCTGGGGCGCACGGGGCTCTTGCACGCGTTCGCTCACGATGGCGTTGTTCCAGATCTGGTCACGTTCGGTAAAGCGCTCGGTGGCGGCCTGCCGCTCGCCGCCGTGGTCGGGCCCGCCTCGGTGCTCGACGCGGCGCCGGCGAGCGCGCTGCTCACGACCGCGGGGAATGCGATCAGTACGGCGGCGGGGCTCGCGGTGCTCCGCACCATCATTGATGACCGGCTCCCCGAGGCCGCTGCGGAACGCGAGCGCGAGCTCCGCGCGCTGCTCCGAGACGCTGCGGCCGCCGCCCCGGAGATCGCAGAGGTGCGTGGGCGCGGCCTCAGCCTGGGGATCGAGCTGCGCGCTGATCCGGCCGAGCCCTCGGCGGCCGCCGATGACCTCTTCACCAGGCGGGTCATCTTCCGGATGTGGGAGCTCGGTGTCGTGAACTACCTGGTGCGCGGGAACGTGGTCGAATGGACCCCGCCGCTCACGCTCAGCGCAGCCGAAGCGCTGCGCGGGGTGGAGACACTCCACACCGCGGTCACTGAGGTGCGAGCCGGCGCGGTGCCGATCGAGACGGTCGCACCGTACTTGGGCTGGGAGCCCGCACACCGAGAGGACGAGAAATGACGAAGAAGCGGACGCTCGCCGAGGCGCTCAAGATGTCACTCGACGTCATGAGCCCGTCGGAGAAAAAGGTGGCGCGCGCGCTCATTGCTGAGTACCCCGTCGCTGGACTGGAACCGGTGGCTCGGCTCGCGGATCGCGCGAATGTCAGCGCGCCGACCGTGCTGCGCATGCTCGCCCGCGTCGGCATTCAGTCCTACCCGCAGATGCAGGAGCTGCTTCGCGAGGAGATCTCCGAGCGGACCACCTCGCCCATCGACCAGTACGAGACCCGGGCCGGTGAGCGGGCTGTCCCCGAGGACCACACGATTCCGCGCGCGAACGACGTCTTCGTGCGCGGCATCACGGGCAGCTTCGCCGCGATGCCGGTCTCCGAGTTCGACCGGATCGTCGAGCTCCTCGCCGACCCCAAGCGGCGCGTCTGGGCGGTGGGCGGCCGATACTCCGGGCTCCTCGCCGAGTACCTCGCCCTGCATCTTCGGCTGCTCCGCCCTGACGTGCAGTTCGTGGGCCGAGCCGAGTCGGACAAGTCGCTCGCGCTCCTCGATATCGGACCGCGCGATGTGCTCGTCGCTTTCGACTACCGCCGCTACCAGGATGCGACGGTCGAGTTCGTCGCCCGGGCGAAGGCGCGGCGCGCCACGACCGTGCTCCTCACCGATCCGTGGCTCTCGCCCGCGGCGAAGCACGCCGACTTTCTGATCTCGAGCGGAGTCGAGGCCCCGAGCCCATTCGACTCGCTCGTGCCCTCCCTCGCCCTCGTCGAGGCCCTCGTGGCCGGCGTCGTGGAGCAGTTGGGCTCGGAACCGCTCGGCAGAATCCAGGCGTTCGACGCCTGGGAGTAACCCCCTCAGCATGCAGACCGCGGGACGGCACAGTGGCCGCCCGCTTCGAGAGTAAGGACATATCGTGAGAAAAGAACCCCTGGCCATCATCCTGACCGCCGATCTCGCCGCGAAGGCGCGTGGTCGCGCGTTCCGTCAGCAGGAGTTCCAGAAGTACCTCAACAGCGGGTGCGGCTGGGTGCCCGCCAACCTCGCCATCGACGCCTTCGGGTCGATCGTCACTCCGAACCCGTTCGGCGCGGTCGGGGACCTGCGGCTTATGCCCGATGTGACGAGTATCGCGAGCGTCGCACTGAACGAGACGGGGGAGCAGACCACCCTCGTTCTCGCGGATATTCACACGCCCGATGGCGAGCCGTGGGCCTGCGATCCGCGCACCTTCCTGAAGCGCGCGATCGCGGACCTCGACGCAGAGACCGGCCTGAGCGTCGTCTCATCGTTCGAGCACGAGTTCATGCTGCGCGACGACAGCGGAAGCCCGGTCAACACGCCGTTCTCGCTTGAGTCGTTCCTCGAGGAGGAGGAACTCGGAGGGCGCCTCGTCGCAGCGCTCGACGACGCCGGCCTGGAGCCCGAGATGTGGCTGCCCGAGTTCGGACGCAACCAGTTCGAGATCACGCTGAGCCCGGCGCGAGCGCTCGTCGCGGCTGATCGGGCGGTCTATCTCCGCGAGATCACTCGCCACGTCGCGAGCAGCCTCGGGAAGCGGATCACGTTCTCCCCGATCGTGGAGGAGAACGGCGGCGGCAACGGCGTGCACGTGCACGTGAGCCTGCGCGACCGTGAGGGACGCTTTGTGACGTACGACGAGCACCGTCCGAGCAACCTCTCCGAGGTCGCGGGGTCTTTCGCCGCTGGCATTCTGAAGTACGCGGAGGCTTTCCAGGCCGTTGCAGCGTCGGCTCCGCTCTCCTACGAGCGGCTCGCGCCGCAGCGGTGGAGCGCCGGTGGGGTCTTCCTCGGCGAGAACAACCGCGAGGCCCTGCTGCGCATCTGCCCGCTCTTCAATACCCCGGGCGCGAACCACCAGAAGCAGTTCAACCTCGAGTACCGCGCGGCGGATGCCACGAGCAACCCCTGGCTGGTGCTCGGCTGCCTGATCCGGGCCGGGCTCGAGGGCGTGCGTGAGCAGCTTCCGACTCCCACGATCGTGAGCGGCGACTCCGATGCGCTCTCTGCGGATGAGCGCGCGGCGCTCGGGATCCGCCCCATCCCCAGCACGCTGGGCGAGGCGCTGGATCGCTTCGCCGAGTCCGCGGTCGCGCGTGAGTGGTTCGCCCCCGAGCTCGCCGAGACCTTCGTCGCGGTGAAGCGCGCCGAGATCGCGCGCGCAGAGGCGCTCGATCCGGAGGCGCGCTACGCGGCATACGCCGCGACGTACTGAGGCCAGCGGCCCGGGACCAGCGGGTCCCGGGCCCGGGTAAGCTGAGTGGGTGACCCGACACTTTCTCCGTGATGACGATCTGAGCCCGGCCGAGCAGCGCGAGGTCCTCGACCTCGCTGCGCGTCTCAAGCGCGAGCCGTTCGCGGAGCGCCCCCTCGCGGGCCCCCGCTCGGCCGCGGTGTTCTTCGACAAGACGTCGACGCGCACGCGATTCAGCTTCGCAGCGGGCATCTCGGAGCTCGGCGGTGCCCCCATCATCGTGAACCCGGGGGAGGCGCAGCTCGGCGCGAAGGAGTCGATCGCCGATACGGCGCGCGTGCTCTCGCGCATGGTGTCACTCATCGTGTGGCGAACCTTCGACCACGCGGGCATCGCGGAGATGGCGGAGCACGCGAGCGTGCCCGTGATCAACTCGCTCTCCGACGACTTCCACCCGTGCCAGATCCTCGCCGACCTGCAGACGATCCGCGAGCAGAAGGGGGAGCTCGCGGGGCTCACCGCCACGTACGTGGGCGATGCCGCGAACAACATGGGGCATTCCTACCTGCTCGGCTTCGCGACGGCGGGCATGCACATTCGCGTGGCCGGGCCCGAGGGCTTCCACCCGCGCGCCGACATCGTGGCCGATGCCGAGCGCATCGCTGCGCAGACCGGTGGCAGCGTGACCGTGCTCACGGACCCCGTCGCGGCCGTCACCGGCGCCGATGCGGTCATCACCGACACGTGGGTGTCGATGGGGCAGGAGGCTGAGAAGGCCGAGCGCGTGGCGACCTTCGGCGCGTACCGGGTGACCCCGGAGCTGATGGCGCACGCCGCAGCGGGCGCCCTGTTCCTCCACTGCCTCCCCGCCTACCGCGAGTTCGAGGTGGCGCCCGAGGTGATCGACGGCCCGCAGAGCGTCGTGTGGGACGAGGCCGAGAACCGCGTGCACGCGCAGAAGGCCCTCATGGCCTGGCTGCTGGCCCGCACCGAAGACGAGACGAAGTAAGGACGACATGAGCACCGAGAACACCACCGCAGCAGGAGACGCCGGCAACCGCGCCGCCGAGGCCGGGGCGCTCTGGGGCGGCCGATTCGCGAGCGGCCCGTCGCCCTCGCTCGCCGCCCTCTCGAAGTCGACGCAGTTCGACTGGGTGCTCGCGGAGTACGACATCCGCGGCTCGAAGGCGCACGCCACGGCGCTCGCCGCAGCCGGCTACCTCACCGAGCAGGAGCTCGCGGACATGCGCGCCGGCCTCGACGAGCTCGCCGCGCGGGTGGCCGACGGCCGCGCCGTTCCCGGTGCGGACGACGAGGACGTGCACTCGGCGCTCGAGCGTCTCCTCATCGACATCGTCGGCGTCCAGCTGGGCGGCAAGCTCCGCGCGGGCCGCAGCCGGAACGACCAGATCGCCACGCTCGTGCGCCTGTACCTGCTCGATCACACGGCGATCATCCGGGGGATGCTCCTCGACCTGCTCGACGCGATCGCGGAGCAGGCGGCGAAGCACCCCGGGGCGATCCTGCCCGGCCGCACCCACCTGCAGCACGCGCAGCCCGTGCTGCTCGCGCACCAGCTCGCCGCGCACGCGTGGCCGATCGTGCGCGACCTTGAGCGCCTGCGCGACTGGTCGGTGCGCGCGAGCGCCTCGCCCTACGGCGGCGGCGCCCTCGCCGGTTCCTCGCTCGGCCTCGACCCCCGCCTCGTGGCGGCGGAGCTCGGCCTCGGCGAGCCGCTCGAGAACTCGATTGACGGCACCGCGGCCCGCGACGTCGTCGCCGAGTTCGCGTTCATCTGCGCGCAGATCGGGATCGACCTCTCCCGTCTGAGCGAGGAGATCATTCTCTGGAACACGAAGGAGTTCGGATTCGTGCGCCTGCACGACGGCTACTCCACGGGTTCGAGCATCATGCCGCAGAAGAAGAACCCGGATATCGCTGAGCTCGCGCGCGGCAAGTCGGGTCGCCTGATCGGCAACCTGACGGGCCTCCTCGCGACGCTCAAGGCGATGCCGCTCGCGTACAACCGCGATCTGCAGGAGGACAAGGAGCCCGTCTTCGACTCGATCGCTCAGCTCGAGGTGCTGCTGCCCGCGTTCGCCGGCATGATCGCCACGATGACGCTCAACACGGAGCGCATGGCCGAGCTCGCACCGCAGGGCTTCTCGCTCGCCACGGATGTGGCCGAGTGGCTCGTGAAGCAGGGCGTCATCTTCCGCGATGCCCACGAGATCTCGGGCGAGCTGGTGCGCTACTGCGAGGAGCGCGGGCTCGAACTGCACGAGCCGGACGACGCGGCGCTCGCGAGCGTGTCCGAGCACCTCACCCCCGCGGTGCGCGAGGTGCTCACGATCGAGGGCTCCGTGAACTCGCGCATCGGTGCGGGCGGCACGGCCCGCGTGCGCGTCGACGAGCAGCTCGCGAAGCTGCAGCAGCGCATCGCGGAGTTCCGCGGCTAGTTTGCGACAGTTCCGTGACACGACTGCGGCGCCCGACGACATCGTCGGGCGCCGCAGTCGTTTCATCCATCGAGACGAGCGGGGCGCGGGTGCCCGGGGCGCGGGCCCCGGCCCCGTGAGGCGCTAGCCCACCGGCACGGCCGCGGCCCGCAGCAGCGGCCGCGTCGCCCACAGCGTCGCGAGCACGAGCGCGATCCCCGCGGCGACCGAGCTGAGGATCACCGCGAGCGACAGCGGCGCGACGACGATCGCCATGCCGAGCAGGGGGAACATGAGCGCCCCGGCAAGAATCGCGCTGCCGAGCGATGCCAGGAGCAGGGGGAGCAGCGTGGCCTTGCGCCGCGCAGCATCCTGCACGTCGAGCGGCGTGCCCATGATCGCGAGCGAGCGCGACACGTCGCGGCGGTCGAGGATCTGCGCCGCCTGCGTGACGCCCACGGAGCACGCCACCATGATGAACGAGCCGATCACGGTGATGATGATCCCGGTGCGGATGTCGGCGACGGGGAAGGCATCGGCCCCCGCGCCAGGCTCCTCGACCGCCGACAGGAGCGCGACGCCGGAGCCCGCGAAGACCGCGACGAAGCTCGCCATCGCGACCCCGGAGACCTGCCGCCACGCGGCACGCGGCGACTCGAGGATCTGCCGGGCCGCGAGGAGATCCGCTGGGCCCTGCGCGCGCTTCGCCTTGCCGCGGCCGAACACCCCGATGAGCCACGAGCCGATGAGGTCGAGCGCGAGCAGCGCCACGCCGAACGCGATGCCGAGCCCGGCGATGATGGCGACGAAGCCGCCCAGGGCGCCGAGGCCGTTCACTGCGCCGACGATCGCGGTGGCGAGCACGATGCCCGCGACGGCGAAGAGCGCCTGAACCCAGGGCAGCTTCGGCGCCTGCTGCTTCAGCGCGACACCGAGCGGCGAGATAACGACGCGGCGCAGGCTCGCTCCGGCGCTCAGTGCCGCGACGGCCGTGATCCCGAGCACCACGAGCACCGCGTGGAGCGGCGGCAGCGCCACGGCTGCGGCGCCGAGCGGTGCGCCGCGGAACGAGATGAGCCCGACGAGCGGCGCGGCGAGGTATGCCACGAGCACCCCGGCGATGGCGCCGGCGCAGGCGACCGCGGCGGCCTCGATGACGGCGAGCAGCGCCGTGCTGCGGCCCGGCATCCCGAGCAGGCGGAGCACCGCGAGCCGATCATCCCGGCGGCGCGCCGAGAGCCGGGCAGCCGCGTGCCCGAGCGAGATGAGCGGCACGACGAGGAGCACGAGCGCGGTGACGGCGCACATCCAGTACAGGGGCGCGAGCTCGTCGGTGTAGACCCAGAAGGTCTGCGCGCCGCCCAGCACGATCGCGAGCAGCGCCGTGACGCTCGCGAAGGCCACGGCGGGCAGCACGAGCGCTGACGAGCCCTGCCGGCTCGGCCGCGACAGGAGGGGGAGCACGCGGGCGATCACCGCGCACCCCCGGCGGTGTTCTGCGCCCACGCGTCGGAGATGGCGCGGCCGTCGCTCATGGTGATCACGCGCGCGCAGCGGGCGGCCACCTCGGGATCGTGGGTGACGACCACGAGCGTGCGGCCCTGGCCCACGGTCGAGCCGAGGAGCGCGTCCATCACCTCGCGGGAGGTGGTCGAATCGAGCGCGCCGGTCGGCTCGTCGGCGAAGGTGAGGCGCGCGCCCGTGACCTGGGACCGGGCGATCGCCACGCGCTGCGCCTGGCCGCCCGAGAGCTGGCCGATCCGTCGATCCTCCATGCCCGCGAGGCCGAGCGCCGCGAGCCACTGCGCCGCGGGCTGCAGCGCATCGCGCTTCGACACCCCGGTGAGCATGAGCGCGAGCGCGACGTTCTCCACCGCGGTGAGCTCGGGGATGAGGAGGCCCTGCTGGAACACGAAACCGAACTGCTCGCGGCGCAGCCGGCTGCGTTCCGCGTCGGAGAGCTGGGAGACGGTCGCGCCCCCGTACTGCACAACGCCGGCCTGGGGCACCGTGATCCCGGCGAGCGCGTGGAGCAGCGTCGTCTTGCCGGATCCCGAGGCGCCCATGATGGCGGTGGACGTGCCGGTGTACAGGTCGAGGGAGACGCCGTCGAGGGCCCGAGTGGGGCCGTAGTGCTGACTGAGGGCTGACGCGCGGAGCAGGATTTCGGACATGTCTCCCAGTCTGCGCAGCCGCGGCGTGTGCGGGATCGACCCGCAGTGCCGGCCCGCGGCACCCCGGTCCGAGGTTCCCCGTCAGACCGCGGTACGATGGGAGGCGTGTCTGAAACGAATGATCGCACCGAGATCCTGGCAACCCAGCGCAACGACGACAGCTTCGCCACCCTGTGGGACGAGCTGGAGTGGCGCGGGCTGATCCACGTGTCGACGGACGCTGCGGCGCTGTCGGAACTGATCGAGGGCGAGCCCTTCGCGTATTACTGCGGCTTCGACCCCACGGCGGCGAGCCTGCACCTCGGCCACCTCGTGCAGCTGCTGCTCATGCGTCGCCTCCAGCTGAAGGGTCACCTGCCCCTCGGCCTCGTGGGCGGCTCGACGGGCCTCATCGGCGACCCGCGCCCCACGTCGGAGCGCACGCTGAACTCGCCCGAGACGGTCGCCGCGTGGGTGAATTCGCTCCGCGAGCAGATCTCCCGCTACCTGAGCTTCGAGGGCGACAACGCCGCCCGCTTCGTGAACAACCTCGACTGGACCGCGCCGCTTTCGGCGATCGACTTCCTGCGCGAGATCGGCAAGCACTTCCGCGTTGGCACGATGATCAAGAAGGACATCGTCGCGAAGCGCCTGAACTCGGACGAGGGCATCAGCTACACCGAGTTCAGCTACCAGATCCTCCAGGGCCTCGACTTCCTCGAGCTGTACCGCCAGTACGACTGCAAGCTGCAGTCCGGCGGCAGCGACCAGTGGGGCAACCTGACGAGCGGCACCGAGCTCATCCGCAAGGCGGAGGGCGGCACCGCGCACGCCATCGGCACGCCGCTCATCACGAACTCCGACGGGACGAAGTTCGGCAAGAGCGAGGGCAACGCCATCTGGCTGAACCCCGAGATGTGCTCGCCGTACACCTTCTACCAGTTCTGGCTGAACCAGGCCGACGCCGACGTGGTGGATCGTCTCAAGGTGTTCACCTTCCTCTCGCGCGATGAGATCGCGGAGTACGCCCGCCAGGTGGCCGAGGAGCCCTTCAAGCGCGCGGCGCAGAAGCGTCTCGCGCTCGAAGTGACGACCCTCGTCCACGGCAGCGCGGCGACGCAGGGTGCGATCGACGCCTCCGAGGCGCTGTTCGGTCGCGGCGACCTCGCGGCGCTCGACGCGGTGACGCTCGCGGGCGCCATCGAGGCGCTGGCCCAGGCGTCCGGCGCAGCCGGTGCGTCGATCGCCCAGCTCATGGTCGACACGGAGCTCGTGAAGAGCCTCGGCGAGGCCCGCCGCGCGATCGCGCAGGGCGGGGTCTACGTGAACAACGTCGCGGTCGAGGCGGAGGACGCCGTGCTCACGGCGGACGATCTGCTGCACGGCCGCTTCGCGGTGCTGCGCCGCGGCAAGAAGACCCTCGCGGGCGTCACCGCCGCCTAGCGCAGCTCGCCGCTGCATCGAAGCGCCCGCTCGGCCCCTCGGCCGGCGGGCGCTTCGTCGTCTGAGCGAGGCGCGGGGCGGGCGGCGCGGGATCCTGCCTAGCTCGATCCGCTCCACGCTGCGGGCACGAGCACCCAGACCATCTCGGCGCCCTCGGCGCCCGCGCTCCACGTGTGCGGGGTGAGGCCCGGGAAGGTCAGCGTGTCGCCGGGCGCGAGCTTGGCGACGCGGTCGGAGAAGCGCACCTCGACCGATCCCGCGATCACGTGCAGCGACTCGACGGCGCAGCTCACGGTGTAGAGCTCTTCGCCGCCCGTGCCGTGCGGCTCGACCGACGAGCGGAGCAGCTGCACGCGCTCCTCGGCGCGCGGCGTGACGAGGCGCTCGTCGGCCCCGATCCCGCCCATGTTGATGCGCGGTGCGTCGTCGAGGGCGAGGTGCTGCACGTCGGGCTCCTCGAAGAGCGCCCCGACCGGCAGCGACAGCGCGTGGCAGATCTGTACGAGGGTGGGCACGCTCGGCATCGTGTCGTCGCGCTCGACCCGGCTGATGAAGCCCTTCGTGAGGCCCGAGGCCTGCGCGAGCTGCTCGAGGGTGAGCCCCTGGGCGACCCGTGACGAGCGGAGCTTGGCCCCGATCCGCACGGGATCGTCGCCCGCGCTCAGATGAATCGCCCGCACGCTCTCGCCCTCCTCCTGCGCTCGCATTGACCCGACCGCGCGGTCCAGCCTATAGTGAATGCAAGTTCACCGATAGAACTCACCTGTTTACTCTCACGAAACTTTCGTGGGAGCGGATCTGAAAGGAATGTGGATCGTGACTGATCACACCCCGCAGGGGCCGGTCGACGCCAGCCTGACCCCGCGCTACGCCGGGATCGCCACCTTCGCCAAGCTGCCGCGCATCGAAGACGTGCCGTCGGCCGACATCGCCGTGGTCGGCGTGCCCTTCGACACCGGCGTGAGCTTCCGCCCCGGCGCCCGCTTCGGCCCCTCGCACGTGCGCGAGGCCTCGCGCCTCCTGCGCCCCTACAACCCCGCGCAGGACGTGTCCCCCTTCTTCGTCAAGCAGGTCGTTGACGCCGGCGACATCGTGGCGAACCCCTTCAGCCTCGATGAGGCCGTCGCCCAGGTCGAGGCCGCAGCCACCGAGCTCGGCGAGAAGGTCGACAAGATCGTCACGGTCGGCGGCGACCACACGATCGCCCTGCCCCTGCTGCGCGCCATCAACAAGAAGCACGGCCCCGTCGCGGTGCTCCACTTCGACGCGCACCTCGACACCTGGGACACCTACTTCGGCGCCCCCACCACGCACGGCACCCCCTTCCGCCGCGCGTCGGAGGAGGGCCTCATCGACATGACGGCGTCGATGCACGGCGGCACCCGCGGCCCGCTCTACGGCAAGCAGGATCTCGAGGACGACGCGATGCTCGGCTTCCAGATCGTTACGAGCGAGTTCATCGAGGAGCACGGCGTCCCCGCAGCGCTCGAGAAGATCCGCGCTCGCGTCGGTGACAAGCCGCTCTACATCTCGATCGACATCGACGTGCTCGATCCCGCGCACGCCCCCGGCACCGGCACCCCCGAGGCCGGCGGCCTCACCAGCCGCGAGATGCTTCGCCTCATCCGCGGCCTGGCCGATCTGCACATCGTCGGCGCCGACGTCGTCGAGGTCGCCCCGGCCTACGATCACGCGCAGATCACCGCGGTCGCCGCGAGCCACGTGGTCTACGAGCTCGTCAGCGCGATGGCCGCACGCGACTAGCCGTCGCACGCGACTCGTCGTCGCACGCGGCGGGGTGCAGGGCCCGCGCCCCGCACCCCGCCGCGCTGCATCCCGCACCCACACCCCGCGCCCCGCACCACCCGATCGAGTTCACAGGAGCACCCGGATCATGCACACCCCATCCGAAGCCGCCGTCCTGGCCGCGGCCGACGCGATCGTCACCGCGTTCTCCGCGACCGACACCGACACCTACTTCGCGGGCTTTGCCCCCACGGCCACCTTCATCTTCCACCCCGAGCCCGCGCGGCTCGACAGCCGGGCGGCCTACGAGGCGCTGTGGGCCGAGTGGCTCGCGAGCGGCTGGCGCGTCACCTCCTGCGCATCGAGCGAGCGGCTCGTGCAGACTTTCCCGGGCGGCGCCGTGTTCAGCCACACCGTGGCGACGAGCGTCGAGACGCCCGACGGCGCTGAGTCCTACGTCGAGCGCGAGAGCATCATCTTCCAGGCGGACGCAGATGGGCGACTGCTCGCGATCCACGAGCACCTCTCCACCGTGCCCGCGGAGGTCGCGCCGTGACGAGCACCGAGACGATGGCCGTCAATCTCGACGGCCACGACGAATCCGCCGGTCCCGTCCGCGGCACGCAGGGGATCCTCCGCATCGGCATGATCTGGTTGGCTGCGAACCTCGTCGTCACCACCCTGCTCACGGGCACGCTCTTCGTGCCCGGAGTCTCATTCGGCACGGCGACCACGATGATCATCGTGGGCACCCTCATCGGCGTCGTCGTGCTCACCCTCGTGGGGAACATGGGCACGCGCACCGGGCTGCCCACGATGGCGCTCACCCGCGGCGCCTTCGGCATTCGGGGGAGTCTCCTCCCGGCCGGCGCGAACCTCGTGATCCTGATGGGCTGGAGCTGGGTGCAGGCGATGCTCGCGGGCGTCACCGTGAACGCGCTCGTGCACGAGGCCACGGGCTTCTCGAACCCGGCGCTGTTCTCCGCGATCTGCCAGGGCATCGTCGTCGTGCTCGCCATCTTCGGGCACACCGGCATCTCCCGCGTGGAGCCGTGGCTCGCGCTCCTCATCCTCATCGTGATGGGCACGGTGTTCGCCTCCGCCTTCGGCGCGTTCAGCCCGGCCGAGTTCGCGGCGATCCCGGTCGATCCCGAGCTGGGCGGCACCCCCTTCATCACGCTCGACATGGTCCTCGCGACGGCGATCTCGTGGACGGTGCTCTCCGCCGACATGAACCGGCACGCGAAGAGCAGCGTCGCGGGGGTGGTGGGATCCGGCATTGGATACATGCTCTCCACCTGCATCGCCATGTTCCTCGGCCTCGTCGCCTTCAGCGCGGTCATCCTGAGCGGCAACGAGGCGATCCCGTTCGATCCCTCCGTCATCGTGGCCGAGTTCGGCTGGCCCCTCGGCGTCGTCATCTTCCTGTCCGTCATGGCCACGAACAGCATGGTGGTGTTCGGCATGGTGACCTCGGCGATCAACGCGCAGTCGCGTTGGCACCTGCGCTTCCTCCCCACGGCCATCGTGCTCGGGATCGTCTCCATCGTCGGGTCCACGTTCCTCGGACTCCTCGACCAGTTCACCGACTTCCTGTTCGTGATCAGCGCGTTCTTCGTGCCGGTCTTCGCGATCATGATCGCCGACTACTACCTCCTGAAGCGCCGCGGCTACTCCAGGCAGATCCTGCACGAGCGGCGCGAGAGCCGCTACTGGTACCTGGGCGGCGTGAACCTCGTCGCCGTCGCGGTGTGGATCGTGGGCGCTGCGCTCTCGTACGTGCTGGCCTACGTCGCGCCGAGCCCGATCGGGGCGAACATCCCCGCCTTCGCGGTGAGCTTCCTCCTCTATCTCGGCCTCATGCTGGGCCTCGGCGGCGTGCGTCGCCTGGGCCTGCGCGATGCGCGCGACGCCGAGCCGGCGGGGCACCTCCTCGACGGCGCCGACGCGACCTCCGCGCTGCGGATCGGGGGCTGACCCCGTGCCGCTCGTCGATCTCAGCCACCCGCTCACGACGGGGATGCCGGTCTACCCCGGCGACCCCGAGGTGACGTTCGCCCCCGCCCTCACGGTTGCGGCCGATGGGGTCGCGGTCGAGCGGCTGGATCTCGGCTCGCACTCGGGCACCCACCTCGACGCTCCGGCGCACTCGATCCCCGGCGGGCGCACGGTCGACCGGATCCCGCTCGAACTGCTCTGGGGGCCGGCGCGCGTGCTGCGCGCGGTCGCCCCCGCGGCTGGCGGTCTGCTCGGGATCGCGGACGTCGCGGGATCCGGCGGTGCGTCGGGCGCCTCTGGTCCGGCCGCTTCTGCTGATGCGCTCGCGAGCGCTTCGCCCGATCCGCTGCCTGCTGCGCTGCTGAGCGCGCTGCCCGATGCGCTGCCGGGGATCGTGTGCATCGCGACCGGGTGGGACGCGCACTTCGGTGGGCCGCTCGCGGAGCGCCACCCCGCGGTCTCGCTCACGCTCGCGGAGGCGCTGTGGGCCCGGGGCGCGCGGGTGCTCGCCGTCGACACGCTGAGCCCCGACCTCACCGTGGGCGGCTCCGGCATGCCGGTGCACGAGTTCTGGCTCGGCAACGACGGGGTCATCGTGGAGAACCTCACCGGACTCGACGCGGTTCCCGACGAGTTCGAGCTCTCCCTCCTCCCGCTCCGCCTCGCCGGCATCGACGGCTCCCCGGTGCGGGCGGTCGCGCGCTTCGCCTAGCGCGGGCTCGCGCCCTGGCTGTCTGGTGTTGGGCTCGCGCCCCGGCGGTCTGTCTGTTGCGGGGCTCGCGCGCCGGCCGGCGAGGTGGAAGACTGTGGCTATGTCACGTATCTCTGGTCGGGCGCTCGGCGTCTGGAGTCTCCGGCTCGACGCCGCCTACTGCCTGATCCTGGGCATCTTCGTTGCTGCAGCCGCGCCGCAGATCGCCGGTGTCGTGGCGCTGCCTCAGGCGCTCCTGTTCGGCACCGGTGTGGTGGTCGCCGTCTGGGCAGCACTCGTGCTGTGGATGGTGCTCCGCATGCAGATCCGGCTTGCGCTTCGCCTGGTGATGGGTGTCAACATCCTGGCCACCGCACTGATCGCGGCCGCGGCGCTCACCGCGGCCAGCTCGCTCGTCGCTATTGCCGTGCTGGCCATCGCCTGCGACGTCGCGCTGTTCGCGCTGAGCCAGGCGATTGCGATCCGCGCGCTCCGTTCGGGCCCCGGTGCTGCCGCGCTCCCCGCGGTCTAGCGAGACTCCACACCCGGGAAGCGTGCGGCCAGCGCTCCAAACCCACAGGAGAAATCCGAAAGCTCGGACTTTTATGGGGGCTTGGCTCCGATATTCCAGATTTCTCCTGTCCATTCGGAGCTCCAGTGCCCGAGTGCCCGCGCGGAGACCCCAAGCGCCACACCAGCACCCGAGCCCGCACCGAGCCACGCAACCCCGCCCCCTACTCCTCCGGGTCGAGCGCCGCGAGCGCGAGCAGCAGGCGCGCGCGCTCGAGCGGATCCTCCAGGTCGCGGCCGAGCAGGGTCTGCGCCTCCGCGACGAGCCGCCGCACGGTGTTGCGGTGCAGTTCGAGCTCGCGGGCGGTGCGATCCCACGCTCCGTGGTGGTGCAGCCACACGGTAAGCGCGCGGCGGGCCTCGGCCTGGTCCGGGCCGAGCAGCGGGGCCACCCAGTGCGCGGCGGCGGCGCGCGCCACCACGGGGTCCGCGGCGGCGCCGAGCGGCCAGGTCTCCGAGGCGGGCGGCGCGGAGCCGTCGATGTGGCGCCGCAGGTGCCGGGCGGCGCGGGCGTGCTCCTCGGCCTCGCGCATCGCCGAGGGGAGATCGCCGAAGTCGTGCGCCGCGCTCACGGCGAGCAGCCAGCCGAGCTCCTGCGCCCGGGCCAGTTCGCCGGGCGACGGCGGGGCACCGACGAAGGCGCGCAGCCGCCGGGCCCGGTGCTCCACGAACGGGGTGTGCAGGAGGCGGCGCAGCCAGGCCGCATCGGACGCGACCGTGCCGTCGCCCTGCACGGGGTCGTTGCCGAGGGCGCGGCCAGGATCCCGGATCGCGATCACCGCGTGCGCCCGCCGCGCGTCGCCGCCGAACGAATTCGTGAGGAGCCTGGCGAAGCGGTCGCGCTCGGCGCCGGGCACGGTGACGCCGGGGGAGTCGGTCATGAGGTGCATGAGGAGCTGGTCGACCGCCATCGACTGTGCGGCGGGCAGCTGCAGCACGAGGCCCACGAGGTTCGCCGCGAGCTGCAGCGCGGTGAGGTCGGTGCGGGTGAGGCGCGGGGCGCGGCCGAGCAGCAGGATCGCGCCGCCGCCGGAGCCCCGGGAGCGTGCGCGGCGCGGCCCGGCCTCGTGCGCGGCGACCTCGTACTCGGTCGCGGAATCGGACCCCGCCCGGAGCCGCGCTCCGGATCCCGCGGTGGGGCCCCAGCCGCCCGCGGTGACCGTGGTGAAGACGGTGGGGAGCGTGCCGCGCGTGCGGGGCTGGGCGCTGAGCCGGTCCCGCAGCTCGGCGATCGTCGTCTCGAGCGGGAGGCCCGCGGGCAGCTCCCCGCTCCGGTAGGTCTCGTCCTCGATCTGCAGCACGGCCCAGCCGGTGCCCTGCTGCGCGAGCTGCTCGACGAGGCGCTGCGCGGGGCGGTGCTGCAGCGACGCCTCGGTGAGGCGGCGGGCGAGGGTGTTCATTGCCTCGAGCGCCTGGGTGCGCTCGGTTTCGAGCGCTCGGTTGAGCATGCTCGTCACGGCGGCGAAGTAGATGTGCTGGGGGAGGGCCACGAGCGGGAAGTCGAGCGCGCGGCAGGCGTCGATGAGGCTGTCGGGCACCTCGGCGTGGACGGGTTCGAGGCCGAAGACGAGCGCCGAGACCCCGGCGGCGTGGAGCCGCTCCACGTAGGCGCGATCGAGGCCGGGGTCTCCCGTGATCGCGAGGCCCGTGATGAGGAGGAGGTCGCCCGGCATCATGTAGCCGCCGGGATCGTCGAGCTCGATCACGATGGAGGAGGCGACCGGGGTGCTGCGGATCCGGCGCGCCAGCTCGGTGTCGGCGGCGAGCTCCGCGGCCGCAGGGGAGAGGAGCTGCGCCTCAAATTCGGGGGCGTCGAGCAGCGTGGCGAGCGGAACGGTGGCGCGGTCTCGCGCCTGCGTGCTGGGGTGCACCTGCGGCCTCCTCGGGGTCGGTGGGCGGGCTGCCGCGCGCCGCCCGGGATGAATTATCCCAGAGAATGGGAAAAGTGGGACATTCTGTGCGATACAGGCCGCGCGAAGCCGGGTACCTTTCCGTGAGGTAACACACTCTCAGCGTCGATGAACGTGGGCGTCGGCGCAGATCCCATCCACCCCACTAGGAGGACACTGTGGTCCTGGACTACATCGTCATCGCGGCGTATCTCATCGGCATCATCGGTGTCGGCTACTGGGGCATGCGCCGCTCGAAGTCGAAGAGCGACTACCTCGTCGCCGGCCGCCGCCTCGGCGGATTCATGTACTCGGGCGCCATGTCCGCCATCGTGCTCGGCGGCGCCTCGACCGTGGGCGGCATCGGCCTCGGCTGGGAGTACGGCATCTCCGGCGCCTGGCTGGTCACGGCCATCGGGCTCGGGATCCTCCTGCTCAGCGCGTTCCTCGCGAAGCGCATCGTGAAGCTGAAGGTCACCACCGTCACCGAGATGCTCGATCTCCGTTACGGCGGATCGAACGGGCTCATCTCGGGCATCGTGATGTTCCTCTACACGCTGATGCTCACGGTCACCTCGACCCTCGCGTACGCCACGATCTTCCACGTGCTGTTCGGCATCTCGAACCTCTGGGGCGTCATCATCGGCGGCTCGATCGTCGCGGTCTACTCGATCATGGGCGGCATGTGGTCGATCACCATGACCGATGTCGTGCAGTTCGTGATCAAGACGGTCGGCATGTTCCTCCTGCTCCTCCCGATCGCCCTCATCTCCGCCTCCGAGGAGGCCGGCGGCTGGGACGGCATCCGCGAGCGCCTCGGCGACTCCTTCTTCTCGCCCTGGTCGATCGGCGGGATGACGATCGTCACCTACGTCATCGTCTACACGCTCGGCCTGCTCATCGGCCAGGACATCTGGCAGCGCGTCGTCACGGCCCGCACCCCGCGCGTCGCGAAGTGGGGCGGCATCACCTCGGGCGTCTACTGCCTGCTCTACGCATTCGCCGGCGCTCTCATCGGCATGGCCGCCCGCGTGCTCTTCCCCGAGATGGACAACCGCAACGACGCCTTCGCGTTCATGGCGCAGGAGATGCTGCCCCCCGGCGTGCGCGGCATCGTGCTCGCGGCGGCGCTCTCCGCGATGATGTCGACGGCGAGCGGCGCCCTCATCGCCTCCGCGACGGTCTTCACCACCGATCTGTTCCCCGCGATCCGTCGCGTCTTCGGCCTGCGCTCGAAGCAGGTCGAGGTGCACGACGGCCACGTGGGCGGCGAGAGCCTCACGGGCTACCGCGTCACGATCTTCGTGCTGGCGGGCATCACGATGTTCATCTCCACGCTCGTCACGGACGTGGTGGCCGCGCTCACGATCGCCTACGACATCCTCGTCGGCGGCCTGCTCGTCGCGATCGTCGGCGGCCTGTTCTGGAAGCGCGGCACCCGGGCCGGCGCCCTCTCGAGCATGCTTGTGGGCGCCGTCGTGGTGATCGTCTCGATGTCGATCTGGGGGATCCTCGCCAACGAGCCGATCTACTTCAGCCTCCTCGCGAGCCTCGTCACCTACGTGGTGGTCAGCCTCCTCACGAAGCCGACCCCCGAGCCGATCCTCGACGAGTGGACCCACCGCCTGAGCCTCGACGACCGCACCGCCGTCAACGACGTCGTGTACGACGAGGTGCAGCGCTAGTCCGCTTCACAGCCTGCGCGGCTTCGGCCGCGCGCTCCGGCACCGCGGAGGGCACGCCCGCGGTGCCGGACCCAGTTCCGCCCCGAGTGCCAGTCACGTCCCACTGCTCTCTTGGAGGAACCATGACCACTCACTCACCTGACACCGGACAGCGGATCGGCGGCGACGTCGTTCTCGAAACGCTCGTCGCCCTCGGCGCCCGCGGCGTGGTCGGCCTGCCCGGCCAGCACGCGCTCGGCTTGTTCGACGCGCTGCGCCGCTCCGACCTCGCCTACCTCTCCGCCCGCGTGGAGAACAACGCCGGCTTCATGGCCGACGGCCTCGCGCGCGTCACGGGAGAGGTGGCGCCCCTGCTGCTCTCCACGGGGCCCGGCGCGCTCACCTCGCTCGCCGCACTGCAGGAGGCCGCGGCTTCCTCGATCCCCGTGCTCGCGCTCAGCGCGCAGATTCCCGTTGCGGGGCTCGGCGGCGGCCGCCACGGCTACCTCCACGAGCTGCCCCAGCAGTCGGACTCGTTCCGCGGCGTCGTGAAGCACGTCGTCACGGTGCGCACGATGGCGCAGATCCCCACCGCGATGGCGGAGGCCTGGCGGATCGCCGCGGCCGCGCCGCAGGGTCCCGTGCTCGTCGAGGTGCCGCAGGACATCCTGCTCGCGCCGGCCGATGCGCTCGTGCCCGCGCTCGAGGGTGCGGCGCTCGCCGGTACTCCTGCACCGCTCGCGCCCATCGCCGAGACGGTCGACTTCGCGGCGGCCGCGCTCGCCGGCGCCGTGCGCCCGGTGATCTTCGCGGGCGGCGGCGTGGTCCGCGCGGGTGCGCAGGCCGAGCTCGCGGCGCTCGCCGAGCGGCTCGATGCCCCCGTCGTCACCACCTTCAGCGGCAAGACCGCGCTTCCGTGGAGCCACCCGCTCTCCGCGCAGGGCTGGATCGAGGACATCGCCACGACCGAGTTCCTGGAGGATGCCGACGTGCTCCTCATCGTGGGCAGCGGAGTGGGCGAGCTCTCGAGCAACTACCACACCTTCCGCCCCCGCGGCCGGGTGATCCAGATCGAGGCCGACCTCGGCAAGATCGGCTCGAACCACCCAGGGATCGGGATCCACGCCGACGCGAAGCTCGCGCTCGGCGGCCTCGACGCCGCGCTCGCCGGCCTCGGCCGCAGCTCGACCGAAGCCCGCCGCTCCGATGCGACCGCGCAGATCGCCCAGCTCCTCGAGACCGTGCGCGAGCGGGTCGAGGGGCAGGGCCGCGAGGCCGAGCTCGCGCTCGTGCGGGGGCTGCGCGACGCAGTGCCCGCGGACACGCGCGTGTACTGGGATATGACGATCCTCGCCTACTGGGCCTGGTCGGCCTGGGACGCGCGCGGCGCGGAGTTCGCCTCGGCGCAGGGCGCCGGTGGGCTGGGCTACGGCTTCCCCGCCGCGCTCGGCGCCGCGTTCGGCCGCCGCGTGCAGGGGGAGACGGGTGCCGTGCTCGCCGTCTCCGGTGACGGCGGCGCGCTCTACGGGATCGCGGAGCTCGCGGTTGCGGCGCAGCACGATCTGCCGGTCGTGTGGCTGATCGTCGACGACGGCGGCTACGGCGTGCTCCGCGAGTACATGGAGGGCGCGTTCGGCGCGGCAACGGCGACCGAGCTCGCCCGCCCGAACTACGTGGCGCTCGCCGAGTCGTTCGGGATCGCGGCCGAGGAGACGACGCTCGCCGATGCCCCCGCAGCGGTCGCCCGCGCGCTGGAGGCCGGGAAGCCCCGCGTCATCGTGCTCTCGGCGCTGCTCGAGCTCTTCGCCCCCACGCACCTCGATCGTCTGAGCGGGGGTGCCGCATGAGCCGCCCGCTCGTCCTCTTCACGGACCAGACCGATCTGGATCCGGCACCCGGCCGCGCGCTCCTCGAGGCCGCGGGCTGCGACACCGTGCTCGCGGCGCTGCCGTCGCGCGCGGGGGAGCCGCAGGAGCTCCCCGCGGGCGCCGAGGCCGCGGTCGCACTCGTCGTCGGCTACGCCCGCATCGACGAGGCGCTGCTCGACCGCCTCCCCAACGTCGCGTGCATCGCGACGATGAGCGCGGGCTTCGACATGATCGACCGGGCCGCCGCCGAGGCGCGCGGGATCTGGATCGTGAACCTCACGGACGCGGCGACCGAGGAGGTCGCCGCGCACGCGCTCACCCTCGCGCTCGCGAGCGAGCGGGAACTCCGCGGGAGCCTCGCGGTCACCGCCGCGGGTGGCTGGACGGAGGACGTGGCCGCCGTGCCGCGTCGCCTCAGCACGCTGACGCTCGGCCTGTTCGGCTTCGGGCGGATCGCGCAGCGCCTCGCGCAGATCGCGTCGCCCGTGTTCGGCCGCGTGATCGCGCACGACCCCTTCGTCACCGCGCCCGCGCACGGCGTGGAGCTCGTGGACCGGGCCGCGCTCATCGCCGAATCCGACACCCTCTCCCTGCACCTCCCGCTGACGGCGGAGACCGCGGGCACGATCGACGCCGCCGCGTTCGCCGCGATGCGGCCCGGGGCCACGCTGATCAACGTGTCCCGCGGGGAGCTCGTCGACCCTGCGGCGCTGCGGGCCGCGCTCGATGCCGGCACGCTGCGGGGGGCCGGCCTTGACGTGCTCCTGGGGGAGCCGCCGGTGGCGGACGACCCCTACCGGCAGGATCCGCGGGTGCTCGTCACGCCGCACGTCGCGTTCCTCTCGGCCGGCTCGCTCGAGCACTACACGCTCGATCCCGCGCGCAACGTGCTGAGCTGGCTGCGCGCCGGCCGGCTGGAGCGGGCCGTGGTGCCCGGCGCGGACCGCGCCCCGCTGCTCCCGGCGGCGTAGGCCGAGCGCAGGAGCGGTCTCGGTGCGGCAGAAGCCCGAGCGCACAGTCGAAGGCGGTTCCCCTCTCCGGGGAGCCGCCTTCACTGCGTTCGGGGGCAGGATCGGACCCGGGGGAGCGCGTGTGCGGGGCCCGAGGGGCGCGTTTGGGGCCGCCGCGCCCGGGAAACACGGCTCAGTGGCGAGAATCACGGGTTTCGGGCCGGTTTCGAGGGGGTGGACGGCGAATGGCCGCTTGGTGGGGGTGTGGCAACTTTGGCGGTTTCATGCGGGGACACGCCCGAGAACGGGGCGTGGTTTGCCGTCGGGTACCGATCGGCGTAATGTATTCCCTTGTCAGCGCAACGCAGCCGGGCAGCGAGGCAGAAGCCAAGCGGTCCGGTTCATACGAATGCGCAGCGAGCACGTGATGTGCTAGCCTAGACAGGTTGCTGTTCGGA
>NZ_AYMV01000032.1 GCF_000633415.1 Leucobacter sp. PH1c | reverse complement strand
GTGCCGGCCCCTCGGCCGTTCTCAGGGCCGTTCTCAGCCCGTGCAGTACTTGATCTCGAGGCGGGTGCCCTGCGGCTGCTGGCCCGCGACGGACTGCTCGACGATCGGGTAGCCGGGCTGCGTGGGGCAGCTGTTGATGGGCGTCTGGGTGACGCTCAGCCCCAAGCCGTCGATCTGCGAGGTCGCGACGTCGAGCGGCTGGCCCTGCACCTCGGGCACGAGCACCTTCCCGCTCGATACGGTCACGTCGACGCTGCTGCCCGACTGGAGCTTCGTCCCGGGCTCGGGCGAGACGCCCAGCACGCGGTTCTCGGCCTCGAGCGGATCGTCCACGGAGGTGACCACACCGACGGTGAGGCCGAGGTCCGCGATCGCGTGTTTGTAGTCGTCGAGACTCATCCGCGAGAACTCGGGGATCTCCGCGGCCTCGGGGCCGGTCGAGATGTAGATCGTGACGCTCTCGCCCTTGTTGAGCACGGCGCCGCGCTCGGGATCGCTCGAGATCACGTGCCCCGCGGCGATGTCGTCGCTCGTCTGCTCCATCGCGATCGCGACGAGGTCGTTGGTGCGCAGCAGCTCGATCGCCTCGTCCCGCTCCATGTCGACGAGCGTGGGGATCTCACGCGACGCGTCCGGCAGGAACTGCTTGGGCGCGAGAGTGACGAGCCAGAACACGACGGCGACGATGACGGCGCCGATCGTGAGGATCGCGGCCCACGTCCACATCACCGGCGGGCGGCTCTGCGTGCGTGCGCCGCCCCCGCCCTCGGCGAGCTGCCGGAGCGCGAGATCGGACTCGGACACCTCCTCGCCACCGGAGAAGAGCACCGCGTCCTGCTGCTGCACGTCGAGCTTCGGCATCGTGCCGTCCGCCGCGAGGCGCAGCGCCTCGCGGAACTCGGACGCCGACTGGAAGCGCTTCGCGCGATCCTTCGCGAGGCCGTAGAGCACGACGCGGTCGAGTGCGGGCGTGATCTCGGGATCCTGGTCGCTCGGCGGCTTCGGGCGCTCGCTCACGTGCTGGTACGCGACCGCGACGGCGCTGTCACCGCGGAACGGGACGTCGCCCGTGAGGAGTTCGTACAGGAGCACCGCGGTGGAGTACAGATCCGTGCGGGCGTCGATGGCCTCGCCCTTGGCCTGCTCCGGGGAGAAGTAGGCCGCGGTGCCGAGGATCGCCGTGGTCTGCTGCAGCGTCGAGGAGGTCTCGGAGACCGCGCGCGCGATGCCGAAGTCCATGACCTTCACCTGGCCGCTGGGGGTGATCATGATGTTTGCGGGCTTGATGTCGCGGTGCACGATCCCCGCGCGGTGCGAGTATTCGAGCGCCGTGAGCACCGAATCGACGACCCGGCACGCCTCGGCCTGCGAGAGCTTGCGCTCCGCGGCGAGCTGGCGCAGGTTCGTTCCCTCGACGTACTCCATCACGATGAACGGGAGCCGCTTCGGGCCGTCCGCCGTCTGGATCAGGTCGTCGCCCGCGTCGAAGACGCGCACGACCGTGGGGTGCGCCATGCGCGAGGCGGACTGCGCCTCCTGGCGGAAGCGCGCGCGGAACTGGTCGTCGCTCGAGAGCTCGGCCTTCATCACCTTGATCGCGACCTGGCGGCCGAGCTTGGTGTCCGTCCCCCGGTACACGGTGGCCATGCCGCCCTGCCCGACGAACTCCCCGATGGCGTAGCGTCCGGCGAGGATGCGCTGCGCGCCGTTCTCTGCCGTGTCGGGCATGGTCACCTCTTCCGTGCTCATGGGAATGCCTCCAAGTTTATCGGGATCAGGGCTCCGATCGCGGAGCCGGCGTGCGTGCGTGCGTCAGTTGCCGGAGTTGTTGCCGCTCGACCCGTTGCCCGGATTCTCCGTGGGCGGGGTCGTGGGCTTCGCGGGCGCCTTCACCGTGATGACGAGCGGCTCGGACGGCCCGGAATTGACGACGTCGCCTGCGGGAGTCGAGCAGGAAACCGTGTAGGTCACCGTGATCGATCCGTCGGCGGCGCCCTCGTCGAGTGAATGGGCCTTGAGGTTCGCCGTGGTGTTGGAAACACTCGCGAGCGAGCCGTCCCCAGACACCGTGACCTCATATCCGCGCTGAGTGAACCCGGTCGGGCACCCGTTCGGGGTCAGGGAAACCGTAAACGCGGCATCAGAATCGACAGTCGTGGTTCCGGTGGGGGCAGGCGGCTGGCCGACCGGAGGAAGCGCCGAGTTGTAGGACAGCGTGATGGCCTGATCGAAGGGGACCTTGTCACCGACCGGGTTGACATCGGTGACAATTCCCACTTGGCCGCTGGAATCTAGAACTTGCTGCGTCGAGACGGTGCGCACGTTCGAGAAGCCGAGGCCCTCGAGGTAGGCCTTCGCCTCGTCGACGTTGCGGCCGACGAGCTGCGTCTCATCGACGACGCCCGTCGTGACGGGCGCCGTCGTGGTGGGCTTCTTCGAGGTCGTGGTGGGCTTCTTCGACGTCGAGCTCGTGGTCGGCGTCTTGTCGTCGTTGCCCTGCCCGCTCAGGATCGCGAACGCCGTGCCGCCGCCGATGAGCAGCAGCAGCGCGATGAGCGTGATGAGCGGCCACGTCCAGGGGCTCTTCTTCTTTTTCTGGGGCGTGTCGCCGTCGATGCCCTCACCGTCGCCATCAGCGCCGAGCGCCGCGGTTGCGGCGGTCTGCCCGGGCAGCGCCGTGGTGCGCGGCAGCGCCGTGGTCGCGGCGTCCATCACGGCCGTCTGGCCGTCGAGCACGGCCGTCGCCGGCGCGGGCTCGCCGAGCACCTGCGGCACGTAGCTCGCCGCGAGACGCACGTCGCCGCGGTGCAGCGCGGTGGCCGCCTGCGCGAGCTTCGCCGCCGTCTCGGGGCGGCCCGCGGCGTCCTTCGCGAGGCAGGCGTACACGAGGTTGCGCACGGGCTCCGGCACGTCGTTCGGGAGATCTGGCGGGGTGTCGTTGATCTGCGCCATGGCGATCGCCACCTGCGACTCGCCCGTGAAGGGGCGCTTGCCCGCGAGGCACTCGTAGGCGACGACGCCGAGCGAGTAGATGTCGGTGGCCGCCGTGGCGGTGTGCCCGCTCGCCTGCTCGGGGGCGAGGTACTGCACGGTGCCCATGACCTGGCCCGTCGCCGTGAGCGGCACCTGATCCGCGATCCGGGCGATGCCGAAGTCGGTGATCTTGACGCGGCCCTCGGGCGTGATCAGCAGGTTGCCCGGCTTGATGTCGCGGTGGACGAGGCCGGCGTCGTGCGCGGCCTGCAGCGAGGTCGCCGTCTGCGCGACGATGCCGAGCACGCGGTTCGCCGGGAGCCGGCCCTCGCGCTCGATGATCGCGGAGAGCGGCTCGCCCGGCACGAGCTCCATGACGATGTACGCGGAGCCCTGCTCCTCGCCGTAGTCGAAGACGTTCGCGATGCCCTCGTGGTTCACGAGCGCGGCATGGCGGGCCTCGGCGCGGAAGCGCTCGAGGAAGCCCGGATCCCCCATGTACTCGTCCTTGAGGATCTTGATCGCCACGGTGCGCCCGATGATGCTGTCGGTGGCGTTCCAGACCTCGCCCATGCCGCCGACGGCGATCCGCGAGCTCAGCTCGTAGCGTCCGCCGAATGTGATCCCTGCTGCTGGTCTCATTCGCTCAACACCGCTTCCATTACTCGTTTTCCGACGGCCGTCGGGAGGTCGAACGAGCCCCCGTCGTAGCCGTATGCTTCTCCGCCGCCGTCCTCGATCACGACGGCGACTGCCACCTGCGGGTCGTCGACCGGCGCGAAGCCCGTGTACCACAGCGTAAAGGGAAGCGCATTCCCCTCGGCTGTAGTGCCGTTCTCCGCGGTGCCCGTCTTCCCGGCCACGCGCACCCCGGGGATCCCGGACTGCCGCGCGAGCCCCTCCGAAGAGGAAACGCCCTTCTCCATCATCCCAGCAACCGCGCTCGCCGTCTTCGCGGAGATCGGCTTGGCGAGCTCCTCGGGCGTGACCTGCGTTTCGACGCGCAGATCCGGCGTGATGACCTGATCGACGAGGGTCGGCTTCATGACCGTCCCGCCGTTCGCGATGCCCGCGGAGACCATGGCGATCTGCAGCGGCGTGGCGCGCACGTCGAGCTGCCCGATCGACGACAGCGCCGTCTGCGCCTTGTCCTCGGGCGTCGGCGAGACGCTCGGGGTCACCGCGAGCGGCACCGAGAGCTCCTGCTCGAAGCCGAAGGCGCGGGCCATCTCGGGCACGACGTCCGGGTCCATCCCCATCGCGAGCTCCGCGATGGGGATGTTGCAGGACATCACGATGGCCTGCTCGAGCGTCGCGGTGCTGTCCGTGCCGCAGGTAGTGCGTGACGCGTTCTGCATCACGCGGCTCGTCTGCGGCAGGGCGAGTTCGGCGGGGTTCGCGAACTCGGTGCTCGGGGTGGCCTCGCCCGCCTCGATCGCGGCAGCCGCGACGAGGAGCTTGTAGACCGATCCCGGGTGGTAGAGGTCGCCGGCGATCGCGCGGTTCTGGAGCGGCTGCGACGGGTCCTTGTCGAGCTGCGAGTAGTTCGCGATGATCTCGGCGTCGCTGTTCGAGGACAGCAGATTCGGATCGAAGCTCGGCGTCGACACGAGCGCCAGGATCCGGCCCGTCTTCGGCTCGATCGCGACGACCGCGCCCTCGAAGCCCTGCTCGGCCATCGCCGCGGCCGCCGCCTCCTGCACCTTCGGGTCGATCGTGGTCTGCACCGAGCTGCCCTGCGGGGCGACGCCGTTGATCGTGTTCATGATCCGCGTGAAGAACTGCGCGTTGCCGCTGCCCGAGAGCTCCTGGTTCATCGCCAGCTCGAGGCCCGTGATGCCCTGCGAGTGCGAGAAGTAGCCCGTGATCGGCGAGTACAGGGAGCCGTTCGAGTACTGCCGCACGAAGCGGTACGTGTCGCTCGTCGGCGTGGAGTACGCGACGGGCTCGCCGTCGACGAGGATCGAGCCGCGCTCGACCTTGTACCCGTTCTTCACCGTGCGCATGTTCAGCTCGTTGGCGCGCAGCTCATCGGCGCTCACGAACTGAATCATCGTGACCGAGAAGAAGAGCGCGAGGAACATGACGAACACGGTGCGCGTGAGGAATTTCAGCTGCTTGTTCATGCGCGGATCACCAACTTCGGGCGGTTGCGGACGGATCCCGAGAGCAGGATCAGCAGGGCGATGATGATCCAGTTCGAGACGAGCGATGAGCCGCCCGCCGCGAGGAACGGCGCCGTGAGGCCCGTGAGCGGGATGAGGCGGGTCACGCCGCCGACCACGATGAACACCTGCAGCGCGATCGTGAAGGCGAGGCCGGACGCGAGGAGCTTGCCGAAGTCGTCCTGGCCCGCGAAGCCGATGCGCAGGCCGCGGCCGACGAGCAGCAGGTAGGCGGCGAGGATCACGAAGAGGCCGATCAGGCCGAGCTCCTCGCCGAGGCTGGGGATGATGTAGTCGCTCTGCGCGAGTGGCGTGTCGGTGGGGTAGCCCTGGCCGAGCCCCGTTCCGGTCATTCCGCCGTTGGCCATCCCGAAGAGGCCCTGCACCATCTGATGGCTGGCGTTGAACGGGTCGGCGAAGGGGTCGAGCCAGTTCGCGAAGCGGCGGTTGACGTACTCCAGGGTCTGGCTCGCGACGAGCCCGCCCACGAGGAAGAGCCCGACGCCGAGGATGATCCACCCGATCCGCCCCGTCGCGAGATACAGCATCGAGAGGAAGAGGCCGAAGTAGAGGAGCGAGGTGCCGAGGTCGCGCTGGAACACGAGCACGCTCATCGCGGCGAGCCAGAACACGAGCAGCGGGCCGAGGTCGCGGCCGCGCGGGAAGCGGATGCCGAGCACCTTCTTGCCCACCATCGCGAGCGAGTCCCGGTTGCGCACCAGATACCCGGCGAAGAATATGGCGAGCAAGATCTTCGCGATCTCACCCGGCTGGAAGGAGAACGAGCCGATGTGGATCCAGACCCGCGCGCCGTTGATCGTCTTGCCGATGCCCGGCAGCATGGGCAGAAGGAGCAGGATCACCGCGCCGAGGCCCATGAGGTAGGTGTAGCGGAACAGCACCATGTGGTTGCGCACGACAGCGAGCACCACGATCGCGGCCACGACGGCAACGGTCGACCAAATGAGCTGGCGCATGGAGTCGGAGCTCCACCCGGTGAGCCCCTTCGCGAGATCGAGCCGGTAGATCATGGCGACGCCCACCACGTTCAGCATCGCCGCGATCGGCATGATGAGCGGGTCGGCATCGGGCGCGATGCGCCGGATCGTGAAGTGCAGCGCGAACAGCGACGCGATGAAGAGCGCCCCGGCGGGGAGCAGCGTCGTGGTGACCTCGCCCTGCACCGTGAGGTCGATGATGATCACGGCGGCGATCCCGATCGCGATCGCGAACAGGAGAAGCGACAGTTCGAGGCCGAGCAGCAGGCGCGGTGCGCGGAGCGCCGTGATGCGCTGCAGCACGGTCTCGCTCGTGCGCGTCTTCTCGAAGGTGCGGGGTTCGCCCGCAGCGGCCGGCTTACTCATCGTGCACCCCCAGTCGCAAGACGATCTCCCGCGCCTCCTCGATCGAGCCGGCGGGAAGCGTGCGCTCCACCTGGCGCTGCTCGAGGCCGTCGAGCTTCGACATCGGGATCTCGGTGTCCTCCGCGACGGAGTGGAGCGAGAGCGACCCGATGTTCTGCTGCACGCCGCGGTAGATGATGACGGTGTCGCCGTTCGTGCCGACGAAGTAGCGCGACTGGGTCCACTGGTAGCCGACCGTGAGGACGCCCGCGATCCCGAGCAGGATGCAGAGCCCCCCGAGCGCCCAGAGGAGACGGCGGCGGCGGTTGCGGCGGCGCGTCTCGGCGATGAGCTCGGCGAGGTACTCGTCGACGCGGGGCTCGAAGTGGCTCTCCGCGACGACGGGCGGGCGGCGCACGGGGCGCCGGCTGAGGATCCGCGTGCGCGCGGTCGACACGGTGCCGTCGCGCGGCGCGGGCGCGGTCGCGGCGGAGCCGGCGAAGCGGCGGTTCGCGCGCGGGAACTCGAGCGTGTCCGCAGGGTTGCGCTCGGGCGCCTCGACGGCCTCGACCAGCACGGCCGTGACGTTGTCGGGAGCGCCGTGCGAGAGGCTCTTGTCGATGAGCGCGTCGATCGCGCCCTGGAGCGAGGAGCGCCGGCGGAGGATCTTCTCGATGTCGGAGTCCTCGACGTAGCCGCACAGGCCGTCGGAGCAGAGCAGCCAGACGTCGCCCTCGCGCGTGTCGAGCACCTGGGTGTCCACCTGCGGGGAGGAGTCGACGTCGCCGAGCACGCGCATCAGCACCGAGCGCCGGGGGTGGGTCTTCGCCTCCTCCTCGGTGATCTTGCCGCTGTCGACGAGGCGCTGCACGAAGGTGTGATCCTTCGTGATCTGACGCAGCTCGTTGTCGCGCAGGAGGTACAGGCGGGAGTCGCCGATGTGGGCGAGCGCGAGCTGGTCGCCCACGGTGAGGAAGCCCGTGAAGGTCGTGCCCATGCCCGCGAGCTCCGGGCGCTCCTGCACGGTGCTGCGGAGCTTCGCGTTCGTCTCGAGCACGGCCGTGCGCAGCGTGTTCGTCGCCGCTTCGGGGCTGCCGAGCGGCGGCTGATCGAACTCGGCCATTTCCTTGGCCGCGATCGCGGAGGCGACGTCGCCGCCCGCGTGCCCGCCCATGCCGTCGGCGACGAGGAACAGGTGATCGCCGGCGAAGCCGGAGTCCTGGTTGTTGGATCGCACCATCCCGACGTGGGAGCCGATGGCGCTCTCATAAGCGAGGGTCACGCTCACGGCCTCAACTCGAACGTGGTCGTGCCGATGGTCACGGGTGTGTACGGGGGCACCGGCACGGGCTTCGTGACGCGGACGCCCGCGAGCTTCGTGCCGTTCGTGGAGTCGAGGTCGGTGAGCACCCACTGGCCGCCGGAGCGGACGAGGCGCGCGTGGTAGGTCGAGGTGTACTCGTCGACGATGACGAGCGTCGAGTCGCCGCTGCGGCCGATCGTGACGGTGTCCTCATCGAGCGTGATCGTGGTGCCCGCGGCGACGCCGGAGGTGATCGCGAGCGTGCCGGGCGCGTCGGCGAAGCCGCCGCCCTGCGCCGGAGCCGCGCCGCCCGCGGTGGGGAGCGCACCGCCCGAGGGCGTGATCGCCGGGCCGGAGTGCGGCGCCGGGGCGGGCGCCGCGGGGGCGCTCGGGGCGGCGACGGGGGCCGCGGCCGCCGCAACGGGGGCGGGAGTCACGGGCGAGCCCGACTGGCCTCCGGCCGCGTCACCGCGCATGCGGCGCACGGGGGCGCCGAAGAGATCGCTGCGCAGCGCGTAGACGATCGCGAAGATGAACAGCCACAACAGCAGCAGGAAACCGATCCGCAGGATCAGGAGCGTGAGCTCACTCATAGGCCTCTCCAGAAGTCCTCATCGACATCGGGCGTCTCTCCGCCCACCGCCCGCTCGACACGCGGGGCCTGGGGCGGGGTGCCCTGGCGGGTGCGCGGCGGGAAATTCCCGGGATCCGCAGCCGACGGTACCTGCGCCGCGCGCGGCGCGGCGGGTGCGCTCGGTGACGGGGGTGCGCTCGGTGCCGCGGTGGCGCTCGAGGCACGCCCGGCCGGCTCCGGCGCGGAGAACGGCACGGTCGGCTGCGCGGCAGGCGCCGCGGGCCGTGCGGCCGCACGGGTGCGCGCCGGCACGAGCTGGAAGGTGAGGGACGTCTGCCCGATCGTGATCGTGATGCCCGGCTGCAGTGCCGCCTCGCGGAAGCGCTGGCCGTTGATCTTCGAGCCGTTCGTCGAACCGAGATCGCGCGCGATCCCCGCGGCGCCGTCCCAGATGATCTCGAGGTGTTTCCGGGACGCGGCCGTGTCGGTGATGCGGATCCCGCAGTCGGAGCCCCGGCCCACCGTGGTGGTGCCGCGCGGCAGCTCGTGACGGGTGCCGTCCACATCGATCGCCGCGGTCCAGTCGACAGCGCCCTCGACCTGGGTCGCCGAGATCTCCAGCACACCGGTCGTGAGCGACTCGTCGGCCTGCAGCTCGACATCGGGCTCGCCGAGCAGCTGGTAGTTCTGGCGGCGCGCGTGCTTCAGCACCACGCCGACGAGCTCCTGTTCGAGGGCGGCGCCCATGCCGCGCAGGCGGTCGGCGTCCTTCGGGGCGAGGCGCACCACGAAGCGGTTGGGTGCCAGGATGCGATCGCGATCCACGATCACGGCCCCGATATCCAGCTCCCGCTTGAGCGCCGAAGCGATCTCCACCGGCTGCACACCTGAGCGGAAGGTGCGGGCGAAAGCGCCGTTGACGGCGCGTTCGAGCCCGCGCTCTACGCTGTCGAGAATGCCCACGTCTTGGTGTCGCCCTTTCAGTTGGCACCGCCGGTCGACGGTGTCGGTTCCTGTCAGTTTAGCCCGCTTTGGTGTGAAGGGGCTTGGCCTGCTAAGGTAGGGGAGTTGCCTGAACGGAAACGATCAGTGCAGCAGACTCGCGCGAGTGGCGGAATTGGCAGACGCGCTGGCTTCAGGTGCCAGTGCCCGCAAGGGCGTGGGGGTTCAAGTCCCCCCTCGCGCACGAGGGTTGCTTCGGGATTTAGGTTCCTGGAGCTCATGAAATAGCAGAAGGCCCCGGATCTGGTTCAGATCCGGGGCCTTCTGCCTTGTCTGGAGACGTCTGACACAACTCGAACGGTCAGCTGGGCGTTGCCGGAGGGGAATCGAGTACGACCAGTAACCCTTTCGGACTACTGGTCGTACTCGATGTTCAGTTCAGAGGGCTGTGCCACCTACTGGCGAGCGGGTGGCTCTCCACTGCTCTTCACTGGGAAGGCGTCCGCGGAGTGGCGAGTGGGACGCGTGTGCGGGGCGAGCCTGTTGCCGCGGACGTCGTACCGCTTCCGTCCGCGCGTCGTCTTCGGGGCTTTGCCGCGGGCGGCTTTGATGATGCCGGTGATGATGCGGCGGATGTTCCCGGCCGCGATCGCGAATCCCGCGGTGAGGTCGTGGAACGCGATTCCGCGGCCGGTGCGGCGCTTCTTGTTCTCGATGTCGCCGCTGCCGACGTCTTTCAGGGTCTTGTTGCTGTTCTCGACCTGGTTGCGTTGCCCGTAGGCGCGATGCCAGTCTTCGGACTGCCAGGGGTATTTCTGGATGGAGCGGGTGATGTGCTCACTCGGCGGCACGGTGATCTTCCCCGTCAGGTGCTCCGTGTCGCGGGGGTTCATTGGCCGACCAGTTGCGGGATCGACTGCGACGTAGCCGCGCGGGTCCGGGTACTGGAACCGCTGGTACCCCTCTTTGTCGGGGCGACCCATGGGCTTCAGCCGATACGGTTCGCGTGCGTCGAGGAGCTTCCGTGCGGTCTCTTCCGTGAATGGAGCACCTGTTGCTGTTTGCGGCGAACCATGCGAAAGCGCTTGCCGAAGCAGCCGAGACGGGTCGTAAGTATCTCGGGCAGAACATTAACCGGCATCGCGCCCTGCAACGTTCCGGTACCAGGGTGATCAACCTCCCGCTGTTCCACGTCATGGTGTTGTGGCTATTCATCGGCCCTCTCCTCCAGCCCTTGCTGCGCGACCCGTGGGCGCTTCCCCCAGTCCTCGGCAGGCCTGCTGTGCATCTCACTCCCGGGGTGCTTTGCGCGGCGCTCTGGTGCGCGACCTTCGGGCTTGTTGCCGCGGTCTTGTTGATGAACACGATCGCGGCGATCCGGTACTTCTCCGACCGTGCGCTCACCCCGGAACGCGTGCATTCGCTCATCGAGGACGATCTCAGCAACCGGACTCATGCGTTCCTCATTGCCGCACTCGGTATCCGGGGCTCGAACCGGAGAGAGGAGCCGGAATCTTGGTTCCAGGATCGTTTGCGGACCGCAGCAGAGTTCCCCGTGCAGGAACAGCACACCTACTTTCGATTGATGCTCGCTCCGTACGAATACGACCGCCTCCGGAGTAGCCACCTGACGCGTTTCGGGCATCTTGCCGCTCCGCCCCGGCCGCACCCTCCAACGGGATGGTGGCAGTTCCGTCGGGCTTTCAGAACACTCAGGTACCGGCGTCGAACTCGCCAAGCCTCCAGACTGCTTCATGATCTGAACAAGTTCCGAGACGCTCGTGAAGTAGCGCTCCTGTCCGGGCTACGCCAGGTGACCCCGATGACCAATGTGCTGCAGCTGCTGATCGTGCAGACCGTGCTTCGGGACGCCCGCGATGCGGACAGAGAATGCGCAAGATTTGCGCCGTCCCCGTCTCTCGAGAGTACGCCGATGAGTGAATTCGTGCAGATCGCGGCGAATGAGCTGTACATGCGTCCCCACAGGCAGGATCCGTCCGAACGCCATCCCGGCGCATCGGCTCTCGAACCCTCGCTGTGGGTTCCCCGACGCCCGTACCTCACCTACCGACACCTGGTGGCTTCACTCCTGCAGCCGGGTGACAGGCACGCCTCTCGGACATCATTCGAGGAACTCGGAGAGGTACTCGACAGTGCGAAGATGCTCAGCCAGTCATCCGCGAGAGATGACGCGTTGCGGGTGCTCTGTTTCGCGGTCGTACGGAAAACAGTCCTGTTTCCTCACCCCGGGGAACCTCTCCCGCCAGACACCTTGGCGGACCTCGTCGCTGCGGAGCCCTGTGACCCGGATGCCGTCTCGCCGGTGCAGCATGCTGCAGAGCAGGCAGCCTTCCGGGGGCTCGCGAATGCCCGGCCGATCCCGGAGGAAAGCCGCCAGGCCCTCCTCCGCGTACTTCCCCGCACCTACCTCCTCGCGGCGTTCTACCTGCAACTCGTGAGGTACCAGCCCTCGAACGGCAGCTCGCGAGACGAGATGGGGACCGCGCAGACGTATCAGGACGCGTGGATTTCTCTGCAGGAAGAAGCCGGTAACGCGCCTTTCGTCGATGTTGCCGAGCTGCAGCAGCTCGTGAACCGGGCGATGCCCGCGTACCCTGCTCCAGACGGAGAACTTGCCTGGCTCGTCGAGTCGCTGACGAAGCCATTCAATACGAAGCTCTGCGCCGAGTTCTTCCGACAGCAGCAGACACGCCCGTACTCCGTTCTCGCTGTCACCGGGTTCGTGCAATGGCATCTCGTTCTCGGGACCGCACCGTCAACAGCGGAAAGCTCCGACGTCGAGGCGTTCACTGCCGTTGAGCCAGGCATGGTCCCCGCAGCGGCAACAGTTCGCACCCGACTGAACTCCTGGGCGAGGATTCGCCCAGAGTGGGCGCCGGCGCTGAAAAGCATGAGTACTGTCTGGTACTCGGCGCAAGTCGCTGCCAGGACCAGCAAAGACCCCTTCCCGGTGCGGCCTGAAGACTCCGCACGTGAACCGGCTGCGGACACCCCTTCCCCAAGCGCCTCGGGCGAGCGCACACACGGGCAGGAACTATGAGCCGGGGCGCGGCACGTGACTGCATTGCATGTGGCGTTGAAACATTCTTGCGACAGGCCACACGCCATCAAGAATGGCCGTACGAATTCCTGGAAGATGAGGGCATCGGGCCGGGGCGCAAAGCTGTTCTCGCAGACGCGTCGGGGCCGATGAATCGGCCTGCGTGTGAATGCGCAATCTCTTGAGAAGGAAACCCGGAGCGAGGCTTCACCGCGCCTGTACGGCGCCGCTCGCCCTGATCTGAAAGTAGGAAGTTCGTGGCGAGTATCGACGAGCAGATCCGCAGCGCGAGTGACGCGATCTGTCGCAACATCGAGCAGTTGGGTGAGGAACGCGACTTGCTGTCGATGAATGTCTTGCAGCAGCTACGCAATCTTGTCGAAGCGCTCATGGTCCGGGCGCATCGGCAGGATGGCACCGCGCCGTTCCACTACGCCGAGGTCGGTCCGGCCCGGGACGCCATCAGCGGGAAAGCACGGCTGTGCGCCCTCATCCGTTTCCACAAGTTGCTCCAGGTCAGCGTCTCCCACTACACCCTCGATGGTGATCCGTCCGAGCGACTCATGATGAAGTACTACGAGTACCTCATCCGCGTTCGAGAGATCGCTCAGAACGAGATGGGGTTGAGCGTCCTACACAACCTCTCAGACTTCCCGACAGATCAGGACCCAGCCCTGCGCGAGTATCACGAGAAGATCGCGGCACGGATCGACGCCCTCCGACAGGGCGGCCAGGACCTCCCGGAAGAGAACGACCGCTTCTACATCCACAGCAGCCGACCGTTCGTCGTACACGGTCGAATCTTGTACGAGGTCTCCTACTCCACAGCGAAGAACAGCGGCAGCAAAGCAGACCGCTCCATCGCCTTCACCGACATCGACATGACCGACAAGTACGCGGCAAGCTTGATCTTGGACAGCGACCACATCGAAGTGTTCGGGAAAGCCATGCCGATCACACTCATCCGCTCCTGGAAAGTATCGATTCGTCCATGCGAAATCGAACACTTCGCGCACCTCTTCGGTGTCCAGTTGGGTCAAGTGTCCAAGCGGAGCCGCGTGTACCAGGCGTTGATGCGCCACCTCACCCTGACCCGGTCGAACCTCCTCGACATCATGGATCTCGAAGATGCCGCCTACCTGCAGCTCCGCTCCAAGCTTGCAGAAGGCGCCGGGCAGACCAAGTTCCTTGACGTTCTTGACCAGGCCCGTGCTCTGATTCGCAGCAAGAGAGCCGGTTACCTCCTCATCAGATATCTGATGCTGCGGATGCGGAACGTGGTCCTCAAAGAACAGTGGCAAGGCGAGCCGCTCGATCCTCTCTCCGGTTTGCACGTCAGTAGCAGCTGCCGCCCGTTCGAAGGCATGCCCTTCTGCACTTCTCCCAAACGCCATAACCCCTCCTACGGGGACCTGCTGGCCAGCATCGACACGGCGGGCCGGGAGCACGAGCTCCTGGCCCGCCGGCTCCGCAACAATGTTGAGACCGAAGGGAGGATCTACACCCCGGCAAAGGATCTTGCCGAACACTTCGGTGATGATCTCGACGGCCTGATCAAGCAGCACAACGACGCACTCCCGCCGACCGCCGCCCACACCAAACGCGCCTTGAAGCACGACAACCGGCACCTCTACATCAAGGGCTACGAAGACGACGTCGTCGACATCATCAAGAAGCTCCAAATAGACGCGAAGCACGGAATTGCCACTCACGCAACCGAAGTCGAGGCGTGGCTTACGGCACACCCCGAAGTGGTCGACGACGAAGCCAAGAAGGACGCACTACGTGCTCTCTTCGCCGACTCGAAAGTCGCCGCTATCTACGGCGCCGCCGGGACCGGCAAGTCCACGATGGTCGGGCACATCTCCGAACTGTTTCGTTCGGAGAAAAAGCTCTTCCTGGCACACACCAACCCTGCCATTGAGAACCTCCGCCGCCGCACTACAAACCACAACTCCGAGTACCGGACCCTGGCCAGACACAAGTACCTGGCAAACTCCCAGATCGTGTACGACCTGGTCGTCATCGACGAGAGCAGCACCGTCGGCAACGCGGACCTCCTCGAAGTGCTGAACCGGACGGCGTTCAAGCGACTCGTGCTCGTCGGCGACAAGTACCAGATCGAATCGATCGCTTTCGGGAACTGGTTCTCCCTGCTGGGTTCCTACCTCCCGTCCAGCGCAGTGTTCGAGCTCACCACCCCGTACCGCACAGACGATCCCGGCCTGCTGAACCTCTGGACCCGAGTCCGAACGCTGGACGACAGAATCGAAGAAACGCTCACCTCAAACGGCTACTCCGTCCCCCTGGACCATCGACTCTTCAACTCGAGCCACCAGGACGAGATCGTGCTCTGCCTCAACTACGACGGCCTCTACGGCATCAACAACATCAACCGTTTCTTCCAAGCCATCAACCCCAACCCTGCCTTCCGCTGGAACGGGAGCCTGTACAAGGTCGGCGACCCGGTCCTGTTCAACGAACTCGACCTCTTCCGCCCCCTCATCTTCAACAACCTCAAGGGCACCATCACGAGAATCCAGCAGGACAGGCCTGGACGCATCACATTCGATGTCGAACTCGACAAGAACTTCACTGCCGTCGAAGCCCAAGCAGCAGGGCTTCGATACGTGTCGGAACGGACAGTCCAGTTCGACGTCGAGAAGCGCGGGAGCAGCGACCAAGACGACGAATCGACGCAAGGCCTGACACCCTTCCAAGTCGCGTACGCCGTCTCGATCCACAAAGCGCAAGGCCTCGAGTACGAATCCGTGAAGATCGTCATCACCAACGCCAACGAGGGCAACATCACCCACCCGATCTTCTACACCGCGATCACCCGGGCCCGGAAACACCTGAGCATCTATTGGAGTCCTGAAGTCGAACATCAAGTGCTCTCGAGCCTGACACTCCGTGAAACCGGGAAAGACGAAGCACTCCTCAAGACCAGACGCGGCTTGAACCCCACAACCCGCCAGCCCAGGCCCACCCTCAAGCGAGCTGCGCCGTGAGGACCTTCGAGAAACAGAAGAACCGGTCGAGAACGATCGCTTCGATCAACACCTACCTGCAAGCCCTTCCAGGCGAGCAGCAGCCCATCACCTCCAAGGAGCAGGGCCTCACCGTGTCGGACTTCGATGTAGCTCGCGAGGAAGCGATGCGACCGTTGCGCTCAACGCTGCTCGCTTCATACGCCCTGGTCGTGTCCGCAATCGCGTTCGCATCGAACTGGGTGCCAAACGAACAAACGAATGAGCTCAGCGTGCTGGTGATCCTCGCCTCAGTCTGTCTTGTCTTGATCGCCATGGCAATGCCATTGACTCGGACCAGCAAGGTTGCCGCAGAAAGCGCTGCAAGAGCACTCCTGTTACGGCGCGCTCAGGCGCCGTAACAATGCACTAGCTCTGCCGCCGCCGTTGGGGTCCCGCTTCCACCCAGAAGCGGGACCCCAAACGCTTTCCCCGCGGGCTGGTCCGGTGCCGATCCAACTCGGCTTCAAGGTGCGACCAGTATCTCGCCGGGTCTTCCCCAGAACCTAGCCAGGAAAGGAAACCGGGAAAGGTGCGGCGATGCTTCAAGGTAGGTCTACACCCCGGCCGGGGAGAGGGGGCCCTGCTGGCTGTTCTGGCACGGGCAGCGCAAGGGATCTCGAATGCAGCGACAGGGCGGGCTGGAAAAGGTCGCGTCCCAAGCTGGAAACCGGGGTCGCTGCCTGGTTGGAAGACCAAGTGCCGCAACGGCTTCCCGATTTCCTGAGACACCCCACGAGCAACGGCGGGATCCTTCGGGATCCCGCCGTTCTGCGTTTCCCGGGTTCACCCCGGCTGTGTCGCCTCGTCGATGAAGGACGCGATGGGGTCGCTCTCGCACTTCGACAGCTTGCGTTGGGTCTCTGCGCCGGCATCGGTGTACAGCTGCTGGCCCGGGTGCAGGCGCTCAATCCCGGAAGACGTGTACTCGTCAACGGTGAAGGATTCCGGAACCACTCCTGCGCGCACCAGGCACTCGACGACTCGTTCCGGAGTGAACTCGTGCCCCGGATCCTGCCGCATGATGGCGTAGAGCGTCAGGATCACCGCCTCGCCAGTCTCCTGCGAACAGGTCTCCGCACGTTCGTCGATCTGCTCGGGCGGGATCCGAGCGGGATCCCCTTCCATCTCGACCGAGTCGCCCGTGTGCTCGATCAGGGTGATTCCGACTGCATCGAGGCAGAGCCGGAAGCTCTCGAGTATTTCCTGTGCTTCGGCCTCGGTGATCTGTCCGTCCGCGAGGACATCACGCTCCGCCTCGGTGCGGGCGTGCCGAAATGCCTGTTCGAACTCGGAGGCATACGGACCAGTGAATGCCTCACCGGGAGCAGGCGCGCCTCGCTCGATCCCCGGAGCGGCATCGATGCTGCAGCCGCTGAGGCCGAACAGCGCGGCGGCGAGGAGGGCGCCGGTGAACAGGGGTCTGGGCGGGCCCGCGTGCCGTGCACGGTGTCTCATGTCAGCTTCGCGAAGTGGTAGTTCTGGACTGGAGCACGGAACATCGCGACGCGTGCCCATGACCAAGGGCCGCTTCGTGCCCAGCGCAGCCGCGAGTCTGCCTGCACGCCGGTCTTGTGATGAGCAGTGTTGTGCCAGAATTCCGACCAGACGACCTGAGCACTGACGTTATAGACCCAACGCCCATTGCAGTCGGGGTAGCAGATATCTCCCCACTTATAACCGTACTGGCCGCTTGCCGAGCCTCCACCGGCCTGGGCCGGGCTGGCGCTCAGCGTGCTCCCCGCCCCGGATATTCCGACGCTGATGAGCGCTGCTCCTGCTAAGAGGGTGATCAATCGCTTGCGAATCATTCGAGGATCTCCTTCGTGTGTGCGATTGCTGACTGGGGTGTGCGAGTGAACATAACAGCCAGAATTCGCATACTGAGCGCGGAGATGCAGCGCGCTGGGGGCGCAACCGTGCTGAGGCGCACGGGCGGTTTCTGTGCCCGAACAGGGGTATTGGCGCCGCTGCTCTGGCCGTCGATTCGGGAAGCGGCGTGGGGAGGGACGCGTTAACCCCTGGCAGACGGCTCAGTACCTAGAGAGAGGAGAGCGGCCGGGTAGGTGTTCACCGGGGTGCCGGAGCCACGGAAAAGCTCGGGCGGGAGGCGTCTCCCGGAAGAGCCAGGGCTGATCCGCGTCAGCGCTGAGGCAGCTCCACCTGGAACATCGCGGCCGTCGCACGTGCCGTCGGGGTGCCCGCGTCGAGGTCGGCCCCGCGGCTGACGAGCGCCTCGATGACCTCGGTGGCGCGCTTGAACACCGCGCCGGCCAGCGGAGTCTGCGCGCGATCGTTCGGGCGGTCGAGATCGGCCCCGCGCTCCGCGAGCGCCACCACGAGCGGTGCGTGCCCGTGGTACGCCGCGAGCATCAGCAGCGTGTTGCCCTGGGCGTCCGTGAGATCGACCGGCACGCCCTGGTCGATCGCGGCCGTCAGCTGCTCGACGTCGCCCGCGCGGGCGAGATCGAAGAGCGCGTGCGCGAACTGCAGCACGTCATCGGGGAGCGCGTCGGCCGTCGAATCGTTCATTCCTCTATTCTCCGTGATCGTCGCGTCAGGCGCGGCCCGACTCCTGGGCATTGGTGGTCGTCATGCGCTCGAGCACTCGATCCGGGAGGATCCTCGTGAGCGGCACCGCGAGCCGGTACCGCCAGTCCGACACGTGCACCGCGCGGCCGGCGTGCACCGCACGGAGCCCCTCGCGGGCGACGCGCGCGGTGTCCGCCCACGCGATGCGGGGGAGCTGCGGGAGGTGATCTTCGCCCATGCGTTCGTGAAACTCGGTGGCGAGCAGGCCAGGGCACAGCGCCGTGACGCGCACGCCGCGGCGGCGGTAGCGGGCGTTCAGCGATCGCGAGAGCGACACCACCGCGGCCTTCGCGGCCCCGTAGGTGCCTGTGGGGGTGAACGCGGCCACGCTCGCGACGGTGAGGATCCAGCCCTCGCCGCGCTCGAGCATGCCGGGGATCGCCGCGTGCGCGAGCCGGAGCGGAGCCCATGAGAGCAGCTCGTGCATCCGGCGCTCGTCGGCGATGCTGCTCCGTTCGAAGCTCTCGAAGACGCCGAAGCCCGCGTTGTTGATGAGGAGATCGATGGGGCGGTCCGGATCCGAGAGCCGCGCCGCGACCCGCTCCAAGCCCGCCTCGGTGGTGAGATCGGCGACGAGCACCTCGGCCCGCTCGCCGGGGTCCGCGCCGGCACCGGGCGCCGCACCGAGCTCGGCGGCGAGGCGGTCGAGCCGCTCGGCGTCGCGCGCGACGAGCACCACGCGCATGCCGAGCGCCGCGAGCTGCCTGGCGAACTCGGTTCCGAGACCCGCGGAGGCCCCGGTGATGAGTGCGGTGCGTGTCATGCGCCCAGTCTGGCACCCGGAGCTTCCCGAGCGCTCCGAGAGGGTGCGCGGCGCGCGATCCGCGGGCGGGGGATCGCGCGGGTGCGCGTCGTCCGCTCGTTCAGCCCGGTGCAGCTCCGCTGCGGCCTCATTCCTGTTCGGTGATCGCCCCGGCGAGGACGTCGAGCGCCGCGGCTCGTGCGGCGCGGCCGCGCTCCCCGCTGCGCTCGACGAACAGATCGACGAGCTCCTCGGTGAGGAGCATGAGCGCGGCCCGCGAGGTGTGGATCAGCTCGTCGTGGAAGGTGTCGTTCACGGGCGGGACGACGAGCGCGACATCGGCCTGCGCCACGATGGCCGAGCGCGCGAACGAGGTGATCGCAATCACCCGCGCCCCGCCCTCACGGGCCGCGGCCATCGCCTCGAGCGTCGGCCGGTTCGCGCCCGAGCCGGAGAACACGATGCAGGCGGAGCCCGGGCCGAGCTGCCGCGCCGCGATCTGCTGCGCGAGGGGGTCGGCGAAGTGCTCCACCGAGCGGCCGGCCGCGTTGAGCCGCATCACGAGCGCGAGCCCGAGCGGGCCGGAGAGCCCGTTCGCCACGACGAGCACGCGGTGGGACTCTGCGAGTGCTTCGAGGAAGGCGTCGACGGCCTCGGGGGTGAGCGCGGCGAGCGTGTCGCCCAGCCGCGCGCCCACCTGCGCGATGCGGGAGCGGAGTGCGCCGAGCGCGCTGCCGTCGGCGCTGCCCGCGACGGAACCGCCTGCGGTGCCGTGCGCGGCGGACTCGAGGGCGAGCTCCTGCACGAGGGCGACGCGCAGCTGCGGGTATCCCTCGTAGCCGAGGGACTGCGCCGCGCGGATCACGGTCGTGCGGCCGACGCCCACCCACTCGGCGAGCTCCTGCGCCGTGAGCTCGACGGCCCGGCCGCGATCCTGCGCGATCGCCTCGGCGACGCGGCGCTCGGTCTTCTGCAGCCCGGGCGCGAGGGCGGAGATGCGCACGCTCGGGCGTGCATCGGGGGATCCGGTCCAGGTCACGCTACCTGCCTCCGCTCATGAGCCGGCGGCGGATCGCCCCGGAGATCGTGTCCATGATCATCGTCGCAGCGATCACGACGATGAGCAGCATGCCGACGGTGTCCCACTGCCGGTAGTTCGTGTAGTTCGAGAGCATACTGCCGATGCCGCCGGCCCCCACGAGGCCGAGCACGGCCGAGGTGCGGATGTTGATCTCGAAGCGGTAGAGCGCGAAGGAGAGGAGCGCGGGGGCCACGGCGGGCCAGAGCGCCCAGCGGGTCACCTCGGCGGTGGTGCCCCCTGCGGCGCGCACCGCCTCGGGAGCGCCGTCGCGCACGGACTCGACCGTCTCGTATACCCACTTGCCCTGCGTGCCGATGCCCGCGAGCCCGAGCGCCAGCGCGCCCGTGAGCGGGGTCAGTCCGGTGACTGTGAGGAGCACGAGGGCGATGATCACCTCGGGCACGGCGCGGATCACAGCGAACAGGCCCCGCAGGATCCCGCGCAGCCAGAGTGGGCCCACCCCGGTCGCGGCGAGCATGCCGAGCGGAATGGAGAGCACCACGCACAGGAGCGCGCCGAGCCAGGCCATGGAGATGGAGCGCCACGTCTCGAACAGCGCGCGCGGCAGCTTCTCCCAGTTGGGCGACTCGAACATGAGCCAGAGGTAGTGGGCGATGCGGCCGGGCAGCTCGGGGAGATCTGCCCAGGAGATCTGGAGCCCGGCCGCCGCGACGAGCACGACGGCGGCGGCGAGGAGCGACCAGAGCGTCGCGCCGATGCGGGACGGGCGCGGCGGCAGCATCAGCGCGGGGGCGGGCTGCGCTGCGGGCGTCGGGGCGAGGAGCGTGCGGGTCATACGAGCCTCCTGCGGAGCAGGTTCGAGAGCACCTCGATGGCGATGACCACGACGAGGATCTCCAGGATGATCACGGACACATCGGAGTACGCGTAGAAGCCGCGGCGCTCGTCGAGCAGGCGGCCGATACCGCCCGCGCCGACGATGCCGAGGATCGCGGAGATGCGCACGTTGAGTTCAAGGGCGTAGAGCCACTGGTTCGTGAAGAGCGGCCAGACCTGCGGCAGGGCGGTCGCGCGGTTGATCTGGAACTGCGTGCCGCCGGCGGCCCGGCCCGCCTCCATGTAGCTGTGGTCGGACGCGTCGATCGCTTCGGAGACGAGCTTCACGACGACGCCGAGGTTGAAGAGCACGAGCGTCACGACGCCGGGGAGCGCACCGACGCCGAGCATGGCGACGAGCACGGTGGCGTAGACGAGATCGGGCACCGCGCGGATGATGTTCACGGCGGTGCGGACGAGGCCGCGCGTGACGCCGTTCGGGTTCGTGGGCGCCGCGGCCCACAGGGTGAGCGGCACCGACAGGAGCGCGGCGAGCGCGGCCCCGACGAGCGCCATCTGGAGGGTCTCGAGCATGGGCGCCCAGGTGCGCGGCAGGAACGCGAGGTTCGGCTGCAGCAGCTGCGCCACCTTCTCCGCGCCATTGCGCCAGTTCTTCGCGATCGCGGCGAGATCGAGTTCGATCCCGCCGATCGCCGGCAGGCAGGTGGCCGCGGTGAACGCGGCCACGGCCGCGATGACGAGCGCGACGCGGAGCCCGCCGCGCGGCCGCGGGGGCAGCACGAGGGGCGCCGATCCCGCCCGCGGTGCCTGCGCGGTCATGCGCTCGTCCCGAGTCGGTCGCGGGGCTGGATCGGGCGGCCGTAGATCTGCTCGAAATCGGCGTCGCGCGCCTCGGCCGCCGGGCCGTCGTAGACGACGGCGCCGTCGCGCAGCCCGATCATCCGGCTCGTGTACTGGCGCGCGAGATCCATGAGGTGGATGTTCACGAGCACGGTAAGCCCGCGCTCGGCGTTGATCCGGGCGAGATCCGCCATCACGGAGTGCGCCGTAGGCGGGTCGAGGCTCGCAACCGGTTCGTCCGCGAGCATGACGCTCGGCTCCTGGGAGAGGGCGCGCGCGATTGCCACGCGCTGCTTCTGCCCGCCGGAGAGCGAGCCGGCCCGGGTCCAGACCTTGTCGAGGATGCCCACCGAGTCGAGTGCGCGCAGCGCGATCTCGCGGTCCTGCGCGCTCGGGAGGCCGAGCAGCGTGCGCGCCGCGGGGGAGTGCGCGAAGCGGCCGACGAGCGTGTTGCGGTAGACGCTCGCCCGCTCGGCGAGGTTGAAGGCCTGGAAGATCATGCCGATGTGTCCGCGGGCCTCGCGCAGGGCGCGGCCCCGCAGCTCGGAGACGCGGTGCGGGCCGACCGTGACGGCCCCGGAGGTGACGGGGACGAGACCGTTGATCGTGCGGATGAGGGTCGACTTCCCGGAACCGGAGAGGCCGACGATCGAGACCATCTCGCCAGGCTCGATCGTGAGGGAGACGTCGCGCAGCGCGCGCGTACCGTTCGGGTACGTGACGGAGGCATGGTCGAGGGCGATGCGCCACGAGGCGGCGTCCGGCCGGGGCCGGACCTCCGCCTCGCGGCGCGCATCGGGTGCGTGGGACATGGAGCGGTGCGCGTCTAGTTCGTGAACTGGGCGAGGATCTCGCCGTAGCGCGTGATCTCGTCCTCGGCCGTGGTGCTCGTCCAGTCCGAGAGGCCGACGAGGTCGAACATGACCGTCTTGGCGTCCTCGGAGGAGTCGGCGTAGTCGTCCATGAGCTGCGTGAGCTGCTCGACGAGATCGGCGGGAAGGCTCGAGGAGACCGCGACGCCGCCGTTCGGGATCATCTCCGAGTAGGCGAATGCGACGACCTTCTCGGCGACCTCGGGGGCCTCGGCGAGCACGGTGGTGCGGGCGTCCCAGTAGCCAAAGCTCACCTCGGCGTCGCCGTTCGCGACGGCGAGCACGGCGTTGTTGTTGCCCTCGACCGGGACCTGCGTGATGTCGGCATCCGTGTCGATCCCGGCGTCGCGCATCGCGACCACGGGGTACTGGTAGCCCGCGGGCGAGGTGGCGGCCTGCAGCGCGACCTTCGTGCCCTTCGAGATCTGCTGCAGCGCGTCGATGCCCGCGGGGCCCTGGCCGGTCGCGTCCACGCCGGCCTGTTCGATGCCGTTGCAGTAGAGCAGCTCGGTGTCGCTCGCGGCGTAGCGTGCCTTCACGGGCGCCTCGGCGCAGTACTTCTCCGGGTTGTTCGTGAAGCCAACGGCCGCGTAGGAGGTGGCACCGAAGCGGACGTCGCGGAGCACCAGCTCGGCGTCGTACTGCTTCGTCGCGTTGTAGAGCGAACCGGCGTCGGCGATGATCACCTGGGCCTGGTCGGCGCCGAGCGCCTCGACGGTGGCGGCGTAGTCGCTCGCGACGACGCCCTCCACCTCGATGCCGAGCCCCTCGGAGAGGTAGCTCGTGAGCGGATCGAGCGCCTCGGCGAGGTCCTCGCCCTCGACCGAGGGGACGAGGGAGAGCGTGATCGACTCGGGCCAGGCCTGCGCCTCGCCGTCGGCGGCGGGCTCGCCCGCGCCTCCGGTGCTGCAGCCTGCGAGGCCGAGTGCCGCGACCGTGAGGGCGCCAGCTGCAATGAGTGACTTGCGCATGAGGAGTTACCTTTCGATGCCGGTTGCCGAGCCGAGCGGCTCGTGGGTGCTGGATGCCGCGGTCGCGGCCCAGGTTTCGATGTCGGTGCGCAGCGCGGCGAGCGAAGGCCCGCGCAGCGTCACCGAAGCGGGGGAGTGCGACGCCGTCGCGCCGACGAGGGCCGTGTCGGCCCCGAGGGCGCGCGCGGGCGCGAGATCGAACTCGGCGATGTCGCCGATCGAGAGCACGGGACCGTCGGTGCGGAGCGTCTCGATGAGGCGCGTGAGGCCGACGGGCTTGCCGATGGCGAAGTGGAGCTCCGCGAAGCGCTCGCGCACGCCCCAGGCGCCGAGGACGCGGTCGATGCCCTGCTCTGGGGCGTTCGTGGCGAGCACGAGGCGTGCGGAGCGGCCGAGGTCCGCGAGGAAGGAGTCGAGCCCCGGCATCGTGCCGACCGGCGCGAGCTCGGTGCCGAGCTGTGCGCGGCTCTCGCCGTAGGCGCGCTGGAGCGCTGCGGCGTCGACCCCGGCGGTGCGGGCCAGCGAGCCGACGACGTCGTAGCCGTCGCGGAACTCGGCGGCGCCCGCGTCGAAGCGGGCGAGTTCGGCCTCGACGCGGTCCAGGAAGCCCGGTCCCGCCGCCGGCGCGATCAGCCGCGCGTAGGCACGGACGGGTCCGTGGCCGATGGCCAGCGTGCCATCGAAGTCGAAGACGATACTCGGCGCCATGCGCACTCCCTTTCGGTTTGGACGATAAATCCAAACCTAGGGACGCAAATGGACGAGATGTCTATGGGGCGATGAACACTCGGTTACGAGTCGACGACGGCATTCCAACGCGGGCGGGGCTCGGCCGCGAAATCGCCGAGGAGCGGCTCGGGATCGCCCGCGAGCGGGAAGGCGGTGACGAGTTCGAGCGGGCCGGAGGCGCCGGCGATGCCGTAGACGAGCGCGGCGGGGCCGGCGGGATCCGCCCGCCGCAGCACGACCCGGCTGGGACGCGGCCCGGCCGGCGTCGCGATGATCGCCTCCGCCTGGAGGGCGGCGGCCGGGGGTGTGCGGAGCACGGGCAGGGCGGCCGCTGTCACCCGCTCGAGCGCGGTGGTGCCGTGTCCGAAGAGCAGGAAAGCGTCGGCCGGCTTGCCGAGCGCGCGGGCCAGCGCGCCGTCGCGCCAGCGATCCCGCTTGAAGCCGAACGGCGTGGGCACGGCGGAGAACCAGTAGCCGTAGACGTGGAGGAGGCCCGCATTCCCGACGGGGAATGCAGCAGGGATCCCGGCGGCCGCGTGGAGCGCGTCGAACAGCTCGCGCGGGATCGACGGCACCCCGGTGAACTCGTCGATGAGCGTCGAGCGGCCCCACACGGCGAAGCGGCCCGCTGCGGCGTCGGCCCGCACCTGCGCGAGGACGGGGGCGAGCGGGGGCGGCGTCGGCGCTGCGGGTGTCGGTGCTGCGGCTGCCGGCGCCTCGGGCGCACGGAGCGCGGACGGCTCCGCGGCCGAGGGCTGCGCGGACGGCTGGCGTGACCCGCCGGGCCGCGGCGGGAGGAGGGGATCGCTCACCCCTCGACTATCGCACGGCCGAGGGGCGAGCTGCTCCGCGCGCTAGAAGTCCCAGTCCGCGTCGCGCGTCTCCTCGGCCCGCCCGATGATGTAGGAGGATCCCGAGCCCGAGAAGAAGTCGTGGTTCTCGTCGGCGCCGGGCGCGAGCGCGGCGAGGATCTCGGGGCTCACGGTCGTCTCCCCGGCGTCGAAGCGCGCGGGGTATCCGAGGTTCATGAGCGCCTTGTTCGCGTTGTAGCGCACGAATCCGGCGACATCCGGCATGAGGCCGAGCGGCTCGTAGAGCTCGCCGGAGTACGCGAGTTCGAGCTCGACGAGCTCCTCGAGCAGCGCGAACGTGAACACGCGCATTTCCTCCCGGCGCTCGGGCGTCGCGGCCTCGAGACCGCGCTGGTACTTGTAGCCCGAGTAGTAGCCGTGGACGGCCTTGTCGCGCAGGATGAGCCGGATCATGTCGGCCGTGTTCGTGAGCGTCGCGCGCACCGAGAAGTGCAGCGGCAGGTAGAAGCCCGCGTAGAGCAGCAGCGAGGAGAGCAGTGTGGAGGCGACCTTGCGCCGCAGCGGATCCTCGCCGTAGTAGTGCACGAGCACGCGCTTGCAGCGCGCCTGCAGCAGATCGTTGGCGACGGCCCAGCGGTAGGCGTCGTCGATCTCGGGCGTGCTCGTGAGCGTGGAGAAGACCGAGGAGTAGGAGCGCGCGTGCACGGACTGCATGAACGCGATGTTCGTGTACACCGCCTCCTCGTGCTCGGTGCGCGCGTCCTGGATCTGGCTGATCTCCCCGACGGTCGCCTGGACCGTGTCGAGCATGGTGAGGCCCGTGAACACGCGCATCGTGAGCGTCCGCTCCGCGTCGGTGAGCTGGCGCTGCCAGGCGGGCAGGTCGTTCGACAGCGGCACCTTCTCGGGAAGCCAGAAGTTCGCGGTGAGCCGGTTCCAGACCTCGAGGTCCTTCTCGTCCGCGACGCGATTCCAGTTGACGGGCCGCAGCCGCGCTCCGGGATCGTGCCGGAAGCCGGGCGGGGTGATGGCGCGCTGCACGGCGCTCGGGCTGGTGGGGTGCGGGGCGGTCATGCGGGATCCTCTCGGTGGTGGGGCGCCGCCCAGAACTGGGCGAGGCCGTCGGTGACGCGGGCGACGTCGTACGCCGTGCCCAGGAGTTCGAAGCGGTAGAGCTCGGGGACGCCGCACTTTCCGGAGATCACGGGGCCCGCGAGGCAGAAGTGCTCGCCGAAGTTGGTGTTGCCCGCGGTGATCACCCCGCGCAGCAGGTCGCGGTTCACCGGATCGTTCAGGAAGGCGATCACCTGCTTCGGCACCGCGTCGGCGCGGGCGCCCCCGCCGTACGTGGGGACGACGAGCACGAACGGGCGGCTCACGCGGAGCCCGCCCTCGATGCGGGGGCGCAGCGGGATCCGAGCCGCGGCTCGGTCGAGCCGGTCGACGAAGCGGCGCGTGTTCTCGGAGACGCTCGAGAAGTAGACGAGATCGGGCGATTCGGCGGCCGTGAGCACGCGGGGCGGCGGAATTGGCGGGCTGCTGGGCACGGGAGTCCTTTCGGAGGTGCACTAGATGTAGTGTTCGAGAGGGGCGCGTGCCCCTATATCTAGTCCTAACACGAGCGCGCTTCGGATTTCTACGACACGCCCAAGTTGAAAGTTCGGCATGTCGAATATTAGGCTGAGCGTGCGATCCGAACGGCGTGGGGCAGCGCGCCGGGCACGCACGACACCCTCGTGCGCACGCCGCGGCTCTGCGAGACTGGGATCGCCGAGTCGATCCCGAGAAAGGCATCTGCCATGAGCGATTTCGAACTGCCGGCGGTCCCCGCCGAACTCCGCGCCCCGCACGTCCGCGCGTTCGTCGCCGAGTGGGCCGCGATCACCGAGCCGGCCCGCATCGAGGTGGTCGGGGCCGCGGACGACGAGCGGCTGCTCGCGGAGGCGCTCGCCGACGGCTCCCTCCTCCCGGCCGGGCGCGGCCGGTACTTCTCACGCTCCCACGAGCGGGATACTGCGCGTTCCGAGGAGCGCACCGTGGTCGCGACCGCGGATCCTCGCGACGCCGGCGCGTACAACAACTGGCGCCACTCGGACACGGTGAAGCCGCTGCTCGTCGAGCGGATGCGCGGCGCCTCCCGCGGGAAGACCATGTACGTGGTGCCCTACCTCATGGCGCCCCCGGGCACCCCGCTCGAGGCGTTCGCCGCAGGCGTCGAGCTCACCGACGACCGGAACGTCGTGCTGCAGATGATCCGGATGGCCCGGGTCGGGATGGCGCACATCGAGGGGCTCGCGGATCCCGCGTTCTTCGTGCGCGGCGTGCACGTCACGGGCGACCTCGACGCGCTCGGGCAGGGGACCGCGGACGACCAGCGCCTGTTCGCCACGATCGCCGACGAGCGCACGATCCTCCACTACGGCTCGGCCTACGGTGGCAACGCGCTGCTCGGGAAGATCGCCCACGGCCTCCGTCAGGCGTCCTACGACGGCAGGGTCTCCGGCCGCTTCCTCGCGGAGCAGTTCCTCCTGCTCGGGATCGTCGACCTCGAAACGGGCGAGAAGCGGCACATCTGCGGCGGCTTCCCGAGCGCGTCCGGGAAGACGAACCTCGCAATGACCCTCGCCCCCGAGGCGCTCGCCGACCGCTACCGAGTGGAGTTCTACGGCGACGACATCGCGTGGATCTGGGTCGACGAAGCAGGCCGCGTGCGCGCGTTCAACCCCGAGCACGGCGCTTTCGGCGTCGCGAAGGACACGAACGAGGAGACGAATCCCACGGCCATGGCGGCGATCGCCGAGGGTTCGGGCACGATCTTCACGAACACGGCCTACAACGAGCTCACCGAGGAGGTGTGGTGGGAGGGGCTCACTCCCGAGCCGCCGCGCGAGCTCGCCGGCTGGCTCGACTGGCGCGGCCGGCCCATCGCGGAGCGCGCGCCCGAGGAACAAGATGCGCCCTGGGCTCACCCGAACAGCCGCTTCACGATCCCGCTCGACCGCATCCCGAACATCGCCGCCGACGTGCACGCGGCCGACGGCGTCGTGGTCGACGCGATCATCTTCGGCGGGCGCACGCGCGATCGCGAGCCGCTCGTTCGCGCGATCGACGACCTCGCCGAGGGGGTGTACGACGGGCTCACGCTCGGCGCCGAGGCCACCTTCGCCGCCGAGGGCGTCGCCGGCCAGCTGCGCTACGACCCGATGTCGATGCGGCCCTTCCTCTCCTACGGCGAGGGCGACTACGCGCAGCACTGGCTCCGGGTGCTCGGATCGGCGGCGCAGCCGCCCGCGTTCGCGCACGTCAACTGGTTCCAGCGCGACGCCGAGAGTGGCGCGTACCTCTGGCCCGGGTACCGCGAGAACCTGCGCGCGCTCCTCTGGCTGCTCCGGCACCACGACGGCGCGGCCGATGGCCAGCGCACCCCAGTGGGCACTGTTCCCCTGCCCGAGGAGCTCGATCTCACGGGCCTCGCGCTCCCGGAGGGCGTGCTCGATCGGCTGCTCGCCGTCGATGTCGACCGGTGGCAGGAGGAGATGGGCTTCCGCGCGGCGCACCTCGCGCAGTTCGCGCGGGTGCCGGAGGAGATCTGGGCCGCGCACCGCCGGGTCGCCGGGGCGCTCGCGTCCGCGGACTGAATATTCCGCACGCGGCATGCGCGCACCCGGCGAATGCACACCGGTGCGCTGCTAGCGTGGGGGCCGCCGCGCCGGTGCTCGGCGGCCCCGCGAGCGAGCGGGCCCCCGAGCGCGTACGCGCTCCGCGTCGCGGCGTCGTCCGTCCGCCTCCCGGGGAGTGAACATGCTGTCGTTCGAAGGCGCGCCGCAGGGCGCCCACGCCCGCCTCGAAGCGCTCGGCCTCGCCGATCTCGTCGGCTTCGAGCCGGCGGTCGCCTCCCCGCTCGCCTGGCTCGCGATCCCCGTGCTGGCCGCCTACCTGCTCGGCGTGCTGCGCCTTCGCGCGCAGGGGCGGCGCTGGCCCGTGATGCGCTCGATCTCGTTCGCCCTCGGCTGCCTCGTCTGGTTCCTCGCGTGCGGGCTCGCGGTCAACGGCGCGGCCGCGGAGCTCGTCTCCGCACTGCTCTTCCAGCAGATCACGCTCATGGTGGTCGTGCCGCCCCTGCTCCTCATGGGCGGCCCAGGAAGCCTGGTGCTCCGGGCGACCCCGCATCGCGGCCCGGGCCGCTGGCTGCTGCGCGCCGCGCTCGGCGGGGCGCGCTCCCGCACCGCCCGGGTGCTGCTGCACCCGGCGACGGCGATCGTCATCGCCCTGCTCGCCTTTCCCGCGCTCTACTTCAGCGATGCGATCAGCGCCCTGCTCGCGGTGCCCGGCGGCCACACAATCGCGCTCGCGGTCTTCCTCGGCGCCGGCATCGTGGCGGCAGGACCGCTCTGGGCGATCGACCCGCTGCCGCGGACGCCCTCGTACGTCGTGCGCCTCATCGACGTGCTGATCGAGATCCAGGTCCACGCCATCTTCGGGCTCATCCTCTTGCTCAGCACGGGGCCGATGTTCCGCTGGTTCGCCGCGGATCCCGGTGCGTGGGGGATCACGCGAGCGCTCGACCAGGCGATCGCCGGAGGCCTGATCTGGTCGTACGGCGAGCTTCCGTTGCTCCTCGTGCTGATCGTCACCCTCTCGAAGTGGCGCCGCTCGGATCAGCTCCGCTCGAAGCGGCGCCGTGCGGAGGAGGACGCCGAACTCGACGCGTACAACGCGGTTCTTGCGGAGCGCTTCGGCGGCGGGGACGCGGGAGCCGCGGGCGCGGGCGGGGGAACGGCCGCCGCCGGAGGAGCGTGCGGCAGCGACAGCCGCGGCTGAGGGTGATCCTGGGGGTGAAACCCGCGCCTGCGAATCAGAGTAACCCCTGATCAGGTAGATCAAACGCGGAATTCGCGCGCCGGGCGACGCGCCCGGGAAGTCGGACAACTCGAGGGCCTGCGTGCTACTGTCGAACGGGGCAATTGCGCCCGTGTGCCAGCTCTCGGCCACGCGATGGGGATCGCGAGGCCACGGCTCGGGGGATCGAGTCGCGCTGCACACACTTGACAGGGGTATTCGGTGTGCCCGCCCACTCTGGCGCGCCGAAACACAGTATTTGGGGGATACATGCCGACGGCATATCCGGGTGCGTTCGTCGCGCCCAAACGGGGCTGGAGGGGGCTTTCGGCTCTGCTCGCCGGCCTGCTGACCGCGCTGCTCGTCGTGACGGGGCTGAACGCCGCTCCCGCGATGGCCGCGCCGACCGGGACGGTGGACGTGCAGTTCCCGACCGGTTCCGGGAGCTGGAACGGGACGCCCGTCTTCGAAGAGGGCCAGTCCTACCTGATGCGCGTGAAGTACGACAACTCGAAGGTGCCCGGCGGCCACGAGGCCGTCATCGTGGTGCCCCAGGGCTTCACGATCGGCAGCATCCCCGCCGAGAACAAGGCGGTCGAGTCGTTCACGCTGGAGAACGGCGAGCTGCGGATCAAGTTCAAGGACCCCATCACGGTCGCGCAGGGCGTGATCGACGTGAACTTCACCGTGGACACGCTCACCGAGTCCACCGAGAAGGAGATCAGCTGGGGCGTCAAGGGCCAGGAGCAGACGACGACGATCGTCGTCAAGCAGGGCGGCGACAACTTCACGACCGTGACCCCGGCCACCTCGAAGACCTCCACCGGGTCCACGCTGCCGCAGGCGCGGATCGTCGACGGCCAGGTCGTGCTCGGTGATGAGTTCCTGGACGCGACCATCAGCTACCAGATCACGGTCGACAGCGGCGCCGCGCGCACCGTCTCGATCGCGGATCAGCTCGGCGAGCACCTCACCCTCGTTCCCGGATCCTTCGGGCTCCAGAAGACGGTCTGGGACGCGAAGGGCATGAACGAGACCGGCCCGACTGCCGAGACCGTCGAGCAGTTCACGGGCACCGGCTTCTCCTTCGACCTCGACGCAGATGCGAACTCGAAGTACGTGCTCACCTACCAGGCGAAGATCGCGGATGCGCAGGCGCTCGCGAAGCTCCGCGCGAAGCTGCAGGCCGAGTACGAGGCCGTGGAGGCCGAGGAGGGCGCCTTCTACGGCGTGACCCTCGGCAACTCCGCAACCGTCGCGGGCGAGACCCACACCACGGGCACCTGGCTCGGCGGCTACACCCCGGTCGACCCCAAGCCGAACGTGGGCTCCGCCTTCACCAAGAAGAGCACGGTCGGCTCGACCCGTGTCGAGCTCGAGGCCGACGGCGTGACCCTCGTCGAGCCGAAGGACGTGATCTACACGCTGCAGGCCGACCTCCGCGAGTTCAACGCCTTCGCGGGCGGCAAGTACGCCCTCACCAGCAACGTCGTCATCACGGATATCCTCCCGGCGCAGCTGCGCTGGCTCGGGTCCGAGGCCGACTTCCTGGACCCGACGTTTGAGCAGGTCACCGGGGTGAGCGCGGCTGACTTCGGCGGCGACGCCTACGTCGGCAAGTACCAGCTCGACGGCCAGACCCTGCGGATCAACGTCGGCAAGGACACCACGCAGAAGTTCGAGATCAAGGTACGCGCGCAGCTCTTCTCCGTCGCGGGTCTCACGAAGGTCGCCAACTCGTCGAACCAGTACGCGGAGATCGAGTTCTCGAAGATCACGAACCGCGCCACCTTCGCCTACGGCGATGGCCTCACGAAGGACGCGGAGACGAGCCACACCCCCTTCACCCCGAAGGATCCGGGCAGCGTCATCGACGACGGCAACCGCTTCGACAAGCGGGCCGAGCGCAACGTGATCGAGCTCGAGAAGGGCAAGGATGTCGCGCAGGTGCCCTTCACGTTCACCGTGGGCAAGGGCCTCGGCGACGCGGCGAAGTCGCGAGTGGTCGACGTGATCGATCACACGGCGCTCAACGTCACCGAGGACACGCTCGCGGACATCGCACAGACCCTCACCGGGCGGAGCGACAGCGGCGTGAAGCTCGACGGCACGATGTTCGATCTGTCGCTGAACGCCGACGAGCACCTCGTGTTCCAGCCGAACGCGGCCTTCCCGGCTGAGATCGGCAAGGACGGCTACCACTTCACGGTGACGATCCCGACGCACAAGATCACGGGCAACACCGCGCTCGTGGTGAAGAACTCGGCCTCCTACTCGGGCGACGACATCGAGTACGAGTACACCTCGACCACGCAGTCGAAGGCCGGCGTCGCGGGTAGCGAGATCCAGATCACGAAGACCGTCTACGACCCCAAGCGTGACGGCTACACGACGAACCTCCGCGCGGAGGTCGACGAGGACACCAAGGAGCTCATCCAGGACGAGTTCGTCTACCGGGTGCAGCTGCTCCCCACGATGAGCTTCACCGAGCTCCTCTACGACGTGAGCGATCAGCTCGACTCGAAGCTCGAGTTCCTCGGCTTCGTCGAGAAGTCCGACATCCAGAACGGCACGGCGACGCCGGCCGACAGCTACACGATTCCGGGCACGCAGATCGTCGTGACCTACAACGCTGCGGGGAACACGCTCAACATCGTCTCGGGCCAGCCGGTTCCCGGCGGTGAGAAGATCGAGCTCTTCTTCAAGGTGAAGGTCAAGGACTACACCTACGGCGAGGGCGTCGAGAACGTGATCGGCTCCTCCAAGGTGACGATCACGCCGACGAACGAGTTCCCGCTCGACATCTCGAAGCTCGACGCGATCGTTCCCGAGGGCCCCGCGATCACCGATCGGGACGCGCGCTTCGAGCTGCGCAACGCCGCGGGCGACGTGGTGCTCAGCGACCTCTACGTCGTGGGCGGCAAGCTCCGACTGGCGGGCCCGAACGGCACGGACCTCGTGCCGACCGTGAAGACTGCCGGGACCTACACGATCCACGAGCTGCGCGCCCCCGCCGGGTACGTGCGCAACAACGAGCCCGTGGAGCTCGTCGTCGACAGCGAGGGCAACTCGCCGGAGACGAAGTTCTTCAACACCCCGATGAGCGCGGTCAAGAAGGTGTCGGTGGGCGATTACGTCTGGCTCGACGTCGACCGCGACGGCATCCAGGGCACGAGCCCCGACGAGCGGCCGATCGAGGGCGTGAAGCTCGTGCTCACCGGTCCCGACGGGAAGCCCGTCACGGACATCAACGGCGACCCCGTTGCACCCGTGTGGACCGATGCGAACGGCTTCTACGAGTTCACCCTCCTGCCCGCACTCCAGGACGGCGAGACGTACACGGTCTCGATCGACCGCACGGATGACCGCACGAAGCAGGCGCTCACGGGCCTCACGCCGACGGAGGAGCACGCGGGCACCGACCGCGAGCAGGATTCCTCCTCGTGGACGGCCGTCTCGCGCGACGACCTCGTGAACGACGGCGACCGCGACCCCTCGCTCGACTTCGGCTTCTTCGCGAAGCAGGTGTCGGTGGGCGACTACGTGTGGCTCGACGTCGACCGCGACGGCATCCAGGGCACGAGCCCCGACGAGCGGCCGATCGAGGGCGTGAAGCTCGTGCTCACCGGTCCCGACGGGAAGCCCGTCACGGACATCAACGGCGACCCCGTCGAGCCCGTGTGGACCGATGCGAGCGGCTTCTACGAGTTCACGCAGCTGCCCGCCCTCGAGCCCGGCCAGAAGTACACGGTGTCGATCGACCGCGAGGACCCGCGCACGCAGGAGGCCCTCACGGGCCTCACCCCCACGAAGGAGCACGCGGGCGATGACCGCGCGCAGGATTCCTCCTCGTGGACCGCGAACTCGGGCGATCTCGTCAACGACGGCGACCGCGATCCCACGCTCGACTTCGGCTTCCAGGTGAAGTCGTACGCGATCGGCGATGTCGTGTGGATCGATACGAACAAGGACGGCCTCCAGGACGACAGCGAGTACACCCTCGCCGACGTCATCGTGCGGCTGTACCAGGAGGTCGTGAACGACAACGGTGAGACCGAGGCGGTGCTGGTCGGCGAGACCACCACCAACGAGTACGGACTGTACGTCTTCGACGAGCTGCCCGCGGGCACGTACCGGGTGCAGTTCGAGCTGACCCCGGCGCAGGCGAAGATCTACGCGTTCACGAAGGTCACGGCCGGCAAGACCGCGCTCGACTCGAACGCCGGCGAGAACGGCTTCAGCGAGTGGTTCGTGCTCGACGACACCAACACGGATCTCACGACGGACTACCCGTACAGCGATCTCGTCGGCGGTGTGCGCGCGACGCAGGGCATCGATCCCACGTGGGATGCCGGCGTCATCGTGCTGAAGCCCGTGAACCCGGGCCCCGGCCCGGGTCCCGTGGATCCCACGAAGCCGGTGAAGCCGACGCCCGGCACGCCTGAGGCGCCGCACGGCGGAACGACCCTGGGCGGCCTCGCCGTCACGGGCGGATCGTCGGCCTGGGGCTTCGTCGCGGGCGGAGCCGCGCTGCTCCTGCTCGGCGCCGGAGCGCTGCTCCTCAGCCGCCGTCGCGCGGCGCGTCACGGCTGACGCCGTGAGCTCCGGGTGACCTCGCCCGGAGCGCCGTGACCGAGGGGCCCGCATCGATTGATGCGGGCCCCTCGTGCGTGTGCGGGGAGCGCTCTCGGAGCGGCCCGTGTCCGCGCCGGGTGTACGCGGGGCCCAACTTCGCATACGCTGATGCTCGAATCGTCTTCCGCAACGGCTGCGGAGGGCAGACCGGACGATGGGGGCATTGTGGGGCGGATTCAGAGATTCAGGCGACGCTGCGCGACGGTCGTGGCGCTCGCGCTCGGCACGGCGCTGACACTGGGGATGGCGGTCGCCGCGCCGCAGGCCGCGCTCGCGGCCGAGCAGACGGCGGCGCTCGAGGTGCAGAAGTCCGCCTCGAAGGCGGAGATCGCACCGGGCGAGACGATGGAGTACCGGATCGAGATCGGCTGCTCGTCGATCACCGATCTCGGCTGCCGCGACGCGGTGCTCTCCGACCTGATCCCCGCGGAGTTCGAGATCATCCCCGGGTCGATCTCGGTGTCGAACGCGCACGCGAACGATCCCGCGGTCAACGGCAACCGGGTGACCGTGGAGTTCATCGACGAGCTCGGCGACGGCACGATCGGGCTCGTCGAGAACACCGACGTCGTCGTCACGATCCAGGTGCGCCTGCGCGACGACCTCCCCTTCGAGGCGAGCGGCGTGCCGATCGTGAACACGGCGAGCGTCAGCGCGGACAACGCGACGGAGGTCTCCGATCAGGCCACCGTGACGCCGACCATCCCGCTCGCGCTCGGCACCGAGGTGTCGAAGGGCTACGAGCCCGAGCTGGGGCAGGCCGAGCCGGGCACTGCGACGCAGCTCTCCGTCACCGCGGGGAACCGCTCGAACGCGGGTGTCGATGCGCTCGTCATCACCGATCCGGTGGATCCCGAAGCGGCGCCGAACCCCTTCGAGCTGCTCGAGATCACGGGCGTCTCCGAACTCGACTTCCCCGCGGGCGCCGCGGGCGCGACGGTGGAGTACTTCATCGGGGGCGTCTGGGTCGCCGTGGAGGTTGCGCCCGGCGCCCTGCCGCCCGCCCCGAACGGCGATGCTCGCGGGGTGCGTGTCACCTTCACGGCAGCGGACGGGAGCGCGATCCCCGCCGGGGCCGAGGGCGGTTTCGTCCTCGACCTCGTGCAGCGCCCCGAGGTGGCCGATCTCGACGCGACCACGGTCGTGCACAACACGGTCGAGAGCGCGGTGACCCTCGGCGACGCGCGCGAGGAGGCGACGAACGACGCCGACTACACGCTCGTCACCGAGCTGATCGCCGTTTCCGCGACGAAGAGCTTCGAACCCGACCTCCTCGTCGAGGGGCAGAGCACCGAGGTGACCCTCACCGGGACGAACGACAGCCTCGTCCCGCTCGATTCGCTCTCGATCCGAGAGCCCGAGAGCGGCGACTTCGCGGAGGAACTCGACTTCACGGGCTTCACGGGGCCCGTGCAGTTCCCCGCCGGCGCGACGGGCGGCTCCCTCACGCTCGTCTACTTCGACTCGGCGGGCATCGAGCGCACCTTCGGCCCCGTGCCGCTCACGGCGGACGGCGACTACCCCGATCTGCCGAGCGACTTCGGCAGTCTCCGCTCCTTCACGGTCGACTTCGCCGGCCCGATCACGCCGGGCGGCGCCACGGAGATCTCCTTCGGCGCCACCGCGAACGAGCGGATCCACGACGACGACGGCGCGCTCGTGCCCGGCGTCACGAACGTCGTCGGCGTGACGGGCGAGAAGGCCGGCGAGGAGCCCGCACACGGCACCGCGACCGACGAGGTCTCCTTCGAGGAGAAGACGCTCGAGATCGTCACCGAGAAGCACATCACCCCGGATCAGATCTGGGGCGTCGCCGGGGAGGGCGTGCTCGTCCAGCTGCCCACGACCGTGGTGAAGCCCGGCTCGAACGTGCCGGCGACGGAGATCGTCGTGACCGATCCCGAGCTGAGCGATCCGAGCGACCCCGAGAGCGCGCCGCTTCCCTCCGCATTCTGGGACGCCGTGACGCCGAGTGCCGTGACCCACACGGACGTGCCCGCGGGCGCGACGCTTACCGTGCGCTACTGGGACACGACGCTTCGCGCGTGGGTCGTGGTGCCGGGCTTCGACGGCCTCACGGGCACTGTCAACCAGGACCTCCCCCCGGAGATCCTCGACCACATCGGCGGCCTGCAGTTCATCTTCACGAACCCGGACCCGGGCTTCGAGCCGCACGAGGCGGGCGAATTCAACGTCAACCCGAACTTCACCGCGACGCTCGACGAGAGCCGGCCCGAAGGGGCCGAGCCCCTCGACCTCGCGAACTGCGCCTCCTCGGCCGGCACCGCGGTCTCCCGCGGCGCCGTGATCGCCGAGGACACGAGCGAGGCCGCCTGCGACGAGGTGACCGTCATCGCGCCGACGCCGGGCGAGTACGACCTCTTCTCGAAGGAGTGGATCGACGCGGGCAACCCCGCGCAGCTCGTGCAGCGCACGGGCGACCACACGACCACACGCCTCCACTGGTCGACCGAGAACCTGAGCCTCACGAGCATGACGCTCGCGGAGACGCGCCTCGGCGCCGATCCCGAGGCGGGCCCGGCGGATCCGGTGGCGCAGACCACCTTCGAGGCGTTCGACCTCGTCTCGGTGCACGCCGTCACGGAGGATCTCGGCTTCACCTCCGGCTGGGACCGCATCGCGGCGATCGAACTCTGGATCGGCGGGGCCTGGGTCCCCGCGAGCCAGGCCACCGGCCTGCCCTATACGCGCACCATGAGCGACATCCCGCTCACTTCGGACGAGCAGCGCGACGCGACCGGCGTCCGCGTGGTCTTCGAGGAGAACCTCGCCGGGCGCACGGGGGCCGACGCGCCGCCCGTCGGCAGCGGACTCACGAAGTCGACGGGGCGCGACCGCCAGCTCGACCTCGAGTGGGAGCTCCGCGACGTGCGCCGGAGCGACCCGGGCCTCGCGGTCATCGCCTCCGAGATCTACAACGTTCCCGGCCAGGAGGGCCTCGTGCGGAACTGGGGCAGCGCGACGGGCACGCAGCCCGGCGGCGGCACCGAGCGCGACCAGGACGACGACGACCTGACGATCGTGCCGCGTCCCCTCGCGGTCGCGGTCTCGAAGGGCTGGAGCGGCGGACCGATCGGCGTCCCGCCGGGCGACGTCCCCGAGTCCTCGTTCCCGACGAGCCGGGTGACGATCACGGCGACGAACGAGTCCGTGCAGCGCGTGGACCGGCTCTCGATCCTCGACCCCGGCTCCGCTGCCGGGAGCCCCTTCGAGATCTTCACGCTCCGCAAGATCGTCTCCGTCGGGAACGCCGTTCCCGGCGCGGACCCCGCGCAGACCCTCGTCGTCCTGCGCGACACGAGCGGCGCGGTGATCGACCGGACCGGCACGGGCGGCGTGACCCCCGCGCAGGCGACCGCGCTCACCCCGGCGGAGCTCGCCGACATCGTCTCGGTCGAGGTGCAGTACGCGGGCCGGATCGCTTCGCAGGCCTCCGCGGCCGTGCAGTTCGATCTGCAACTGCGGAAGACGCACCGGAGCGATCCCGCGAAGCTCGTGAGCGTCGTCGATTCGCCCGTGAAGAACGTCACGACCGCGACCGTCACGGACCTCGCGGGCCTCGAGCAGGAGCACTCGGTCGATCAGAGCAGCAGCGCCCAGATCAAGATCGACACCTTCGAGCTCGGCGTCTCCACGACGAAGAAGTTCACCCCCGACACCCAGCGGGTTGAGTGGCTCGACAGCGACCCCGAGTACGCGGCCGAGGAGTGGGATCCGATCCGGATGGAGCTCACCGCGCGCCCGACCGGAACCGCGCGCGCCGACCGCCTGATCGTGACCGACTCGGGTGAGAACCGCACGCCGGGGACGCCCTCCGCCACGAGCTTCTGGAACTCGTTCCGCTTCGTCGGCTTCTCGGGCGACTCGCTCGCGGTGCCCGCGCCGATCAACCGGGTGACCGCGGAGGTGCTCTACGGTGACTTCGACGCGCAGAGCGCGAACCGGCTGAACTTCACCCCCGATGCGAGCACGCCCGCCGGCGACGGCTGGGTGCCCGGCACCGCGGCGCCCGTCGCGGTGACCGGCGGCCGCGTCGACAACGCGGCGGCGACGCTTCTCGCGAGCATCCCTGCAGGGGACTACGACCGCATCCGCGGCATCCGCTTCGTCTTCGAGCGCGTCGACGCCGACGGGGCCGCCGCCGCGTTCGAGAACCCCGCGAACCCGCAGGTGAAGATCGCACTCGACGTGAAGCGCCGGGCCTACCTCGTGTCCGATCCGAACGAGCCGGTGCCCTCATCGGCCGCGCCCGTGAGCGCCCCGGGCGAGCCGGTGCGCGCGCCCGGCGGCCAGTTCACGAACACGGTCGACGCCGACGCCGAGAGCCACGTGAAGTTCCCCGTGGCCGGCTCCGACGAGCGCTTCCCGCTCGTCGCATCCGACGACGCGACGGATCAGGCGTTCTACCTCGAGGGCGGGATCGAGGTCGCCGTGCGCAAGACCCCGGTCGGCGCGCAGGATCCCGGCGTCGTCATCCCGTTCAAGTTGCAGACGACGAACACGAGCAAGGTGAGCGCCGACCCGCACGAGAACACCGAGCGCGCGATTGTCGATCCCGTGATCATCGACTACCTGCCGGTGCAGGACGGGAAGCCGCAGCTCATCTTCGACCCGGACATGGATCCCGCGCAGCGCTTCAGTTACACGCTCGAGAACCCGCTGGCCGGGACGGCCCACCCCATCACGGTGGATCCCGCGCTCGTGCAGGTGAGCTACCTCGATGAGCTGATGGCGGAGATCCCCGCGGGGTCCGCGATCGAGCCGAGCGCGATCAAGTTCACGTTCCCCGAGTCGATGAGCCTCTACCCGGGCGAGGTGTACACCGTGACCGCCAACATGATGTTCCGGCCGGGCGTGCTCGCAGGCGCGGAGAACGCCCTCACGAACCGATTCTTCGTGAACTCCGAGCAGCGGTGGTTCACGGGCTGCAACTTCGAGTACACCGAGGACAGCCCCGTGCCCGACTGTGGCACGAGCACCGAGGTCTACCCGACCGAGCAGGGCGCGCTCCGCGGCAAGAAGTACGTGCGCGCGAACGATCCCGAGCTCGGCCTCGCCGACGTGCCGAACCCGAGCGCGGGCCGCAGCTGCGTGCCCCAGTTCGGCGACGCCGGGCCCGCGTACTCGGTGAGCAATTGCGTGCCGATCACGAAGCCGCTCGGCGTCGAGACCTGGCGCGAGGAGCTCCAGAACACGGGCACCTTGCCGATGGACACCGTCGTGACGATCGACTCGCTCCCGCGCGTCGGCGATCAGGGCTCCGTGGTGCTCCTCCCGCGCGGCTCCGAGTGGGCCCCGAGCTGGGTGGGCAACACCCGGCTCGTGACGGCGACGGGACCGGACGGCGCGGCCTACCGTGACGACGTGACCCCGACGCTGTTCTTCTCGAGCTCGGACGCCGCTGCCTGCGTCGCCGACCTGAAGCCCACCGGGCCGCAGTGCGACGGCTTCTGGCAGCCGCTCACGGAGGCAGTCGATCCCGCGAGCGTGCGGCATGTCAAGCTCGTCTTCGACTTCTCCGCGCAGCCGCTCGCCCCGGGTGAGCGCCTGGCCTACACCTTCGAGACGCGCACGCCCGCGCAGGCGGAGCGGATGACCGCCGACACCGTGGCGTGGAACACCGTCGCGGTTGGCGCGAGCACGCTCGACTCGGGCGGAGCACGCGCGAGCGTGCTGCCGACCGAGGGCATCCGCGTGGGCGTCGCGCTCGCGTCGGGACCGCTCGCGGTCGAGAAGCGCGTCGATGGCCCCGGGGCGGCATTCGCCCCCGACGAGTTCACACTCGAGGTCGTCTGCGTGGTGCCCGAGCGCGAGGGCTCGGGCGGCGGCGCGCAGACCCTCGACCCGGTGCTCGTCACCGTGCCGAAGAACCAGCAGGTGACGCTTGCCGAGCAGTTCCCGTGGGGTGCCGAGTGCACCGTGCGCGACCGGAGCGGGGCGAACGGCGAGACCTCGTCCTCCGAGAGCAACCTCGTGACGATCGGCCGCGCCGAGGATCCCGTGCCCGTCCTGCGCCTCACGAACACCTACGAGCTCGGCGCATTCGCGGTCGAGAAGCAGGTGGCGGGCGCGACGGACGCGGAGGGCACGGCCGTCGACTACGGCGAGTTCCCGGTGGCGGTCTCGTGCACCTTCCTCGGGGAGCCGCTCGCGATCGACCCGGCGGAGACCACGCTCAGCGCCGACGGCCCCGCCTGGCTCGTCGACGGCCTGCCCGTCGGCGCCGAGTGCACCCTCACCGAGCGGGACGCCCGCGGTGCGACCGCGGAGCTCCTCCTCGGCGGCGCCCCGCTCCAGCCGAACGCGGACGGGTCCTGGACCTTCACGGTGCCGGCGGGCGAGCGCCCCCTCGCGCTCGTCCTGGTGAACGAGTTCGAGCTCGGCGCGATCGAGATCGAGAAGCTCGTCGAGGGCCCCGCGGCCGCGGCGGTCGCCGACGACACGGTCTTCAGCTTTGCCGTGAGCTGCTCGCTCGACGGGGCGCCCGTCTACACGGGCACCGTCGAGCTCACGAAGCGCGCAGCCGCGGCGGGCGAGCGCATCGTGATCGACACGCTCCCCGCCGGCGCCGCGTGCACCGTCACCGAGTCGGGGACGGGCGGCGCGACGAGCACCGTGCTCGTGCCGGATCCCGCCGACGGGCCCGTGCTCGTCGGCGCCGTGGACGAGCCCGTGCGCTTCACCGCGACGAACCGCTACGAGTCGGGCGGCCTGGTCGTCACGAAGGAGTTCGCCGGCGCGGGCGCCGAAGCGTGGAGCATACTGGGGCCGATCGAGGTGACCCTCAGCTGCACGCTCGACGGCGCGGAGCTCACGATCCCGGGCGGCGGCGCCCGCGAGGTGAGCGCGCAGACCGGCTTCGTCGTGAGCTACGACGACCTCCCGATCGGCGCGCGCTGCGAGCTCGCCGAGACCCGCACCGGCGCGGCGACCTCCTCCGAGATCGTCGACGCCGCGGGTGAGCCGATCACGGGGCCGTTCGAGATCACGACAGGCGACGCGTTCGCGCTCCGGGTCATCAACACCTATGAGGTGGGCGGTATCACGGTGACGAAGCGGATCTCCGGGGCGGGCGCAGCCCTCGCCGAGGATCGCGTCTTCACGGTCGCGCTCGCCTGCGTCTTCGAGCGCGATGGCGTGCGCCACGAGCTCGCGGTGCCCGGCGGCGCCGAGCGCAAGCTGTCGCTGCGCGACGGCCTCACCGCGGAGTACGCCGGGATCATCGCGGGCGCCGAGTGCGAGCTGCGCGAGACCGGGCGCGGCGGCGCAGCTGCCGTGACGATCACGCCGAATCGCGGCGACGCCTCGGTCGGCGTCGTGACCGTCGCGCCCGGGGCCGCCGCGGCCCTCACGGTCGTGAACGAGTTCGACGCACCGCCCGTGACGCCGCCGACCGGGCCGGGCACCACGCCGGGCGGGCTGCCGATCACGGGCGGCGACGGCAACGTCGGCTGGCTCATCGGCGGCGGTGCGCTGCTGATCGTCGGGGCGGTGCTCATCGCCCTGCGCCTCCGCCGTCGCGGCGCGGACGCTGAGGAGCGCCCGGGCTCCGCCGAGTCGAGCGGACCGGGCGAACCGGGCGGCGGGAGCGGCGTGTAGCGCACGCGCGCACGGCGGGGCGGCACCGGGTCTCCGGTGCCGCCCCGCCGTGCGTTCGGGGACCCGGCCGTGAGGAAACCGTAAGGATTCGGGGTCGAATCGCGCCCCGCCGTTCGGATCCCGTGAGGGGGCGCCGCGCAGACCCCCGCGCCGTGCTGCACTGGCTGCGGCGCCCCGTTCGGGGGCCCCGCGGGCGGCAGCCGCTCCGCGGTCGTTCTTTGATCGGAGCTCCTCGTGCTCGACGTCGTCTACATCCTCGGCGCGCTCGTCCTCTTCGCGATCGTCGCGGTGGTCGGGAAGGCGGTGGCGAAGCTGTGATCGTGTTCGAAGCGCTCGCCGCGGCCCTCGGCCTCGCGGCCATCGTGTTCCTCGTCATCGCCCTCGTGAAGCCGGAGCGGTTCTGATGGCCTGGCTCTCATTCGCGGCCACGCTCGCGACCGTCATCCTCGTGCTCGTTGTCACGCACCGCCCGCTCGGCGACTACATGGCGCACGTCTATTCGAGCCGGAAGGACTGGGCCGTGGAGCGCGGCATCTACCGGGTGATCGGGGTCGATCCGCGCGCCGGCCAGTCCTGGCAGGCCTACCTCCGCGCCGTGCTCGCCTTCTCGCTGCTCGGCGTGCTGTTCCTGTATCTCCTGCAGCGCACGCAGCACCTCCTCCCGTACGCGCTCGGCCTGCCGCCCGTTCCCGAGGGGATCGCCTTCAACACGGCCATCTCCTTCGTGGCGAACACGAACTGGCAGGCGTACTCGCCCGAGGCGACCGTGGGCTACACGGTGCAGCTCGCCGGTCTCGCCGTGCAGAACTTCGTCTCGGCCGCGACGGGGATGGCCGTCGCGATCGCGCTCGTGCGCGGCTTCGCCGCCCGCCGCTCCGGCACGCTCGGCAACTTCTGGGTCGACCTCGTGCGCGGCTGCCTCCGGATCCTCCTCCCCATCTCGGTCCTCGGCGCGCTCGTGCTCCTCGCGGGCGGCGTCGTGCAGAACTTCTCGGGCTTCACCGAGGTGGGCACGCTCGCGGGCGGCGCTCAGCAGATCCCGGGCGGCCCGGTCGCCTCGCAGGAGGTCATCAAGCTGCTCGGCACGAACGGCGGCGGCTTCTTCAACGCGAACTCCTCGCACCCGTTCGAGAACCCCACCCCGTGGACGAACGCCGTGCAGGTGATCCTGATCCTGCTCATCCCGTTCGCGCTGCCGCGCACGCTCGGCACGATGATCGGCGATCGCCGGCAGGGCCGCGCCGTGGCCGCCGTGATGGCGCTCCTCGCGCTCCTGTCGACGACCGCGCTCACGGCGCTCGAGCTCGCCGGCCGTGGCACGGCGCCGATGCTCGCAGGCGGCGCGCTCGAAGGGAAGGAGCTCCGCTTCGACGTGGTCGGCTCCGCGCTCTTCGGCTCGGCGTCCACGCTCACCTCGACGGGCGCCGTGAACTCGATGCACGACTCCTACACCGCGATCGGCGGCATGGTCCCCATGCTCAACATGATGCTCGGCGAGATCGCACCCGGCGGGGTCGGCTCCGGCCTCTACGGGATGCTCGTCATCGCGATCATCGCGGTCTTCCTCGCCGGCCTCCTTGTGGGGCGCACCCCCGAGTACCTCGGCAAGAAGATCGGCCCGCGCGAGATGAAGCTCGCGAGCCTCACGATCCTCGTCATGCCGCTGCTCGTGCTCACGGGCGTCGCACTGAGCTTCGCCGTGCCGGGCATCCGCGAGAGCGTGATCGGGGAGTCGATCGCGAACCCCGGCGTGCACGGCCTGTCCGAGGTGATCTACGCCTTCGCCTCGGGCGCGAACAACAACGGCTCCGCGTTCGCCGGCCTCACGGCGAGCACGCCGTGGTTCACCGCCGCGATCGGCGTGGCGATGCTGCTCGGCCGCTTCCTCCCCATCGCGCTCGTGCTGGCGCTCGCCGGCGCCCTCGCGGCGCAGGATCCGGTGCCCGAGACCGCGGGCACGCTGCAGACGCACCGCCCGCTCTTCATCGGGCTCATGGCGGGCACCGCGGTGCTCGTCACGGCCCTCGTGTTCTTCCCGATTCTCACGCTGGGACCCCTAGCGGAAGGGCTGATCTAAGCCATGTCCACCCTCACCCACACTCCCGCAGAGGCGGCCGCCCAGGCCGCCGAACGGGCCGCGGCGGCGAAGGCCGCCCGCGCCCCGAAGACCCTCACGCTCGCGCAGGTGCGCGCAGCCCTGCCCGGGGCGCTGCGCAAGCTCCACCCGCGCGCGCAGTGGCGCAACCCGGTCATGCTCATCGTCTGGGTCGGCGCCGTGCTCACGACCGCGCTCGCCGTCGCCGAGCCGTTCCTCGGCGGCCCAGAGCCCTCGGGTGGCTCGCCCGTGCCCGCGCCCTTCACGGCGATTATCGCGGCGTGGCTCTGGCTCACGGTGCTGTTCGCGAACCTCGCCGAGTCGATCGCCGAGGGGCGCGGCAAGGCGCAGGCCGACTCGCTCCGGCAGACCCGCGCGAGCACCGCGGCGCACCGCATCGAGCGCTACGACGCGGCGGCCGATCCCGCGGCCGAGCGCGCCGAGCTCGTCGAGGTGTCCTCCGCGGAGCTCGGGCTCGGCGACCTCGTCGTCGTCTCGGCGGGCGAGGCGATCCCGGGCGACGGCGACATCGTGTGGGGCATCGCCTCCGTCGACGAGTCGGCGATCACGGGGGAGTCGGCGCCCGTCGTCCGCGAATCGGGCGGCGACCGCTCGGCCGTGACGGGCGGCACTCGCGTGCTCTCCGACCGGATCGTGGTGCGCATCACGGCGCGGCCGGGCGAGACGTTCGTCGACCGCATGATCGCGCTCGTCGAGGGCGCGGCGCGGCAGCGCACCCCGAACGAGGTCGCGCTGAACATCCTGCTCGCGGCCCTGTCGATCGTCTTCGTGACGGTCGCGCTCACGCTCGGGCCGATCGCCTCGTACGCGGCGGCGCCCGTGAGCATCACCGTGCTCGTGGCGCTCCTCGTCTGCCTCATCCCCACGACGATCGGCGCGCTGCTCTCGGCGATCGGCATCGCGGGGATGGACCGCCTCGTGCAGCGGAACGTGCTCGCGATGTCGGGCCGGGCCGTCGAGGCCGCGGGCGACGTGACCACCCTGCTGCTCGACAAGACGGGGACGATCACCTACGGCAATCGCCGCGCGAGCGCGTTCGTGCGGATGGGCGGGGTCGGCGAGCAGGAGTTCGTGCGCGCGGCGGCGAGCTCCTCGCTCGCGGACCCCACGCCGGAGGGCACGTCGATCGTCGACCTCGCCCGCCTGCAGGGCTGCGACGTCGAGGCGGATCCCGCCGCCGTGGTCGTGCCGTTCACCGCGCAGACGCGCATGTCCGGCCTCGACCTCCCCGACGGCACCGAGCTGCGGAAGGGTGCGGGCTCGGCCGTCGCCGCCTGGCTCGAGGCGGCCGGCCGCGCGCTGTCTGCGGGGGAGTCCGCCGAGCTGCGGGCCGTGGTCGAGCGCATTTCGGAGTCGGGCGGCACCCCGCTCGTCGTCGCGGAGAAGTCCGCGGCGGGCGGCGCGCGCGTCCTCGGCGTGATCCACCTGAAGGACGTCGTGAAGGAGGGGCTCACCGAGCGCTTCCGCGAGCTTCGCGCCATGGGGATCCGCACCGTCATGGTGACGGGCGACAACCCGCTCACGGCGGCTGCGATCGCCCGCGAGGCGGGCGTCGACGACTTCCTCGCCGAGGCGACGCCGGAGGACAAGCTCGCCTACATCCGGCGCGAGCAGGAGGGCGGCCGGCTCGTCGCGATGACGGGCGACGGCACGAACGACGCGCCCGCGCTCGCGCAGGCCGACGTCGGGGTCGCGATGAACACGGGCACCTCCGCGGCGAAGGAAGCGGGCAACATGGTCGACCTCGACTCGGACCCGACGAAGCTCATCGACATCGTCGCGATCGGGAAGCAGCTGCTCATCACGCGCGGCGCGCTCACGACCTTCTCGATCGCGAACGACATCGCGAAGTACTTTGCCATCATCCCCGCGCTGTTCATGGGGGTGTTCCCCGGCCTCCAGGTGCTGAACCTCATGGGGCTCCACTCGCCCGCCTCGGCGGTGCTCTCGGCCGTCATCTTCAACGCGATCGTGATCGTGTTCCTCGTGCCGCTCGCGCTCCGCGGCGTGCGGTACCGGCCGGCGAGCGCGGCGCAGCTCCTCGGCCGCAACCTCGCCGTGTACGGCCTCGGCGGCATCGTCACCCCCTTCATCGGGATCTGGGCGATCGACCAGCTCGTCCGGCTGATCCCCGGTTTCTGACCCGCACTGCAAGAGAAAGAACGCATCATGAACGCACGATCCCGGGCAACCGGACAGACGCTCTGGGTCGCGGCGCGCACCCTCCTCGTGTGCACGCTCGCGCTCGGCGTCGGCTACACCGCCCTCGTCACGGGTCTCGGGCAGCTGCTGCTGCCCGCGCAGGCGAACGGCTCGCTCGTCGCCGGGCCGGGCGGCGCGGCGACCGTCGGCTCCGCGCTGCTTGGCCAGCGCTTCGTCGACGCGGCGGGCGAGCCGCTGCCGCAGTACTTCCAGCCGCGCCCCTCCGCTGCGGGCGAGGGCTACGACGGAGCCGCGTCGGGAGCGAGCAACCTCGGTCCGGAGAACCCCGAGCTCGTCGAGGCGATCGCCGATCGCCGGGCGGCGATCGCGGCGCGCGACGGGGTGCCGGCCGCGGCGATTCCGGCCGACGCGGTCACGGCGTCGAGCTCGGGCCTCGACCCGCACATCAGCCCGGCGTACGCCGCGCTGCAGGCGGAGCGCGTGGCCGCGGCGCGGGGCATCCCGGTCGCCCAGGTGCGCGCGCTCGTCGCGGAGTGCACGGAGACGCCGGATCTCGGCTTCCTCGGGTCCCCGCGCGTCAACGTGCTGCGGATTAATCTGGAGCTGGACGAACGGGAGGCCGCGGCATGACGACACGGGGGCGACTGCGGGTGCTGCTCGGGGCCGCCCCCGGTGTGGGCAAGACCTACGCGATGCTCGAGGAGGGGCGACGGCTCCTCGGCACGGGCGCGGACGTGGTGATCGGGATCGTGGAGACCCACGGTCGCGCCGCCACCGCGGCGATGACGGCGGGGCTTCCGGCGCTGCCGCGCCGCACCGTCGCCCACCGCGGGGTCGCGCTCGAGGAGATGGATCTCGACGCGGTGCTCGCCCGCCGCCCGCAGATCGCCCTCGTCGACGAGCTCGCCCACACGAACGCGCCGGGCTCCCGCAACGAGAAGCGGTGGCAGGACGTCGAGGAGCTGCTCGCCGCGGGGATCGACGTGCTCTCGACGCTCAACATCCAGCACATTGCCTCCCTGAACGACGTGGTCGAGCAGATCACGGGAGTGCCCCAGCGGGAGACGGTGCCGGATCGCTTCCTCCGGGCCGCCGATCAGATCGAGGTGATCGACCTCGCGCCGCAGGCGCTCCGCGACCGCCTCGCCGGCGGCGTCGTCTACCCGGCCGAGCGGATCGACGCGGCCCTCTCGAACTACTTCCGACTGGGCAACCTGACCGCGCTCCGCGAGCTCGCGCTCCTGTGGCTCGCGGACGAGGTCGATCAGGCCCTCACGAACTACCGCAGCGCGCACGGCATCGACCGCACCTGGGAGGCGCGCGAGCGCGTGGTGGTCGCCCTGACGGGCGGGCCGGAGGGCGAGACGCTGCTGCGCCGGGGGGCGCGGATCGCCGCGCGCGCGTCGGGTGGCGCCCTCGTCGCCGTGCATGCCACGAGCCCGGACGGGCTCCGGAGCGGCAACCCCGCCGCGCTCGCGGAGCAGCGCGCGCTCGCCGAGCAGCTCGGCGGCACCTACCACCAGGTGCTCGGCGCGGACGTGCCGACCGCGCTCGTCGAGTTCGCCCGCTCGCAGAACGCCACGCAGCTCGTGCTCGGCGCGAGCCGGCGCGGCCGCATCGCGACGGCGCTCACGGGGCCGGGGATCGGGGCGACCGTCATCCGCGAGTCTGGCGACATCGACGTGCACATCGTGAACCACGCCGCGGCCGGGCGCACGCGCGCGCTCCCGCGGCTCGGCGGCGGGCTGACGCTGCGGCGGCGGATGGCGGGCTTCCTGCTCGCCCTCGTCGCCGGGCCGCTCCTCACCTGGCTGCTCGTGGCGCTGCGCAGCCCCGAGTCGATCACGGGCGACGTGCTGAGCTACCAGCTGCTCGTCGTGGTGGTCGCCCTCGTCGGCGGACTGTGGCCAGCGCTCTTCGCCGCGGTGCTCTCGGGCATCACGCTCGACTTCCTGTTCATCGCGCCGCTCTACACCGTGACCATCACGGATCCGCTGCACGTCGTCGCGCTGCTGCTGTACACGACGATCGCTGCGCTCGTGAGCTTCGTCGTCGACCGGGCCGCGCGCACCGCGCGCACGGCGCAGCGCGCGGCGGCCGAGTCCGAGCTGATCCAGACCGTCGCGGGGAGTGTGCTGCGCGGCGACAGCGCGGTCGAGGCGCTCGTCGAGCACGCGCGCGAGGCCTTCGCGCTGCGCGGGGTGCGGCTCGTCGAGGACGGGGAGGTCGTCGCGGCCTCCGGTGACGCCGAGGCGCGCGTCACCTCGCGGCTCCCGGTCGGCGAGCGCGGCGAGCTGCTCCTCGCTGGCCCCGATCTGCCCGCCTCCGAGCAGCGCCTGCTCGCGGTCATCACGGCCCAGCTCGCGGCGGCGCTCGAGCACCAGCACCTCGCGGAGACGGCGAGCGAGATCGCGCCGATCGCCGCATCGGACCGCGTGCGCGGCGCCCTGCTCTCGGCGCTCAGCCACGACCTCCGCCGCCCGCTCGCCGCGGCGACGACGGCCGTGGGTGGCCTGCGCGCCGCGGGCGCCGCGCTCTCGGTCGAGGACCGGCGCGCCCTGCTCGAGACCGCGGAGGAGAGCCTCGGTGCGCTCACGGCGCTCGTCACGGATCTCCTCGACGTGAGCCGCTTGCAGGCGGACGCCCTCACGATCGAGACGGGTCCGGTCGATCCCGCGGACGTGGTCGGCCCCGCGCTCGACGAGCTTGGCCTCGGGCCCGCCGAGGTGGAGCTCGCCCTCGAGCACGGGGAGCGGCAGGCGGTCGCGGATCCCGTGCTGCTTCAGCGCGTGCTCGTGAACCTCCTCGCGAACGCCACGCGCTTCTCACCGGCCAGCAGCGCCGTGCGGATCGCGACGAGCACCTTCGCCGACCGCGTCGAGGTGCGGGTGATCGATCACGGCCCCGGGATCCCTGCGGCCCGGCGCGGCGAGGTGTTCGTGCCGTTCCAGCGGCTCGGTGACACGGACAACAGCACGGGGCTCGGTCTCGGCCTCGCGCTCTCGAAGGGCTTCGTCGAGGCGATGGGTGGCACACTGGAGCCGGAGGACACCCCGGGCGGGGGCCTCACCATGGTCGTCTCGCTCGCGGCGACCGCCGGGCAGGAGCGGGGGCTGGCGTGAAGATCCTCATCGCGGACGACGATCCGCAGTTGCTGCGCGCCCTGCGCATCACCCTCACCGCCCAGGGCTACGAGATCCTGACGGCGGTCGACGGGGCGAGCGCGATCCGCATCGCGATCGCCGAGCACCCCGAGCTGCTGATCCTCGATCTCGGCATGCCGCACCTCGACGGCGTCGAGGTGATCCACGCCGTGCGCGGGTGGTCGCGCGCGCCCATCCTCGTGGTGTCGGGGCGGGCGGGCACGGCCGACAAGGTCGGCGCGCTCGACGCGGGCGCCGACGACTACCTCACGAAGCCCTTCTCCGTCGAGGAGCTCCTCGCGCGGGTGCGCGCGCTCACGCGGCGCGTGCCCCGCGCGGAGGCCCCCGACGCCCCCGAGCTCGTGGTCGTCCTCGGCGACATCACGATCGATCTCGCCGCCCGCAGCGTTGTCGACGCCTCGGGTGGCGGGCGGCGCCAGATCCGTCTCACGCCGACCGAGTGGCAGGTGATCGAGCTGCTCGCCAGGAACCCCGGCAGGCTCGTGACCCGGCAGACGCTCCTCACGCACATCTGGGGGAGCGAGCACGTCACGGACACGGGGTACCTGCGGCTCTACATCTCGCAGCTGCGGAAGAAGCTCGAGCGCGACGCGAGCGCGCCGCGCTTCCTCATCACCGAGCCCGGAATGGGCTACCGGCTCGAGCTCGACGCGCGCTAGCCGGGCCGCGTCACCAGAACGTTATCCGGGCTCCGAGCTGCGGAAACTCCCGCGGATTCGCGGGAAGACGGGGACTTCCGCACCGGGCTCCAGACGCTCTCTGGAGCCGGGTAGAGACTCTGTAGTCATGCTGAGACCGGAGCGCAGTACACTCGGATCGACATGACGCACTGAGGCTCTGTCCGGTTTCCCATTGGAGGGATCAATGAAGATTCGATACGCGCTTCCCGCGCTCGCCGCCGCCGCCCTGCTGACCCTCACGGGCTGTGTGACCAACGAGGAGGGACCGCAGCACGAGTCCACCGACACCTCGAAGATCACGGTCGATGAGGCCGCAGCGGCGCTCGTCCCCGCAGACATCAAGGAGTCGGGCAAGCTGATCCTCGGCACCGACGCCTCCTACCCGCCCAACGAGTACAAGAACTCCTCGGGCGAGATCGTCGGCTGGGGCGTCGACCTCGCAGGCGCCGTGTCCGCTCGGCTCGGGCTCGAGCCCGTCTGGGAGGAGGCCGGCTTCGACACGATCATCCCGAGCATCCAGGGCGGCAAGATGAACATGGGCTCGTCCTCGTTCACCGACAACGCCGAGCGCCAGAAGACGGTCGACTTCGTGAACTTCTACGAGGCCGGCGTCCTCTGGGCCGCGCCCATCGGCGCCGACGTCGACCCGAACAACGCCTGCGGCCTGAAGGTTGCGGTGCAGGCGGGCACCTTCGAGCACACCGATGAGCTCCCCGCGAAGTCGGCCGAGTGCGAGGCCGCCGGCAAGCCGAAGATCGAGATCATGCCGTTCGAGGGCCAGGCCGAGGCGACCAACGCCGTTGTGCTCGGGCAGGCCGAGGCCTTCAGCGCCGACTCCCCGGTGACGCTCGACGCGATCGCCGCGCAGAGCGAGAAGATCGAGGCCGCTGGCGAGACCTTCGACGTGGCCCCGTACGGCTACGCCCTCCCGAAGGACACCGATCTCACGAAGGCCGTGCAGGCCGCGCTGCAGTCCCTCATGGACGACGGCACGTACCTCGAGATCCTGACGAAGGCGGGCGTCGAGGACGGCGCGATCGCCAAGGCGACGATCAACGCCGGATCCTGATCCGGATCCCAGCGTCCGCCGCATCCGAACCCACAGCGAAGTAGGAACCCACCGTCATGTCTGAGAACATGGGCGGGGCTTCGGGGACTACCCCGAAGCCCCAGCCCTTCTTCGAGTCCGAACCCATCGAGGCGATCAAGCTCAAGCACCCCGGACGCATCGTGTTCGCGGTCGTGCTCGTCATCCTCGCCGTCCTGTTCGTCATCGACACTGCGAGCCGCGAGGCCTTCGACTGGCCCGAGGTCGGCAAGTACCTGTTCGATACGCGCATCGTCGCCGCCGCGGGGTACACCCTGCAGCTCACCGTCTACTCGATGGTCATCGCCATCGTGCTGGGCATCATCCTCGCCGTCATGCGGCTCTCCCCGAACCCCGTGGTGAAGGCCATCGCCTGGGTGTACCTGTGGATCTTCCGCGGCACCCCGGTCTACGTGCAGCTCACCTTCTGGGGGCTGTTCGCGGTGATCTACCCGAAGCTCGGCATCGGGATCCCGTTCACGGAGCCGTTCTTCGAGTTCGACACGAAGACGATCATGACGGCGTTCACGCTCGCGATCGTCGGTCTCGCGCTCAACGAGGCCGCTTACATGGCCGAGATCGTGCGCGCCGGCCTCCTCTCCGTCGAGAAGGGGCAGGACGAGGCGGCCGTCGCCCTCGGCCTCGGCTGGTGGCACACGATGACGCGGGTGATCCTCCCGCAGGCGATGCGCGTCATCATCCCGCCCACGGGCAACGAGGTCATCTCGATGCTCAAGACCACCTCGCTCGTGAACGCGGTGCCGTTCACGCTCGAGCTCTTCATGAAGCAGAAGGACATCGCGGCCGTCACGTACAAGCCCGTGCCCATGCTGATCGTCGCGTCGATCTGGTACCTCGCGGTCACCTCGATCCTGATGGTGGGCCAGTACTACCTCGAGCGGCACTTCGCCCGCGGGGTCGCCCAGCGCCCCGACGTCATGAAGCCGAGCATCGAGACCGGGGTCGTCGGCGTCATCGGCGAGGAACTCGACGACGTGACACCGACGCAGCAGCGACCAGGGGAGCAAGAGCGATGAACGCGAACGCGACGACCACGCCCATGGTGCGTGCGGAAGGGGTCTCGAAGGCCTACGGCTCGAACCTCGTGCTGAAGTCGATCTCGCTCGAGGTGCAGCGCGGCGAGGTGCTCTGCCTCGTCGGCCCCTCGGGATCCGGCAAATCGACCTTCCTCCGCTGCATCAACCACCTCGAGACCGTGAACGCCGGCCGGCTCTTCGTCGACGGCGAGATCGTGGGCTACCGCCAGCAGGGCGAGAAGCTCTACGAGATGCACGCGCGCGAGGCGGCGCGGCAGCGCCGGGACATCGGCATGGTGTTCCAGCGCTTCAACCTCTTCCCGCATATGACCGCCCTCGAGAACGTCATGCTCGCGCCCACGCTCCTCAAGAAGGGCAACAAGGCGGCGCTCAAGGCTCGGGCCATGGAGCTCCTCGCCCGCGTGGGCCTCGCCGAGCGGCACGACTACTACCCGGCGCACCTCTCGGGCGGCCAGCAGCAGCGCGTCGCGATCGCCCGGGCGCTCGCGATGGAGCCGAAGCTCATGCTGTTCGACGAGCCGACCTCGGCGCTTGATCCCGAGCTCGTGGGCGAAGTGCTCGACGTCATGAAGACGCTCGCCGAGAGCGGCATGACGATGATCGTCGTGACCCACGAGATGGGGTTCGCGCGCGAGGTCGCCGACAAGCTCGTCTTCATGGACGGCGGCGTCGTCGTCGAGTCGGGCGATCCCGTCGAGGTGCTGTCGAACCCGCAGCGCGAGCGCACGAAGGCGTTCCTCTCGAAGGTGCTGTAGCGCGGAGCGCTGCCGCGCCCCGTGAGCGCACGATGGCCCCGGCCTCCCTTCGGGGGAGCCGGGGCCATCGTGCGCTCGCGGGAGGGTCAGGCGTTGACGCCGAGGTCCCGCTTGATCTTCGTGGTCGAGACGCCCTCGGTGCGGTCGAGGTAGATGACCTCGCAGTAGTCGCGCAGCACCTCGAAGCGCGGGTCGCCCTCCCAGTCGCCGCCCATCACGACGGCGTCGATCTCGTACTTCTGTACGTCGCTGATCTTCTGATCCCAGGCATCCTCCGGGATCACGAGGTCGACGTACCGCACGGCCTCGAGCATGTTCTTCCGCGTGTCGAAGTCGTGGTACGTCTGCTTGCCCTTGCCGGCGTTGAACTCCTCCGTGGAGGCGGCGACGACGAGGTAGTCCCCGAGTGCGCGCGCACGGCGCAGCAGCCGGATGTGCCCCCAGTGCAGGAGGTCGAACGTTCCGTAGGTCAGGATCCGCTTCATCCCTCCAGTCTACGCACTGGCCGTCTGAATACCGCCGCCGGGGTTCCCTGGTGCCCTTCGGCGGTCGCGGGCGTAAGCTGGAGGGGAGGTTCCGCGCGGCGGCGCCGCGCATCGACGGAGATGGAGGGCATGATGTCAGAGCACCCAGACCAGAGAGTTCCGGATCACGACTCCGATCCCGCGCGCACGCCCGGAGACGGGTGGGTCGGCGAGGGCGGCGCATCGCACCTCGGACCCGCGACGCACCTGAGCTCGGGCCACCCGGCCTCCGCGGAGGACGAAGCGGACGAGACGGACGAGGCGGACGCCGAGGAGGCGTAGCCCCGCGCGGGCGCCTCGAACGGGGCGCCCGCGCGGCCCGGCCTACGCCTGGACGAGCGCGATGACGCCGGCCACGGCGGAGGCCGCGGCGATGAGCAGCGCGATCCCGATCAGCACCGCGTGCACCGTGAGGAAGCGCGTGGGGCGCCCCTGCTCGTCGCGGGCGCGGGGATCCTTCGCCACCCGGGTCCAGAACCGCGGCCACACCACGATGTTGTACACGGCGTTCACGAGCAGCAGGATTCCGGCGAGGGTCAGCATGCCCCAAGTCTACGGTCCGGCGCGTAGGCTGGCGCCATGAGCGACTACCGGCACATCGTGCGCAAGTGGGTCAAGCCCGAGGATCTCAACCAGCACGGCGCCCTGTTCGGCGGACGCCTCCTGCAGTGGGTCGACGAGGAAGCGGCGATCATGGCGATCACGCAGCTCGGCACGATCGATGTGGTGACCCGGCACGTCTCGGCGATCGACTTCATCTCGCGCGCCGATCGGGGCGACCTGCTCGAGCTCGAGTACGCGGTCGTGAAGTTCGGGCGCACGTCGATCACGCTGCGCTGCCGCGTGACGAACGCCGTCACCGACGAGGCCATCCTCACGCTCGACGAGATCGTGTTCGTCGCGGTCGATCGCGAGGGCCGCGCGATCGTGCACGGCCAGTCGGAGGCGACCCCCGGCCTGGAGCGGGTGCGGGCCGCCGCCGACTGAGCGCTGCCCTACTCCGCCGGCGCGAGGTCGTACGTGACCCAGGGGGTCTGCGCGGCCACGCGGTCGTAGAGACTGCGCGCGGTGGCGTTGCTCTCCGCCGTGATCCACCGGACGAGCGCCGCGCCCTCGTCGCGCGCGATCTCCGCGAGGCGGTGCAGGATGGCGCTGCCCGCGCCGGAACCGCGCGCCTCCTCCGAGGTGAACAGGTCGTCGAGGTAGATGCCGTGCGAGCCGTCGATGGGCCGCGCGAAGCGGCGGAAGTGGCCGATGCCGACGGGCACCCCGGCGCGCTCGGCGATGAGGCCGCGCGTCTCGTGCGCGGGATCCTGCAGCCAGCCCCACACGGTCTCGTACACCGCGGGGTCGTGCGGCTTGCCGTAGAAGTCGCGGTAGCCGCGGTAGAGGGTCGCCCAGGCCTCGCGGTCGTCCGCCGCGACGGGGCGAACGGTCACGGCGCTCACGCGAGCTTCTCCACCTCGACGAACACCACGTCCGCCGCGTCGCCGCGGTTCTCGACCTGGTGCTCCGAGCCGGCGGGGCGGGTGTAGCTCTGCCCGGCCGTGAGCTCGGCGATGATCTCGGTGCCGTCGGCGTTCGTCACGTGCATCGTGTCGGTGACGAGCGGAATGACGACGTACTCGAAGTCGTGGCGGTGCATCGGAATGACGCCGCCCGGGGAGATCGTCCACTTCGTCACCCGGAAGTGCTCGTTCTCCAGCTGGATGTCGCCGTGCGCGCCTGTGCTCATGATCCTCCTTGATGCGTGGAGCCCGGGATCCCGGGCATCGCCGATGCGTAGCCTCAGCCTAGGGGATCGGCGGGCTCCCGCAGCTCCGACCAGCGGCCGATGAGCGCGGGGTAGAGCGCGAGGATGAGGTTCGACGCCGCGAACGCGGAGGTGATGGGCTGGCCGATCGCCTCCTCGATGCGCGCGAGCCGGTAGCGGATCGTGTTCGGGTGCACGAAGAGCGCCTCGGCGGTGCGGCTGATGTTCTGCTCCGCGGCGAAGTAGGCGACGAGGGTCTCGTGGAGCTGGGCGGAGGCGAGCGGCGCGAGCGTGCGGGCGATGCGGTCCTCGAGCTGGCGCTGATCGACGTGCGAGAGCAGCCAGGTGGCGAGGTCGATGCGGTCGATGAGCACGGCGCCGAGTGCTTCGGGCGCGGGGGCCGCGGCGGCCCACTGCCGTGCGATCCCGAGCGCCGTCTCGGCCTCGCGCACGCACTCCGAGACGCGCGAGAGCGCCGCGAAGGGACCCGAGGCGCCGAGGAGGAACTGGCGGGAGGCCGCCGCAATCCAGGTCTCGGCCGCGGGTGAGTCGGGCACGAGGGCGGCGATCGTCGCGGGGGAGTCCATGTCGGCGCGACGCAGCATGACGAGGAGCGGGACGTCCTCGGAGCGGGCACGCCCGATCAAGTGCGTGAGCTGGGCCTCCGTGGCGGAGGCGCCGTCGAGCGGCGCGAGCTCGAGCGCGCGCACGGGGGCGTAGGCCGGGAAGCGGAACTGCGTGAGCCGGCTCCAGAAGCGGTGCTCCCGCGCGGGGACGACGCCGTCGTGGAGGGCGGCGATCAGCTGCTCGTTGTCGCGCCGATCCCGCTGCGTCGCGCCGTACTGGATTCCGTGGACCGCGCCGAGCAGCCGCTCGGAGGTGTCGAGCAGCTGATCGCCGATCTCCTCGATCGTCTCGGGGCCGCGGCTCGCGATCGCGATGACGTGCACGCCGTCGCGCAGGGAGACACGGCGGGTGCGCACGTGCCAGCGGCCGATGCGGATGCCGAGCTCGCGCTGGTGCGTGGCGGCGACCTCGTTCCAGATGAGCTGCGTGGGCGCCTCGCCCGTGCTCGCCACGATCGAGCCCTCGAAGTCGTAGATGACAGCCGTGCCGCGGCAGAGCGTCGCGATGCGCGCGGTGAGCGCGTGCACGGGATCGGTCGAGGAGACGGCGGAGAGGAGCGTATTCGTGAGCTCGAGCGTCACCTGCACGCGCGCGAGCTCCGCCTGCGTCGCGGCGGGATCCAGCATCGGATTTGCCATGCCACACCTTCGTGGATTGTATGAACGGGAGGTTTTCGATCCCGCATTTCCGGGATTTTTGGAGATTCTACAGTCCAGAATCGTCAAAGCTTCGAATTCTCCAGTGACCCCGACCGGGACGGGCACGAAGGTTGGATGCATCCGGAACTCAATGACGAACTTCAGGAGGAAGCCCATGAGCAGTGTCCGTGTCGCGGTCGACGTCGGAGGGACGTTCACCGACGTCTGCATCTTCGACGATGACACCCAGCAGATGCGCGTGACGAAGGTCCCGTCGACGCCGAGCGATCCGATGGTCGCGGTGATGAACGGCGTCGAGCGCGGGGAGATCGACCTCACCGAGGTCTCGCTCTTCTCCCACGGCACGACCGTCGCCACCAACGCGCTCATCACCCGCAACTTCCCGGCGGCCGCGCTCGTGACCACTCGCGGCTTCCGCGACGTGCTCGAGATCCGCGACGGCACGAAGGACGACCTCTGGGACGCGTACAACGACGTCTCCGAGCCCTACATCCGTCGCCGCGATCGCTTCGAGGTGACCGAGCGGATCGACTACTCCGGCCACACCGTCACGCCGCTCGACGAGCAGGAGGCCCGGCAGCTCGCCGAGCTGCTGCGCCGCCGCGGGGTGAAGACGATCGCGGTGTGCTTCCTGAACTCGTACGCGAACCCCGCCCACGAGACCCGCATGCGCGAGATCCTCGAGGAGGTCATCCCGGACGCGACCGTCTCGACCTCGGCCGAGGTGCTCCCCGAGATCTTCGAGTACCCGCGCTTCAACACGGCCGTCGCGAACGCCGTGCTCGCACCGCTCGTCTCGGGCTACGTGAACCGCCTCGCGACCAGGCTGCGCGACGGCGGCTACCGCGGCGACCTCCTGCTGCTCCACTCGGGCGGCGGATCCATGACGCCGCGCCTCGTCGAGAAGTTCCCCGTGCGCCTCGCGGCCTCCGGGATCGCGGCGGGCGCCATCTCCGCGAAGCACATCGCGCAGCAGTGCGGCTACGAGAACGCGGTGAGCCTCGACATGGGCGGCACCTCGACCGACATCGCGCTCGTCGCCGACGGCGAGCTCCGCGTCTCGCAGGAGTGGCAGGTCGAGTACGGCCACCCGATCATCTTTCCCTCGATCGAGGTGCTCACGATCGGCGCGGGCGGCGGATCTCTCGCCCACATTGACATCGCGGGCTCGCTGCGCAACGGCCCCCAGTCGGCCGGCGCGGATCCCGGGCCCGCGTGCTACGACACGGGCGGCGAGCAGCCGACGAACACCGACGCGAACGTGGTGCTCGGCCGGCTCGGCATCTCGCTCGCCGGCGGCGTGAAGCAGCTCGATCGCTCCCTCTCGGAGGAGGCGATCCGGCGCGTGATCGCCGAGCCGCTCGGCATGGGGCTCGAGGAGGCCGCGCAGGCGATCGTCTCGGTGGCCAACGCCAACATGGCCGACGCCGTGCGCCTCGTGTCGATCCGCCGCGGCTACGACCCCCGCGACTTCGCGCTCCTCGCTTTCGGCGGGGCGGGCGCGCTCCACGGCGCGGACGTCGCCCGCGAGCTCGGGATCCCGACCGTCGTCGTGCCGCCGAGCCCCGGCGTCACCTCGGCGATGGGCTGCCTGCTCGTCGACATCCAGCACGACTTCGCGCAGATGTACACGGGCCTCGCCTCCGGCGCCGACGAGGAGGGGATCGAGCAGGCCTTCGTCGAGCTCGAGACCGAGGCCTCGGCCCGGCTGCGCCACGAGGGCGTCGCGGAGGAGAACGCGATCCTCCAGCGCAAGATCTCGATGCGCTACCAGGGCCAGTGGCGTTCGCTGCAGGTGCCCATGGGCTCGGGCCCGGGCGCGCTCGTGCAGGCGGTGCGCACGTTCCACGAGCAGTACGAGCGCGAGTTCGCGTTCCGGCAGGATGACGCTCCCGTCGAGGTCTACCAGCTGCACCTCGGCGCGGTCGGGAAGATCCCGAAGCCCTCGTTCCGCCCCGCGGAGCCGGTGCCGCAGGCGCCCGGCGCCCCCGCCGAGCGCCGCCCCGTCTACTTCGGCGGAGACGGCTGGCTCGACACCCCCGTCTACGCGCGCGACGCACTCCCCGCGGGCACGGCCTTCGCGGGCCCCGCCATCATCACCCAGCTGGACTCCACCACGGTCGTGCCGCCGCACACGCGCGCCGAGATCGACGAGTGGCTGAACATCCGCATCCACCTCGAGGAGGTCACCCGATGAACACCCCGACCGGTACCCTCGCCGCGCCGGCCCCCGCGGCCGCACGGCGCGACTCCGCCCTCGACCCCGTCACCTTCGAGGTGCTGAAGAACGCCTTCGCGACGAGCGTCGACCTGATGAGCGAGCAGATCCTGCGCACCTGCTACTCGTTCGTGATCTACTCGCGCGACTTCTCCTCGGCGCTCTGCGACGCGCACGGCAACACCGTGATGCAGGGCTCGGGCGACATCGCCGTCCACGTCGGCACGCTCCACTTCCAGGCGAAAGCCGTGATCGAGCAGTTCGGCGAGGACATCCATCCCGGCGACGTGTTCGCGATCAACGACCCCTACCGCGGCGGCACGCACTTCAACGACGTGTCGTTCGTGCGGCCCATCTTCTCCGAGGGGCGCATCATCGCCTTCGCGCAGAACAAGGGCCACTGGGCCGACATCGGCGGCAAGGTGCCCGGCTCCTTCGACGTCTCCGCCTCGGAGCACTTCGGGGAGGGGCTCCGGATCACACCCATCCGCGTCTGGTCGCGGGGCACGTTCCTCCACGACGTCGCCCAGCTGCTCGTGGCCAACACCCGCGCCCCGGAGCAGGCGCTCGGCGATCTGCACGCCCAGTCCGAGGCGACCGCCGTGTGCGAGCGCGAGGTGCTGCGCCTCGTCGATCGCTACGGCACGGGCACGGTCGAGCTCGCGATGCAGGAGACGCAGGACTACGTCGAGCGCACCGTGCGCCGGCGCCTCGCGGAGCTGCCGCAGGGCCGCTGGGAGACGGTGGACTACCTCGATCTGGATCCGGGGAAGTCGGAGGGGCTCGTGCCCATCAAGATCGTGATGACGCTCGACGGCGAGGGGATCCACTACGACCTCGAGGGCAGCGCCGACGTCGTCGACACGTTCCTCAACTCGGGCTACGGCACGACCTTCTCGGCGATCTACGCCGGCACGAAGACGTTCTTCCCCGATGTGCCGCTGAACTCCGGGTTCTACGCGGCCGTGACGGCCGACATCGGGCCGGAGGGCACGGTGGTGAACGCCGGCTGGCCGTACGCCGTGACCGGCTTCTGCTCGGGCCCGTACGAGAAGCTCATGAACGGGATCTTCGAGATCTGGTCGCAGATCATGCCCGAGCGGGCCATGGCGTGCGCGTTCAACCTCGAGTACCTCCTCGTCGGCGGCCGCGACGCCCGGAGCGAGGAGAACCCGTACTTCATGTGGTACGACTGGATGGCCGGCGGCTGGGGCGGCCGCTCCTCGAAGGACGGCTCGAGCGCCACGGCGCCCGTCTTCGGCGTTGGCCTCGCCGTGCAGGCCTGCGAGGGCCAGGAGCGCCTTACCCCCGTGCTCACCACGATGCACCAGATCGGCACCGACTCGGGCGGCCCCGGCCGGTTCCGCGGCGGCTGCGGCGTGGAGAAGGGCGGCACGCTCACCGACGCCGACGCCTCGGTGATGAGCTACTGCTGCGACCGCGCGCGCTCCATCACGTGGGGCATCGAGGGCGGGCTGCCCTCGATTCCGCACGGCGTGTGGCTCAACCGCGACACCGAGAACGAGCGCTTCCTCGGCTCGATCTTCTCCTCGGTGCCCGTGCAGCCCGGCGACACCTTCTACCGCCCCTCGGCGGGCGGCGGCGGCTTCGGCGATCCCCTGGAGCGCACGCCCGAGGAGGTGCTCGAGGACGTGATCGACGAGTACGTGTCCGTCGGCCGCGCCGCAGCGGACTACGGCGTGGTGATCGAGCCGATCGATCCCGAGCTGGACCGCTACGCGATCGACCACGAGGCGACCGCCGCGCTCCGCGCCGAGATCCGCGCGAACCGCGCGGGCTGGCTCGAGGCCGACCCTGCCGGGGTGGCCGAGCGCTACCGCGCGGGCGAGCTCGACCTGCTCGACGTGATCCGCCGCTACGGCGTGATCCTCGACTGGGGCACGGGCGAGCTGTTCGCCGAGACGACGCGCCAGCACCGCGCGCAGATGCAGCGCCGCTCCGCCGCAGGCTGGGCCCGCTAGCCAGCGTGGACCCGGGGCCCGCGCCCCGGGTCCACGGGTCGGGCCCACTCGGCCCGCCCCGCCCCGCGGCCGCGCGCGATCCGCACGGCCGCCCCGCACCACCGCAATTCCCGCACCACCGCAGTTCCGCATCATGGATCGATCCCTCGTCGGCGCCCCTGCCGACGATGCTCCACTCTCCCGGCTCCCGCCCCGCGCAGCGTCGCGCGGCGCGCGAGGAGCCGCTCTCGCCGCGGCGCCCGCCCGGCGTCACTGAGCCGTGCCCGCGTGCAGCAGAGCCGCTGCGCGGGGTCGGCGCTCACTCAGGAGGACCCACTCCCATGCTCAATCTCACTGGATCCAACACCGACGTGGAGGCGACCGACGCGCTCGCCCGCGAGGGCGACGACTCCGACCAGATGTCGCGGGGCTCCCTCGCGATGGCCTGGTACGGCGTCGCGAGCGCCTTCTTCTTCGTCTACATCGGCGCCGCGATGGCGATGGCCTACGGCGTCCTCGACGCGCTCATCGGCGTCGCGCTCTCCATCGTGGTCTACGGCCTCATCAACGCGGTGCTCGCGCGCTACGCACTCAACAACCGGACCACGGTGGCCGCGTTCTCGCGCACCATCCTCGGCAACGCCGGATCCGCCATCGCGATGGTCATCTTCGCGCTGATCGCGATCTACTACGCCGTCTTCGAGGGCTCGCTCGTGGCCTACGCGCTCATGACGGCCTTCGGTGGCGAGATGTGGTTCTGGAGCCTCGTCGTCGTCGCCGCGACCACGCCGCTCATCATCGGCGGCGTGCGCCGCTTCCTCGACAAGATCAACGGCATCCTGCTGCCCATCTACTTCTTCGGGCTCATCGCCGCGGTGATCTGGGCCGGCGTGCAGTACGGCTTCGGCGGCGGGGCCGAGGCACCCCTCTCGGTCGAGCTGCCGCTCGCGGCGGGCGGCCCCGGGTGGCTGGCCACCTTCTCCGGCTACATGGGGGTCTGGATCCTCATGATGTACACGATGGACTATGCCGCGCTCGGCAAGCGCCGGGACACCCGGTTCCACCAAGCGTTCACCTTCGGGATCCCGTTCTACCTCGTGGCCTTCGGGTTCTCCGCCGTGGTGGGCATCGTGCTCGCCGTCACGATCCCGGGCGTCGAAGCCTCCGAGACCGGCATCGTGGGCGGCGTCGTGAGCATGATGGGCGGCTTCGGGCTCCTCGTCGTGATCGCCACGCAGACCCGGATCAACACCGCGAACTACTACCTGGGGGCCGCCAATCTGCGGGCCTTCGGCGAGAAGGTGTTCCGCATCTCCCTGCCGAACCTCGTGTGGGTGCTGCTCTCCTCCGCGATCATCTACCTGCTCATGCTGCTCCCCGTCGTGCAGTACATCCTCATCGCGCTCGCCTGGCAGGGCGTGCTCGTGACCGCGTGGGTCGCCATCGCGCTCACGCACGTGCTGCTGGCGCGCGGGGGCCACCAGGAGCACTCGGCGATCGGGGATCAGCACTACCGTGCGATCAACGCGAACGGCCTCGCCTCCTGGACGATCGCTACGCTCATCGGGCTCGGGATGCTGCAGCTCGGCGGGCTCGACCCCGCGCTGGCCGGGGTGGGCGCGACCTGGGGGCCGATCCTCACCGCGCTCGCCGCAGCGGTCAGCTACGCCGTGCTGTGGCGGGTGCGGCCGACGAGCCGTACGGGCCTCATCGAGGTGGTCGGCGTCGCGGACGCGCGCGGCTGATCCCGCTCCCGGCGCACGCCGGGGCCGCGGCGGATTCCCGAGCGGAGCCCGCCGCGGCATTGCGTCGCGGCATTGCGGCGCGGGGCCTAGTGAATTTTGCCCTGATGCGGTACAGATGAGACATAGCCACTTCTTGGAATGTGGTGGCCCAGTGTGAGGAGTGCCCATGACCGAGAACACCACCGCGACCGAGCCGTCGCTGGAGGCCCGCTTCACCGACGGTGTGCGCACCGCGTTCGGCGTCGGCGGCCTCATCGCCCTCGTGCTCGGCCTGCTGATCATCTTCAACCCCGCCAAGTCCGGCGCGGTCGCCATGCAGGTGCTCGCCGTCATCATGGCGGCCTACGCCCTCGTGGTCGGCGTCGTCTACCTCGGCTCGTCGATCTTCAGCCGCACGCTCGGCGGCTGGGCGCGCGTCGGGCACATCCTGCTCGGCCTGCTCTACATCGCGGGCGGCATCATTATGATGATGAACATCGGCAGCGCCGCAGTCGTGCTCGCGCTGTTCCTGTCGATCACCATCGGTGTGCTGTGGCTCTTCGAGGGCATCATGGCCTTCACCGTCGCGAGCAAGAGCGATAGCAAGGTCTGGACCATCGTCTACGGCATCATCAGCGTGATCGCCGGCGTCACCCTCATGGTCTCCCCGATGCTCGGCGCGGTCACCCTGTGGCTGCTCCTCGGCATCTCGATGATCGTCATGGGCGTCGTCCAGGTGATTCGCGCGTTCAGCGTGAAGTCGGTCTGATCGACTCCGCGAAGACGCAGACGGCCCGCTCCCCGATCAGGGAGCGGGCCGTCGCTCGTTTCGGGGCCGGATCAGCGCATCGCGGCGAGCGACTCGGCCGTGATCGGCTCCTCGCCCGCGGCGAGGGAGACGTACTTCCGCAGCACCACGAGCGCCGCGGAGGCCTTGTCGAACTCGGCCGCGGCGAAGCGGTCCGAAGAGATCAGCGCGAGCGCCTCGCGCGCCGGGAGCACGGCCCCGCGGAGTTCCTCGCGGCGTCCGGCCGGGACGACCGCGCGCAGCTCGTCCATCGAGGTGAACAGCGGGAGCACGAGCTGCCCCGTCGTTGAGCGGATCGTGCGCAGGCGCGGCCCGCGCTTCGAGCGCTGGGTGCCCGAGACATCGACCACGAGGTACCCCTCGCGGAGCGCCGTGAGGAACGCGGCGAGGTGCGGGTAGTCGGGCGTCGCCTGGAGCGCCTGCAGCGCGGCCCGCGCCTCCTCGTTCGCGTAGTCCGCGTGCACGTCCTCGGGAATCTCCGCCTCAGCCATGCCCTCCAGCCTACGGGGTGCGGGGCTCCGGCTCGTCGTCGCCGATGCCGCGCGCGACGAGCGCCTCGCCCGTGAGCTGGGCGTGCGCCACCGAGCGGATCACGAAGGGCACGAGGCGCGCTCGCGGGCTCCGCTCGAGTCCGCGGGCGCGGGCGGCGGCCCGGGTCTCCGCCGCGAGCTCGAGGAGGCTCGGAATCGCGCGGATCACGAGCGAGAACGCGAACGCCACCCGCTCGGGGTCGACGCCGAGCGGGCGGAGCGGCCCGAGCGCCCAGGTGAGCGTGTCGAGCAGATCGTCGATCGCCGTGCTCGCGGTCACGGCGCTCGCGGCGAGGATCAGCGCGAAGAGGTCCCCGACAACCTCGACGCCGCGCTCCCACCCCTGCTGCCAGGCCTGGAACGCGAACAGCGGGATCGCGATCAGGGCGAAGCCCCGGGCCACGCGCCAGAAGTCGCGCCCGCGGAGCCCCGCGAGCACCGCGAGCAGCACGGCCGCGCCGAGCAGGATCACGGTGCTCGTCGCGCCGCGGAGGGAGACGACGATCGTGGCGAACGCGAGCAGCCCGAGCAGCTTGGCGCCGGGCCGCAGGCGGTGCAGGGGCCCGTCGCCCGGCACGTAGGCGCCGAGCGGATTCACGCCGCTCACGGCGCGGGCTCCGCGGCGGCCCAGGAGCGGTAGTGGGCGATCGCGTCGGCCGGCGGGCCGTCGAACGCCACGCGCCCGTTTGCGATCACGAGGGTGCGGTCGGCGCGAGCCGCGAGCTCGAGATCGTGCGTGACCACCACGAGCTGCTGGGGGATCCCCAGGAGGAGATCACCGATCCGGATCGCGTTGCGCAGGTCGAGCAGCGTCGTCGGCTCGTCGGCCACGACGATCTCCGGCTCCGTCGCGAGCACGGTCGCGATCGCGAGCAGCTGCTTCTGGCCGCCCGAGAGCGTGTGGACGCTCCGCTCCGCAAGAGCCGCCAGGCCGAAGCGTTCGAGCACGGCGCGGGCGGCGTCGTTCCGCTCGGCCTTCGCGCGGATCCGGCGCCGCAGCGAGAGCGCCACGTCCTCCAGCACGGTCGGCATGATGAGCTGCGCCGCGGGGTCCGTGAAGACGAAGCCGACCGCGCGCCGCACCGCGGCGCCGTTCGCCCGGGTGTCGAGCGCCGCGCCACCCCCCTCGGGGGTGAGCCGCACGGCGCCCGAGCTCGGCTCGACGAGCCCGTTGATGAGGCGGGCGAGCGTCGACTTCCCCGAACCGTTCGCGCCGATGATCGAGATCCGGCGCTCGGTGAGCGTGAGCGTCGTGGGGTGCAGCACCGTCGTCTCCCCGTCGGGGGTGGGGGCGACGACGGCGGCTGCGCGGAACTCGATCACTCGGCGATCCTACGCGGTGCGCTGCGCGGATGCGTCGTCGGCCGTCGCGTCTGCAGGTGCTGCTGCGGTCGCGGTCGCGTCTGCGGGCGTGCCGTCCGCCGTCACGGCGTCGACGGGGGCCCCGCCGCGGCGCGCGCGGCGGGGGAGCAGCCCGGGGAACGCGCGGTGCACGGCCGTGGCCACGATCCCCATCAGGATGTTCTTCACCACGTCGCCCGGCCAGAACGGCAGATCGGCGATGAGCGCCTGCCCGAGCGTGAGGTCGGCCCGCCAGGCCATGCCGAGGATGCCGAGCGGGTGGATGAAGAGGAAGCTCGCGGCGAGGCCGGAGAGCACGATGAGCGGAACGCGCGCGGCGATGCGGGTGCGCGGCAGGCGCTCGACGAAGAAGCCCGTGGCGAAGGCTGCGAAGGGGAAGGCCACGAGGTAGCCGACCGTGGGGCCGGCGAAGGGGGCGAGGCCCGCCGAGCCGCCGGCGAAGACGGGGATGCCGATCGCGCCGACCGCGAGGTAGAGCAGCGTGGCGAGGAAGCCGCGGCGGGCGCCGAGCACCGCGCCCGAGAGCATGACGCCGAAGGTCTGGAGGGTGATGGGCACGGCGCCGCCGATGTTGATGGCGGGGAGCAGCGCGCACGCCGCGATGAGCCCGGCGAAGGTCGCGATGAGCGCGAGATCGGTCGCCGGGCTGGTGCGGCGCCGGGGGGCTGAGGCGGTGGGGGTCATGAGATTCCTTCTGCGTCCGGGCGACCTGGGGGCGGGCCGCGGGCGGGTCACCTGAACACTGTTCTGGTGAATGGTGTTTAGGTTAGCGTTAGGCTGAGCGAATGCGCAACTCTCTCGCCGATGTCGTCGCCGCGGCGCTGCGGGTGCTCGACGCGCAGGGGCTCGAGAACTGCTCGATGCGCCGGGTCGCCGCCGAGCTCGACGTGCAGCCCAGCGCGCTCTACCACCACGTGCCCAACAAGCAGAGCCTGCTCGCGCTCATGGCCGACGAGATCGTGCGCGGCGTGGGCGTCGCGCAGGCCCGCGCCGGCGCCGAGACCCCGGAGGCCGCTGCCGCAGCAGCCCGCCGGCTCTGCGTGGACCTCCGCACGGCCATGCTCGCGGTGCGCGACGGCGCGGACGTGGTCGCCACCGCGGCGGCGTTCCGGCTCGGGCGGTCCCGGGTGGAGGAGCGCCTCGCCCGGCTCGTGGGCGGCGACGGCGCACGCACCCTCCTGCTCTTCACCTTCGGCCACGCGCAGTCCACGCAGACGCACCGCCAGGCTGCGGCGCTCGGCGCGCTCGTCGCCGATCCCGAGCCGGGGGGCGGCCCGGCGGCCGCGGCGGGTGCTGCCGGGGAGGACGGTGGCGCGGAGGACGGTGGCGCCGCGGGTGATGCCGCGGAGGCGCCGCTCGGCGCCGACCTCGACGCCTCGTTCGGGCGCGGCCTCGACCTCATCCTCGCGGGGCTCGCCCAGCTCGCCTAGGCCGCGGGCGCCCGGTTTCCGGGGATCCGGCCTCCCGGGTTCCAGGGGCCCGGGGCGCCGCGGCTTCGGGCGCCGAGACGCCTACCAGGGGCTCGGCTCGTAGTCCTTCAGGAAGCAGCCGAAGAGGTCCTCGCCGGCCTCGCCGCGCACGATCGGGTCGTAGACGCGGGCGGCGCCGTCGACGAGGTCGAGCGGGGCGTGGAAGCCCTCCTCGGCCAGCCGCACCTTCGTGTAGTGCGGGCGCTCGTCCGTGATCCAGCCCGTATCGACCGCCGTCATGAGGATCCCGTCGCTCTCGAGCATCTCGCCCGCGCTCGTGCGGGTGAGCATGTTCAGCGCGGCCTTCGCCATGTTCGTGTGCGGGTGGCCCGGCCCCTTGTAGCGGCGCGAGAACTGACCCTCCATGGCCGAGACGTTCACCACGTAGGTGCGCCGCGCCGGTGCGGACGCCATCGCCGCGCGCAGGCGGCTGATCAGGATGAACGGTGCCGTCGTGTTGCACAGCTGCACCTCGAGCATCTCGAGGGGATCGACGTCCTGCACGTTCTGCACCCAGCTGTTCACGTGCGTCACATCGGGCACGAGCCCGCCCGCGTCGATCGCCGAGCCGTCCGCGTGCTTCTCGAGCGACGAGGAGCCGGGCGCCATAGCGAGCTCGGTGAGCTCAGTCGCCGAGCGGTGCTGCGCGAGGCCGGCCGCGATCGTGCCCGTGAGGGATGAAGGCAGCGTGGCGTCGATCGACACGGCGCCCGCGGCGTCCACCGACGACTGGATCGCCTTCGGGTGGAGCTCGCTCGGGTGCCCGAACACCTCCATCTCGGGCAGGACGCCCGCGGGGAGCGGCTGGGCCTCCGCGTCGGCGAGCAGCGAGTACGAGCCGGGGGAGCGGCGCACGGTCTGCGCCGCGTTGTTGATGAGGATGTCGAGCGGGCCGCGGGCGGCCACCGAGTCGGCGAGGGCGATCACCTGTGAGGGATCCCGCAGGTCGATTCCCACGATGTGGAGTCGGTCGATCCAGTCCGCGGAGTCCGGGAGCGAGGCGAAGCGCCGGGCTGCGTCCCGGGGGAAGCGCGTCGTGATGGTCGTGTGCGCGCCGTCCCGGAGCAGCCGCAGGGCGATGTGCATGCCGATCTTCGCCCGGCCGCCCGTGAGGAGCGCCCGCTTGCCCGTGAGATCCGCCCGCGCATTCCGCTTCTCGTGGCTGAACGCCGCGCAGGCGGGGCAGAGCTGATGGTAGAACGCGTCGACCCGCGTGTACGGCTGCTTGCAGATGTAGCAGTTGCGGGGCTTCAGCAGCTCGCCCGCGGAGGCCGCCGTCGTGCCCGAGGTGAGCGGGAGGCCGCGCGTCTCATCGTCGATGCGGTCGGACGCCCCCGTCGCGGTTGCGGCGATCACGGCCCGGTCGGCCGCGGCGATCGTCTCGCGCTTCGTGCGCCGGCGCTCGCGCTTCTGCGCCTTGAACATCGACGACGTCGCCTGGCGCAGCGCGGCGTGATCGGGATGCTCGGGGTCGAGCGTGTGCGCCTGCGCGAGCACGCGCAGCGCGATCTCGAGTTCGGCCGGATCGACGGAGCTGCCGGGCTGCGCCTGGCCAGTCGGAGTATCGGTCATTGGGTCGATTTTACTGGAGGATCCTGGGCGGGGGCGCCGCGTCAAAATACACCCCGCACCTCCACGCGCATTCAGCGGATGTTGCTGGTTCTTCCAGTTCGGGTCGCAACACTGGTGGTCCACCAACCGGGAACGAATGGGGGCACATCATGGGTTTTCTTGACGATGCGAAGGCGAACGCCGAGGCAGCAGCGAAGAAGGTCGGTCAGGCCGTCGAGGACGGCATCGACAAGGCCAAGGACAAGATCGACGAGTTCCAGGCAGAGGCCGAGGTGAAGAAGGCCGAGGCCGAGCGCGACGCCGTGAAGGCGCGGAACGACGTGAAGGACGAGATGCGCGACAACTGATCGCGTGATCGTGTGATCGTGTGATCGTGTGATCACTGCTCGGCGCGGGGCGAGACGCCCGGCCCGAGCCACGGCGCCGCTCCGTTTCCACGGAGAAATCCGAAATATCGGAGGGATTCAGGGGAATCCGACCGAGTTTCGAGATTTCTCCGTGGAAAGGGGCGGCGCAGTGCTGTGCGCCGCGCGAGCCGGGCCGCGCGAGCCGGCACCCGGGCGCCGCGCCCGCGAGCCGCCGCCCGGCTAGAACAGCGTGTTCTTGTCCTCCATGCCGCGCATCGCGTCATAGTCGAGCACGAGGCAGCGGATCCCGCGGTCCTCGGCGAGCGTGCGCGCCTGCGGCTTGATCTCCTGCGCTGCGAACACGCCCTGGACGGGCGCGAGCTTCGGGTCGCGGTTCATGAGCTCGAGGTAGCGCGTGAGCTGCTCGACGCCGTCGATGCCGCCCCGGCGCTTGATCTCGATCGCGACCGAGCCGCCGTTAGCGTCCTTCGCGAGGATGTCGACGGGACCGATCGCGGTCATGTACTCGCGGCGCACGAGCGTGTGGCCCTCGCCCGCGAGCTCGATCTGCTCGGCGAGCAGCTCCTGCAGGTGAGCCTCGACGCCGTCCTTGATGAGACCCGGGTCGACGCCCAGGTCGTAGGCCGAGTCGTGGATGATCTCGAAGAGCGAGACGACGAGCTTGTCGGCGGTCTTCTTGTGCGTGACCTGCCACTGCTCGACGACGCCGGCCTCGCGGTGATCGTCCTCCAGCTCGAGCGTCTCGAGGGAGCAGGGCGGGCTCATCCAGTTCAGCGGCTTGTACGAGCCGCCGTCGGAGTGGACGAGGATGCTGCCGTCGTTTTTGAGCATGAGCACGCGCTTCGCGCGCGGCAGGTGGGCCGAGAGACGGCCGGCATAGTCGACAGAGCAGTCAGCAACAACGATTCGCACCCGCCGTAGTTTACCGGGTGATCCCGCCGCTCGGTGCTGTGCCCGATCCGCCCGCAGATTCGCGTCCCGTGCCCGGTCCGGGCGGAGCGGGATCGACGCGCTTCGGCTCCCGCGCGGTGCCCGCGAAGACGAGCGCGAAGACGGCGAACGCGACGAGCGGCCAGAACGCCTGGAGCAGGCCGAAGTGCTCGCCCAGGAAGCCGATGAGCATGGGGCCGAGCAGGTAGGCCGTGTAGGCGATCGCGGAGACCGCCGCGACGTCGCGGACGGCGGTGCGCGGGTTGTCCGCGGCCGCGGAGATCCCCACCGGGAAGCCGAACGCGCAGCCGATGCCCCAGAGCACGGCGCCCGCGACGCTCGCCCAGGTGGCGGGGACGAGGATCGTGAGGATCACCCCGGCGATGACGAGCAGCGCGCCGCCACGCAGCACGTGCACGCGCCCGAAGCGGCCGAGCAGCCACGAGCCGGCGACGCGGGTGAGGGTCATCGACACGAAGAACGCGCCGAGCGTGAGCGCGGCGGTCTCGTTCGCGAAGCCGCGGCCGTCGGTGAGGGCGAGCGGCAGCCAGTCGCTCGCCGTGCCCTCCGCGAGGCTCATGCTCATGGCGATGCCGCCGATGATGAGGATCCGCGGATCGCGCCAGGGGCTGTACGGGCGCCGCTCGGCCGCGCGCGCCGCCTGCGCGGCCGCCGCCGCGGCCTGATCCGCGGCGGTGACGGTCGGGATCGGGCCCGTGTGCACGCTCGCGTGCGGCTCGACATCGCTCGCCTGCGCGGCGTTCGGCACGACCCGGAGTGCGAGGAGCACGCCGACGAGGAGCAGTACGAAGAGCGCGGAGAGGTGGAGCGGCACGGGGACCCCGAGCGTCTCCATGAGCGCGCCGATCCCCATCGAGCTCACGCTGCCGAGGCTGTAGGCGGCGTGGAAGAGGGGCATCCGGGGCTGGCCGAGTTCGCGCTCGGCCGCCGCGCCGCTCACGTTCATGGCGACGTCGGAGGTGGCGAACATGATCCCGAACAGGGCGAGGCAGGCGGCTGCGGGGATCGGCGCCCCGATCCAGAAGAGCGACGCGGCCGCGGGCATCGCGATCGCCTGGCCCACGATGCCGACCGCGAGCGTGCGCTGCGGCCCGAGCCACGTCACGGTGCGGCCCGAGAAGATGAGGCCCGTGAGCGAGCCGAGCGCGAGGGTGAGCCCGAACACGCTCATCTCGATCGTCGTAGCGCCGAGGTGATCCCGCACCGCGGGCAGGCGGCTCAGCCAGCTGCCGAATCCCGTACCCAGGAGGGCGAAGACGACGAGGACGCCGAGCGTCCAGCGGCGGGCGGCACGGGCGCGGAGCGCGTCGTTCGGGGTGATCATCAGAAGAGTCTAGGGGCCGCCGGTGTCCACTCGGTGCCGCACCCCTGCGCCCGCGCGGTCACACCCCGAGCCGCACCCAGCGATCGCTCCGCGCGCGCAGGCCGAGCGTGATGGCGCGGGCGAGCATGAACACGATCGTGAAGCCGGCCGTGAGCGCGATGAGCGCGGGCGTTCCGCTCGGCACGGCGACCGTGAGCGCCCACAGCACCGGGAGGTAAGCCGCGAGGTTGACCATGCTCGTCCACGCGAGGTACCGGGCGTCGCCCGCCCCCATGAGGATGCCGTCGAGCACGAACACGAGCCCGCCGAGCGGCAGCGAGATGCCGAGCACGAGGAGCGCGGGCGGCAGGATCTCGAGCACCGCGGCATCGCTCGTGAAGACGCGCCCCAGCACCGGGCTCGCGAGCGCCAGGATGAGCCCGATCGCGGCCCCGCAGGCGACGCCCCAGAACACCGTGCGCCGCGTGATGAGACGCGCACGCGCGGCGTTCCGCGCGCCGAGCGCGTCCCCGACGAGGGCCTGCGCGGCGATCGCGAGCGCGTCGAGGGCGAAGGCCGCCGTCGAGAAGATGGTGAAGACGATCTGGTATCCCGCCGTGGCAGCCGTGCCGTGGCTCGTCGCGGCGAACACCGTTGCGAGCAGCGCCGCGCGCAGCCCGATGGTGCGGATGAAGAGCCACCCGCCCGTGCGCCCGGCGTTCGAGAGGCCATCGCGCCGGGGCAGGAAGCCCGCGCCCGCCCGCCGCGCGTGCCGCACGATCACGGCGAGGTACACGAGCACCATGCCCCACTGCGCGAGCACCGTGCCCCACGCGCTGCCCGCGATCCCGAAGCCGAGCCCGTAGATGAACCACCAGTTCAGCAGTGCATTCACGGCGAAGCCGATGGTGGCGACCACGAGCGGCGTCCGCGTGTCCTGGAGGCCGCGGAGGAGGCCGCTCGCGGCGAACACGACGAGCATGGCCGGGATGCCGAAGCAGGAGACGGAGAGGAAGATGCGCGCCTGCTCGGCCGCGGCCGCGTCGACGCCGAACGCGCCGACGAGCGACCCGCTGACGAGCCACATGAGCGCGCCGACGACCGCGCCGATGCCGAGCGCGAGCCAGAGCCCGTCGATGCCGGCCTGCACGGCGCCCCGGAGATCGCCGGCGCCCCGGCGGCGGGCGACGAGCGGCGTGGTCGAGTAGGCGAGGAACACCATGAGCCCGACTGCGGTCTGCAGGATCGCGCTCGCCACCGCGAGACCCGCGAGGGCGGACATGCCCAGGTGGCCGACGAGCGCCGAGTCGACGAGGAGGAAGAGCGGCTCCGCGACGAGCGCGCCGAGCGCGGGCACGGCGAGACCCGCGATGCGGCGGTCGATCTGGCGCCGCGCGGTGCGCGGCTGCGGTTCGGAGGGCATGGGAGTACGGTACCGGGAACCACGGACACGGGGGAGCGGCGCTGCGGCGCATCCGGGACAAGCGTCAGGGGGCGCGGCTAGGCTGTGCGCATGAGCAACGTAGCGCCCGTCTCCGGCATCGACCTCGCTGAACTCGACCCTGCGATCCGTCCGCAGGACGATCTCTTCCGCCACGTCAACGGCAAGTGGATCGCGCGCACCGAGATCCCCGCGGACAAGGCGCGCTACGGCTCCTTCGCCGTGCTCGCGGAGAACGCCGAGGAGGCGGTGCGCGACATCATCACGGGCACCCCGGCCCCGGCTCCCGGCGCGCCCGTCGCGGGCGAGAGCGACCAGGTGGCCGCCCTCTACGCGAGCTTCATGGACACCGAGCGCGTCGACGCGCTCGGCGCCGGCCCGATCCAGGAGGAGCTCGCCGAGGCGCTCGCCGTCGCGTCGATCCCCGAGCTGATCGCGTTCCAGGCCCGCTCTGAGCGGCGGGGGCTCGGCGGCTTCTTCGGCATGTTCGTCGACAACGACCCGGGCGACCCCGCGCGCTACATCGTCTTCGTCATGCAGAGCGGGATCGGCCTGCCGGACGAGTCGTACTACCGCGAGGAGCAGTTCGCCGAGATCCGCGAGCAGTACCGCGCCCACATCGCGCGCATGCTCGGGCTCGCGGGCGTCGCCGACGCGGAGCGCCTCGCCGAGCTGAGCTACGAGCTCGAGCGCCGGATCGCGGCCTCCCACTGGGACAAGGTGGCGAGCCGCGACATCCAGAAGCTCTACAACCTGCGCACGCTCGCCGAGCTCGGCGAGCTCACGCCGCAGATCGACTGGCCCGGCTACCTCGCCGAGATGGGCGCCCCCGAGGCCGCGTTCGCCGAGGTCGTCGCGGCGCAGCCGGACGCGCTCACGGGGCTCGCCGCCCTCCTCGTGGAGGAGGAGCTCGAGGCCTGGAAGGCGTGGAGCGTCTGGAACATCGTGCGCTCCTCCGCGGCGCTCCTCTCACAGGAGATCTCGCGCGCCAACTTCGACTTCTACGGCACCGCGCTCACGGGCGCCCCCGAGCAGCGCGAGCGCTGGCGGCGGGGCGTCTCCTTCGTGGAGGGCGCCATGGGCGAGGCGGTGGGGCGCATCTACGTCGAGCGCCACTTCGACGAGGACGCGAAGGCGGAGATGGACGGCCTGGTCGCGCACCTCATCGAGGCGTACCGCGACTCGATCGAGCAGCTGTCCTGGATGGGGGCGGACACCCGCGCTCGCGCGATCGACAAGCTGAACAGCTTCACCCCGAAGATCGGGTACCCCGTGAAGTGGCGCGACTACTCCGCGCTCGTCGTCGATGCCGGCGACCTCGTGGGCAACTCGCGCCGCGTCTCCGAGGCGGAGTTCGTGCGCGAGCTCGGCAAGGTGGGCAAGCCGATCGACCGCGACGAGTGGTTCATGACCCCGCAGACGGTCAACGCGTACTACAACCCCGGCTTCAACGAGATCGTGTTCCCCGCCGCGATCCTGCAGCCCCCGTTCTTCGACAAGCGTGCGGAGGCCGCGGCGAACTTCGGGGCGATCGGCGCCGTGATCGGGCACGAGATCGGCCACGGCTTCGACGACCAGGGCTCGCGCTACGACGGCGAGGGGCGCCTCACCGACTGGTGGACCGAGGAGGACCGGGCGGCGTTCGAGCAGCTGACGAGCGCGCTCATCGGCCAGTACAACGCACTCTCGCCCGAGGGCGCGGACGGGCAGAAGGTGAACGGCGAGCTGACGATCGGAGAGAACATCGGCGATCTGTCGGGCCTCGAGATCGCCTGGAAGGCCTACCTCCGCTCGCTCGAGGGCGCCGAGCCGCCGGTGATCGACGGCCTGAGCGGCGCCGAGCGGTTCTTCCTCTCGTGGGCGCAGGCGTGGCAGCAGAAGTCGCGGCCCGAGGAGACGGTGCGCCTCCTCACGATCGACCCGCACTCGCCCAACGAGTTCCGCTGCAACCAGATCCTGCGCAACCTCGACGCATTCCACGAGGCCTACGGCACGCAGCCGGGTGATGAGCTGTGGCTCGATCCGGCCGAGCGCGTCAGCATCTGGTAGATCGGCGGCTCCCGTGGGGCGGTTCCGTGCGGCGTGGCTCTCCCAGCTCGGGATCGGCGCCGCGCGCTTCGCCTCCGAGACGGGCGAGGCGCTCGCGCCCGCCCCGCTGAGCGCCCGGCTGCCGGTCGGGGAGCTCGCCGCCGACGCCGTGTCCGTGCTGGCCGCAGCGATGGACCTCGCCCGCTCGGCCCGAGCCGGTGCGCCGAGTGAGGCCGTGATCCGGCTGGATCCGCAGCGCATCGCCGACTCGTTCCGCAGCGATCAGCTGGGCAGGCTCGGTGGAGCGCCGTTCCCCGCGTGGGCGCCGCTCAGCGGATTCTTCGCCGCGGGGGACGGGTGGGTGCGCACGCACGCGAACTATCCGTGGCACGCGGCCGCGCTCGCCGGGGTGCTCCGCATCGATGCCGAGGGGCCGGACGCGGCCGTGCGTGCGGCGGAGGCGATCCGGGACCGCTCGGCGCGCGAGCTCGAGGCCGCGGTGTTCGCGGCTGGCGGCCTCGCCGTCGCGGTGCGCGACGCGTCGACGTGGGCCGCCGAGCGCGCCGCCGAGCGCGCCGCCGAGCGCGCCGCCGAGCGCGCCGCCGAGCGCGCCCCCGAACGGGCGGCCGGGCCCCCGGGCGGGCTGCAGGTGACTCCGAGCGGGCACCCCGCCGCGCGCCGCACCCCAGCGTCGCGAACCCCCGTGTCGCGAACCCCCGTACCCCGCCCGCCCGCGGAGCTCCCGCTGCGGGGCGTGCGGGTGCTCGATCTCACCCGCGTGATCGCGGGCCCCGTCGGCACCCGGGCGCTCGCGAGTCTCGGCGCCGAAGTGCTGCGTGTTGACGCCCCGGATCGCGCGGAGCCGCTCTGGCAGTGGTTGGACACGGGGCGCGGGAAGCGCTCCGCGCTGCTCGATCTCCGGGCGCGGGCCGATGCCCGCACGCTGCGCGAGCTCGCAGCCGGGGCTGATGTGATCGTGTGCGGGGCCCGTCCGGGGGCTCTTGCGCACGCCGGCTGCGATCCCGAGCAGCTCGCGGCCGCGTACCCGGGCGCGGTGGTTGCCCGGGTCGCGGCCTGGGAGGACGGCGGCGCGTGGGGATCGCGGCGCGGCTTCGACAGCCTGGTCCAGGCCGCGAGCGGCATCGCGTGGCACGAGGCGGGCGCGGGCGGGGAACCGGGGAAACTCCCCGCTCAGGCGCTCGATCACTCCGCGGGAGCGCTCCTTGCCGCGGGGGTGCTGAGCCTCCTCGCGCGCGGCACGGGCGGCCGGGTGGAGACGGTGCTGGAGGGGATCGCCCGGGCGCTGCTCCGCGCGGAGCATGCGCCGAGCCCGGAGCGGGGCGCGGGCGAACCGCAGCCCTCGCGCGATCCGAGCCTGGCGCAGCCGTCCGCGCCGAGCCCGTGGGGCGCGCTCGCGCTCGCCGGTCCGCCGTACCGGCCGAGCTGGCAGCCCGAACCCGAGCCCTGGGCCGGGCGTCCGTGGGGCGAGGATCAGGCCGTCTGGCTGGCCTGAGTCACTCCGCCGGGGCGTCGGCCGAGCGGAGCGCGCGGCGCACCCGTCGCTCCGCCGAGCGTTCCGCATTCCGTTGGCGCAGGGACGGCTTCGCCGCCGTTGCGGCCCGCAGCTCGGCGAGCTCCAGCGGGAGCGCGTGCGGGGCGGGCCCGAACGCGGTGCGGGAGCGTGCCACCACGCGCCGCGCCATCACGTAGTTCCCCGAGCCGCCGAGCACGGCGCCCACGCCGAACGGGATCGCCTTGCTCACCACCGAGGCGCCGCCGGTCTTCGCCGCCTTGCGGATGAACATGTCTTTCAGTTGCCCCGCGAGCGGCCCGACGAGCTGGCGCGGCAGCGACGACGAGACGAGCTCACCCCAGAAGGAGGAGCGGGAGGCGCCGCCGCCCGCCTGCTGCGAGATCTGGCGCAGGAGCGTGATGCCCTCGTCGCCGAGCAACAGGGTGAGCACGAGGGCGCGGGCCCGGTCAGGATCCCGCAGCGTGATGCCGTGCACCTCGGCGAGCGAGTGCGCGTAGAGCGCGGTCGCCTCGAGGAAGCCCACGGTCTCCGCGCTCGCGATCCCGAGCGCGGCGATCGTTCCGACGCCGGGGATCGCCGCGGCCGCACCGACCCCGCCGCCGCCCGCCGTCACGGCGGCGACGTAGCGCCGCTCCAGCGCGCGCGAGAGGAGCGCTGGGGTCATGCCAGGCTTCTTCGCGCCGAGGCGGCGGAGGTGCGCGAGCACGAGGGGCCGCTGGATCGCGAGCACGCGGTCGACCGCGCGGTCGACGAGGGTGAGCGTCGCGGCCGAGGGCTGCTCGGGCGGCCACGGCTCGGGCGGGAGCCAGCGCGGCTCGGGCCGGACCTCGGGGGCGGCGGCCGAACGGTGTTCGTGCTCTGGGTTCACACGTGCAGGATAGGCGACGCGTCTGAGCGCGGCGGCATGCGATCGCTCAGAGCGTCACGACGGCGGTCCGCCCGCGCATCCCGCGCGCCCAGGCGTGCGGCCCAGTCGAGCCACCGCGCGATCCGGCGCTCGCCCGCCGTGCCGACGCCGAGCAGCCGGTGCACGCGGAACGGCCGCACGCCCACGAAGCGCATGGTGTGCCTCGCCACCTGCCCGGCCGCGGCGTTGCCGGTGACGGGGAGGCCGAGGGCCGGAGTGTCGGCGAGCATGAGGAACCGGCCCGGCCGTCCGCGCAGCAGGCCGACGGGGAGCCCGCGCGGCGACATCCGGTACTCGTCGCCCGGGAGCAGCGCCCGGTCGAAGAAGCCCTTGAGGAGCGCGGGCACGCCGCCCCACCACATGGGCGCGACGATCACGATCCGCGTGGCCGCGTGCAGCGCATCGCGCGCCTCCTGCAGCTCGGGCTCGATCGGGATCCTGCCCCGGTACCCGAGCCGGAGGTTCGGATCGTAGTCGAGCTCGCGGAGCGCCAGCACGCGGGCGTCGCCGTGCGCCGCCGCGTAGCGCCGGGCCAGTTCGGCGGTCAGCGAATCCGGGTTGGGGTGGCCGTCGATCACGAGGGCAGGGGGCATGCGCGCACCTATCTTGACAGTGTCAACTAATGTGGACAACGCCAAGATAGGAGACAATGTTGCGCATGTCAAGTTCACGCGGGACGTACCACCACGGCAATCTCGCCGAGGTGCTCGAGGGCGCGGCGCTGCAGCTGCTCGAGCGCATGCCGGCCGCCGAGATCAGCCTGCGCGAGGTCGCGCGCGCGGCAGACGTGAGCCACAACGCGCCGTATCACCACTTCCGCGACCGCCTGGGCCTCCTGCGGGTACTCGCCGAGCGCAGCATGGCCGAGCTCACCGATGCGGTCGAGCGCGCGATCGCGGCCGAGACCTCGCCCGCCGCGGCGCTGCGGGCCGGTGGCGCCGCCTACCTCCGCTTCGCCGTGGAGCGCCCGCACGCCTTCGCCGTCGTTTATGACCCGCAGGTGTGCATCCCGGGGCGGCCCACCGCGACCATGGCGCCGCTGATCGATCGGCTCGAGGGCGCGCTCGCGGCGAGCTGCGCTGCGGCGGGGCTCGGCACGGCCGCGGACATCCGCGCGGCGTGGGGGCTCGTGCACGGCCTCGGCACGCTGAGCGCTGCTGGCCACTTCACCGAGCCCGAGGCGCTCGCCGCCGCCGAGGCGGCGCTCGCCCGCATGCTCGCACCGGAACCAGCCGCCCCGGGCGGGGGCGCCGCGGGGGTGCCGGGCCGCCTCGCTTAGACCGCGGCCGACTCGTGCGCCGGGCAGCGCACCGCGCCGTGAGCGGCGCAGGCCACGAAGCGGGCCCGGCACTCTGGATCCGCGCAGTTCGGCAGCTCGGTCGAGTGCTCGCCGCAGACCGTGCAGCGGCCGAGCCGGGCGGCGCCCGGGGCGAAGTCCATCGCTTCGCGCCCGTCGAACACCGCGAGCGAGCCCTCCCACAGGCCATCGTTGCCGAACGCCTCGCCGTACTTCACGATGCCGCCCTCGACCTGGTACACCTCGGAGAAGCCGCGCTCGATCATCGCCGCCGAGAGGATCTCGCAGCGGATGCCGCCCGTGCAGTACGTCACGACGGGGCGCCCCTTGAGCGCGTCGAAGGCGCCGCTCTCGATCTGCGTGATGAAGTCGTGGGTGGTGCGCGTCTCGGGCACCACGGCGCCGCGGAAGCGGCCGATCTCGGCCTCCCACGCGTTGCGGCCGTCGAAGAACACGACGTCGTCGCCGCGCTCGGCCACGAGGGCGTTCACGGCCGCGGGGGAGAGGTGCGTGCCGCCGCCCACCACGCCATTCTCGTCGACCACGGTCTCGTCCGGGATGCCGAACGCGACGAGCTCGTCGCGCACCTTGACGCTCAGCTTCGGGAAATCGGCGGAGCGCTTCCAGGGCGCCCCGCGATCCACGCCGTGGAGCAGCTCGGGCTCGCTCGCGACGAAGCCCGTGCCGTCGCTCCACTTGACCTCGAGGCCGGAGAGCGGCCCGTACTCGCGGGTGCGCCTGGCGTACTGCTTGCAGGCGTCGAGCTCGCCGCCGACGGTGCCGTTGATGCCGTGCTTCGAGATGATGATGCGCCCGCGCAGGCCGAGCGACTCGCACAGCTCGCGCTGCCACAGGCGGACGGCCTCCGGGTCCGTGATGGGGGCGAAGGCGTAGTAGAGCAGGATCTTGGCGGTCACCCGATCATGGTACGCGCCCGGGCCGGGGCGGGGCTGCGCGCACGGGGCTTGACCTTGACGTAACGTCAACTCGTACGGTGAGTGCGACGGCGCCGCAGGGGCGCCGCCCGGAGGAAGGGGGAGCGCATGGAACGCTCGATCCAGGAGGTGGCGCGCGCCGCGGGGACAACCTCGCGCACGCTGCGCCACTACGACCGGATCGGCCTCGTGCCCCCGAGCCGGATCGGCGCGAGCGGCTATCGCTTCTACGACGATCGCGCGCTCGTGCGGCTGCAGCGCGTGTTGCTGCTGCGCGGGCTCGGGCTCGGGCTCGCCGCGATCGGGGAGGTGCTCGCCGCGCAGGACGCGGAGGCGGCGCACCGGGCCGCCCGCGGGGAGACCGCCGAGGCCGCGGAAGCGCGGATCCTCGGCGCCCATCTGGAACTGCTGCGCGGCGAGCGCGATCGCGTCGACGCGCAGATCGGTGCCGTCGAGCGCACGATCGCGGCCCTCGGCCGCGCCCCGTCCTCCGCACCGCACACCGAAGGAGATCTGATGTCCGAGAACATGTTCGATGGCTTCGACCACGCGCAGCACCGCGAGGAGGTGGCCGCCCGCTGGGGCGAGGACGCCGCCCGGGCGGGGGAGCGCTGGTGGGGCGGGCTCGCCGAGGCCGACCGCGGCGCGTGGATGCGGCGCGTGGCCGCGCTCAACGCCGACTGGATCGCGGCGGCCGAGGCCGGCGCGGCGCCCGAGGGAGCTGCCGGCCAGGAGCTCGCCGCGCGCCACGTGGCCTGGCTGCGCAGCGTGCCGGGGACCCCGGCGGCGAGCCCCGAGGGCGACCTGGCCGCGTACCTGCGGGGCCTCGGGACGATGTACGTCGCCGACGAGCGGTTCGCCGCCAACTACGGAGGGGCGGCGGGCGCCGCGTTCGTGCGCGACGCGCTCGAGGCCTACGCAGCCCGCGAGCTCGATCCCCGCTGAGCGCGGGGAGCGGCCCCGGGTCGCTAGACCTGGGCCCGCTCGGCCGCCTCGCGCGCGCTGTCGATGCGCTGCTGCTGCTCGGGCGTGCGCGTGAGCGGCGGCACGACCTCGTGCTGGTCGTTCACGATCACGACATCGTGATCGACGTGGTCGACCATCGCGTGGACGGCGTCGATGAAGTCGCGGCGGCGGATCGCGTCGAGGACGCGGGCGTGATCCCGCTCCATCTCGGCGCCCGTCGCGACGTTCGCGAGACGCCCGCGGTGCTCGGGCGTGCGCAGGCGGTCGTTGATCCCCGCGTAGAGCGAGGCGAGGAGGCGGTTCTTCGCCGCGTCGAAGACGAGCCGATGGAACTTGCTGTCGAACGCCGAGTCGGCGCCGTCGGCGAAGCCGAGCACGGGGCAGCGGGTGCACCCCACCTCCTCGGCGGCCGCCTGCTCGAGCGCGGCGACGTCCTCCTCGGTGCGGTGGATCGCCGCCTGCTGCGCCGCCTCGATCTCGAGCGCGCGGCGGTAGCTGAGGATCTCTTCGAGCGTGAAGTCGGTGAGGAACTCGTTGAGGAGCGTGCTCGTGGGCGCCGCGGAGCGCACGAAGGTGCCGCGCCCCGGGAGCGTCTCGATCATGCCGATGCTCGCGAGCGAGCGCACGGCCTCGCGCACCGTGGAGCGCCCGACGCCGGTCTGCTCGGCGAGCTCGGGCTCGATCGGGATCCGGCTGCCCACCGGCCACTCGCCCGTCGTGATCTTGCGGCGCAGGAAGGCGAGCGTCGCGCGAGCGCGCTCGGAGCCAGTCGTCACTGCCATGGTCACCCCGGAATTCTTCGGCGCAGGCACGCCGATCCGAGGCCCAGTATACCGGGCGCGGCCTCTCGCCTTCGGGGTACGCAGGCCCGTATGCTGAGCCCCACGACACCAGCGCCGGAAGCGGATCCCGCCCCCGGGGTCGCGCCCGGCGCCCGAGCATTGAGGCCATGAATATGACGCATGCACAGCAGGGGCGCGGCGCGCTCAACCCGTACGCGGGGATGCGCCAGGTCCCGAGTTTCACCCTCGCGAGCACCGATATCCAGGACGGCGAGCCGCTGCCCGCCGAGCTCTACGCGGCCGGGGCGGGCGGCTCGAACCGCTCGCCGCAGCTCAGCTGGTCCGGCTTCCCCGAGGAGACCCGCAGCTTCGTGGTGACCTGCTTCGATCCGGACGCCCCGACGGGCTCCGGGTTCTGGCACTGGTCGGTGGCGAATCTGCCGGCCTCGGTCACCGAGCTCGCCGCGGGTGCGGGCGCCCCGGGCGGCGAGTTGCTCCCCGAGGGCGCGGTGACGATGCCGAACGAGCTCCGCGAGCCCGCCTTCACGGGTGCGGCGCCGCCCGAGGGCACGGGGGTGCACCACTACTGGTTCGTGGTGCACGCGCTCGACGTCGAGCACATCGACGTCGACCCGCAGGCGACGCCCGCCGTGCTGGGCTTCCTGATGCGCGACGCCGTGCTGGCCCGCGCGATCATCGTGGCGACCGGGGAGTACGGCCAGGCGGCCTAGCTCTCGGGAGCGGTGCTGCGCACGAGCGGCAGCGTCCGGTTCTTGAAGTGGCTCTCGAGTGCGAGCCGCGTCGAGGCCCGGGCAACGCCCTCGGTGTGCGAGATCAGGTCGAGCACGCGCTGCAGATCGTGCGTCGAGCGCGAGACGATCGTCGCCATCATGTCGTAGTCGCCCGTGATCGTGTGCAGCTCGAGCAGCTCCGGGATCCGCGCGAGGCCCTCGGCGACCCGCTGGTGGCCCACCGACTGGAGGATCTGGATCGTGCAGAAAGTGCGGAGCGGGTAGCCGAGCGCGGCCGGGTCGATCTGTGGCGCCTCGGACGCGATCACGCCCGTGCGGCGGAGGCGGTCGAGACGGCCCTGGGCGGTGGCGCGGGCGACGCCGAGGCGGCGGGCGCACTCCACGACGGAGATCCCCGCGTTCTCGCTGATGAGCGTGATGAGCCTGGCATCCAGTTGGTCGATGCTCATGATCCTCCTTGACGTGGCATTCTGTACCAAGATTCCGTGATCAGGCTATACGAACTGAGCACAATGTCGAGCGTTTCTTGTACCGTTTGACGTGCCGCTGCGGGCTCCCTAGAGTGGCTCGGTCAGCAGGCTCGCCCCGGTGGGGCGCGGCAACGATGCAATCTGAAGGAGTGAGCATGTCGAAGGTGACGCAGTTCCGGCCGGGGCTCGAACTGGTCGCGGCGTACCGCGCGGGGAAGCCGGCGCCCGTCGGCCCGGACGGGCGGAGCGTGAAGCTCTCGTCGAACGAGAACCCCTACGCGCCCCTGCCCTCGGTCGTGCGTCGCCTCGCCGCGGCGCTCCCGGAGTCGATCAGCCGCTACCCGAGCATCGCCGCCGCGGAGCTCACGGAGGCGCTCGCCGCTCGCTTCGACGTCTCGCCCGACAACCTCGCGCTCGGCTCCGGCTCGGTCGAGGTCGCCGCGCAGCTGATCCACGCGCTCGCCGGTCCCGGCGACGAGGTGATGTTCGCCTGGCGCTCGTTCGAGGCCTACCCGATCCTCGTCCGCGTCGCGGGCGCCGTGCCCGTCGAGGTGCCCCTCGACGCGGACGCGCGCCACGATCTCGCGGCCATGGCCGATGCCATCACGGACCGCACGCGCCTGATCTTCGTGTGCAACCCGAACAACCCGACCGGCACGGTCGTGTCGGCGGAGGAGCTCGAGGCGTTCATGGCGCGCGTGCCGAGCGACGTGCTCGTCGTGGTGGACGAGGCGTACGTGCACTTCGACGTGGACGCCGACTCCCCGAGCGGGATCGACTTCTTCCGCCGCTACGACAACGTCGCGGTGCTCCACACCTTCTCGAAGGCGTACGGGCTCGCGGGCCTCCGCGTCGGGTACGCGATCGCGCCCGACGCCGTCGCGGAGGCGCTCCGGAAGGTCGCCATCCCGTTCGCGGTGACGCGCCTCGCGCAGGAGGCCGCCGTCGCCTCGCTCGAGGCGGAGGGCGAGCTCCAGGTGCGCATCGACGAGATGGTGCTCGAGCGGGATCGCCTCACGCGCGCGCTCCGCGATGCCGGGGTCGCCGTGGTGCCCTCGCAGGCGAACTTCGTGTGGCTCCCGCTCGGCGAGGCGACGGCCGACGCGGCCGCGGCGCTCGAACGGCACGGGATCTCGGCGCGCGCGTTCGCGGGCGAGGGCGTGCGCATCTCGATCGGGGATCCCTCGGAGAACGATCTCGTGATCGAGGCCGTGCGCGCCGAGGGCATCGGCGGCGCAGCCTAACCGGCGCGGCGGCCGGCGCGCGGGCGGACAGGGAGGTCCGCTCGGTACTCCGGCCGCCGGGGCCCGCCGCGCGCTCGGCTCGGCGCCGCACTGAACGAGATGCGGAAAACCGAGCAACTTGACTAGCAATATCTCGATTGTGCTGTCCGATTTGTCATATCTGTCTACCGTTTACCTGTCAGGTTTACTCGGAATCGGAAGCTCACTACGATCGAGCAACGGACATCGATGTCACCATGGCGTCGAGCAGGAACCCTCGGCGCAGCATCGCCCGAGGATCATCACACTGGAGTGAGGAACACCCATGGCAAGCACACGCTTTCGGACCCGGGCGCTCGGTGTCGCCGGACTGGCCGCGGCGGCTGCGCTCGTACTGAGCGGCTGCACCTCGGGTGCGGGGGAGCAGGGCGGCGGGGACGCCGACTCGGTCACGATCGGCATCAGCCAGTTCGTGCAGCACCCCGCGCTCGACGCGGCGGCGGAGGGCTTCAAGCAGGCCTTCATCGACGCCGGCTACGTCGAGGGCGAGACCGTCACCTTCGATGTGAAGAACGCGAACGCCGAGGTCGCGACCGCGACGACGATCGCGCAGACCTTCGCGAGCGACGGCGTGGACCTGGCCCTCGCCATCGCGACGCCCTCGGCTCAGGCCGCGGCCCAGAACCTCACCGACGTGCCGGTGCTCTTCACCGCCGTCACCGACGCGGTTGCAGCCGACCTCGTCGCCTCGAACGAGAAGCCCGGCGGCAACGTGACGGGCACGAGCGACCTCAGCCCCGTCGCGGAGCAGATCGACCTCATCACCGAGATCAAGCCCGACACGAAGAAGATCGGCATGGTCTACGGCTCGGGCGAGGTCAACTCGCAGGTGCAGGTGGAGCTCGCCCGCGAGGCGGCGAAGAAGCACGGCATCGAGGTCGTCGAAGCAACCGTCACGAACGCGTCCGAGCTGATGCAGGCGACCGAGTCGCTCGGCGACGTCGACGCGATCTACACGCCGAGCGACAACCTCGTCGCCTCGGGCATCGGCGCCATCGTGGGTGTCGCCGAGGACAAGGGGATCCTCGTGGTCGGCTCCGACTCGACGCACGTCGAGGGCGGCGCGGCCGCAACGGTCGGCATCGACTACACGAAGCTCGGCATGCAGACGGGCGAGATGGCGATCCGGATCCTGAAGGACGGCGCCGATCCCGCGACCATGCCGGTGGAGACCTCGAAGGACCTCGAGCTCACCATCAACCCGGACGCGGCGAAGCGCTTCGGCGTCGAGCTGCCCGCGGCGCTCGTCGAGCGCGCAGGAAACGTGGTGAAGTAACCATGATCGGCGCAATCGAGCTTGGCCTCATCTATGGCGTGATGGCGCTGGGCGTGTACCTCACCTTCCGCGTCCTCAACTTCCCCGACCTCACGGTCGACGGCAGCTTCACGACCGGCGCGGCCGTGGCCGCCTCCCTCATCACCGCGGGGCAGAACCCCGTGCTCGCCACGCTCGCGGGCGGCGCCGCCGGCCTCGTCGCTGGCGCCATCACGGGCCTCCTGCACACAAAGGGCCGGATCGACGGCCTGCTCGCCGGTATCCTCACGATGATCGCGCTGTGGTCGATCAACCTCCGCATCATGGGGAAGGCCAATCTGCCCCTGTTGCGCGCGGAGACGATCTTCACGCCGCTCAAGGACGCGGGCGTACTCGGCACCTGGGCGGGCATCGGCATCATCCTGGTCGCCGTCATCCTCCTCAAGATCGTGATCGACTGGTTCCTCTCGACCGACCTCGGGCTCTCGATCCAGGCCACGGGCAACAACGAGCAGATGATCCGCAGCTTCGGCGTCAACACCGACGGCACGAAGATCCTCACCCTCGCGCTCTCGAACGGGCTCGTGGCCCTCTGCGGCGCGCTCGTGGCGCAGTACCAGGGCTTCGCCGACATCAGCATGGGCATTGGCCTCATCCTGATCGGCCTCGCCTCCGTGATTCTCGGGCAGGCGATCTTCGGCCAGCGCTTCATCTGGCTCGCGAGCCTCGCCGTCGTGCTGGGCGCCATCATCTACCGCCTCATCATCTTCTTCGCACTGCAGGCCGGGCTCAACCCGAACGACATGAAGCTCGTCACCGCGGTCCTCGTGGTCGCGGCGCTGCTGCTCCCGCGCTGGGGCTTCCTGAAGAAGCTACCCTCGCTGCGCGACCGCGGCAACAAGCGCGGCGGGGATCCGGCACCGGACCCGGTGGCATCGGCAACTACGGGCGTGACCGTCCCGGTGGAGAGGTAAGAGACCATGCTGAACATTGACCGGATCTCGAAGACGTTCTTCGCCGGCACGATCAACGAGCGCAAGGCGCTCGTTGACCTCAGCCTGAAGCTTGATGAGGGCGACTTCGTCACCGTGATCGGCTCGAACGGCGCGGGCAAGTCGACGCTGCTCAACGCGATCGCCGGCCGCTACACCGTCGACACGGGGGAACTGAGCATCGACGGCAACCCCGTTTCGAAGCTCAAGGAGTACCAGCGGGCGCGCTACGTCGGCCGCGTGTTCCAGGACCCGATGGCGGGCACGGCACCGGATCTCACGATCGAGCAGAACCTCGCGCTCGCGCTCCAGCGCGGCAAGTCGCGCGGCCTCGGCCTCGGACTCACGAAGGCGCGCCGCGAGCTGTTCATCGAGGAGCTGAAGTC